>NZ_JBDZDR010000009.1:0-172692 GCF_040049255.1 Mesorhizobium sp. KR2-14 | reverse complement strand
TGAGAGCCGTGGAAGACGACCACGTTGATAGGCCGGGTATGGAAGTGCAGCAATGCATGAAGTTTACCGGTACTAATAGCTCGATTGGCTTGATCGTTCTCATTACTTGTGTTCATCGCATCACGCATGAACGGCACAAAGACAACTGGCTACGCCAGCAGCTTCTCGAATAAACATGCACTTTGCCGACCTGGTGGTTATGGCGGAGCGGCTGCACCCGATCCCATTCCGAACTCGGCCGTGAAACGCTCCAGCGCTGATGGTACTTCGTCTCAAGACGCGGGAGAGTAGGTCGCTGCCAGGTCTGCTAAGTGCATGGAAATCTTCTCCAAACGAAAAGGCCCGCCACAAACGGGACCCAGGGCCGCAACCCTTCCGGGAGCGGCCTTTTGCTGTAAGTCCGCAAGGGCAAGCCAAAGTTGACGCGGGGTGGAGCAGCCCGGTAGCTCGTCAGGCTCATAACCTGAAGGTCGTTGGTTCAAATCCAACCCCCGCAACCAGACCCAGAAAGCCCCGGCCCAAAGCCGGGGCTTTTTGCGTTCCGAAGCCCCCCGCCGCCGCGCAGCTCAGTCCGGCATGGGAAGGCCTTGACCCCCGATGGGGGAGGGACTGTTCAGTCAGAAGATTGCCTCGCCCAGCGCTTAGCCATCAGCCGCCGTATAGTTTCGCGCATTTCATACCGGCATTGGCGGGCAAAACCTTCCTGGAGATCAGAACGTCCAGGCACCGCAAGACGAGGTCCTTGCTGTCGAAAACGAAATGGGCGAGTGCGGCCAAGCTCTTGATCTCGTTGGTCGGCCATTCAGCGATCCCTCGAAGATCCCTGATATAGACCGCGTCCCCATCGATAAGCTGGCTTCTGTTGCGTGTGATCAACTCGCTGTCGGAGTGAGTGCTATGGATATGCATCGACTTCGGGTTCATGAACTTATGGAGCAGGAAACCCTGTTGCATGAGCTCGCGATGCTGGTCTCCGAGGCTGGGGGCGTCTTTGTAGAGCGGGAAAAAGCTTACCTCCGTTATCACGCAGACAGCTTTGGAAAGCTTTGTTTTTCCGGTTTGGAAGACACTTAACTCGCCGCCCTGGATATCGATCTTCAGCAAGTCGAAATCCGGCAGGTCCGGCATGTCATCCAAGGGAATGCATTGTATCTGCTCGACCCGCTTCAGCGTGGCCAGCTGCTTCCAGCGTTCATTGCCGATGAAGGCAAGCGTTGCGTCGTCGATCTCGAAAGTCGAAGTGAAGCCGCTCGCCTGATATATGTTGAGGTGGTGGGTGCCGGCTTTTCCGACGGCCCGCGGGAAGTAGAGCTCGTTCTCCAGGTTTCGATGTCGAAGGTTTTCGTAGGCTTCCGGCTGCGGCTCGAAGCCGACGACCTTGCAAAGCCTCAAGGCCAGCATGTTTGCGTAGGGCGGATCGTCGACGGGGTTGGCGCCCACGTCGCAGATGACGGGCTGATGCTCGAGCTGGAGGATCGAACTGAACTGTGCACGGCTCACTGTAGCGTGGTCATCAGCGACCAAAGTTCAGTGAGTAGTTTCCGAACCTGCAAGATCAGTGTTTTCCGAACTATAGTCAATCCTCGCGTGCGTAGAGTGCTGTATTCGCAGGCAACTGCATGCGACGGCACCCGACCCATCGGGCAGGGCGAAGAAGCTCTGGCTCTCGTTGAAAAGTCTAACCGTAACAGGGAAGTCAGCGATATGAGCGGTGTCTTTTTTAACGTTGCGGGCGTTGATCCCAACGAGGGCGCAAGTGTCGTGTTCGTTTGGTGCCGTGGCAAAGCCGCGGAGGACTACGCCCTGCTGGGCTCAAGTCACGTGGTGGGTGCCGTCGGCTCCACCCTCCCGCCCGGTATAGTGTCGGGCCAATTCAGCGTTACATTTCTGCTCCCGCCCGGATGCTCGGCCGAGGACATCTTCGTAACCGACGACAAGAATGGCAGCGAACACCTTCCCGGGGTGAGCATAACGCCCTGCCTGGGCGCATGGCCAAATCAGCCGGGGAACGGCTTGACTTCGGATTCGCCGCCCTAAGCACTGCCATCAGCCCACCTCCCGCCAGCCGCATCGTGTTTGCCCGTTAGCAGCGGAGTTGTGTCATGCTTTACAGCGTTCAAGGTATAGATATCGCCGGTACCACCGAGTACATTTATTAGCTCGATGGCGTGACCTATACTCTCCTCGGAAGTACGAGCAATACAAACCCGCTGACGGCGATACCGACAGGGGTGCCCCTGGGCTCTTATTCGGCGCTCGTATATCTTCCAGAGGGCGCTGATCCGGCAAATATTGTTGTCTATAATCAAGCCGGAATACTTCAGACAAATGGAACTGATTTCACTGTAACAGGAATTACGGGCGCCGCGGGCCCCACCGGCGATACCGGAGCCACTGGCGATACTGGCGCCACGGGAGATACTGGCGCGACGGGCGACACCGGTGCCACTGGTGACACCGGTGCCACCGGCGACACCGGTGCGACGGGTGATACTGGCGCGACGGGCGATACCGGCGCCACGGGCGACACCGGCGCGACGGGTGATACTGGCGCCACTGGTGACACTGGCGCGACGGGCGACACCGGTGCGACTGGCGATACCGGCGCCACGGGCGACACCGGCGCGACGGGTGATACTGGCGCCACTGGTGACACTGGCGCGACGGGCGACACCGGTGCGACTGGCGATACCGGCGCCACGGGCGATACCGGCGCGACTGGCGACACCGGCGCGACCGGCGACACCGGCGCAACCGGAGATACCGGTGCCACTGGTGACACCGGCGCCACTGGCGACACCGGCGCGACGGGAGACACTGGTGCCATCGGCGATACCGGAGCCACCGGCGATACCGGCGCAACTGGCGATACCGGCGCGACGGGTGATACAGGTGCGACTGGCGATACTGGCGCCACGGGCGATGCCGGCGCGACTGGCGATACCGGCGCGACGGGAGATACTGGCGCGACCGGCGACACCGGCGCGACGGGAGACACTGGCGCCACGGGCGACACTGGCGCGACGGGAGACACCGGTGCCACGGGTGATACAGGCGCGACGGGAGACACCGGTGCGACGGGAGACACCGGTGCGACTGGCGATACTGGCGCGACGGGTGACACCGGTGCCACGGGTGACACTGGCGCAACGGGCGACACCGGCGCGACGGGAGACACCGGTGCGACCGGTGACACCGGCGCGACAGGCGACACCGGCGCGACGGGAGACACCGGTGCCACGGGTGACACCGGCCCGACTGGCGATACCGGCGCCACGGGCGACACCGGCGCGACTGGCGACACCGGCGCGACGGGAGATACTGGCACGACTGGCGACACCGGCGCCACGGGTGGCACCGGCGCCACCGGCGACACTGGCGCGACTGGCGATACCGGCGCCACGGGCGATACCGGTGCGACTGGCGATACCGGCGCCACGGGTGACACCGGCGCGACGGGAGATACTGGCGCGACCGGCGACACCGGCGCGACGGGTGACACTGGCGCCACGGGAGACACTGGCGCGACTGGCGATACCGGCGCCACGGGTGACACTGGTGCGACTGGCGATACCGGAGCCACGGGTGACACCGGCGCGACCGGCGACACCGGCGCGACGGGTGACACCGGCGCGACGGGTGACACCGGCGCGACCGGCGATACCGGAGCCACTGGCGACACCGGCGCCACGGGTGACACTGGTGCGACTGGCGATACCGGCGCCACGGGTGACACTGGTGCGACTGGCGATATCGGAGCCACGGGTGACACCGGCGCGACCGGCGACACTGGTGCGACGGGTGACACCGGCGTGACGGGTGATACCGGCGCCACGGGAGACACTGGCGCGACGGGAGATACCGGCGCGACGGGCGATACCGGCGCGACTGGCGATACCGGCGCGACGGGCGATACCGGCGCGACGGGTGACACCGGTGCGACGGGAGACACCGGTGCGACGGGCGATACCGGCGCGACGGGAGACACTGGTGCGACGGGTGACACCGGCGTGACGGGTGATACCGGCGCCACGGGAGACACTGGCGCGACGGGAGATACCGGCGCCACGGGCGATACCGGCGCGACGGGCGATACCGGCGCGACGGGCGATACCGGCGCGACGGGCGATACCGGCGCGACGGGCGATACCGGCGCGACGGGCGATACCGGTGCGACGGGTGACACCGGTGCGACGGGCGACACCGGTGCGACTGGCGATACCGGTGCGACGGGAGACACCGGTGCGACTGGCGATACCGGCGCGATTGGCGATACCGGTGCCACGGGTGACACCGGTGCGACGGGTGATGCTGGCGCCACTGGTGACACCGGTGCCACGGGTGACACCGGCGCGACAGGCGACACCGGCGCCACGGGCGATACCGGCGCGACGGGTGACACCGGTGCGACGGGCGATACCGGCGCGACGGGAGACACTGGCGCGACGGGTGACACCGGCGCGACGGGTGACACTGGCGCCACGGGAGACACTGGCGCGACGGGAGATACCGGCGCGACCGGCGATACCGGTGCCACGGGCGATACGGGTGCCACGGGCGACACCGGCGCGACCGGCGATACCGGTGCCACCGGCAAGACCGGCCCGACAGGTCCGACCGGTGCCACCGGCAAGACCGGCCCGACAGGCGCGACCGGTGCCACCGGCAAGACCGGCCCGACCGGCGTGACCGGCGCTACCGGAAAGACCGGCTCGACAGGCGCCACCGGCAAGACCGGCCCGACAGGCCCGACCGGCGCGACAGGCAAGACCGGCCCGACGGGCGCGACCGGCGCGACCGGCAAGACGGGCCCGACCGGCGCGACCGGGGCCACGGGCAAGACCGGTCCGACAGGCGCGACCGGCGCCACCGGCAAGACTGGGCCGACGGGTCCAGCTGGCCCGACGGGCCCGACAGGCCCGAGAGGCCCGGCAGATCCGCCTGGCGGACATACCGGTGGGCATGGATGGCCTGGCTGGCCGAAATGGCTCCCCGGCTGGAGCAATCTGGGGCAGTTGAAAGACCACATGTCCTTCATGCCCGCTCAAAATGCCTATCGAGGCGTAGGGTCGACGGCAGATGGTGTCACGTTCGGCAGTGAAGTGTCTCTCCGGAGCATTGCGCAGGGGCTGAACGGAAACCTGACGCCAACCGATATCGTGCCGCATTGGGGATCGTCGTTGCCTGCAAGCAGCGGAAACACTGCGCTCGCGTCGATCGGAACGACCGTCCAGCAGACCGGTCACTCGGGCACGATGACCTCGCTCAACCTGGAGGACTACGCACGTAAACTGACGATGCCAAAGGACTAAGCCCGAATGGTGAATGGAGACCGGCCTTCGTGGCCGGTCTCTTCACTTCGAGAGAAATCAGCTGGTTTCCTGCTCTTGCCTGCCAGCTTCTACCGAGTGGTCCAAGATGAGCAAAAAACTAGCGTCTGCAGCCGATAGGAATTTCTGCCCGGCTGGGCCGATGCCGCAAGAGGCTGCGGCTGACGGACCTGCAAATGCCGCCGCTGCAAGCCGCGGAGCGCGCCGGGCGGGTGCACGCCTGGCTGCTGCCATGAAAGTTGCCAGCTACTACGGGGCCGATCCTGACCCGCTGAAGCTCGGTGCTGCGGGAGCCGTGCCTTCCCCGGCAGTTCTGACCGACTGGTTTCGCCAGTCGGGGCTGTGGGCACGCTGCGTGCGTCTTACCTTTCGTCAACTGCTGAAGATCGACAGCCCGGCACCTATCCTGTTGCTGCTCGCCGATGGCGATGCTGCCCTGGTCGTCGGCCGTGATCACGAGCATCAGATGCTTCTGGTGCGCGATCCCTGCGCGCCGAACTCGGAAGCGCCGGTAGAAGTCGACGAACTTCGTCTCAGGCAGGTCTGGGACGGCGCAACCATGCTGGTTCGCACCTCACGCCAGGACAATGAAGACGAGGCACCGTTCAACCTCGGGTTGCTTACCCGCCTTGTGTGGGGAGAAAAGACGATCCTGCGCGACGTGGCGATCGGCTCGATCACCATCACCATCCTCAGTGTGATGCCCATCCTGATGATCATGACGACCCTGAACACGGTGGTGATGCATCAAAGCTCCAACACGCTCGCCCTGCTTGTCGTCATCCTGGTGATCGCACTTGCTTTCGAGATGCTCATCGCCTGGTCGCGGCGGATGTTGCTCGTCATTCTCGCCAGCCGCCTGGACACCAGGATGAACCTGGCCATCTTCGTCCGGCTGGTGGCGCTCCCGATGGATTTCTTCGAGCGGAACCAGGCGGGCGAACTGTCTTACAAGGTCAGCCAGCTCTACCGCGTGCGCGAGTTCCTGACAGGGCGGATGATAACGACGTTCCTCGATCTCTCGATGGTTCTGCTGCTGTTGCCTGTGCTGTTCTACATGGAGGCAACGCTTGCATGGACCGTGCTGGCCGCCGCCTGCTGCGTCACGCTGGTCATAGCGGTTTTCCTCAAGCCCCTGGCTCGCATGACGGCCAAGCAGGTCCAGGCAGAGTCGGACAGGGGCTCGACGCTTGTCGAAAGCATCTACGGCATCCGCACCGTCAAGTCGCTCTGCCTGGAAGACAGCCGCGCGGCGGAATGGGATCAGCGGACGGCGAGGGTAGGCGAACTCAACCTGCAGATGGGCAGGCTGAGCAACTGGCCGATGGTACTGGTGATGCCGTTTGAAAAATACACCCAGGCCGGCGTGTTGGCGCTTGGCGCCTATATTGCGCTTACATCCAGCAACCCGCTGTCGCTCGGCGGTTTGATCGGTTTCATGATGCTTGGCGGCCGCGTCGCCGGCCCGTTGGTGAATCTCGCGCGCCTGCTGCAGGATGTGCAAGAGGCGCGCGAGGCGCTTTCGCAGGTCGGCTCCGTTCTCAACCGGCCGACCGAGAAGCGGGCGCTGACCCATGGGTTGCGGCCGAAATTCGAAGGCGCGATCAATTTCGACGATGTCACCTTCAAGTACGAAGGCACCAAGACCCCCGCGCTCGACAAAGTCAGTTTCTCCATCGCGCCCGGCACCATGCTCGGGCTGGTAGGTCGTTCGGGCTCCGGCAAATCCACCGTCACGCGGCTGTTGATGGGTATCAACCGCGAGTATTCGGGGGCGGTCAAGATCGATGGGACAGATCTGCGCGAGATCAATCTGCGCCATCTGCGCCAGAGCTTCGGCGTCGTGCTGCAGGAGAATTTCCTGTTCCGCGGCACAGTCAAGGACAATATCCTCGCCGGGCGACCAGGCCTTAGCTTCGAGGACGCGGTGCGCGCGGCCAGGCTCGCCGGCGCGGAGGAGTTCATCGAGCGCCTGCCGCAGGGCTATGAAACCTGGATCCAGGAAGGCTCGCCCAACCTTTCCGGCGGCCAGCGCCAGCGCCTTGCCATAGCGCGCGCACTGATCGTCGATCCGAAGCTCATGATCCTCGACGAAGCCACCTCCGCGCTCGACCCGGAGAGCGAGGCGCTGATCAACGCCAACCTCCAGCGCATAGCGCGCGGACGCACGATGGTGATCGTCTCGCACCGCCTGTCTTCGCTGCTCTATTGCGACCAGATCCTTGTGCTCGACCGCGGCCAGGTCATCGATCTCGGGCCGCATGATGAGTTGGTCGAGCGCTGCGCCGTCTATCGCCATCTCTGGCTGCAACAGAACCGCCATATAGATCCTCGAGGAAAGGCCCATGCGAACCCGGCTCCGGTTCTCGCCCGCCAATGACAGCGCGTCAGCGGGCGGCGGCCCGCTGCCACTCGCCGCCCTGGAATTCGGCAGTCCTTCGGCTGCGATCATCGCCACTCCGGTGCCGAACCTGGCGCGCGCGATGACCTTCCTGGTCTTTCTTCTGGTCGTTTCGATGCTGGCGGCAAGCGGGCTGATCCGCATCGACAAGATTGTTTCTGCCAGCGGCAAGCTCGTCGCCGAGGCGCCCAACATCGTCATTCAGCCCTTCGATCAGACCATCATCGAGAGCATCGACGTGAGGAAGGGTGACATCGTCCGGAAGGGCCAGGTACTTGCCCGTTTCAACCCGACTTTCAGCACCGCCGATCTTACCGCCCTGAAGGATCAGGTCGATTTGTTCAGTGCCGCGGCGGCGCGATTGCAGGCAATAGGCGACGGCGATGACTACGCGCCCGATCGGACCAATCCGCACGCCAGCCTGCAGATGGCGATCTTCGTCCAGCAGAACAACGAACGCAAATTTTCCCTGGAGAATTTCGACCAGAAGATCGACCAGCTGAAGACGCAGATCGCGGGCGATGAAGCGCAGGCCACCTATTATCGCCAGCGCATCGGCCTCGCCACCAGCATAGAAGACATGCGCCTGAAGCTGCAGGATCTACAGGTCGGCAGCCTGCTCAACACGATGCTTGCAAAGGACGTTCGGCTCACCATGCAGGCTTCGCTTTCCCAGGCGGAATCGGATGCCGCCCAAGCGCGCCGCAAGGTGGCCGCCTTGCAGGCTGAGCGTGAAACCTTCGTCCAGCATTGGAGCAGCCAGAACTCGCAAGATCTCGCAGAGACGCGTCGCAAGCTGGTGCAGGCCCAGCAGGACTATTCCAAAGCCACCCTGCATAGCGAGCTTGTGGTGCTCACCGCACCGCGCGATGCGGTCGTGCTTTCGGTGGCCAAGGTTTCGGCAGGCTCGGTCGTCACCACGGCCGAGCCGCTCATCCAGCTGGTGCCCCTCGACGCGCCGCTTTCGGTCGAGGCCGACATTTCGGGTATCGAAAGCGGCTATGTCCGATCGGGCGACGAGGTAACGATCAAATTCGATACCTTGCCGTTTCTCCAATATGGCAGTGCACATGGCGTGGTGCGCTCGATCAGCGCGGATAGCTTCAGTCCCGAAACCACGGCGCAGGAAGGCGGCACGGCGCTGCCGAACCGGCCAAGCACGCTCTATTACAAAGCCGACATCGCAATCGGAAAGTTGTTGCTGCACGAGACGCCGCCTGGCTTTCGCCTCATGCCTGGCATGCCGTTGACCGCCGATGTGAAGGTCGGGACGCGCTCCATCCTGGCCTACTTCGTCAACAAGATCCTTCCCGTTGCCTATGACAGCATGCGCGAGCCGTGACTCGTATGACCGGATTGAACCTACTGGCCACGCCATTAGACCGTCTCGCATCCCGCTCGGCGAGGTGGGCACGCTCGCGTGCGCAACGCCTCGCGGAGAAGGAGCCGGAGCGATCTCTAACCCTGTTCGTTGCGGCGGCCGAACGAGGCGATGCGGAAGCGGCGTTTATCGTCGGCGAGCGTTACCTTGGAGGCAACGGCACGGTGCAACACCAGGCTTCCGCGGCTCGCTGGTATCATCGCGCTGCCAAGGCCGGCCACGTGCGTGCGCAGTGCCGTCTGGCCCAACTCCATCTGTTCGGTTTGCCGCAGGCTGCGGTGGAGCAGGGCGGCGGTTTGTTCGAGCCGGTTGCGGCGCAGAATGCCGAGCCCGATTACCATGCGGCCGCGCTCTGGGCGCGTCGCGCGGCCGAGGCGGGTGCACCGGATGCGCAGGCAATGCTCGCCTTCATCCTTTCGTCCGGACCCGATGATTTGCGCGATCCAGACGCAGCGTTCAGCTGGTACCGCAAGTCGGCCCGGCAGGGTTGCCCGCAAGGCAGGCTTGGCTATGCCATTGCGCTGATAGTACGCGCGAACAGAACGACCATGACGATGGCCGCCCATGCCGAGCTCGCCCGCGCCGCGGAAGCAGGCTTGCCCACCGCGCATTACCTGCTCGGCGTAAGCGCCGAACGCGATGCTGGCGCGCCGAACGATGCAAAGGCGCGGCATCACTTCAAAGTCGCCGCGGAGGCCGGGCACGGCAACGCCCAGGCCAGGCTTGGCATGATGCTGCTCGAGGGCCGCGGGGGGCCGGCCGATCCGCTCAACGGCGAAAGCTGGCTGCGCCGCGCCGCTGTCGGCGGCGACCGCGACGCGGCAGCCATGCTCGGCGATATCTATGCCCGTGGCGGGTGCATGCCGCCGAACTACGCCGAGGCCGCGCACACACCGCGGCCGAGCGCGGGCACGGAGCGGCGGCGCGTGCGCTTGGGATGCTTTATCTTACCGGTGCTGGCGTCGTGCGGGACGCGGACGAGGCAGCCATCTGGTTCAATCGGGCGGCTGAGGCCGGCCATCAGGAAGCCCAAACCGACCTCGCGGTACTGTTGCAGACGGGAGAGGCAGCCTCGCTCGAGAGCGAACCACCGCCCGTGCATGAGTGGTTCAAGCGCGCGGCCGAGCAAGGCGACCTGATCGGCGCGTTCAACTACGCCGTCTGTCTAGCTGAAGGCGTGGGCGAACCCCGCAACGACGAGCTTGCCGCTTTCTGGCTGAAGCGCGCTGCGGCGGGAGTTCCGAACGCGCAATACTGGTTTGGCCGAATGCTTGTCGAGGGCCGCGGCGTGGCAAGGGACGATGCCGAGGCCGCGATCTGGCTTGCCCGTGCCGCAGAGGCCGGTTTGGCGGACGCACAGGTGGCGCTTGCGGAGCTGCTTGTGGTCGGCCGCGGCGTGCCGCGCGATCATCAACTGGCAAGATCCTGGCTCCTGCGCGCAGCGAGCGGAGGGCACTCGGGCGCAATGTTCGCTCTGGGCGTCCTTCACGGCGGCGATCATGATCTTGAGACCGATCATCAGGAGGCCCGGCGCTGGTTCGCTCAGGCCGCCGACCAAGGCCACCCGACGGCTGCCGTGATGCTTGCGCGCTATGCGGTGAAAGGCTTGGGCGGGCCGCAGGATATGGAAGCAGGAAAACGTTGGTATGCGCATGCGGCTTCCCTCGGAGCAGCCGAGGCGAGCGACGAGCTCGCCGCACTCGAGCGCGTGCCGCTTCGCCAGACGGAAGCGGTGCCCGGAACGGCTTCGCTGGCGGATATGGAAAGGGGGTAGGGGAATGGCATCACTCGACCTCGGCAAAAGCAGGGGCCCATCCGAAACGGCGTCCGCTCAGGGGTCGGCGAAAAGCTCGCCCAGTCGCGCCGGCAAGAGGCCAGGCGCGTTCAGATCCGTGCAGCTCTTTTTCCAGAAGTCGAGGTAGTCGTGCAAGGGAACGCCGCTCCGCTCCGGCCATCGGTTCAGTGCTCCCAAGTCCGCGACCATGGCGGGATCGCCTTCCAGAAGATCGAGCATCGTCAGCACCGCGCCGCGCGCGGAAGCAAGGCCACCCTGCTCGTCGAGGAAAGGCTTCTGGCTCTTGAACCAGGCACTGAACCCCGCCGGAACGCGTTGTTCCTGCGCAGTCTTGCGATAACCGGTCACAAGAGCTTCCCGGTAGTTCCGGATGGAGCTGGCGTATTTCGCGTCGTTCGGGAAGGGAGGTGCGCGCATCCAGTCGTCGGCCAGGAGCCGCAGGCCGCGCAGCGAGAAGGCTTCGGCCAGCGCTTCCTCTATCCACTGGCAGGGGTTGCGCGGCTTGGCATCCCGCTGCCAGCTGTTGCAGAACACGTGGCCGAATTCATGCCCGAACTGATAGGCGAGATTGCACCAGTCGCGAGTGCCGACGATGACGTTGATCCAGGCGGTCGTCGGCTTGTCGGTGTGAAGCCAGATAGAGGGATTGCTCCCCGACTTGTCGTCGACGCGAAGTCTTTGGGGCTGGCGGTCGGAGAGCAGGGCAACATCCGCCAAACAGGCCCTGCGCATACGCTCGATCACTGCGGCTGCATCTGCAGGCGCGGATCCGCCCCACTCACCCCCAAGCTCCAGTTCGGCGTTGAGCAGCGTCACGTTCGAAGAAGTGGGGCGCGCCATGGCATTCTTCAACGGAAGCGCTACGCCAATCCCGAGCAAAGACAGAAAATGCCGTCTCTTCATGGGATGGCCGCAGGCGGGCATGAGTGCACCTCATCATCCAGCTCTTCTCGACGGAGTATACGATGACCACCCCAAGCCGGAAAGTTTGCCTGAACATGATCGTCAAGAACGAGGCGGCGGTGATCCGCCGGTGTCTCGACAGTGTGCGGCCGATCATCGACTACTGGGTGATCGTCGATACCGGGTCCACCGATGGCACCCAGGACATTATCCGCGAGCACATGCGCACCCTGCCCGGCGAGTTGCACGAGAGGCCCTGGCGCGACTTTGCCCACAATCGCTCCGAAGCCCTCGATCTGGCCCGCGGGAAGAGCGAGTACACGCTGATCATCGATGCGGACGACACCCTGGAGATCGGGCCCGGCGGAGGTCTTCCTCCACTGGCGGCAGACTCCTACTCGATAGACATTGCCGATACCACGATCGCGTACCGACGCACGCAGCTGGTGCGAAGCGCCCTGCCGTGGCGCTACGAAGGCGTTCTGCACGAATACATCACCTGCGATGATGCCGGCCCTTCAGGGCACCTCTCCGGGATCCGCATGAGACGAAACCACGACGGTGCGCGCCGGAAAGACCCGCAGACCTATCGGCGCGACGCTGCGGTGCTTGAGGCCGCGCTGGAGACGGAGACCAGCGCGTTCCTGCTCTCGCGCTACCGGTTTTACCTTGCGCAGAGCTACCGCGATTGCGGCGAGCGCGGAAAGGCGTTGGAAAATTACCTGATCAGGGCCGAGATGGGGTTCTGGCCGCAGGAAGTATTCGTCAGCCTCTATTATGCGGCCCAGCTCAAGGAGTGGCTTGGCCATCCCGAGCAGGAGGTGATCGATGCATATGTTCGCGCGTCGAATGCCTTGGCAACCCGATCCGAGGCCCTGCACGCAGCGAGCAAATTCTGCCGCCACAGGAAGCGCTACGAGGAAGGGTACCAGCTTGCGAAGCGGGGATTGGCCATAGCCATGCCGGCCGACGGGCTGTTCGTCGAGCGCTGGATCTACGAGACCGGCCTTCTGGATGAGTTTTCTGTCAACGCATACTGGTCAGGGCACTATGCGGAGAGCCTCGACGCCTGCCTGAAAATCCTCGCGACGGGAAAACTCGCGGGCACCGATCTTTCTCGTGTGGTGTCGAACGCCCGGTTTGCGAGCGGACGATTGACGAAGGAGCCGGACCTGGGATCGGCGGCAGCCAAGAGCTTCGCGGAACAACATGCCCTGATGCCGCCGAGATGGCTCCATTCGCGCGTAGCTGGATCGCCAAGGGTGCTTCTTGCCATCTTGGCCAAGCAGAAAGAGGAGTTTCTGCCGCGATATCTCCGGTGCATCGAAGCGCTCGAATACCCGAAGTCTTCCATCTTCCTGTACATCCGCACCAACAACAACACCGACGGAACGGAAGGTATCCTGCGCGATTGGGTGGGACGTGTGGGGCATCTCTACGCCGGTGTTGAATTCAATGCGGAGGACGTTGAGACCCGCGTCGAGCAGTATGCCGTGCACGAATGGAACCCAACGCGGTTCCGGGTTCTCGGCGAAATCCGCGACATCAGCCTGAGGCGCGCCGTCGAGAATGATTGCGATTTCTACTTCGTGGCCGATGTGGACAATTTCCTGATACCCTCCACACTGCGCGAGTTGCTTTCGCTAAATGTTCCGATTGCCTCGCCATTGTTGCGATCCATGAATCCTCATTTGATCTATTCGAACTTCCATGCGGAGATCGACGAGAATGGTTACTACAAGGACTGCGACCAGTATTACTGGATTTTGAACAGATGGATTCGCGGTGTCCATGAGGTGCCAGTCGTTCACTGCACCTATCTCGTACGCTCGGACGTCGCAAAGAACCTGCGATACACCGATGATACCGGCCGCCACGAATACGTAGTGTTTTCGGAAAGTGCGAGAACCGGCGGGATTTCACAGTATATCGATAACAGGCAGGTCTATGGATACCTGGCATTCGCCAAGGGCCATGAGTATCACGTGCCGGAAGGAACTGACGCGATAGCAAAATATATCGACGAATATCTAAGATCCGGACATGATTCCGGTAAGATCTAGCGTTTACTTGAAAGCGCCTGTGGCAGCGTCTGCCACGAACCCAGCGGCTGACTCTGCGACGGAGCTTATTCGTCAGGGGCTGAGGTGTCCGTCGCGTTCCAGGACCTGGCAAGCGCCAGCCTGGTCAAGGCCGGCAGAGATTTCACGCCTGCCTTTTTCATGATGGCGGAGCGATGGTTCTCGACCGTGCGTCGACTGATGCCGAGATCCGCAGCGATGTTCTTGCTTGGGTGCCCGGCGAGTACCAGTTCCATGATCTGCACCTGCCGGGGTGTCAGCCTTGAGATATGGCTGCCGGAAAACTCTTCCGGGTCGGGTGGCCTGAACCCTCGCCTTGCCCACTCAAGCGCACGCTCGAGCCCAAGCAGCAATTCGTCGCGTTTGACCGGTTTTGAAATGAAGTTCGATGCGCTTATCTTTATGACCTGGATGGCCATCGACATGTCACTCTTGCTGGCAATGACGATGGCAGGCGACCAACGGCAAGTTTCATCCGGTGGATGCAGACGGCAGGCCTCGAGATAATCGTCGGGCGTTCCATGGTCCTCGACGGTCCAGCCAGACTGCACAAGGATCCTGCGAATCCTGTCGCGAACCTCATGGTCGTGGTCGACAATGAATATGAGCGGGCGTTCCGGAGGATGACCCGGCTGTAACACGGGCGCATAGCCTGTGGCCGCCGGATCATATCCCGCGAGAAGGAGCCTTGGCTTTGTCTCATCTTGAGTGGACCCGGGCGCCGTCGCGCGCAATCTCTTCGGTCGAGGTCGTTGCTTTGGCATACTTCCTCTTCCCTCTTAGGTTTGGGTACACCGCCAAGTAGGTTTCTACCTCTGGATGTCAAGTGCAAAAAAAATGCCAGCACAGGTAGTGAGAGCGAGCCCGCGCCCAGCCGCGGATGTCGGCAAGCTATGATACTGCTCGGGCCCGCATTGCGCGGTCTCGCGAGGCCTTCAGGTCGACGAGCGGGCGTGGGTAGGTTTCGCCCAGGATCACGCCGGCGGCCGTGAGCTCGTCTTCGGGGGCTTCGAACGGGCGGTGCACCCAGGTGGCGGGCAGGCCGGCCAGTTCAGGCACCCAGCGTTTGACATAGGCGCCGTCCGGGTCGAACCGCTGGCCTTGCAGGACGGGGTTGAAGATGCGGAAATAGGGCGCGGCGTCCATGCCGCAGCCGGCCACCCACTGCCAGTTTCCTGGATTACTGGCCATGTCCGCGTCGACCAGCGTGTCCCAGAACCATCTTTCGCCCAGCCGCCAGTCGATGAGCAGGTTCTTTGTCAGCAGTGACGCCGCCAGCATTCGCACGCGGTTGTGCATCCATCCGGTTTCCCAAAGCTGGCGCATGCCGGCATCCACGATCGGGAACCCGGTGAGACCCCGCTGCCAGGCACGCAGCGCAGCTTCGTCGTTGCGCCATTCCAGGCTGGCCAGGCTGTCGCGCATGTCGAGGCTGGCGATATCGGGGCGATGATAGAGTTGGTGATAGTTGAAGTCGCGCCAGATCAGCTCGGAAAGGAATTTTTCCACCTGCGCTGCCTTTACCGGGTCTTGTGCCGAGACGGCGCTGGCGGCGTGCCACACTTGCCTGGCGCTGATCTCGCCGAAGCGCAGATATGGCGATAGCGATGAGGTTCCGTCGATGGCCGGGCGGTCGCGGTTCTCGGCGTAGCCGGCAAGGCAATTGTCCAGGAAGCGCAGCAGAGCCGCGCGGGCGGCCTCTTCGCCCAAGAGCCAGTGTTTCGCGAGCTTTTGCGACCAGGTCGGCTCGCCGGTGGGGGGGCCTTCAACAGCCGAGGAGGTCGCGGTTGTTAGGGAGCCTGCCTTCGGGTGAGAGAGTGGAGGCGCCACGAGATGCTGGCGTACTGCCTTGGCGAAAGGGGTGAAGACCTGGTAGGGCCCGCCGCCGCCGGTGCGAACTTCCCAGGGCTCGACGAGCACATTGCCGGGAAAGGATGCGGCGGCGGCTCCGTTTTCGCGCAGGGTTGTTTTTATGGCGGCGTCGGTTTCACGCTCGGCGGGCGCATGTCTGCGGTTCCAGCATACGAAAGCCGCCTTCAGGCGCGCGGCCTGCTCCGGCACGATTTCCCTGGCGTCGCCGGTCTCGACCAGAAGCTCGATGCCCGCTTCAGCGAGACTGTCCCGAAGCGAAGCGAGGCTTCTTTCCAGCCACCAGCGCGCCGCGCCCCCGGGAGGCCTGAGACCGGGAGCGGTCTCGTGAACATAGAGCGCGACCACGCCTGCGCCGCGGGCGATTGCCGACGCGAGCGCGGGATTGTCGGCTAGGCGCAGGTCGTTGCGCAGCCAGACGAGCGAACAGCCACTCATGCTGGTTTCCATCTCTCCGCGAGGGTCCTGGTCGATCATGTCATCTGGTGGTCGGCGGCAAAACCCGCCGTAACGATGTTCACGTTATGGAACCGGAAAACCCTGCGGCAAGGATAATTTGGATGAAACATGCATATCCGCAATGGGTATTGTCCGTAAAAGACCTGTCATTGGTCGGGCATTGTCTCGAATAGACGCCACCGTCGGTGGTGTGCAACATTGCCATGTCGGCACCATTGCTGCCGATTGCCGGGGGGCTGCAGACAATCCAATTGGGAGAACGGGATGACTTCCCACAGTCACCGGCAATATCTTTCGTCCTCTGACATGGCGCTCATCGAGCAGGTCCTGGCCGACGCCGGCTTCGTTAAGGGTGTGCCCTCCGAAAAGGGACGAGATGCAGCGAAATTCCTCACGCGGAAGTTTCAGGACGGCGTGGTCGACGGGGCGGGGCTTGCCAAGGCCCTGAGGGGGCATCTGGTGGCGCTTGAGTTTCAGCATCGCCGCAGGACCGCCCGGTGGTGACCTAGCCTTGCCGGGCCGGGGCACGGAGCTCCTATGTTTTGCTGAACGGCGCCAGGACAAGCCTCTCCATGCGCTCCGCGAGAGACAGCAACTGCGCGCCGTGGCGATCCATGATCCAGAGCGAGGCCATGGCCGCCAATACGGCGAGCACGATGGAGCCGAGCATGTCGAGAGGGTAGTGGACGCCGATATAAATTCTCGACCAGGCGACGATGATGCCCGCCGCCGTCGCGATCCAGGCGGCTCCCTTGCGCCTGACCATGAACAGCACTGCTGCACAGGTGGCAAAGGCGAGCGCGTGATTGCTGGGGAATGAGGAGTTGGGGCGGTGGTCGACCAATGCGTGGCCGAGACCGACCATGAAGGGGCGAGGCCTGAAGAAGACCAGCCCGACAATGGCGCTCATGACGATGGCGATTGCCAGCGCGGCGCAGAGAGCTATCGCGGTGAGCCGATTGCGGCGCCCGCCGGAAATCCAAAGGCCGGCCAGGCCGAGTGGAATCAGCAGGACGAGAAACCTGGTTATGAAAATAGCCAGCCACGCCACCGTGGCGTTGGGCGCCGAGCCGGCATTCAGGAGCAGGAACAGATCATTATCGAATTGGAACATGCGCGGTCTCAGGGGCGCCACGATGGTCATCGTAGGCGCTCAACAAATTATTAATCGACCAATCAGTTTTCTTGTTCGGCCAGTGAAACCACTTCGCCTTGCCAGCGGATTTGGATGGCATTGCGGCGAAATTTCCGCGCACCGGCGGACGGTGGTTCGGTGCGGAGATGGGGGAGGACGAGCCATCGGGAACCGGTGCTCTGACCGGGAAGGCGGCCACGCCGCCCGTGGGTGGCGACTCCGGGTGGGGTGTTGGGGGAACCGGAGCCGCCTGCATGAACTTCAGGGAGAATTTCATGCGTCGTGACCCTGCCTGACGCAGGGTTAACGACACTTAAACCGAACCCTTAAAATGATAAGGCTATCGAAGTTTTTCCACAGCCGCTTTTCTTCCGACGATCCTGAAGGGGTGGCGGCGGGCTCGGACCGGCACCGCTCGTCGCGAATTTTTGTGGGATCCGCCGGCTTGCCTCGACAATTGCGGAAAGATCCGACGGGCGCCTGAGGCGCTTTTTCCTGGCCGGTCCATTGCGCATGCGCGGTTTGGGAAAGCCTCTTGTCATTTAGACAAAATACAATATATGAGAACGTATATTGAGTTCTGGAAAGGGAAGCTACCCATGCAGACGATCAAGATCGACGAGCGGCTCTCTGTCGCCGGACAACCGCAACTCGCCGATTTCGCGCGGCTGGCGGAAGAGGGGGTTTCGAAGCTTGTCAACGTGCGCCCCGATGCCGAAGAAGCCGGACAGCCCGGAACGGCCGCCGAAAGGCGCGCGGCCGAGAGCGCGGGTATCGGCTATGACTTCATCCCCGTCACGGGACCCACGATCACCGAGGCCGACATTCGTGCCTTTCAGGCGACAGTTGCACAGGCCAAGGGCCCTGTGGTGGCGCATTGCAAGAGCGGCGCGCGAGCGCTGGCGCTGTATGCCTTGGGCGAAGTTCTCGACGGCCGCATGAAGGCGGATGAGGTGCTGTCTTTCGGCAAGGCGCACGGCCTCGACCTTTCCATGGCCGCCAACTGGCTGGCGCGCGACCGCAAGCATCCGGACGTGGAGGCGTTCTTCGACCCGCGCACCTGGAGCGTGCAATATGTGGTGACCGATCCCGAGACGAAGAAATGCGCCATCGTCGATCCCGTGCTCGACTTCGACGAGAAGTCCGGCTCGACCTCCACGGAAAGCGCCGACGCCATTCTCGCCTATGTCGAGAGAGAGGGGCTGAGGGTCGAATGGATTCTCGACACCCATCCCCATGCCGACCATTTTTCGGCCGCCCACTACCTGAAGCAGAAGACCGGCGCGCCGACCGCGATCGGCGAGCATGTCGTCGACGTCCAGAAGCTGTGGAAGGAGATCTACAACTGGCCCGAGTTGAAGACCGACGGCTCGCAGTGGGACCGGCTGTTCGCCCATGGCGACAAGTTCAAGGTCGGCAATATCGAAGCGCATGTGCTGTTCTCGCCCGGCCACACGCTGGCCTCGATCACCTATGTGATCGGCGATGCGGCCTTCGTGCACGACACGATGTTCGTGCCCGACAGCGGTACGGCGCGCGCGGACTTTCCGGGCGGCAGCGCGCAGGTTTTGTGGCGCTCGATCCAGGACATCCTGGCGCTGCCCGACGAGACCCGCATCTACACCGGGCATGACTACCAGCCCAACGGCCGTGCGCCGCGCTGGGAAAGCACGGTGGCGGAGCAGAAGCGCGCCAACCCGCATATCGCCGGCATGGACGAGGCCTCCTTCGTGAAGATCAGGGAAGCGCGCGACAAGACGCTGCCGATGCCGAAGCTGATCCTGCACGCGCTGCAGGTCAATGTGCGGGGTGGCAGGCTGCCGGAGCCCGAAAGCAACGGCCGGCGGTATCTGAAATTCCCGCTCGATGCGCTGGAAGGAGCAAAATGGTGAACGTGATGGAAAACATCCGGCCGGTGGGCAAGCCTCTGGCCGACATGGCGGCGAGCGCCGGAGAGGTGGCTGTGCTGCTCAAGACGCTGGCTCACCCTGTGCGCCTGATGCTCGCCTGCACCCTGGTGGAAGGCGAGTATTCGGTGGGCGAGTTGGAAGAAAAACTCGACATCCACCAGCCGACCCTTTCGCAGCAGCTTACCGTGCTGCGCCAGGCCGGCATCGTGGAAACGCGCCGCGAGGGCAAGCAGATCTTCTACCGGCTAACGGAGGAGAAGGCCGCCCGCCTCATCGAGGCGCTCTATGGCATCTATTGTAATGAAGGAGAGCGGGCATGACCGCATACTGGCCCTCGCTCGCAGGCGGGATGCTGATCGGGCTTTCCGCCGCAATCCTGCTTGTGCTCAACGGACGCATCGCCGGCATCAGCGGCATCGTCGGCCGCCTGGCCTGCGGGATCAACATTTCCACCAACCTAGCCTTCGTCGTCGGCCTTCTGCTCGGGCCGGTGCTGTTCCTGTCGCTGTTTGGGCAGTGGCCGGCGGTGACCGTCACGGTTGCCTGGCCGATCATCATCGTCGCCGGCCTGCTGGTTGGCTTCGGCACGCGCATGGGCTCGGGCTGCACGAGCGGCCATGGCGTGCTCGGCCTGGCGCGGTTTTCGCCGCGGTCCTTCGTGGCAACGCTGACCTTCCTTGCGGCCGGCATCGTGGCAGTCGCCATTCTTCGGGGGCTTGGACTCTAATGGCACGTTCGGCACAGATTTTCGTAGCGCTCGCCGCGGGCGTGATCTTCGGCTTCGGCCTGGCGCTTTCGGGCATGCTCAACCCGGCGCGCGTGCAGGGCTTCCTGGACATTTTCGGCAACTGGGACCCGAGCCTGGCCTTCGTTCTTGGCGGAGCCGTCATCGTGGCGTTCGGCGGTGTGACGCTTGCCCGGCGTATGAGCCGCCCCGCCTTCGAGCCGGCCTTCCACCTGCCGGAGATGAACCGGATCGACGGCCGGCTGATCCTGGGCTCGGCGATCTTCGGCCTGGGCTGGGGGCTTGGCGGCTTCTGCCCCGGCCCGGCCGTCGCGTCGCTATCGCTGGGCATTTGGCAGACCGCGCTTTTCGTTGCCGCAATGGTGACGGGGATGGTTGTCCATGACCGCCGCTATCGGAGGCTCCGGTCATGACCGGGACAATGCTGAGCGCGGTCGGCTCGGGCAGCCTGGTCGGCTTCATGCTCGGCCTGGTCGGCGGTGGCGGCTCGATCCTCGCCACGCCGCTGCTGCTCTATGTCGTCGGCGTGGCCAGCCCGCATGTGGCGATCGGCACTGGCGCGCTGGCCGTGTCGGTCAATGCCTTCGCCAATTTCACCGGCCATGCGCTGAAGGGCAATGTTTGGTGGCGCTGCGCCATCGTCTTCGCCGTCATTGGCACGCTCGGAGCCCTGGTTGGCTCGAGCATTGGCAAGGCGATGGACGGACAGCACCTGCTTGCCCTGTTCGCGCTGCTGATGATGGTTGTGGGCGGCCTGATGCTGAAGCCGCGCCGGGACCGGGGCTCGGCGCAACGGCCGGTGGACCTGCGCATGTGCCTGATGACGGCGCTGGTCGCGCTGATGGCCGGCATGGCCTCCGGCTTCTTCGGCATCGGCGGCGGCTTCCTCATCGTGCCGGGGCTGATGTTTGCCACCGGCATGCCGATGTTCAGTGCCGTGGGCTCCTCGCTGCTGGCCGTGGGCGCGCTCGGTCTTGCCACGGCGGTGAACTATGCCGCGTCGGGCCTCGTGGACTGGCCGCTGGCGGCCGAGTTCATCGGCGGCGGTATTCTCGGTGGCTTCGTGGGAACGGCGCTTGCCGCAAGGCTTGCCGGCAAGAAGGGCCTGCTCAACCGGATCTTCGCGGCGATCATCTTCGCGGTCGCGATCTACATGCTGTGGAACAGCCTCGCGGCGCATTGAGCTGCCCGGGCCGGCGCGGCTGGTAGGGGGCGACCGAGAAGAAAAAGGCTTCCGCCGAGACCGGCGGAAGCCTTTTTTCACATCAATACCAGGCGTCGTCCATCGATGCCTTGCGGCGTGCGACAAAATCCTTCAAGGCCTCGTCGATGCCTTCGTCGAGCGGCGGCGCCTCGTACTCTGCCAGCGCCTTCTTCCAGCGCTTGTTGGCGCGGGTGGCGGCGTCCTCGGAGCCGGCGGCCTCCCATTTCTCGAAGGCCTCGTTGTCGGCGATCTCCGAATCCCAGAAGGCGGTTTCGTAGTTCCCCATGGTGTGGGCGCAGCCGAAGAAGTGGTTGCCCGGGCCGACCTCCTGGAAGGCGTCGAGCGCGAGCTGGTTGTCATCCACCTTCACGCCGTCGAGATAGCTGTGCAGCGCGCCGCAGAAGTCTGTGTCCATGACGAACTTCTCGTAGGACATGGACAACAGCCCGTCGAGGAAGCCGGCCGAATGCAGGATGAAATTGGCGCCGCAATGCACGGCAGCCAGCATCGACACAGTGCCCTCGTTCATGGCCTGGGCGTCGGGCAGCTTCGAGGTGGTGAAGTTGCCCGAGCACCTGAGCGGCAGGCCGAGCCTGCGCGCGAGCTGTCCGATGACCATAGAGCCGACCGCCGGCTCCGGCGTGCCGAAAGTGGGCGAGCCCGAGCGCAGCGACATGGAGGACAGGAAGTTGCCGAAGATCACCGGCGCGCCGGGCCGCTCGAGCTGGGTCAGCGCGCAGCCAGCCATGGTTTCGGCCAGCGACTGGGCAATCGCGCCGGCATTGGTGACCGGGCCCATGGCGCCGCCGAGGATGAAGGGCACCACGACAGCGGCCTGGTTGGCGCGGGCATAGGCGCGCAGCGCCGTGGTCATGGTGGCGTCCCACACCAGCGGCGAGTTGACGTTGACGTTGCCAAGGATGACGCAGTTCTCGTCGGTGAATTGCTCGCCGAAGACGAGGCGCGCCATGTCGATGGAGTCTTCGGCCCGGCTTTCGGCCGTCACCGAGCCCATGAAGCCGCGATCCGAATAGCGGATATGGGCATAGACCATGTCGAGATGGCGCTTGTTGACCGGCACGTCGACCGGCTCGCACACCGTGCCGCCGGAGTGATGCAGCCAGGGCGAGGACTGCGCCAGCTTCACGAAGTTCTCAAAATCCTCGATGGTGCCGTAGCGGCGGCCCTTGTCGAGATCCATGACGAAAGGCGAGCCGTAGGCCGGCGAGAACACGACGTTCTTGCCGCCGATGCGCACCGAATTGGCGGGGTTGCGCGCATGCTGGGTGAACTCGGCCGGCGCGGTCTTGAGGATCTCGCGCAGCATGCCGGGCTCGAACTTGACCAGCACGCCTTCGACCTTTGCGCCCGCGCGCTTCCAGTGGTCCAGCGCCACCGGGTCATCGCGGAACTCGATGCCGATCTCGGCAAGGATGCGATCTGCGGTCGCCTCGATGCGCAGCAGGTTCTCCTCCGACATCACGTCGTAGGTGGGAATGCCGCGCACGATGTAGGGCCGGTGCAGGCCGCTCGGCGAACGGCTCATGCGGGCGCGCCGGCGCGCTTCGCGTCCGCCCGATCTCTGTTCCTGGGTGGGCGTGGCAGGGGTGGTCATGGTCTCGAATTCCGTTTCTCAGCTGCTGCGCGAACACGATGCCCCGGCGTTGCGCGCCTGCGGCGTCATGTTTCGATTGCGATCTCCTCCCGCAAGAAGCGCCGCTGCGAAGCAGGGCCTGCGGATATCGACAGTGCATAAGCGGTCATTATGCGATAAAGCGTCAACGGCATTTTTTGGAACGCCTTGCATGAGGTTTTGTAATGTCAGGGTTTCGCAGGCAATTGCCTTCGATGACGGCTCTGGTGGTGTTCGAGGCGGCGGCCCGACAGGCAAGCTTTACCCGCGCGGCGGCCGAGCTTGGCATCACCCAGGCGGCGGTGAGCCGGCAGGTACAGGCGCTGGAAAGCAGCCTCGGCTTTCCACTGTTTCGCCGCATGCATCGCGCGATCGAGCTGACGGAGCCGGGCAGGGCACTGGCCGCCTCGATGTCGGAGGCGCTCGGCATCGTGGCGCAGACGGTGCGCACCATCACCAGCGGCAGGGATGCCGGCGAACTGACCATCTCGGCCACGGTGGCGTTCTCGCATTTCTGGCTGCTGCCGAAGGTTTCGAGCTTCCGGCGCACCGATCCCGATATCAAGCTCAAGATCGTGACCCAGGACCCCAGCGTCGACCTGCTGCGCGACGAGATCGACGTGGCGATCCGCTACGGCGACGGCAACTGGCCGGACGGCAAGGCGATCCTGCTGTTCGGCGACGACGTGTTTCCGGTGTGCAGCCCCGACTATCTTGCCCAGCGCAGCGCGCCCGATTGCGTCGCCGACCTTGCCCGCCACAATCTCATCGCCAGCGACGCGCATGAGCCGACCTGGGTCGACTGGGACCATTGGCTGGGCGCGTTCGGGCACGGCGGCGAGCGCAAGAACATCACGCTTAGCTGCAATTTCTACACCGACGCGCTCTACGCGGCGATGCGCGGCGAAGGCATTGCGCTGGGCTGGCATCGGCTGGTGGATGATCTGCTGCAGCGCGGCCAGCTGGTGCGCGTGTCGGTGGAAACGTTGCGGCCGCGCTCGGCCTACTATGTCGTGCTGAAGCACGGGGTCCCGAAGGCCTCGGTGGCGTCCTTCCTGAACTGGATACGGGCAGAGGCCGACGCGACACCGCCCAGGCCGCTTGAGAACAGCCTTTTCGCAAACGAAAACGCCCCCTCCGGTGGGTAGGGCTATCGCTATACGGATGCTTCGAGGCGGTTTGTACCCCCGCCCCTAGCCCCTCCCCACAAGGGGGAGGGGGACGATTTCGCCGCCGTGATCTCCAAAACGCTGAAGGTTGGTACCAGACGGCCAAGCCGCGAGATTCTCCTCCCCCTTGTGGGGAGGGGGTAGGGGTAGCTTCAAATGAAAACGCCCCCTCCCGAGGGAGGGGGCGCGAAGGGCTTCAATGCGGCAATGCCACGTTTCGTCAGCCTTATTCGGCGGCCATGCGGAATTCGGGGAACTCAAGCGCGCGGTCGCCATCGGCATCCTTGATGCGCGTCGGCAGGCCGATCTCGTTGAGCACGCCCAGGAACGGCCGGGGCGGCAGGTCCTCGACGTTGGCCATCTTCTTGACGTCCCAGTCGCCCTTCGCGACCAGGAGCGCGGCGGCCACGGCCGGCACGCCGGCCGTGTAGGAAATGCCCTGGCTGCCGACTTCCTGATAGGCTTCGGCATGGTCGGCGACGTTGTAGATGAAGACCTCGCGTTCCTTGCCGTCCTTCACGCCCTTCACGAAGTCGCCGATGCAGGTCTTGCCGCTGTAGGACGGCGCCAGCGAGGACGGATCGGGCAGGACTGCCTTGACCACCTTGAGCGGCACGACTTCCACGCCTTCGGCGGTCTTGACCGGCTTCTCGGACAGAAGGCCGAGGTTCTTCAGCACGGTGAAGACGTTGATGTAGTGGTCGCCGAAGCCCATCCAGAAGCGGACCGTCGGAATGCCGAGGATCTGCGACAGCGAGTGCACCTCGTCATGGCCGGTCATGTAGGCCTTCTGCTTGCCGACCACCGGCAGGTCCCACTCCTGGCCGACCTCGAACATCTTGTGCGAGACCCACTGGTTGTCCTGCCACGACCAGACCTGGCCGGTGAATTCGCGGAAGTTGATCTCCGGGTCGAAGTTCGTCGCGAAATACTTGCCATGGCTGCCGGCGTTGATGTCGACGATATCGACGGAATCGATCTTGTCGAAATACTCGTCGAAAGCCAGCTTGGCATAGGCATTCACCACGCCGGGGTCGAAGCCAGCGCCGAGAATGGCGGTGACGCCGGCCTTCTCGCATTCCTCGCGGCGCTTCCACTCATAGTTGGCATACCATGGCGGCGTTTCGCAGATCTTGGTCGGATCTTCGTGGATGGCCGTGTCGATATAGGCCGCGCCCGTGGCGATGCATGCAGACAGCACCGACATGTTGAGGAAGGCCGAGCCGACATTGATGACGATTCGACTTTTGGTCTTTTCGATCAGCGCCTTGGTCGCCTCGATGTCCATCGCGTCGAGCGCGTGTGCTTCCAACACGCCGTCAGCCTTTTTCAGGCTGTTCTTCTGCCGGATAGACTCGATGATGGCAGTGCATTTGCCGAGTGTGCGCGAAGCGACATGGATGTCGCCGAACACGTCGTTATGCTGTGCGCATTTGTGAGCGACGACCTGGGCCACGCCGCCCGCGCCGATGATCAGAACGTTCTTCTTCATTCGGGCGTTTGTCTCCTTCTGTCCCGTTGGCAAAACCCGGCAAGCCTCACGAGAGGCTTGCGACGTAATCCTCAAAACCGAACTCGCGCACCACGCGCACGGTGCCGTCCAGCTCGCGCACCGCGATGGACGGCATGCGCACGCCGTTGAACCAGTTCTTTTTGACCATTGTGTAGCCGGCGGCGTCCTGGATCGAGATCCGGTCGCCGACCTTGAGCTTTTCCTCGAAGCGGAACTCGCCGAAGATGTCGCCGGCCAGGCACGACTTGCCGCAGACCATGTAGCTGTGCGGCCCCGCATCGGGCGAGACCTTGGCGTCCTGGCGGTAGATCAGCAGATCGAGCATGTGAGCCTCGATCGAGCTGTCGACGATGGCGAGGTCCTTGCCGTTGTTCAGCATGTCAAGCACGGTCACTTCCAGCGTCGTGCTTTTGGTGATGGCGGCTTCGCCCGGCTCCAGATAGACCTGCACGCCGTAGCGCTCGGAAAATGCCTTCAGGCGCGCGCAGAACTTGTCGAGCGGGTAGTTCTCGCCGGTGAAGTGGATGCCGCCGCCAAGGCTCACCCATTCGACGCGGCCGAGCAGCGCGCCGAACTTCTCCTCGATCTGCGAGAGCATGCGGTCGAAGAGGCCAAAGTCCTCGTTCTCGCAGTTGTTGTGGATCATGAAGCCGCTGATGCGGTCCATCACGGCCTCGACCTTGGCCACGTCCCACTCGCCCAGACGGCTGAAGGGGCGCGCCGGATCGGCGAGATCGAAGCTGGACGAGCTGACCTGCGGGTTGAGGCGAAGGCCGCGCGCAAGGCCGCTCGCCTTGTCGGCGAAGCGCTCTAGCTGGCCGATGGAATTGAAGATGATCTTGTCGGCATTGGCCACGACCTCATCGATCTCGTGATCGGCATAGGCGACCGAATAGGCGTGGGTCTCGCCGCCGAACTTTTCGCGGCCGAGCCTGACCTCGTTGAGCGACGACGAAGTGGTGCCGTCCATATATTCGCGCATCAGGTCGAAGACCGACCAGGTGGCGAAGCACTTCAGCGCCAGAAGCAGCTTGGCGCCGGAATGCTCGCGCACATAGGCGATCTTCTCCATGTTGGGGAGCAGCCGGGACTTGTCGACAAGATAGTAGGGGGTCTGGATCATCAATTCAGTGCTGGCTCAAGAGGCTTTCGGTTCAATGCGTGCCGCATGCCGGTCCGGCGATACGGTGCGCGTTGCGGGAGATTTTTGGCCTTTTAGGAAGTGACGGTCGCAATCTCAAGCAATTTGGGCTCGAAAGGCGATAGAGCCGTGTTCCCGGCGGTCCTGCCGTTGGGACCCGCCGAAGCGCGGCCCCGCATCATCAGGCTTCCATTTGTGGTTATCGCCCTTCGGCGAAATGGGTGCGGCTGGGTTGTAGTTGAGCAACCTGGCTGCCCCGGACGCGAAGCCAGGCTTCGATCGCGCCCGGGCTAAATTCCCGCTTTTATGCGCTGAGGCTCTCGCTGAAAGATGAGGCGGAATTCGACCATGCGCGCATGGTAGCCATAGGTGGGGCGATGTCAAGCAAGCGCCCTGGGACATATTGCCGTTGCGCTGGCAGGCGGCACCCTCGGTGGGAGGGCGTCAGGCCGGCTTGTCGCCGTCGTCGATCAGGATGCGGGAGGCGGCGCCGTCAAGATCGTCGTACTGGCCGCTTTTCAGCGACCAGAGGAAGGCGGCCAGGCCAAGGCCGCCCAGGAGCAGGGCGATCGGGATCAGGTAGACAAGGATCGTCATTTGGCCGGTTCCATCGTGCCCATTGCGCGGTGCGTGCCGTTTTCCTTGGACGCCTTGGCGGTGGATTTTTCCGCGCCCTTGAGACGAAGCGCGTTGGACACCACCAGCACCGAGGAGAACGACATGGAAAGCGCCGCTACCAGAGGGGTAACATAGCCCAAAATGGCGATCGGCACAGCAATGACGTTGTAGATGCCGGCAATGGCGAGGTTCTGCCGGATCAGCCGGCCGGAATCCCTGGAGATGCGCAGCGCCAGCGGCACGGCGGCCAGGCTTTCGCGCAGGAAGACGAAATCGGCGGCGTTGCGGCCGACATCGGCTGCGGTGGCAGGCGCCATGGAGACGTGCGCGGCCACCAGTGCCGGCGCGTCGTTCAGTCCGTCGCCGACCATCAGCACCTTGCGCCCCTCGGCGGCGAGCTCGGCCACGCGGCCAGCCTTGTCACCCGGCAGCACGCCGGCGCGGAAGTCCTTGATGCCGAGCGCCTGGCTCAACATTGCCACGGCCGCCGGGCGGTCGCCGGAGAGTACCTCCATGCGCAGGCTCTTGCCCGAAAGCTGCCTGACGGCATCGGTCGCCCCGTCGCGCAGACGATCCTCGAAGACGAACTGCGCCAGCATCCTGCCGTTTTTGGTCAGCACGGTGCTAGCCTCCGCTTGCGCCTGCCCGTCGGTCAGCGCCCAATCCGCGCGGCCGAGGCGATAGAGGTCGCCGCGCGCGGTCGCCTCCATGCCGTAGCCGGGCAGTTCCTGGATGTCGCCAAGCGCGAAGCCGGGACCCTCGGCACCGGTCTGGGCCAGCGCCTTCGACAGCGGGTGGCGCGAATGCGCGCCCATGGCGGCGGCGATGCCGAGCGCCTTGGGATCGATGGCTTCGGTGTTGACCAGCCTCGGCGTGCCGACGGTCAGCGTGCCGGTCTTGTCGAAGACGATCGTGTCGATGGTGGCCAGGCGTTCCATCGCAGAGCCGTCCTTGACCATGATGCCGCTCTCGAACAGGCGGCGTGCGGCAACGACCTGCACGATCGGCACCGCCAGCGCCAGCGCACAGGGGCAGGTGATGATCAGCACCGAAATGGCGATGGTGATGGAGCGGTGCAGGTCGCCGGTCATCGCTGCCCAGCCGATAAAGGTGAGCAAGGCTGTGAGGTGGACGACCGGCGAATAGAGCGCGGAGGCGCGATCTGCGATGCGGCGATAGACGTTGCGACCGCCTTCGGCCGCTTCCATCATCCGCACCATTTCGGCAAGGAAGGAATCCTTCGCCGCCGCCAGCGCGCGGATGGTCAGCGGGCCGGTGAGGTTGAGCGTGCCGGCGCGGATTTCTGCGCCCGGCGCCACGTGCTGCGGCTCGCTTTCGCCAGACACCAGCGAGCAGTCGAGATCGGAGGCGCCTTCCTCGATGCGCGCATCCACCGGCACGCGCTCGCCAGCGGCGAGCAGGATGCGCATGTCGGGCTCGATTTCGTCGACCGGCAGATAGTCGCGCGAGCCGTCGGGGCGCAGTACCATGGCGCCGCGCGCGGCAAGCCGCGCCAGCCCCTTCACCGCCTCGCGGGCGCGTTCGCGCATGACATGGTCGAAGGTGCGGCCGATCAGCAGGAAGAACAGCAACGTGGCCGAAGCGTCGAAATAGGCGTGCTGGCCGTGATGCATGGTTTCATAGATGCTCATGCCATAGGCGAGCAGGATGCCGAGCGAGATCGGCACGTCCATGTTCATGCGGCCGCGCCTGAGGCCGTTCCACGCCGAGCGGAAGAAGATGCGGCCCGCAAAGACAAGTGCTGGAATGGCGATCAGCGCCGAAACCCAGTGAAACAGGTCGCGGGTCGAGCCTTCGGCGCCCGACCACACTGAAACCGAAAGCAGCATGATGTTGGCCGAGGCGAAGCCCGATATTCCCAACGCCCGGATCAGTTCGGCAAGCGTCTTGTCCTTCTGGCCGACCTCTGGGTCGAACAGGTGCGTTTCGTAGCCGAGGCCCTCGATGGTAGGCACGATCGGCGGCACCCGGCCTTCGTGCCAGCGCACGCTGACGCGGCGCGTCGACAGGTTCACGCGGGCGTTTTCCACGCCTTCGAGGCGGGAAAGGGCGCTCTCGATCTTCTGGATGCAGGCCCCGCAATGGATGCCGGGCACCGCAAGGTCGCTCTGGCGAAGTCCTTCGCCGACGGCCCGGCTGGCCAGCAGCATTTCCTCCGGCGAAGGGCCGGCGCGCTCGGCGCGCTCGAGGTCGGAGACGATTTCGGTGGGGGCGCAGCAGCTCATTTGGAAGCTCCCTCCTTCACGACGATGCGCCGGACATCGCGGTAGGGCAGGGCTTCCCCGATATCGGCCTCGACTTCCACGATCCAGATGCCGTCGCGGATCGTCCGTTCGGCGCCATAGGCGCCGTCGGGCAATGGCTTCAGCGTGATAGTCTCGTCTTCCGCTTCATAGGCGGGGCGGCGGAACTTGGCGGTCACGCCCTTGGGGTGCACCGCCGCGCCGCTTGCGTCGGCAAGGGCGAAGCGCACCAGGCCGAGCTGCAGTTCCAGCGTGGTCTTCCAGCCGCGTGCGGCCTGCGCGCGGCCTTCGGCAGCCTTGCGGTTGAACTCTTGGCTGGCGACATAGGTGTTCTGGACCACGAGCCCGGTCCAGCTCGTATTTGCGTAGACCGCCATGACGATGTTCACGGTGAAGATGGTGCCGAAGAAGAGCACCATCACGACCAGCATGTGCCAGCCGGTGAATTGCCTGGGGCGGAACGCGCGCGCAATCATCATCTCTTCTCCGGTGCCTTGAAGGTCGCGACATAGGCGTCATGCTCGCCGCTCGCCTGGTCCTCGACCATGAACTTGAAGGAAGTCGCGGTGCCCGGCACGCGATACCTCGGCAGTCGTACAAAGACCTTGAGAGTCTTCAGCCGGTCCGGTTCCAGCGCGACCTCGACCGACCGGTCTTCCGCGTGCTCCATGCCCACCACCGACATTGTGGCGCCGGGCAGGCCGTCGAGCGACAGCACGACGGTGCGCGGTTCGGGGATCATGTTGAGCAGCTTGACGGTGTAGCCGTTGCGGAACGAGCCGTCGGAAAGGGTGACGAACTGCGGGTTGCGATCGTGCAGAACGCTGAGCTCAAGCCGGTCGCGGCTGAGCAGCGCATAGAACAGCGCGAGGCCGACCAGCGACCATGCCGCAAAATAGATGATGGTACGCGGCCGCACCAGCTTGCCCAGGCGGAACTGCGCTACCTTTTCGGAAAGCGCGCCCGCAGGCGTGCGGACCTTGGCCGGGTCGATCGCATGGGCGCCGTTGCCGGTGGCGAGCGCCATGTTGGCCTGGTAGTCGTTCAGCGTGGCGTAGGAAATGAGCCCGCGTTCCTTGCCGATCTTGTCCATGACGCTGTCGCAGGCGTCGATGCAGAGCGCGCAGGTAATGCATTCGAGCTGCTGGCCGTCGCGAATGTCGATGCCCATCGGGCAGACGGCCACGCAGGCATTGCAGTCCACGCAATCGCCAATCGTCTCGCCGGCGGCGGCGGCCTTCTTGGCGTGGCGCGAGCGGGGCTCGCCGCGCCAGTCGTTGTAGGTGACCGTCAGCGAGTTCTCGTCGAGCATCGCAGCCTGGATGCGCGGCCACGGGCACATGTAGGTGCATACCTGCTCGCGCATCAGCCCGCCGAAGGTGTAGGTGGTGGCGGTGAGGATTGCGACGGTGATGTAGGCGATCGGTGCGGCCTGGAACGTGAACAGCTCCTTCAGCAGCGTGGGGGCGTCGGCGAAGTAGAAGATCCAGGCGCCGCCGGTGGCCACCGCAATCAGCAGCCAGATCAGGTGCTTTGTCACCCGCCTCCAGAGCTTGTCGAACGACCAGGGCGCGGAATCGAGCTTGATGCGGGCGTTGCGGTCGCCTTCGATGGCGCGCTCGATGACCAGGAACAGGTCGACCCAGACCGTCTGCGGACAGGTGTAGCCGCACCAGGCGCGGCCGACCGTCGAAGTGATGAGGAACAGGCCGATGCCGGCCATGACCAGGAGGCCGGCGACGAAGAAGAACTCCTGCGGCCAGATCTCGATGGGGAAGAAGTAGAAGCGGCGGTTGGCCATGTCGAGCAACACGGCCTGGTCGGGAGCGTATGGCCCCCGATCCCAGCGCAGCCACGGCGTCAGGTAGTAGATGCCCAGCGTGACCGCCATGATCAACCACTTGAAACGCCGAAAACTTCCCGAAGCACGCTTCGGGAAGATTTTCTTGCGCGGCGCATAGAGCGGCTGACGGCTCTTGGCCGAGTTGACCGGTGTCGCCTCAAGCCGTTCGATGTCGGCCCGCTCCATGGTGCGCTTGTCCAACGTTATTCTCCCCCGCCCAGCGAGTGAACATAAACGGTGAGTTCCTTCACCGTGCTGTCGCCCAGCCTGCCCAGCCAGGCCGGCATCACGCCATGCCTGGGTGCGCGAACCTGCCTGGCCACCTCGGCTTCGGTCGATCCGTAGAGCGAGATCGCGTCGGTGAGGTTCGGGGCGCCGAAGTCGCGGTTGCCCTTGGCGTCTTCGCCGTGGCAGCTGGCGCAATTGTCGGCAAACACCTCCTTGCCGGCGGCGGCCGCCGTTGCGTCGGCGGCGTTGCCCGTCAGGCTAGCGACATAGGAGGAAACCTGCCGGATCTGGTCCTTGTCGAGAATGTCGCCGAATGCCGGCATCTCGGAGGAATGGGTGTCCGGGTCGCCGGCGTAACGGATGCCGTGGGCGATCGTCTGGTAGATGTTGTCGGCACTTCCGCCCCACAGCCAGTCGTCGTCGTTGAGGTTGGGGAAGCCGGGCGAGCCTTCCGCGCCAGAGCCGTGGCACTGGATGCAGTTGACCTTGAAGGCGGCCGCACCCGCCGCGGTGGCGAAGTCACGCAGCTGGTCGTCGGCCATGATCTCGCTGACCGACTTGGCCGCAATGGCGTCGGCGAAGCTCTGCTTGCCAGCATCCGCCACGGCCATTTCTTTCTTGAGCTCGCCGCGGCTCGAATAGCCGAGTATGCCGGAGGTGGCGGACGTCAGCATTGGCCAGGCCGGATAGGCGATGGTGTAGCCGACCGCCCAGACAATGGTGGCGTAGAAGCACAACACCCACCAGCGCGGCATGGGGTTGTTGAGTTCGCGGATGCCGTCCCACTCATGACCGGTGGTTTCGACGCCGGAAACTTCGTCGATATGCTTTTTCGTCATAGTCATTCATCCTTGAGCGGGATTTGCGCGGCCGCCTCGGCATGCTTGCGGCTGCCGGGGCGGAAGGCGAACAGAACGACCCCGACGAAGAACAACACCATGGCCAACAGCCCCCAGCTGTCGGCGAAGTGGCGCATTGCTGTGTAGGTTTCCATCGCGACCTCCTCAGCGGTAACCGGCGGCGGCGTCGTAGGTCGAGAAGTCGACCAGCGTGCCGAGCATCTGCAGGTAGGCGACCAGCGCGTCCATCTCGGTGAGGACCGCGGGGTTGCCGTCGAAGTCGCCTACTTTCGCCTTCGGGTAGCGGGCCAGCAGGGCCGACGTGTCGGCGTTCGGATCGGCCTGGGCCTTCAGGTCGGCATCCGCGCTCTCGATCATCTCCTCGGTATAGGGAACGCCCACGGCCTTGTTGGCCTTGAGGTGATACTTGATGTCCTTCACCTCGAGCCGGCTGGTCGCGAGGAAGGCGTAGGAAGGCATGACCGATTCCGGCACCACCGAACGCGGTTCGATCAGGTGCTGGACGTGCCATTCGTTCGAGTAGCGGTCGCCGACGCGGGCGAGGTCCGGCCCGGTACGTTTGGAGCCCCACTGGAACGGGTGGTCGTACATGGACTCGGCCGCCAGGCTGTAGTGGCCGTAGCGTTCCACCTCGTCACGGAAGGGCCGGATCATCTGGCTATGGCAGGTGTAGCAACCCTCGCGGATGTAGATGTTGCGTCCCGCCAGCTCCAGCGGCGAGTAGGGGCGCATGCCCTCCACCTTCTCGATGGTGTTGTCGAGATAGAACAGCGGCGCGATCTCGACGATGCCGCCGATGGTGACGACCAGGAACGAACCGATCAGCAGCAGCGTCGCGTTCTTCTCGATGATGGAATGTTTGTCGAGCAATGACATTTAAAGCTCCTATTCGGCCGGCTGCAGCGCGGGTGTCGTGCCGGGGATCGGCTTTTCCTGGCGCTGATGGCCACGAATGGTCATGAAGACGTTCCAGGCCATGATCAGTCCGCCAGCCAGGTAGAGGACACCGCCCATCATGCGCAGCACGTAGTAGGGCAGCATGGCGGCCACGGATTCGGCGAAGGAGTAGACCAGGAATCCCTGCTCGTCGTATTCGCGCCACATCAGGCCCTGCTGGATGCCGGCGACCCACATGGCGGCCGCGTAGATGACGATGCCGAGGGTTGCGAGCCAGAAGTGCCAGCTAACCATGCGGATCGAGTAGAGCCGCTCGCGGTTCCACAATCTCGGCACAAGGAAATAGACCGCGCCAAAGGTGATCATGCCGTTCCAGCCGAGTGCGCCGGAGTGCACGTGGCCGATGGTCCAGTCGGTGTAGTGCGACAGCGAGTTGACCGTCTTGATCGACATCATCGGGCCTTCGAAGGTCGCCATGCCGTAGAAGGCCACGGCCATGACCATCATGCGGATGATGGGGTCGGTGCGGATCTTGTCCCAGGCGCCAGAGAGCGTCATCAGGCCGTTGATCATGCCGCCCCAGGAAGGCATCCACAGCATGATCGAGAAGACCATGCCCAGCGTCTGCGCCCAATCGGGCAGGGCGGTGTAGTGCAGGTGGTGCGGGCCGGCCCAGATATAGAGGAAGATCAGCGCCCAGAAGTGGATGATCGACAACCGGTAGGAATAGACCGGGCGCTCGGCCTGCTTGGGGATGAAGTAGTACATCATGCCCAGGAAGCCGGCGGTGAGGAAGAAACCGACCGCGTTATGGCCATACCACCACTGCGTCAACGCGTCCTGCACGCCGGCGAAGGCCGAATAGCTCTTGGAGCTGAGGAAGGAGACCGGAACCGCCAGGTTGTTGACGATGTGCAGCATGGCGATCGTCACGATGAAGGACAGGTAGAACCAGTTCGCGACGTAGATATGCGGTTCCTTGCGCTTCAGGATGGTGCCGAGGAACACGGCCAGATAGGCGACCCAGACGACCGTCAGCCAGAGGTCGACATACCATTCAGGCTCCGCATATTCGCGGCTCTGGGTGATGCCGAGCAGATAGCCCGTGGCGGCCATGATGATGAAGAGCTGGTAGCCCCAGAAGACGAACCAGGCGAGATTGCCGCCGAACAGCCGCGCGCGGGAAGTGCGCTGGACAACGTAGAACGACGTCGCGATCAGGGCGTTGCCGCCGAAGGCGAAGATCACCGCCGAGGTGTGCAGCGGGCGAACGCGCCCGAAATTGAACCAGGGCTCCAGGTTGAGGTCCGGAAAGGCGAGCTGTGCGGCGACGAGGACGCCGACCAGAAAGCCCACTGCGCCCCAGAACACGGTCGCGATGACGCCGTAGCGGATCGGGCCGTCCAGATACTCGGACGTATCGGCTGCGGTGGCGGCCGCGCCGAAGCGGGTATTGCGCATCAGCAATATCGCGCCGGACGTCAGCGCGAAGAACAGCACCCACATATGTGCGCGGAACAGGTCGTCCCCCGCAAAGGCGGCGCCCAGTAGTGCCAGAAAGGCAGCGACTGTGACGCCGATGATTTCGACACCAAATTTCATGAACGGTCCCCTATGAGGCAATTCGACAGCGAATCCCCCGGAAGGACGGTCGATCCGCGGCCGGACATTGGCCGCCCCGCGGTGCCCTCTCCTTGATCTGGATCAAAGAGCAGGGGCATGCAGACGTGCATCTTGGTCGCACCCTGGGGGCCGTAAAGCGGCGCTGTTGTGGGAGGGAGGGGGAATGTTCATGGCGGCGACGGAGGAAAGCAGCGTGCTTTCAGCAAGGCCCGAGAAAGACGACTTCGAAGACAAGGTTTGCCGGCTTGGCGATGGCCCTCCTGCTGACGTCATGGCGCGTCTGCACGCCCAGAAGCTGGCGCTGTGCGACCTGCTGGAAGAGGTTGCCGATTCACTTCCGCAGGACCTTGACCGCGCCCGATGCGCCGAGATTGCCGCCACGCTGGAGCCGCTGATGCGGGCCGTTCACGCCTACGAGGAAGAGGTGCTGTTTCCCGCCTATGTCGCCAGCCAGGGCGCGACGCCGCAGGCAGACGAACTGATTGCCCGCCTGAAGGCCGAGCACATCGAGGACGTGGATTTCGCAACCGAGCTGGCGGAGGGGCTGTCGCTAGTCGCCACCGGCTCGGACATGCCCAACGCCGACGCGCTGGGTTATATGCTGCGCGGCTTCTTCTCGGCGGTGCGTCGCCATGTCGCCGGCGAACGCGAGGCGATGGCGCCGCTGCTTTCGGAAAAGGCGTGAGCGACCTAGACGTTTGCCCGTTTGGCCAGGCGCGCAATATCGGGGATCGTGATCTGCCGATTGTTCTCGATCTCGATCACGCCGTCCTTGCGCAGCTTGGTCATCTGGCGGCTGACCGTCTCGATGGTGAGGCCGAGGAAATCGGCGATGTCGGCGCGGGTAAGCGGCAGGTCGTAGGTGATCGGCCCGTCGCCGGCCGAAGCTTCCGGATCGATGCGGATTGCCACCATGTGCAGGAAGCTCGCGACCTTTTCCGCGGCCGTCTTTCGGCCGAGGGTCAGCATCCAGTCGCGGGCTTCGTCCAGTTCGTCCAGCGTCTGCTTCAGGAGCCTGTGCTCGAGCTCCGGGGCTTCCTTGATCATCCGATCGATGACCGACCTGGGGAAGGAGCAAAGCGAAACCGGCGTGGCCGCAACCGCGTTGAGCGTGCTTTCCGACTTGAAGGGCCTCCCAAGGAAGTCGGGTGCGAATTGCAGTCCGACGATCTGCTGGCGCCCGTCCGACAGAACCTTGCTGAGCTTGACCACGCCCGACAGCATGTTCGAGAAGGTGGTGATGGGTTCGCTGTCGCCGATGAGCTCGGTGCCGGCCGCGATCTCGTGTTTGGACGAGTGCTTGCTGAGCGCCAGCAGTTGCTCGGGCGCAAGCGCGCCGCAGACTCCACGGTGCCTCGCCTCGCACGCCTGGCAAAGCACCGGAATGTCCGAATTGTGGATGTCTTGCCTGACATTCATCTTGATTGCCGATCTGACCATTGAAGTTCTTGTCTTACAGCGTCCCGTTGCGGAAATCTCGCGTCAGTTTGTCTCCCGCCGTCCCGAACAGCACCTTGGCGCTGCGGCAATATGCTGTGCGCTGGCTTTCCCTGCGGCGACGAAAACCACTTGACAGCGGTTCAAGAGGCCGGAAGACTGTAGCCGACAATCAGATTTTGCTTGGCACTTGGGCCTTGTTCCGGAATTCATGTTCCGTGAGCGAGGCCGTTTGCGTTTTTGGAGTGGGCCGCAAGGCATGGGGAAATCGATACCGATCGGGTTGCTGTTTTCGCGGTCCGGACCCTATTGGGCTCCCGGGCAGCAGGGCTTCTATGGCGCCCTGGCCGCGATCGAGGCGGTCAACGCCAGCGCCGATCATCCGTTCGAATTCGTCGCCCATGCGGCCGATCCAGAAGGCAACACGGACCGCTATGCCGGGCTGTGCCGTGACATGATCAAGCGCACGGGGCTGCGCCACGTGGTCGGCTGCACCACCTCCTGGAGCCGCAAGGAAGTCATTCCGGTCGTGGAAAAGGCGGACGCGCTGCTGTGGTATCCTTGCGTCTACGAGGGCTTCGAGGCGAGCGAGAACGTCGTCTATATCGCCGCCAGCCCCAACCAGCACCTGTTGCCGCTGCTCGACTACATCGTGCCGCGCTTCGGGCGTAACGCCTTCCTGACCGGATCGAACTACATCTGGGGCTGGGAGATGAACCGCATCGCCCGCGAGGTGCTGCACCATTCCGGCGGCAGCGTGTTGGGCGAGCGCTTCGTGCCGATCGGCGACGTCGACATCCACCACATCATGGGCGAGATCCGGGCCAAGAAGCCGGATTTCATCCTGAACAATCTGATCGGCCCTTCATCCTACGCCTTCCTCAAGGCCTATTACGAGCTCGGGCTTGCAGATCCGAGCTTCGCGCCGGGCGCGCGGCCGGTGCTGAGCTGCAATTTCTACGAAGGCGAGGGGGCGCTGCTCGGCGAAGCCGTTGCCGGACACTACACGGTGAGCTGCTATTTCCAGTCCTTGCAGACGCCGGCCAACCAGGCCTTCCTGAAGGCCGTCGAAGGCCGGCCCGGCACCGAGCAGGTGACCAGCTTCTTCGCCCAGAGCTATACCAGCGTGCTGATGATCGCCAATGCGATCAGGCAGGCCGGGACGGACGCAATCACCGAGGTTCTGGCAGCCGCCAAGGCACATCGCTTCTCGGCGCCCTTCGGCGAAAGCGTCGTGGATGCGCGCACCAATCACGTGCTCATGCCGGCCCATATCGGCAAGGCGCGGGCCGACGGCGACTTCGACGTCGTCCATGAGGCTGCCCAGGCAATCGAGCCCGACCCATTCTTGACGCGCACGCGCCTTGGCGTTCCGACGGCCGGGGGCGAGGCCAAGCCCGCTCATTTGAGGGTTGTCCAATGAGCATGTCGCGACCGACACCATCCTTCATCGGCTGGCGGGCTTTGGTGGTGCACAAGCCGCATCCAAACGTCGACGCGCTGCTGCTGCAGTTCGAGCGCATCGGCATGGCGGCTTCGCATTGCTGGCCGGAAATCGCCGACCTGCCGGACCTCGACCAGTTCAACGTGGTGCTGATCGACGCCGACATGGGCTATGACGGGCAGTTCCCGTGGAAGCCCGGCGAGGCGCCGGTGCCCACCATCGCGCTCATCGGCAGCGAGGCGCCGGGGCGCGTTTCCTGGGCCATGAACCAGGGCGCCGACGCCCAGATGCTGAAGCCGATCGGCAGCGCCGGTCTCTACAGCGCGCTGGTGGCGGCATCCCATGCATTTGCGCAGCGCAAGGCGCTGCTGGCGGAAGTTGCGGCGTTGCGCGCGCGCCTCGACAGCCGCGAACTTCTGGCAGAGGCGACGGCCGTGCTGATGCTGCGCGACAACATCAGCGCGAAGGCGGCTTTCCAGAAGCTGCGGCTCATGGCCATGGCTGACCGCGAAACGCTGGAAGCGGCTGCCGAGCGCCTTGTCAACACATTCAGCGAGGCAAGACTGGCCCGATGACCACCATTGAAGCAACCCAACCCGTCGCGACCGCGCCTTCCCGGGGCGTGTGGAGCCGGCTTGTCCGGCGCCCGCTGGCAGTGTTCGGACTGATCATCATCGCCGTCGCGGTGTTCGCCGCGGTCTTCGGGCCATGGATCGTGCCCTATGATCCCTATGAGCAGTTCTTCGACGGGCTGACCCTTGAAGGCGCGCCGCTGCCGCCCGATGCGAAATTCTGGTTCGGCACCGACCTCGTCGGCCGCGACCTGCTCAGCCGGCTTATCTATGGCGCGCGCACCTCGCTCATCATCGGCGTCGTGGCCAACGGAACCGCCGTCTTCACTGGCGCCGTCGTCGGCATCTGCGCCGGCTATTTCCGCGGCTGGGTCGAGACGATCCTGATGCGCTTCACCGACCTGATGATGGCCTTCCCAGCGCTGCTGCTGGCCATCGTTCTGGCCGCCATCTTCACGCCCAGCCTGTGGATCGTCGCCATGGTGATCGCCATGGTCAACTGGGTGCAGATCGCCCGCGTCATCTACACCGAGACGCGTTCGCTGTCGGAGCGCGACTTCATCGACGCCGAGCGCGCGATGGGGGCAGGGCATATGCGCATCATGCTGCGGCACATTCTTCCGCATCAGCTTTCCACCATCATCGTGTGGGCGACGCTCGGCATCGCCACTACCGTGCTGCTGGAGGCGACGCTGTCGTTCCTCGGCATTGGCGTTCAGCCGCCGATCCCGTCGTGGGGCAACATCATCTTCGAAAACCAGACCTATTTCACCAGCGCGCCCTGGCTGGTGTTCATTCCGGGTGCGGCTATCCTGCTGCTCGCGCTTGCCTTCAACCTCGTGGGTGACGCCCTGCGCGACATCCTCGACCCGACGCAGCAGGGACACCACTGATGCTCGCCTATATCTCCCGCCGCCTGCTGCAAACGGTGCTGATCCTGCTCGGGATCAGCCTGGTCACCTTTGTCCTGCTCTATCTCGTGCCGGCCGATCCGGCGCGCCAGATCGCCGGGCGCAGCGCCACCGCGCAGACTGTTGCCAACATCCGCGAGCAGCTCGGCCTGAACCTGCCGTTCTACCAGCAGTATCTGCGCTATCTGGGCGGCCTGCTGCAGGGCGACCTCGGCCGCTCCTACCTGCAGAAGACGGAAGTGGCCGAACTGATCTGGTCGCGCCTGCCGGCAAGCCTGCTTCTGATGTGCGGCGCGATTTTCTGCGAGCTCTTGTTGGGCCTGACCATGGGCGTCATCGCAGCGCTGCGCCGCGGCACCAAGGTCGACAACGGCCTGATGATCGTTTCCTTCCTCGGCGTCTCGGCGCCGCAGTTCGTGATCGGCATCCTGCTGCTTTATGTCTTCGCGGTGCAGCTCGGCTGGTTCCCGATCGGCGGCTACGGTACCTTCGCGCATCTCGTGCTGCCGTCGATCACGCTCGGCTTCCTCGGCGCCGGCTGGTATTCGCGCATGATGCGCTCGTCGCTGCTCGACGTGCTTCGGCAGGATTACATCCGCACCGCGCGGGCCAAGGGTCTGACCCGCGCCAAGATCCTGTTCGGGCATGCCATTCCCAACGCCATCCTGCCCATCATCGCCATGATCGGCATCGACATCGGCCTGTTCATGTCGGGCATCGTGGTGGTGGAGAGCGTGTTCGGCTGGCCCGGCATCGGCCAGCTTGCCTGGCAGGCGATCCAGCGCATCGACATCCCGATCATCATGGGCGTGACCATGGTGTCGGCCTTCGCAATCGTGCTGGGCAACCTGCTGGCCGACCTGATCGCGCCGTGGGTCGACCCGCGCATCAAGCTTCGTTGAAGTGCAATCCATGACAACAAGAACCCTGGAGTAAAGGAACAGAATATGAAGACAAAGCTTCTCAAGAGCGTTGCGTCGCTCGCTCTGGCCGTCGCCATCGCCGGCCCGGCCTTCGCCGACGACATCAAGAAGGGCGGCTCGATGATCGTCACCTACAAGGATGACGTCTCCACGCTCGACCCGGCGATCGGCTACGACTGGCAGAACTGGTCGATGATCAAGTCGCTGTTCGACGGCCTGATGGACTACGAGCCGGGCACGACGACCCTGAAGAAGGACATCGCCGAGGACTACACGATCTCGGAAGACGGCAAGACCTTCACCTTCACCCTGCGCAAGGGCGTGAAGTTCCACAACGGCCGCGAGCTGACCGCCGAGGACGTCAAGTACTCGATCGACCGCGTCGTCGACCCGAAGACGCAGAGCCCCGGCGCCGGCTTCTTCGGCTCCATCGTCGGCTTCGAGGAAGCCTCCGAGGGCAAGGCGGAAGGCCTCTCCGGCATCACGGTCATCGACCCCTACACGATCAAGTTCGAGCTCTCGCGCCCGGACGCAACCTTCCTGCACGTGATGGCGATCAACTTCTCGCACGTCGTGCCCAAGGAAGAGGTGGAGAAGTACGGCGCCGACTTCGGCAAGCACCCGGTCGGCTCCGGCGCGTTCAAGCTGGCTGAATGGTCGCTCGGCCAGAAGCTGGTGTTCGAGCGCTTCGCCGACTACTGGAACCCGGACCTGCCCAAGCTCGACCAGATCACCTTCGAGGTCGGCCAGGAGCCGATCGTGGCGCTGCTGCGTCTGCAGAAGGGCGAGGTCGACATTCCTGGCGACGGCATCCCGCCGGCCAAGTTCATCGAGGTCAAGGACGACCCGGCGTTCAAGGACCTGATCATCCAGGGCGGCCAGTTGCACACCGGCTACGTCACCATGAACGTCAAGATCGCTCCCTTCGACAATGTGAAGGTGCGTCAGGCCGTCAACATGGCGATCAACAAGGATCGCATCGTGCGCATCATCAACGGCCGCGCGATTCCCGCCAACCAGCCGCTGCCGCCGTCCATGCCGGGCTACGCCAAGGACTATGCCGGCTATGCCTATGACGTCGAGAAGGCCAAGGCTCTCCTGGCCGAGGCCGGCCTGGCCGACGGCTTCGAGACCGAGCTGTTCGTCGCCAACACCGATCCGCAGCCGCGCATCGCCCAGGCGATCCAGCAGGATCTGGCGGCCATCGGCATCAAGGCTTCGATCAAGGCGCTGGCGCAGGCCAACGTGATCGCGGCCGGCGGCGAGCCGGATGGCGCACCGATGGTCTGGTCGGGCGGCATGGGCTGGATCGCCGACTTCCCGGATCCGTCCAACTTCTACGGCCCGATCCTGGGCTGCGGCGGCGCGGTGCAGGGCGGCTGGAACTGGTCGTGGTACTGCAACGAGGATCTCGAGAAGAAGGCCACCGAAGCCGACTCCATCGTCGATCCCGCCAAGCAGGGCGAGCGCGAGGCCATGTGGCGCGACATCTACGTGAAGATCATGGAAGACGCGCCGTGGGCGCCGGTGTTCAACGAGGAGCGCTTCTCGGTGCGTTCGGCCCGTATCGGCGGTGCGGACAACCTCTTCGTCGATCCGGTCCACATCCCCGTTCACTACGATCAGGTCTACGCCAAAGATGTGCAGTAACTGCGACTACACAATCCACAGCCTTAACCATCACTATGGGTGGGATCGTTCGATCCCGCCCGTGGCGACGGTGGCGCCTGGGTCGAGCCTGAAGTTCGAGTGCGTCGACAGCGGTTCCGGCCATTTCAAGCCGGACAGCACGGTTGGCGACGTCTCGACGCTCGACTTCTCCAAGGTCAATCCGGTCACCGGCCCCATCTATGTCGATGGGGCCAAGCCGGGCGACGCGCTGAAGATCACGATCCATCAGTTCGAGCCCTCGGGCTTCGGCTGGACGGCGAACATTCCGGGCTTCGGCCTGCTCGCCGACCAGTTCAAGGAACCGGCGCTGGCGCTGTGGAAATACGATCCCGACACGATGCAGCCGGCGCTGTTCGGAAAGCATGCGCGCGTGCCGTTGAAGCCTTTCGCCGGCACCATCGGCGTGGCGCTTGCCGAGGAGGGACTGCACTCCGTGGTTCCGCCGCGGCGCGTGGGCGGCAATCTCGACATCCGCGATCTGGCCGCCGGAACGACGCTCTACCTGCCCGTCGAGGTGGAAGGCGCGCTGTTCTCCATCGGCGACACGCACGCCGCCCAGGGTGACGGCGAGGTTTGCGGCACCGCGATCGAAAGCGCCATGAACGTGGCGGTGACGCTCGACGTGGTAAAGGACGCAAACCTTTCCATGCCGCGCTTCACCACGCCGGGACCGGTCACGCGCCATCTCGACGAGAAGGGCTACGAGGTCACCACCGGCATCGGCCCCGACCTGATGAGCGGCGCCAAGGCTGCGGTGTCCAACATGGTCGACCTGCTTTGCAAGCAGCACAACCTGTCGGCGGAAGACGCCTACATGCTGTGCTCGGTCTGCGGCGATCTGAGGATCAGCGAAATCGTCGACATGCCCAACTGGGTCGTGTCGTTCTATTTCCCGCGCGTCGTATTCGAATGAAATCGTGGGACGCGGGCATTCGTCCGCGTCCCGCTCCCCCTCTCGGAGCTATCCAGGCATAATGAACAAGCCAACGCAGGACACGCTTCTCAGCGTCAAAGATCTCGTAACCCAGGTGGCGACGCCCGAGGGCGCAAAGATCGTGGTGAACCGGCTATCGTTCGACCTGGCTCGCGGCGAGACGCTGTGCATCGCCGGAGAAAGCGGCTCGGGCAAGTCGATGACCGCGCTGTCGCTGATGCAATTGCTGCCCAAGCCAATGGCGCGGGTTGCCTCCGGCACGGCCATGCTCAACGGCAAGAACATCTTGGCACTTTCCGAAAGCCAGATGCGCCATGTGCGCGGCAGGCACATCGGCATGATCTTCCAGGAGCCGATGACCTCGCTCAATCCGGTGCTGACCGTCGGGCGGCAGCTTGCCGAGGCCATCGTCGCCCACAAGCCCGTTTCCGCAGCCGAAGCAAGGAAGGCGGCGAAGGACCTTCTCGACCAGGTCCAGATTTCCGACGCGGCACGCCGGCTCGACCAGTATCCGCACGAGCTTTCAGGCGGCATGCGCCAGCGCGTGATGATCGCCATCGCGCTCGCGCAGAAACCCGAAATCCTCATTGCCGACGAGCCGACGACCGCGCTCGACGTGACCGTCCAGGCGCAGATCCTGGCGCTGATCCGCGAACTCCAGGCCCAGAACGGCATTTCCGTGATGCTCATCACCCACGACATGGGCGTGGTGGCCGAGATGGCCGACCGCGTGCTGGTGATGAACCGCGGCATGGAGGTCGAAAGCGGACCGCTGAAGCAGATCTTCACCCAGCCTGCTGACGAGTATACCCGCACGCTGCTCGCTGCCGTGCCGCGCCTCGGCGAAATGACGGGCACGACCCAGCCCAAGCGGGCGCCTGCCCAGCCGAAGGGCGAGGAAGCCGCGCCGACGCAGGCCGCCGCCGAGGCGCCGGTGGTGGAAGTCGACAACCTGGTGGTGCGCTTCGACATCAAGGGCGGCATTTTGCAGCGCCCGGTCAAGCGCGTGCACGCGGTGGAAGGCGTGTCATTCCAGATCAAGCCGGGCGAGACGCTGTCGCTGGTGGGCGAATCCGGCTGCGGCAAGTCGACCACCGGCAAGGCGCTGCTCAATCTCATTCCCTGGAACGGCAGCATCCGCGTCGGCGGCAAGGAAACCGCCAACCTCACGCGGCCCGAGCGCAAGCAGGTGCTGCGCGACATCCAGATGATCTTCCAGGACCCCTATGCCTCGCTCGATCCGCGCATGCGGGTGGGCGACCTGGTGGCCGAGCCGCTGGTGATCCACGGGCTGGCTTCTGGGTCGGAACTCAACGACCGCGTGGAATATCTGTTCCGGCGCACCGGCCTCTCGGCCGACCAGATGAAGCGCTATCCGCACGAGTTCTCGGGTGGGCAGCGGCAGCGCATCTGCATCGCGCGCGCGCTTTCGCTCTCGCCGAAGGTCATCGTGGCCGACGAAAGCGTGGCAGCACTCGACGTGTCTATCCAGGCGCAGGTGCTGGACCTGCTTCAGGACATCCAGAACGAGACCGGCATATCCTACCTGTTCATCAGTCATGACATGGCGGTGGTGGAGCAGATCAGCCACCGCGTGGCGGTGATGTATATGGGCCGCTTCGTCGAAACCGGCACGCGCGCGCAGGTGTTCGAGAACCCGCAGCACGCTTATACCAAGAAGCTGATGGAAGCAGTGCCGGTTGCTGATCCGGACCGCCTGCGCAAGCCTTTCGTGCGCACCGACGGCGACCTGCCAAGCCCGGTCCACGGGCTGGACTACGTGCCGCCGAAGCTGGTGAGGCAGGACATGGGCGCCGGCCACATGGTCTGGAACTGACTATTTTTACGGCGGGCGGCGCGACGACATAGCGCCGCCCGCCGCTTGGAGTTCCGCCGGTCGCCTCAGCGTTCGGAAGCGGCGATCATCATGCCGAGCGCGTCGGCCGTCATGTCCAGTGCATCGTCCGAAAGCACCGAGACCAGCTTGCGCTCCACCTCGGCGTGCTCGGCCATGGCCGCATCGGCGATTTTCAGACCTTCCTCCGTCAGCTCGACGATCACGCCGCGGCCGTCGCGCTCGTCGGCCATGCGGCGCACCAGGCCGTCCTTCTCCATCCGACGCAAAAGGTTCGACAGTCCGCCGGAGGAGAGCAGCAGCGTGTCCAGCAGTTCGCCCGGCGACATGCGATAGGGGCTGCCGGCCACGCGCAAGGTGGCCAGCACCGCATAGGTCGGATATTTTAGCCCGTGGCGGGCAAGCACGCGATCCACCGCGCGCAGGATGACGTCGTGCAGATGCAGGATGCGCCCGACCACGGCCTTGCCCGAACAATCGATGTCGGGGCGCTCGCGACGCCATTGCGCCATGCCGCGCGCGACCCTGTCATTGGCCCAGATTTCGGCATGCTCAGCTTTCATCGCGTTCCCGGCAGTCTGCTTCGGAATCATCATACTCAATTTCACGCGGCAAGCCATGCAACGGACACATCGTTGCGGCAGGCTCCCGTTCAGGTAATTTATCTTCCGGTTTTCTTTCTTGAAAGACATATTCTTCCATGTTAGGCGTCCGGCCCGGCGCAGGCGCATCAGGCGCGGCGCCAGGAAAGATAAAAAGCCTGGAATTGGCCCCACGCACTGAAATGGGAGCGCACATGAAAATCACTGCCCGAATTGCCAAAGCCGCCGCTCTTGCCGGCGCCATCTTGTTCCCGGCTGCCGCCGGCGCCGAGGAACTGGTCGTGGGAGCCTTCGGCGGCTCCTTCGCCGACAATGCCAAGGCCTGCTATGTCGAGCCCTTCGAGAAGGCGACCGGCGCGACCGTCACGCTGAAGCTGGCGAACTCCTCGCAGCACGCCGCTTCCGTGCGCGCCACCGCAGGCGAGTCCGACATGGACGTCGTGTTCATGGACGATGCCTTCGCCGCCCAGCTCAAGAACGAAGGCCTGACCGAGAAGCTCGACCGCTCCAAGCTGACCCACGCCGACGAGATCGTCCCCGACGCCTGGGGCGCGGACGACGCCTATGTCGTGGCGATGCTGAGCGCGACCACTCTCGTCTACAACCCGCAGACGGTGACCACGCCGCCGACCTCGTGGAAGGACCTGTTCGACCCGAAATATGCCGGCCGCGTCACCATTGGCGACATTTCCGGCACCACCGGCTGGCAGTTCCTGATGGCCGTCAACAAGATGGAAGGCGGCTCGCTCGAGGACATCACCCCCGGCCTGAAGGCCATCAAGCCGCTGGCCGAGAACTCGGTGGTGCTCTACACGCAGGCCGACCAGGTCGTGTCTCTGTTCGAGCGCGGCGAGGTGGACATCGCCGTCTGGTATCCGGACCGCGCCGGCGTTGCCGCGCAGAAGGGCCTGCCGGTGGCGGTCGCCTATCCGCAGGAGGGCGCGGTTGCCATTAAGCCCAGCGTGGTCATGCCCAAGGGCACGCAGAAGAGCGATCTCGCGCTGAAGTTCATCGATCAGGTGCTGTCGGCCGAGAGCCAGAAGTGCTTCTCGGAAGCCGCCTTCATCGGCTCGGTCAACAAGAACGTGAAGCTCTCCGACGAGGCCTCCAAGATCGTGCCGACCGGTGAGGTCGTCGAAATGCTCCTGTTCCTGGACCCCAACACTATGTCGCAGAAGCTGCCCGAGTGGACGCGCCAGTGGCAGCGCGAAGTCGCGCGCTGACAAGCTTTATCGGCGGCGGGCATTTGAAGCGCCCGCCGCGGAACCTCCGAGGTAGATCGTGAGCAGCCTGAAACTCGACCATCTTTCGAAGCACTACGGCGACGCCGTCATCGTGCGCGACCTCTCGCTGGAGATCGCCAATGGCGAGTTCGTGTCGCTGCTTGGGCCTTCCGGCTGCGGCAAGACGACGGTGCTGCGCATGGTCGCCGGCCTGATTGCGCCGACCGGAGGCAAGATCACAATCGGCGAGCGCGAGATTACCGTGCTGCCGCCGAACAAGCGGCGGATCGGGCTGGTGTTCCAGTCCTATGCGTTGTTTCCGCATCTCACTGTGTTCGAGAACCTCGCTTTCGGCTTGCGCCGGCAGGGCATAAAGGGCGCAGAGCTTGAAAAGCGCGTGAAGGATGCGCTGGCGCTGGTGCGGCTCGATGCCTTCGGCGACCGCTATCCGCGCCAGATGTCGGGCGGCCAGCAGCAGCGCGTCGCCATGGCCCGCGCGATCGCGCCGCGCCCCGACGTGCTATTGTTCGACGAGCCACTGTCGAACCTCGACGCCAAGCTGCGGGACGAGATGCAGATTGAGCTGAAGCGCCTTCAGCGTGAACTCGGCATTACCACGCTTTTCGTCACCCACGACCAGGCCGAGGCGCTGTCGCTCTCGGACCGCGTCTGCGTGATGGCGCAGGGCAATATCGAGCAGTTCGCTTCGCCAGAGGACATCTATCACCGCCCCGCGACCGCCTTCGTGGCGAGCTTCATCGGTAAGCCCAACCGGCTGCCCGGTAAGGTCGCGAGCCGCAACGGGGCAGGGGGCACGGTCGAGATCGGCGGCGGGCTGACGCTGAACGCCGACCGGCTGGAAGCGGCGGTCGGCGACGAGGTCGAGCTGTTCCTGCGGCAGGAGGCCATTGAGCTGCGCACAACGCCCGCCGAAGCCTCGGCTAACTCCATTCCCGGCACGGTGCAACTGCGCTCCTTCTCGGGCGCGCATGTGCAGTATGTGGTGCGCATCGGCGCGGGCGCCGAAGTCGTGGTCGAGGCGCCGTCGAGCGGCGCTGCGAGCAACCTCGAAAAGGACGCGTCGGTCTTCCTCGCGGTCGCACCGGCCAACGTCTTCGCGCTCGTGGCCAAGGGAGCGCGCTCGTGAGCAACTGGAAGGCGGGCGCGCTGCTTTTCGGGCCGCTGGCGCTGCTGCTTGTCGGCGCCTTCATTGTCCCGGTGCTGCTGCTGGCGCCGACCAGCTTCCATGAATATTCGCCCGGCGTGGGCATCGTCACCGATTCCTGGACGCTGGAAAACTACATCCGCATCATCGCCGACGACTATTATCGCGAGGTGGTGTGGCGCACGCTCTATCTCGGGCTTGGCGTCACCGTTTCGTGCCTGCTGCTAGGCTATCCCGTGGCCTATCTCATCGTGCGCGGGCCGGCGCGGCTGCGCCTGCCGCTGACGCTGCTGGTCATCTTCCCGCTGATGCTCAATCTCGTCGTGCGCTCCTTCGGCTGGATCGCGCTCCTGTCCAATCGCGGGCTGGTCAACAATTTTCTGATCCAGACAGGGCTGATCGGCGCGCCGCTGAAGCTGATGTTCAACCTCACCGGCCTCATGATCGGCATGACCCATATCTACCTGCCATTCATGGTGCTGATGCTGGTGGCCGCACTCCAGAACGTGCCGCGCGATGTCGAAGCGGCCGCTGCTACGCTTGGCTCCAGCCGCAGCCATGTCTTCACTTCCGTGACGCTGCCGCTGACGGCGCCGGGCATCATCTCCGGCTCGATCCTGGTCTTCGTGCTCACCATCAGCGCGCTGGTCACCCCGCGCATGCTGGGTGGGCCGACCTACAAGGTCATGGCGACGCTGATCTACGACGAATACATGCAGCTTCTCGACTGGCCGAGCGGCTCGGCGCTGTCGTTCTCGCTGACGGTCATCGCCATCGCCATCATCTGGGCTTCCAGTCGCATCACCAAACGCTGGGCGGGCATGGCATGAACGAGAGCAAACCGGGCTTCACCATCACCTCGATTGCGCTGCTGGTCATATTGTTCCTGCAGTTGCCGGTCATCGTCGTGGTGCTCGCGGCCTTCAGCACGACTTCCTACCTGACGATCCCGCCGCAGGGGCTGACCCTGAAATGGTTCGCCAAGGTGCTGAGCGATCCCGTCTATCTCGACGCGATCCGCATCAGCCTGACGCTGGCGGTGGGCTCCACCGCGATCTCGCTGGTGCTGGGCGTGGCGGCGGCCTATGCGCTGTTCAAGCGCATGCTGCCGGGCACGGAGGCGCTGACGTCGTTCCTGATGGCGCCGCTGATCCTGCCCTCGGTCGTGATCGGCGTGGCGCTGCTGCAATATTACAGCATGATCGGCTGGCGCGGCAGCTTTGCCGCGCTGCTGCTCGCGCATGTCATCATCACCGTGCCCTATATCGTGCGCTCCGCGCTCGCCAGTCTCTCCGGCGTCGACATGTCGGTGGAGGAGGCCGCGCGCGTGCTGGGGGCCAATGGTTTCACCGCCTTCCGGCTTGTGACCCTGCCGCTCATCAAGCCCGGCCTCGTCGCCGGTGCGCTGTTCGCCTTCGTGACGTCGATGGAGAACGTGCCGGTCACCATTTTCGTCGCCAGCGCCAAGCAGACGACGCTGCCGATCCTGATCTTCTCCTCGGTGGAAATGGGCGTCGACCCCAGCATCGCCGCGGTCTCGACGCTTCTGATCGTCGCCACGGTCGTCGTTCTGTGGCTGGCCGAGCGCTGGACCGGCTTCCACCGCTTCATCTGAAAATACGGGTACCGACATGAGCTTGACGAGCAAGGGATTTCCACTGTTCCTCACCTTTGATCTCGACGCCGAGACCATGTGGACGGCGCGCGACCCCTCCTATGCCTCGCGGCCGATCCTGATGTCGCAGGGCGCGTATGGCTGGAAGGTCGGCACTGGCCGCGTGCTGGAACTGCTGGCGCGCTACGGCGTCACCTCCACCTTCTTCGTGCCTGGTCTCGTCATCGACCAGCGTCCGGAGTTGATGGAACAGATACTAAAGGCCGGCCACGAGATCGCGCACCACAGCTACAGCCACGCCTGGATCCTTAGCCTCACGCCCGAGCAGGAGCGCGAGGAGATGGAGAAGGGCATCGAGGCGATCCAGCGCGTCACCGGCCGCAAGCCGCGCGGCTGGCGTTCGCCGGCGGCCGAGATCAGCGCCGTCACCATGCCGATGCTGGTGGAATACGGCTTCGACTACTCGTCCAACTTCTTCGACGACGACTCGCCCTATCTGCACACGGTGGAAGGCAAGAAGACCGACATCGTCGAGCTGCCCTTCCGCTGGGTGCTCGATGACGCGCCGTTCTTCCAGTATTCGATCGTGCTGCCCGGCCGCACCATGCAGGCGCCCTCGGCCGTGGCCGAGGTGTGGAAGTCGGAGTTCGACACGCTCTATGCCGAAGGCCGCATGATGATGGTGGGCATGCACCCGCAGCTCATCGGCCAGCCCTCGCGGCTGAAGGCGCTGGAAGCGCTGATCGAGCACGCGCTGAGCCACCCCAATGTCTGGATCGGCCGCTGCGACGAGATCGTCGACGACATGCGCCCGAAGCTGAAGGCAGCCGGGCTGTGAGCGAGGGTTTTGCGGGTCGTCGCATCGTCGTGACGGGCGCGGCACAGGGCATCGGGCTTGCGACTGTTGAGCGCTTCGTGGCGGCAGGCGGCAAGGTCGGCTGCCTTGATCGCGATGCGCGGGCATTGGCGGGCTTGGCCGAGCGTTTCGATGCTGAAACCATCCACACTGCCGTTTGTGACGTAGCCATTTCTACCGAGGTGGCTCAGGCCATCGAAGCCTGCGCGGAAGCACTTGGCGGCATCGACGGCGTGGTCAATTCGGCTGGCGTCGACCTGGTGAGCCCGATCGAGGCGATCAGCGACGAGGCCTGGGCTCGCATCATGGCCGTCAATCTCAGCGGCCCGATGCATGTCTGCCGCGCGGCGTTTCCGCATCTGCGTGCTGCCGGCGGCGGCACCATCGTCAACGTCTCGTCGGGCGCGGGGCTGCAGCCGCTGCGCCATCGCAGCGCCTATTCGGCTTCCAAGGCCGCCCTGCAGATGTTCTCCAAATCGCTTTCCATGGAAGCGGCCGAGTTCGGCATCCGCGTCAACACGGTGTGCCCAGGTGCTGTGGAAACGGCGCTGCTGCATTCCAGCATCACAGAGGACGCCGACGCAGCCCTTGCCGCCATCCGCAACCGCTATGCGCTCGGCCGCATCGCGACGCCGGACGAGATCGCGGCGGCGATCTTCTGGCTGTCGGGGCCGGAGTCGTCCTATGTCACCGGCACGGCCATGGCCGTCGACGGTGGCCGCACATTCCATTGATTGGGGCCACTGAGGTTTGAACGCATGAGCGCAGGGACGGGTCGTTTCGAGGGCAAAGTCGCCATGGTCACCGGCGCCGGCAACGGCATCGGCGCGGCGACGGCCCGGCGCTTTGTTACGGAAGGCGCGCGCGTCGCGGCAATCGACCTCGATGCCGCCGGCTTGGCTGAAGGCCTTGGCGACCTGCCGCAGGACCGCGTGCTGACCATGGCCGGCGACTGCATCGACGCCGCCGTGCTGGAAGGCTTCCATGCGGAAGCGACGGAAAAATTCGGACCGGTCGATATCCTCTTCAACAATGTCGGCCAGAGCGGGCGCGAGCGCTCCGCGCCCTTCCATGCCTCGCAGGAAGATGTCTGGCGTTTTGTCTTCGAAGTCTCGCTATTCAGCACCATGCGCTTGTCGCGGCTGGTTACGCCCACCATGCGTGAGCGCGGCGGTCGCATCGTCAACATGTCGAGCGACGCCGCCTTTGTCGGCGATGCCGGGCTGGTCGACTATGCGACGGCAAAGATGGGCATTGTCGGCTTCACGCGCTCGCTGGCGCGGGAGCTGGCGCCGCATGGCGTGACCGTCAACGCGGTCGCGCCCGGCGCCATCCGCACCCGCGCGCATGACAAGATGCCGGCGGAGGTGCTCGACCGCATCAAGGCGGCGACACCGGCCGGTTACGTGGGCGAACCGGAAGACGTGGCTGGCGTGGTCTGCTTCCTCGCCAGCCAGGACGCGCGCTTCATCACCGGCCAGACGCTGCTGATTGACGGCGGCCGCTGGATGATCTGACCGAATTTTTCCGCCGGGGGCTGCCATGACCGAGATTGCTGAACTGTCCGCCGTAGCCTTGGCCGCCGCGATCCGCGCGAAGGAGGTTTCGCCGATCGAGGCTGTGGAGGCGGCCTTCGCGCGCATCGAGGAACGCTCCGACCTCAATGCCTTCATGGCGCTGGCGCATGAGCGCGCCCGCAAAGAAGCCAAAGCGGCCGAGGCCGCCGTCATGCGCGGCGAGGAGCTTGGCGTGCTGCACGGCCTGCCGTTTTCGGTAAAAGACCTGACCACGACCGAGGGCATTGCCACCACGCAAGGCTCGGCGCTTTATGCAGATCAGGTCCCGGCGGCGGATGCGGTCGGCGTGGCCCGCGCGCGGGCGGCGGGCGCGGTTCTGATCGGCAAGACGACGACGCCGGAATTCGGGCACAAGCCCTTTACCGAAGGGCCGTTCTTCGGCCGCACGCTCAACCCATGGAACACCGATTTCACCTGCGGCGGCTCGAGCGGCGGCGCGGCCGTGGCGGTCGCGGCCGGCATGGGGCCGCTGGCGCTCGGCACCGACGGCGGGGGCTCGATACGCATCCCCGCCGCCTGCTGCGGCGTGGTGGGCCTGAAAGCGACGCTCGGCGTCATCCCCAATCTGCAGGCGCCCGATCTGTTCGGCGCGAATTCCTATGTCGGGCCGATGGCGCGCAACGTCGCCGACACGGCGATGATGTTCGACGTACTGGCCGGACCCGACCGCCGCGATCCGTTCGGCCAGGCGGCACCCGCGCCGGTCGAGCGCGATGCCGTCAAGCCGGTGCGCGTCGGCTTTCTGCTGAAATGCGGCAATATCCTCGATCCGGAGGTCGAGGCCGCGACCGTGGCGGCGATGCGCAAGGCCGAGGCGCTCGGCATGCAGGTGGAGCCGGTCGAGCTCGATTTCGTATCTATGGAAGAGCCATTCCTGGTCGTGCTGCGCTCGCTGCTCTGGGCGCGCGTTGGCAAGGCGATGGAAAAGACCCCCGAAAAGCTCGATCCGACCCTGATCGAGACCATCAAGGCCGGCATGAATTACTCGGCGGCCGATCTCTGCGAGGCGCAGTTTGCGCGCACTGCCTGCTTTGCCAAGGTGCAGGAGGTGCTCGAGCGCTGCGACGTGATTGCTTCGCCAACACTTTCGGCCCCGGCGCTGCCGGTCGGGCTTGATCCGCTGGGCCGCGTCGAGATCGCGGATCAGGACGCAGGCACGATCCGGGGTGCCTGGTATCCTTACACCTTCCCGTTCAACCTGACGGGCCATCCCGCGCTGTCCATTCCGAGCGGCTTGTCGTCCGCCGGCCTGCCGATCGGCCTGCAGCTTGTCGGGCGCTGGCACGAGGACCGCTTCCTGCTCGACTGCGCGGCGAAGCTGGAAGAGGCGGTCGGCTTTTCGTCGGCTCACCTCTTGCCGCGGTGAGCGCGTAGGGGGTCAGGCCGAAGGAATTTCCCCGCGCAGCACCTGCATATAATCTTCGGCGTCGATATTGCCGCCGGAGACGATGCAGACGACATTGCCGGTCGCGTGCGGGTTGGTCATCGCTGCTGCAAGTGCGGCAGCGCCTGCACCTTCGGCAACGATCCTCGCCCTGGCAAACAGCAGCCGCATGGCCTCCACCACCTGGGCGAGCGTGACCACGGCGGAGCCGTCTATCAGTTCGCGCACCAGGGGCCACATCTGTGGCAGTAGCGAAGGGCCGCCGATGCTCTTGATGAAGGCCGGCGTGGTTTCGACATCGACGATGCGGCCGGCGGCGAGGGCTGCCGTGACTGGCGCGGCGTGCTCGCCTTCGACCGCGAAGACTTTTGCCTCGGGCCGCAGCGCCTTCACCGCACTAGCGACACCGCTGGTCAGGGAGCCGCCGCCATAGGGCGTCAGCACGCAGTCGACTTCGGGCAGGTCTTCCACGATTTCCAGACCAATGGTGCCGTTGCCGGCCAGCACCGCCTGGTCTGTCACCGGGTTGATGAGAAGTTCGGTCAGCTCCGGGCGCTCGGCATCGGTGATGTATTGCCACCACGCCTCGTGCGAGATGAAGCGCACCTCGCCGCCGAGTTTCTGCACGCCATCTATCTTGGCCTTCGGCGCGTCGGCATACATGTAGGCCGCCATCGGGATGCCCACGCGGCGCGCGGCCCAGGCCATGCCATAGGCCATGTTGCCGGAGGAAACTGTGGCGACGCCGTCGCGCAAGGCCGTGGCATCGCGCGTCAGCACGGCATTGAGCGCGGGCCTGATCTTGAATGCGCCGATGGGCGACAGCGTTTCGAGCTTGAGGAAAATCTGGCGGTCGGGCAGGCCAAGGTCGAGAGGGATCAGAGGCGTGCGGGCAAGATGCGGCGCGAGACGGTCCCGCGCGGCATGAACCTCGTCCAGCGTCGGGCGACGGGGAGCAGTCTTCTCTATCATGATCAGCTGGTCGCTTCGGCCTTTGCGGGAGCTGCGGAGCTCGACCGCTCTTCCTCGGCGTGAATGTAGACATGCAGCGTGTAGCCGATGTGCTCGGTCATCAACGCCCTGGCGCGTTCCACATCGCGGTCGAGTGCGGCCTCCATCAGCGCGGTGTGGTGCTCCAGAGCCATGGCTTCGCGCAGGGCGGCCACGGCTTCCTCATAGCCGCTCTTGAGGCCGGCGGCGGCGCGAAGCGTCGGCGCCAGGCCGAGGAAGCGATGATGCCGCCGCAACTGGTCGGCAAGTGTCTTGCGGAAGTGGAGCAGCCAGCGTGAGTGGGCGGCGCTCAGCAGCGCGGCATGGAAGGCCTGGTGCTTCTCGTCCCATTCATTGACGGCGTCGTCGGATGGATCGTCCACGGCCAGCTTGCAGCGCGACAGTCGAAAATGCGCCGTCACGACAGCCTCTTCCCAGTCGCTGCCGCCGTTTTTGATCGACTCGATGAAGAGCGGAACCTCCACCACCTGCCGTGCCCGGGTGAGGTCTTCCAGCTCAGCGCGCGACACGGGCGCGACGGCAAAGCCGCGATTGCTCTCCGCCGTCACCAGGCCTTCCGCCTCCAGCCGCGACAGGGCTTCTCGAAGTGGTGTCCAGCCGATGCCATAGGCTGTGCGCAGAGCGCCCAGCTTCAAGTGCTGGCCGGGGCTCAGGCGCGTCTCCAGAATGTCCCGCCGCAGCGTCTGGTAGGCGGCTTCGGTCTTGGTGGTGTGTTCGCCGTTCTGCATCTCGGTAACAAGGGTTATATATCATGAGGGTGCTTCGCAAGAATTATATATAATGTTTGACAGGTGATTTGCGCCGGCTATGATCCTTCTCCAATCGCAGCCACCAGCTGCGGTCCGCGATCGTCGCGGCAGGTTTCGATATGGGAGGAATGACATGAACAAGGCAAAGACCGGCTGGCTGCGCGGCATCGTGGCGGCTGGCGTTTTCGCGGCGGGCATCGGCTCCGCGCTGGCTGATCCGATCAAGATCGGCATCGCCAATTTCGGCGAGCATCCGCAGCTCAACGCCTCGATCGACGGCTTCAAGAAGGCGCTGGCCGACGCCGGCTATGTCGAGGGCACGGACGTCGTCTACACCGAAAGCCACACCAATTTTGACGCTTCGCTGGTGCCGCAGATGATCGCCAAGCTGCAGGCGGAAAACCCGAAGCTGATCTACACCGTGACCACGCCGGTTTCGCAGATCGCCAAGAAGGCGCTGGCCGGCTCGGGCATCCCGGTCGTCTTCACCGCAGTAACCGATCCGGTCGCGGCTAATCTGGTTCCGTCGTGGGATGCCGGCGACGAAGGCATCACCGGCGCAACCGACCTGCAGGACATCGCCGCGGTGATGGAATTCACGCGCAAGCTGCTGCCCAATGCCAAGCGCTTCGGCCAGCCCTACAATCCGGGCGAGGCCAATGACGTGGCGCTGCTCGACAAGGTGAAGGAAGCCGCTCCGGCAGCCGGTTTTGAGGTCGTTCCGGTGGGCGTCGACAATGTCAACGACATCCAGCAGCGCATCGCCTCCCTCGCCGGCAAGGCCGACGTGATCTACACGCCTGCCTCCAACCTGCTGCAGCCGGCGATCGCCGCCGTTGCCGCCGCTGCCCGCCAGGCCGGCATCCCGATCGTCAACTCCGACGACGACGCCGTGCGCAAGGGCATCGTGCCGGCGAGCTTCGCCGTCAACTACACGCAGGTCGGCATGAATGGCGGCAAGATCGCGGCCGAGATCCTGAAGGGCGCCGACCCGAAGACCATCGCTCCGAGCCGCCCGGCCTATGAGGACCATGCGCCCCTGATCAACAAGGCGACCCTCAAGGAATTCGGCGCCGAGCTGCCGGCTGAGCTGGAAAACTGCAACTGCTTCGTCGACTGATTTGTCGTCATCCAACAGATGCGGCGGCGCGGTTCGCGCCGCCGCATCCGTAAAAGGGAGGTGCCCGTGCTGGAAATCCGGTCGGCGCAAAAAACATTCTACCGCGGACAGGCAGACGAAAAGGTCGCCCTCGACGGGCTGAACCTGAAGCTTGCCACCGGCGAGTTCGGAGTCGTCATCGGCTCCAACGGCGCCGGCAAGAGCAGCATGCTCAATGCCATTTCGGGCGCCCTGGGCCTCGATTCAGGACAGATACTGGTCAACGGCAACGACGTTTCCGGCATGCCCGTGCACAAGCGCGCGGTGCGGCTGGCGCGCGTGTTCCAGGACCCGATGAAGGGCACCGCCGCTTCCATGACGGTGGCCGAAAACATGCTGCTTGCCGAATTGCGCAGCTCGAAGCGCACGTTGCGGCGCGGCCTGACCGCTGCCCGGCTCACTTCCTATCGCGAGCGCCTTTCCATCCTGGGCCTTGGCCTTGAAAACCGCCTCGACACGCGCGTTGAACTGCTTTCGGGCGGCCAGCGCCAGTCGCTCTCATTGATCATGGCGGTGGGCGGCTCACCCGACCTGCTGCTGCTCGACGAACATACGGCAGCACTCGACCCGCGCACGGCCGACATTGTCATGGATGCTACCGTGCGCGCCGTGGAGGCGCTGAAGCTGACGACGCTGATGGTCACCCACAACATGCAGCACGCGGTCGATTTCGGCCATCGCGTGATCATGCTGGATGCCGGCCGCGTTCGGCTCGAAATTGGTGGCGACGAGAAGGCGAAGGTTACTGTCGCCGACCTGATCGGCCATTTCGCCGTGAAAACCGACCGCATGCTGCTGGCGAGCTGACCGATGCTGGATTTCGTTCAAACCACCGTTGCGAGCTTCATCTCGCTCATTCCCGTCACGCTCGCGCAGAGCCTGATCCTCAGCTTCGTGGTGCTGGGCATCATGATTCCCTTCCGCATGCTGAGCTTCCCCGACCTGACCAGCGAGGGCGCGTTTCCGCTCGGCGGCTGCGTATGCGGCGTCATGTTGGCCGCCGGGGCTTCGCCGCTGACGGCGATTGCCTGCGCGCTGCTGGCCGGCTTCGCCGCCGGCTGCTGCACGGCCTTCATTCATCTGCGCTTCCGCATCCACACGCTGCTGGCCGGCATTCTCATGATGACGATGCTCTACAGCATCAATCTGCGCATCATGGGCAAGTCCAACCTGTCGGTGTTCGGTGCGCCCACCGTGTTCGACTGGGTGCCCTTCGTGCAGCCCGGCTTCCCGGTCAGCAAGATCATTGCGGCCGGCCTGATCGCGCTCATCGTGTTCATCCTGCTCAACATGTTCTTCAAGACCGAGCAGGGCACGGCGGTTCGCGCCGTCGGCGCCAATCCTGATATGGCCGAGGCGCAGGGCATCAATGTCTGGGCCGCGACCATCGGCGGCGTCGGGCTGGCCGGCGCCTTCTCCGCGCTCAGCGGGGCGGTGATGGTGCAGTCGCAGGGCTTTGCCGACGTCAACATGGGTCTCGGCATCCTCATCAACGGCCTGGCCGCACTGATGATCGGCGAGGCCATCGTCGGCAAGCAGACGGTCTTGCGCCAGCTGACGGCGCCTTTCGTCGGCGCCATTGTCTACTACCAGCTCGTGTCGCTCTGCCTTGCGGCCGGCATGCCGCCCCCGGACCTGAAGCTCGCCACCGGCCTGTTCGTGCTCGCCATGCTGGCGTTGCCGAGCCTGCGCCGCGGCCGCAGCCGCGGCCCGGCCCCCGCCCGCGAAGCCTTCCGCGAATAATACGAGGATAGTCGAAGTCATGACTGCAATTCCCGACCTGGCGTCGATCGAAGCCCGCGATGCCGCCGATCCGCTGCGCCACATGCGCGACCGCTTCGTGCTGCCGGAAGGCGTGATCTATCTCGACGGAAACTCGCTTGGCGCAGCTTCCAAGAATGTCTTCGTCGAGTTGGACAAGGCGGCGCGGGAAGAATGGGCCGAGGGCCTGATCCGCAGCTGGAACAAGGCGGGCTGGTTCGACCTCACCGTCGAACTGGGCGACAAGGTCGGCCGGCTCATCGGCGCGGAAGCCGGCGAGACCGTGGTCTGCGACACCACCTCGACCAACATCTACAAGGCCCTGCACGCGGCGCTGTCGATGCGGCCCGGCCGTTCGGTGATCGTGGCCGAGGGCGACAGCTTTCCGACTGACCTCTACATGGCCGAGGGCGTGGCGGCCACGCGACCGGGCGTGACCATCCGCCTAGAAGGCGTCGATGCCGAGAACATCGAGGACCTGATCGACGACAGCGTGGCGGTGGTTCTGGTCAACCACGTCAACTACAAGTCCGGCGAGCTGCGCGACATGGCGGCGCTGACCGCCAGGGCACATGCCGCCGGCGCGCTGGTGGTGTGGGACCTTTGCCATACGGCGGGTGCGCTGCCGGTCGATCTCAACGGCGCCGATGCCGACATGGCCGTGGGCTGCACTTACAAATATCTCAATGGCGGCCCGGGCGCCCCGGCCTTCATCTTTGCGGCCAAGCGTCATCATGACCGGATCCAGCAGCCGCTGTCGGGCTGGTGGGGCCACGCCAGGCCGTTCGCCTTCACGCAGGGCTATGAGGCAAGCCCCGGCATCCGCCGCTTCCTGTGCGGCACGCAGCCGATCCTGTCGTTGCGCGCGCTGAAGGGTGCGCTCGACGTGTGGGACGATGTCGACATGACGCTGCTGCGCAAGAAGAGCATCGAGCTGACCGAGCTGTTCATCCAGCTCGTCGAGGCGCGGTGCGGCGAATACGGCGTCGAGCTGGAGTGTCCGCGCGAGGGCGCGCGGCGCGGCAGCCAGGTCTCGTTCTCGCATGAAAATTCATACGAGATCATGCAGGCGCTGATCGAGCGTGGCGTCATCGGCGACTTCCGCGCGCCGAATGTGATGCGCTTCGGCTTCACGCCGCTCTATGTCGGCTATCGCGACGTATGGGATGCGGTGGAGGTGCTGCGCGACATCCTCGCGACGGGCGCCTGGCAGGACAAGCGCTTCGCCGTGCGCACGGCCGTTACCTAGGCCAAGCCACGGCGTGGGCGTTGGCCTCAGGCCGACGCCCCGAAAGCATCTCATGCCACCGGGAATTTGCGGGAGAGGCCTTAGCTCGCCTTTTTCCCTTGCTCTTCGATGATCTTCTCGAAGTGCGCTATGTGCTGCTCAAGTGCCTTGTTGTCCATGAATGGGGTCATGGTGGTGATGTCCTTGCCTCTGACGAGGTCGTGGCTCTGCACGGACTTCAGGCGAGCAAGCAGCTCGACGCGTTTCATCGCGGCTCCTTTCCCAGCGCACAGTCCGCCAAAGCTGCGTGAGAAGATCGTGCGCTGCTTCAATGATTGAGCGGACCGGACGAAGGGCGGCGCTTGCCGCCTGCCGACCGCACTTCACGGGGTGATTTGGCACCCGATTCCTTGGAAGGGCTAAGTTGCCCTTCTTGTCAACTTCAGAAAAATTCGCCCACGCCCTTGACCTTCCAGTTACTGGAAGCCCTAGCTTCCGATCCTATATGAAGCCGGACATGGATTTGGAGCGATGAAACATCATCAACACGCAAGCTGCTGCCAGTCGCACGGAGGCGGCGATGCGCTCTCCGCGGAAGTCGTTCGCGACCCTGTCTGCGGGATGACCGTCGATCCGGCCGCCGGCAAGCCGACGGCCCAGTACATGGGGCACGTCTACCATTTCTGCTGCGCGTCCTGCCGCGACAAGTTCATCAAGGCGCCGGAGAACTATCTGCAGGCGACAGATCCGGTATGCGGCATGAAGGTGGACCGCGCGACCGCGAAGCATTTCGCGCGCCATGAGGGGCAGGTCTTCTATTTCTGCTCGGCCGGCTGCAAGACCAAGTTCGAGGCCGCACCCGAAAAATATCTCGGCGACCGTCCGGCGCCGGAGCCGATGCCGGCGGGCACGCAATACACCTGCCCCATGCATCCGGAGATCATCCGCGACAAGCCGGGTTCCTGTCCGAAATGCGGCATGGCGCTGGAGCCGATGGGCGTGCCCACCGGCGAAGAGGGGCCGAACCCCGAGCTCATCGATTTCACCCGCCGCTTCTGGGTCAGCGCGGCGCTGTCGATCCCGCTTCTGGTCCTTGCCATGGGCCCGATGGTCGGCCTGCCGGTGCGCGACTGGTTCGGCGAGCGGCTTGCCGTCTGGATCGAGCTGGTGCTGGCCACGCCGGTGGTGCTGTGGGCAGCCTGGCCGTTCTTCCATCGTGGCTGGGAATCCATCGTCAACCGCAGCCCCAACATGTGGACGCTGATCGCAATCGGCGTCGGCGCGGCCTATCTCTACAGCGTCGTCGCCACGCTGTTCCCCGCCGCCTTCCCGCATTCGTTCCGCGGCCATGGCGGTGCGGTGCCGGTCTATTTCGAGGCGGCGGCCGTCATCGTGGCGCTGGTGTTTCTGGGCCAGGTGCTGGAGCTGAAGGCGCGCGAGCGCACCGGCTCGGCAATCCGCGCGCTGCTCGACCTTGCGCCGAAGACGGCGCGGCGGATCGGCACCGATGGCTCGGAGGTCGACGTGCCGCTGGACGAGGTCCAGGTGGGCGACCGGCTGCGCATCCGGCCGGGCGAAAGCGTGCCGGTCGATGGCGTCGTGGTCGAGGGCCGCTCGTCAGTGGACGAATCCATGATCACGGGCGAGTCCCTGCCGGTGGAGAAGACGCAGGGCGACCCGGTCACCGGCGGCACCATCAACAAGAACGGCTCGCTGGTCATGCACGCCGAGAAGGTCGGCGCCGACACCATGCTGTCGCAGATCGTGGCGCTGGTCGCCAAGGCGCAGCGCAGCCGCGCGCCGATCCAGGGGCTTGCCGATCGCGTCGCCTATTATTTCGTGCCGGCGGTGGTACTGTCCGCCATCGTCTCCTTCCTCGCGTGGGCGATCTTCGGCCCGGAGCCGGCGATGATCTTCGCCATCGTCTCGGCGGTGTCGGTGCTCATCATCGCCTGCCCCTGTGCGCTGGGACTTGCCACGCCGATGTCGATCATGACCGCGACCGGACGTGGCGCGCAGGCTGGCGTGCTGATCAAGGACGCCGAGGCGTTGGAGCGTTTCGCCCACGTCGACACGCTGATCGTCGACAAGACCGGAACGCTGACCGAGGGCCGGCCCGTGCTGACCGATGTCGTCACCGCCAACGGCTTTGACGAAGCCGAGCTTCTGACGCTCGCGGCGAGCCTTGAAAGGGCTTCGGAGCACCCGCTGGCAGACGCGATCGTCGAGGGGGCAAAGGTGCGCGGTGCGGCGCTGGTCGATGTCGCGGACTTCCATGCCGTGACCGGCAAGGGCGTTGCCGGTGCCGTGGCGGGCAGGAAGGTAGCACTTGGCAACCGCGCCATGATGGACGAGGCGGGCGTTGACGGCGATGGGCTCGCCGCCAAGGCCGATGCGCTGCGCGCCGACGGCCGGACCGCGATGTTCGTCGGCGTCGACGGCAAGCTCGCGGGCATCGTCGCCGTCGCTGATCCCATCAAGTCGACCACCGCCGAAGCGATCCGCGCGCTGCACGAGAAGGGCCTGAAGATCATCATGGCGACCGGCGACAATGAGCGCACGGCAAAGGCCGTGGCGGCGCGGCTCGGCATCGACGAGGTGCGCGCCGACGTGCTGCCCGAGGGCAAGAAGGCTCTGATCGACGAGTTGCGCGCCAAGGGCTCGGTCGTCGCCATGGCCGGCGACGGCGTCAACGACGCGCTGGCGCTCACCGCCGCCGATGTCGGCATCGCCATGGGAACCGGCGCGGACGTGGCCATGGAAAGCGCCGGCATCACGCTGGTGAAGGGCGACCTCACCGGCATCGTGCGGGCCCGCACGCTGGCGCAGGCGACCATCCGCAACATCAAGCAGAACCTGTTCTTCGCCTTTGTCTACAACACGCTCGGCGTGCCGATCGCGGCAGGCGTTCTCTACCCCGTCTTCGGCGTGCTGCTGTCGCCCATGCTGGCGGCGGCTGCCATGAGCCTGTCGTCGGTGTCGGTGATCGCCAATGCGCTGCGCCTGCGCACGCTGAAGCTCTGAAGGAGACGCAACCATGAATATCGGTGACGCATCGGAACGCTCCGGCCTGCCGGCCAAGACGATCCGTTACTACGAGGACATCGGGTTGCTGAAGCCCGGCCGCGCGGAAAACGGCTACCGCGACTATTCGATGAGCGATGTCCATCGGCTGAAATTCCTGCAGCGGTCACGCAGCCTGGGCTTTTCGGTCGAAGAGTGCCGGCAACTCCTGTCGCTCTATGGCGACACCCATCGCGAAAGCGCCGACGTGAAGGCGCTTGCCGAGGTCAAGCTCGGCGAGATCGATCGCAAGATCGCCGAACTGGAAAGCCTGCGCGAGACGCTGCGCCATCTCGTGCACAACTGCCACGGCGATGCGCGGCCGGAATGCCCGATCCTCGACGAACTCGCCGGCAGTCCGGAGGCCGCCTGCGGCGGCGCCGCCCGCGCAAATGACGAGGTTTCTCCCTCCAAGCATTGAAAAGGAAGATTTCATGAGTGTTCATCGCAAGCTCGCGGCCTTTTCGGCTGCGCTGTTCCTCGGTCTAGGCATGGCCGGCATTGCGCTGGCGCAGGAGACCCACGGCGGCCACGACATGAGCGCCATGGCCATGTCGGAAGGCGCTTCCTCGCCCGCGGCCAAGGGCTATACGGAGGCCATGGACAAGATGCACGAGACAATGGGCAAGATCGAATATACCGGCGATCCGGATGTCGACTTCGCACTCGGCATGATCCCGCATCACCAAGCCGCCATCGACATGGCCAGGGTTCAGCTCGAATACGGAAAGGACCCCGAAATCCGCAAGCTTTCTGAGGACATCATCAAGGCTCAGGAGGCCGAGATCAAGCAGCTCAACGAGTGGCTTGCCGCCCACAAGGCCAAGTAGCACGAAACTTCCCGCACGGGCGGCGGCGGCCGCCGCTCGTGTCCCGCCGCTTTCGGACGGTTCCGGATCAGACGAATGACTTGCCGATCTGGAATTTGGGCGGCACCAGGCGGTGCAGATATGCCATCCCGGCCTCGGAAATGTCGTTGGCGTCGGGCTTCAGGAAATCTTCCGGCATGTGGCGGGTCTTGCCGGCCACGGCGGTGAGCGGCACCCGGCTGATCACCGTCTTTTGGCCATCGAACTGAAGCGCCACGGAACCGCCGCCCTGTGCGGCCGTCTCCACAGCAAAAGCGCCTGCCTGAAAGGCCTCGGCGGCGTCGGTGGCGTTGATCGCGCCGATATAGCCGCGCGGCATGTAGCCGAGATTGTCCACGCGTGCCCGCTTGCCAGGCAGAGCCTCCTGCAGCCCACGCTCGATGGCCATGCTGAGATCGCTGCCGGAGAGCTTCACATTGCCGTGGTCATCGCGCTCCAGCCGCTCGGGCGGCACCAGGCTTTCCACCAGTGCCCTGCCATCCTCGGTCGTCACGCCCTCCGAGACGGCGACGACGCAGCGCTTGTGGCGAGCAAGGGTCGCGCGCACGTCGTCGATGAAGCGCGGCATGGAAAAGGCGCGTTCCGGCACATAGACCAGATGCGGGCCGCTGTGCTCGTCATAGCGCCATGCGGCGGCGGCAGCGGTCAGGAACCCGGCGTGCCGGCCCATGACGATGCCGACATACACGCCGGGCAGGGCGCGGAAATCCAGGTCCACGCTCAGGAACGCGCCGGCGACGAATTCGGCCGCGGAGATGAAGCCCGGCGTGTGGTCGTTCTCGACCAGGTCGTTGTCGATGGTCTTGGGCGCATGCACGAAGGCGATCGATCCGCCCGAGGCGTCGGCGAGAATTTGTTGCGTGCCGGCGGTGTCGTTGCCGCCAATGTAGATGAAGGCGTCCGCCTTCTCCTTCTGCAGCCCCTTCAGGATAAGCTCGCAATAGGCTTCGTCCGGCTTGTCGCGCGTGCTGCCGAGTGCTGCGCTCGGCGTCGCGGCAATCTGAAGAAGCTGCGCTTCCGGCAGGGCGGAAAGCTCGACAAAGTCGCCGTCGCGGATGCCGCGCACGCCATGGCGCGCGCCGAGCACGCGTGCGCCTCGATGGCGCTTGCGGATCTCCAGAACCGCCCCGGCCATGGTCTGGTTGATCACGGCCGTTGGCCCGCCACCCTGCGCGATCACGAATGTCTCGGCCATGTCGGAAGTTCCTCTGCCTGTTGCCTCGGGCATTGTCGCGTGGCGGCGGGCCTTGCGCAATATGGCGGCAGGTAAACTCTGCAATCGTGCCAACGCTTACATCGAATGCAGTCCAGCCTGGCCGAGTTGGAGCGCGCGCCTTTGCAGACTGGGCAAGACGACCGCTCCGGCCGGCTCTCGACCGATGCTTTCCCGCGGGAGGAGAGTCTGACAGCTAAACGACGACGATGGGCGTTCCGGGCGGAACGCGGTTGTAGAGGTCGATCACGTCCTGGTTGATCATGCGCACGCAGCCGGACGACACGGCCGTGCCGATGGACCACCATTCCGGCGAGCCGTGGACGCGAAACAGCGTGTCGTTCCCGTCCTTGAAGATGTAGAGCGCGCGGGCGCCGAGCGGGTTGGTGAGGCCGCCGGGCTGGCCGCCGCGGAACTTCTCCAGCTCCGGCCTTCTGCCGATCATCTCCGCCGGCGGCGTCCAGGTCGGCCATTCCTTCTTGTACTGGATGTTGGCGCGGCCGGACCAGACGAAGCCTTGCTTGCCGATGCCTACGCCGTAGCGGATGGCATCACCGCCGGGCTGGACCAGATAGAGGAACCGCTCCTGCAGATGCACGACGATGGTGCCCGGCTGCTCGCCCGTCGGGTCGACCACGATCTGGCGGCGGAATTTTGGGTTGATCTTCTCGAAGGGGATTTCCGGCAGCGTGTTGCCGCCGTCGGTGAAGGAGGCGTACATCAGCTCCGGGCTGGTCACCTGTTTGTCGACGCTGATGCGCGGCCGGACAGAGCCGGTGGAAAAATCATCCACCTGGATGGCTGCGAGATCGGCAGTCCGGGAGCAACCGGTACCGAGCAGGGCTGAGCCGAGGCCGATCAGCGCCGCGCGGCGTGAGATCATGGCGGGCTGTTGGTGCTGGAAGTGGACGGACTTCGGCAAGGCGGGTTTTGGCGACACGGGCACGATTCCACGATTGGACGAAACGCTCTGGCAATCGCGAAACCCTGCGATCAAAGCCATTCGCATTTTCAGCAATCATGGTTGACAAAAAGTGAAGCGCCGCGGGCTCCTTGCGTGGCATGGCTTTGCCCGACCCGGTCGCCTGGCAACGGCCCCGAAACGCCGATCCACCCGCTGTGGCGACGCAGCAAGACCTCGCTTGCGTCACAATCTCGGCCAGCCCGCTTCCTACCCGTGGCGCCTGAACGAGAGGGAATCATGAGCAGGTCATTTACTACTGAACCGACGCGTTTCTTTGCCGGGTGCATGGCTCAAGCAGCCGAATGTCGCGCGCACGAGGGCGCCGGCTGCGATTGCGCAGCCAGCCTGGAGCTCATCACATGAGCGGCAAAGCAAAAAACGCCATGTCGGCGCATGATACTTTGCCCTTTACTTCGCCGCGCTGGCAGGGATTCATCCTTTCCTTCGAGCAAAGGAGATACCCATGCCGTTTGAAACCTGGGCAGCCTTCGCGGCGGCATCGGCCGTCCTCCTGATCATTCCCGGACCCACCATTCTGCTGGTGGTGTCCTACGCGCTGGGGCAGGGCTGGCGCACGGCTCTGCCCATGGCGGTGGGCGTCGCACTCGGCGATTTCACGGCCATGACGCTGTCGATGCTGGGCATCGGCGCGCTGCTGGCCGCCTCGGCCACGGTCTTCACCATCCTCAAATGGATAGGTGCTGCCTATCTCGTCTATCTCGGCATAAAGCTGTTTCGCGCCGGCGGCGCGCTGAATGCCGAACCGCGCACGGACGCCACCTCGGCCGCGAAGATGATGGTGCATGCCTGGCTGGTCACCGCGCTCAACCCCAAGAGCATCACCTTCTTCGTGGCCTTCCTGCCGCAGTTCCTCGACCGCCATGCCGATTTCCTGACCCAGATGGTGATCTTCGAGGCCACCTTCCTGGCGCTCGCCTTCGCCAATGCCTTCGGTTACGCGCTGGTGGCGGCGCGGGCGCGGGACCTGGTGCGCAATCCGCGCGCAATCGGCATCTTCAACAAGACCGGCGGCACGCTGCTGGTGGGTGCGGGCATCGCCACCGTCGCGGTCAGGTCCGGCGGTTGACTGCGGGGTTGGGTGCCTGCCGAAGAGGTTTTTTACGAGACTCGAAAAAATACCTTTCCCGCGCCGCCATATTTGTTATGAAACTGGGGAGGAGGAAAGACCGGCGCCGTTTCGCTGCGGGCGCCGGTAATGCGGTTGCTTGAGGCGCGGGGTGCTGCGCTAGGCCAGCGGGAGGGGCAGCATGTATCTCGGACTGGATCTCGGCACCTCCGGCGTCAAGGCGCTGCTGATCGACCAGGCGCAGGCGATCATCGCCTCGGCCACCGGCGCGCTCGAAGTTTCGCGCCCGCATCACGGCTGGTCGGAGCAGGCGCCGGCCGACTGGATCCGCGCTACGGAGGAGGCCATCGGCGCTCTGAAAGCCACGCATCCGCGGGAACTGGCCGCCGTCAGGGGCATCGGTCTCTCCGGCCAGATGCATGGCGCGACGCTGCTGGACACGGGCGACAAGGTTCTTCGGCCGTGCATCCTGTGGAACGATACGCGCAGCCATGACGAGGCAGCCGAGCTCGATGCCGATCCGCGTTTCCGCGAAATCACCGGCAACATCGTCTTTCCGGGGTTTACCGCGCCCAAGCTTGCCTGGGTGAGGAACAACGAACCGGAGACATTTGCCCGGGTCGCCAAGGTTCTGCTTCCGAAGGATTTCCTGCGCCTGTGGCTGACCGGCGAGCAGGTTTCGGAAATGTCGGATGCGGCCGGCACATCGTGGCTCGACGTTGCTGCGCGGCGCTGGTCGCCTGAACTGCTGGCTGCGACCGGGCTCGACGAAGGGCAGATGCCGCGTCTGGTCGAAGGCACCCAGGTCTCGGGCATGCTGCGCCCGGAACTTGCGGCCGACTGGGGCATGGGGGCGAGCGTGGTTGTCGCCGGCGGCGCGGGCGACAACGCGGCCTCGGCCTGCGGCATGGGCACGGTCCGGGCCGGTCACGCCTTCGTCTCGCTCGGCACGTCGGGCGTGCTGTTTGCCGCAAACGGCTCCTATCTCCCCAACCCCGAAAGCGCCGTCCACACTTTCTGCCACGCGCTGCCGGGCACCTGGCACCAGATGGGCGTGATCCTGTCGGCGACGGATTCGCTGAACTGGCTGGCGGATATAACCGGGCGGAGTGCCGCCGAGCTGACCGGCGAACTGGGCGAGCGGCTGAGGGCGCCGTCGGAAGTTTCGTTCCTGCCTTATCTCTCGGGCGAACGCACGCCTCATAACGATGCCGGCATTCGCGGGGTCTTTGCCCGGCTCGACCGTCAGTCGGGCCGCGCGGCCCTCACGCAGGCCGTGCTCGAAGGCGTGGCCTTTGCCTTCCGCGACAGCCTCGAGGCGCTGCAGGCGGCCGGCACCAAGCTCACGCGGGTCACCGCGATCGGCGGCGGCTCGCGCTCCCGCTACTGGCTGAAGGCGATCGCCACGGCGCTCGGCCTGCCGGTCGATCTGCCCGCCGATGGCGATTTCGGCGCTGCTTTCGGTGCGGCTCGGCTCGGCCTTATCGCGGCCGAGACAGCCGACCCGCTCTCTGTCTGCACCACGCCTGAGACCGCGGAAACCATCGAACCAGATGCGGCGCTGGGCGAGGCCTACGCCGCCGCCTATCGGCGCTATCGCGCACTCTATCCGGCAATCAGAGGAGTTTCATCGTGAGCACCGGCTTTTTCGGCGACATCAAGCCTGTCAGATATGAAGGTCCCGACAGCACAAATCCGCTGGCCTACCGCTTCTACAACCCCGACGAGATCGTGCTCGGCAAGCGCATGGAGGACCACCTGCGCTTTGCCGTCGCCTACTGGCATTCCTTTACCTGGCCTGGCGGCGATCCGTTCGGCGGCCAGACCTTCGAGCGGCCGTGGTTCGGCGACACGATGGACTTGGCGAAGCATAAGGCCGACGTGGCCTTCGAGATGTTCTCGCTGCTCGGCGTTCCCTATTTCTGCTTCCACGATGCCGATGTGCGCCCCGAGGCGGACAACTTCGCCGAAAGCGCTGCGCGTCTCGACGAGATCGGCGACTATTTTGCCGGCAAGATGAGCGAGACCGATGTCAAGCTGCTGTGGGGCACGGCGAACCTGTTCTCCAACCGCCGCTACATGGCCGGCGCGGCGACCAACCCCGATCCGGACGTGTTTGCCTATGCGGCCGCGACGGTGAAGAGGTGCATCGACGTCACCAAGCGGCTGAACGGCGAGAACTATGTGCTGTGGGGCGGGCGCGAGGGCTATGAGACGCTGCTCAACACCGACATGGGCCGCGAGCTCGACCAGATGGGCCGCTTCCTGTCGCTGGTGGTCGACTACAAGCACAGGATCGGTTTCAAGGGCACGATCCTGATCGAGCCGAAGCCGCAGGAGCCGACCAAGCACCAGTACGACTTCGACGTCGGCACCGTCTACGGCTTCCTCAGGCGCTATGGCCTCGAGAACGAGGTGAAGGTCAATATCGAGCAGGGTCACGCCATCCTTGCCGGCCATTCCTTCGAGCACGAGCTGGCGCTTGCCAATGCACTCGGCATTTTCGGCTCCATCGACATGAACCGCAACGACTACCAGTCGGGCTGGGACACCGACCAGTTCCCGAACAATGTGCCGGAGATGGCGCTGGCCTATTACCAGATCCTCCTGGGCGGCGGCTTCAAGACCGGCGGCACCAATTTCGATGCCAAGCTGCGCCGCCAGTCGCTCGATCCGGAAGACCTGCTCATCGCCCATATCGGCGGCATGGATTGCTGCGCGCGCGGGCTGAAGGCAGCGGCCAGGATGATCGAGGACAAGGCGCTATCGGACCCGCTGGAGGCGCGCTATGGCGGCTGGAAGTCGCCCGAGGCAAGCGCGATGCTGTCCGGCAAGCTGACGCTGGAGGACATCGCCGAGCGCGTGGTGAAGAGCGAGATCGAGCCGCGGCCGAAGTCCGGCCGTCAGGAACTGCTGGAGAACGTCGTCAATCGCTACGTCTGATGCCGGGCGGCGGTGGCCGCCCGCATTCGACTTGCGTCCGGTTTGACGCAAAGCGGTCCATTCGCCATGCTTCGGCAATGCTACGCGGCGTGCTGCTGGATCTTGCCGGAGTGCTCTATGACGGCGACAGCCCGATAGAAGGGGCTGCCGACGCGGTTCGCCGGCTACGCGAGGCCGGGCTGCCGCTGCGCTTCGTCAGCAACACGACGCGCTCGACCAAGCAGATGGTGCTGGAGCGGCTGGACAGGCTCGGCATCGAGGTCGATGCGGCCGAGCTTTTCACGCCCGCGCAAGCCGCGCGCGGCTGGCTCGCAGCGCATGGTTGCTCGGCGCATCTGCTGATCCACCCAGATCTGGAGCCGGATTTTCGCGACATGCCGGCTGGCGAGCGGCTCGCGGTCGTCGTCGGCGATGCGGCAAACGCCTTCGACTATGCGAGCCTCAATGCGGCCTTCCGCGCTTTGAACGATGGCGCGGAGTTTCTGGCGCTGGCCGACAATCGCGTCTTCAAGGACGACGACGGCAAGCTCAGCCTCGATGCCGGCCCCTTCGTCCGCGCGCTCGAATTCGCCTGCGGGCGGCCTGCTACCGTGCTCGGCAAACCGTCGACGGGCTTTTTTCTCTCCGCACTGGCCAGCATGGAATGCCTGCCAGAGGATGCTGTGATGGTGGGTGACGATGCCGAAGGCGATGTCGCCGGCGCCCTGCGTGCCGGACTTGCCACGGCGCTGCTTGTGCGAACGGGCAAATACCGCGTCGGCGACGAAAGGCAGGTCGAGCCTGCGCCGACGGCGGTCGTGGCCGACATAACGGCGGCGGCCGAGTGGATACTGGCGCGGATCTAATCAACGCCGCCGAAGTTGCGTCGGCGACATGCCGAACGCCTTGGCAAATGCGCGCGAAAAGCCGGCGGCGCTGGAGAAGCCGGTGCGCGCGGCGATGTCGGCCATGGGCACGGCCGTGTCCACCACCAGCCGCCGCGCCGCGCTGAGCCGCAGGCGCAGGTAATAGGCGCCAGGCGGCTCGCCGATCGACTTGCCAAAAATCTTTTCCAGCGCGCGTGTGGTCACGCCGGCGCGGCGGGCGATGGCCGAGATCGTCAGCGGCTGGTCGACATGCGCTTCCATCAGACGGATCGCCTGCGCCAGCCGCGGGTCGTAGCCGTCGAGCCGGCCGAGCGAAACCAGCGGCTGCGCATCGGTGGCGGCGCGCGCCTGGTCGTAGATGAAGACGCTGGCGACATCGAGCGCCACCGCCATGCCCAGCCGCGAGCGGATGAGATGCAGCATCAGGTCGAAGGTGGGCGAAGCGCCGCCCGAAGTGAAGACCGGCCCGTCGATGATGTAGCGGTCGGGCCGCACGTCGACGCCCGGGAAGGCGGCGGTAAAGTCCTCCATGTCCTCCCAGTGCGTGGTGGCGCTGCGGCCTTCCAGCAGTCCGGCGCGGCCGACGAGCCAGGTGCCGGCCTCGATGCCGCCCACCGCGCGCGCCGAGCGCGCCACGCGTCGCAGCCCGGCGAGCAGGGCAGGGGTGCCCTGGTTCTTGGTGCCGAAGCCGCCGATGATGGCCAGCACGTCCGTTTTCTCTGCCGGATCGAACTTTCCGCTGATCGCGACCGGCAGGCCCGATGTGGTGACCGGCGGCTCACCGTCCACTGAAACCAGCTTCCAGTCGAACAGGGTTTCGCCCGAAACGCGATTGGCCGCGCGCAGCGGATCGACGGCGGACGCCACGCACATGATCGAGCAGCCGGAGAAAACCAGCATCGTCACCTTGAGCGGCGAACGGTCGGGAAGAAAGATTGAGGGCTTTTCGCTTTTCATCAACGCGAGTTCGTAAAGTGCAAAGCAGCGCCGCGCAAGGGAGGCAATGATCGCGATGGAGGAACGGCGCGATATCCGGAGCTTGTGCAACCGGGTGGCAGACGCGCCGATCGACTGGAGGAATTAATGCCGCTTTCCATGAACCGCGAGGTCTTCATCACCTGTGCCGTGACCGGCTCGGGCGGAACGCAGGACCGCAGCCCGCATGTGCCGCGCTCGCCCAAGCAGATTGCCGAATCGGCCATCGAGGCGGCCAAGGCCGGCGCGGCCATCGTCCACTGCCATGTCCGCGATCCCGAGACCGGCAAGCCGCGCCGCGACGTGCATCTCTATCGCGAGGTGACCGAGCGCATCCGCGACGCCAATGTGGACGTGGTGCTGAACCTCACCGCCGGCATGGGCGGCGACATGGTGTTTGGTCCGGTCGAGTCCCCGCTGCCGCTGAAGGAGCAGGGCACCGACATGGGCGGCGCGTCCAACCGCATGGAGCATGTGCGCCAGTGCCTGCCCGAGATCTGCACGCTCGACTGCGGCACGATGAACTTCAACGAAGCCGACTATGTCATGACCAACACGCCCGGCATGCTGCGCGCCATGGGCGGCATGATGACCGAGCTGGGCGTGAAGCCGGAGATCGAGGCTTTCGACACCGGCCACCTGTGGTTCGCCAAGCAACTGGTTTCGGAAGGCGTGTTGAAACCCGACGCGCTGGTGCAGCTCTGCATGGGCGTGCCGTGGGGCGCCCCGGACGACCTCAACACCTTCATGGCCATGGTCAACAACGTGCCGTCGGACTGGAACTGGTCTGCCTTCTCGCTCGGCCGCAACCAGATGGCCTATGCAGCGGCCGCAGTGATCGCCGGCGGCAATGTCCGCGTCGGCCTCGAGGACAATCTGTGGCTCGACAAGGGCGTGCTGGCCACCAACGCGCAGCTGGTCGATCGCGCGGTCGGCATCATCGAGCGCATGGGCGCCCGGGTGATCGGTCCGGAGGAAGTGCGCCAGAAGCTGAACCTCACCAAGCGCGCGCCCGTGGCGGCGTAGGCCGGCAAGGGCTTCCAGGCGGAGAAGGGAGGAGACGCCATGGAAACGGTCAAGTTCACGGCGATGAAGGATGGCGACCGCGAGGATTACGCCTTCCTCACCGAGCACGAGATCGAGTTCGCCGCCAAGACCGGCGGGCGTCTTCTCGACGCGCTGGTAAAGCTCGACGAGAGCCTGTCGGGCTACAAGGTGACGCGGCTTGGCCACTCGGTTCAGGCGGCCACCCGTGCCTGGCGCGATGGCGCCGACGACGACTGGATCGTCTGCGCCCTCCTACATGACATCGGCGACATCTACGCGCCCTACAACCACGATGAATATGCAGCCGCGATCCTGCGGCCGTTCGTTCGCGAACAGTGCCACTGGGTGGTCGAGAAGCACGGGGATTTCCAGCGGCTCTATTACGCGCATCATGTCGGCGGCAATCGCCATGCGCGCGACAGGTTCGCCGGGCACCCCTATTACGACGACTGCGACCAGTTCTGCGAGCGGTGGGACCAGTCGAGCTTCGACCCCGACTTTGACACCCTGCCGCTCGATTTCTTCCGGCCCATCGTGGAGAAGGTGTTCTCCCGCCAGGCCTACGATCCCGCGGTCATCCGCGTCGGCGAGCGCGTCGCGCTCGTCAATCCCGAAATAGCCAGCCAGAGAGCCGGAGCATCCGCATGAGCAGTATCAAGAAAGCAGCCGCCATCGGCGGCGGAGTCATTGGCGCGGGCTGGGTCGCGCGTCTGTTGCTGAACGGCATCGACGTTGCGATCTACGATCCCGATCCCGAGGCCTCGCGCAAGGTCGACGAGGTGATGAAGGGCGCGCGCCGCGCCTATAAGCAGATGCTGCCCGGCGGCCTGCCCAAGGAAGGCAAACTGACCTTCGCCAAGACCATCGCCGAGGCGGTGACGGGCGCCGACTTCATCCAGGAAAGCGTGCCGGAACGGCTCGACATCAAGCACAAGGTGCTGGCCGAGATCGACGCCCATGCCCCGGCCGACGCGCTGATCGGCTCGTCCACCTCCGGCATCAAGCCCACCGACATGCAGCCGGCGCTGAAGCATCCGGAGCGCCTGGTCGTCGGCCACCCGTTCAACCCGGTCTATCTGCTGCCGCTTGTCGAGATCGTCGGCGGCGAGAAGACCACCGCGGCTTTCATCGACAAGGCGCGTGAGCTCTACGCTTCCATCGGCATGAAGCCGGTGGTGATCCGCAAGGAAATCGAGGCCTTCGTGGGCGACCGCCTGCTGGAAGCGGCCTGGCGCGAGGCACTGTGGCTGATCAAGGACGGCATCTGCTCGGTCGAGGAACTCGACGACATCATGCGCTACTCCTTCGGCCTGCGCTGGGCGCAGATGGGCATGTTCCAGGTCTATCGGATCGCCGGCGGCGAGGCGGGCATGCGCCACTTCATGGCCCAGTTCGGCCCGTGCCTGTCCTGGCCGTGGACCAAGCTGATGGACGTGCCGGAGTTCAACGACGAACTGGTCGATCTCATCGCCGGCCAGTCCGACGACCAGTCGGCGCAGTGGTCGATCCGCGAGCTCGAAAAGATCCGCGACGACAACCTCGTCGCCATCATGGAAGCGCTGGGCAAGCAGAACAAGGGCAAGGGTTGGGGCGCTGGCGAACTGCACAACGACTACACCAAGCGCCTCGCAAAACTGGCCGCCAAAAAGCCGGTTTCGAAGGCTGCCGCCAAGGCAAAGGCCGAGAAGCCGGTGAAGAAGGCGGCGGCGAAGAAGAGGGCCGCGGCGTAAGGTTCGTGTCGCTGAGGTTTTCGACCCCCACTCCGTCGCGCTGCGCGCGACACCATTCCGGGGCGAGCCACGGGTCTCGCCCGTCCTTCGGACCCCCCGATCGACGGGGGAGAGGAAAGACCGTCCGCGAAGCTGGCGCCCTTCCTCTCCCCTTTTGAGGGGGAGAGGTGCCGAGCGAAGCGAGGCGGAGTGGGGGGTAAGTCGCGCCATATGCAATTGCCTTGCCCCGTCGATCGAGGGTGGGCGAAGGACGGGCGAGACAGGTGGGGCGCCCCCGAATGGTGGTTTGCGAAGCAAACCGGAGTGGGGGTCGAATTCAAGGTGGCTGTACCGAGCCACCTGCATGGGAGGTTAATCATGGATTTCGGGCTTACCGAAGAACAGCGCCTGATCGTCGATACGACGCGGGCCTTTGTCGAAAACGAACTCTACCCGCATGAAGCGGAAGTCGAGCGCACCGGCCACCTGCGTCGTGAGCTGATCGACGAGATCAAGGCCAAGGCGATCGAGGCCGGTCTCTATGCCGCCAACATGCCAGCCGAAGTCGGTGGCGCGGGCCTCGATACGCTGACCTGGCTGCTCTACGAAAAGGAACTCGGCCGCGCCAACTATGCGCTGCACTGGACCTGCGTGGCGCGTCCATCCAACATCCTGCTCGCCGGCACGGACGAGCAGAAGGAAAAGTACCTCTATCCCTGCATCCGCGGCGAGAAGTGGGACTGCTTGGCCATGACCGAGCCCGGCGCGGGCTCCGACCTGCGCGGGATGAAGGCGAGCGCCGTGCAGGACGGCGACGATTTTGTCCTTAACGGCACGAAACACTTCATTTCGCATGCCGACATCGCCGATTTCGCCATCGTCTTCATGGCTTCGGGCGAGGAGGATTCTCCGCGCGGCAAGCGCAAGAAGATCACCGCCTTCTTCGTCGACAAGGGCACGCCGGGCTTCACCGTGCGTGACGGCTATCGCAACGTCTCGCATCGCGGCTACACCAACGCCATCCTGGAATTCGACAACTGCCGCCTGCCCAGGAGCCAGGTGCTGGGCGAGGTCCACAAAGGCTTTGAGGTTGCCAACAGCTGGCTCGGCGCAACCCGCCTGCAGGTCGCATCGACCTGTCTGGGACGTGCCGAGCGCGCGCTTGGCCATGCGATCGAATATGCCGCCCAGCGAGAGCAGTTCGGCCAGCAGATCGGCAAGTTCCAGGGTGTTTCCTTCAAGCTCGCCGACATGGCGACCGAGCTGAAGGCGGCGGAGCTTCTCACCCGCGAAGCCGGCTGGAAATACGACCAGGGGACCGTGACCGACCAGGACATGGCCATGGCCAAGCTCAAGGCTACCGAGGTTCTGGCCTTCATCGCCGACGAGGCGATCCAGATCCATGGCGGCATGGGCCTGATGGACGACCTGCCGCTGGAGCGCATCTGGCGCGACGCCCGCGTCGAGCGCATCTGGGAAGGCACGTCGGAAATCCAGCGCCACATCATCAGCCGCGCCCTGCTGCGCGCCGTGGGAGGCTGAGCCATGCTGCGTCTTGAACGGCTCCTGCGTCCCAAATCGATTGCGGTCATCGGCGGCGGCTCGTTTGCGCCTAACGTCGTCAAGCAGTCGCTGAAAATGGGCTTTGCCGGCGACATCTGGCCGGTGCACCCCAAGCGCGACGAGGTGGAGGGGGTAAAGGCCTATGCCTCCGTCGCCGACCTGCCGGGCGCGCCCGACGCCGTCTTCATCGGCGTCAATCGCTTCGCCACCATCGACATCGTTCGCGAGCTTTCCGAGCGTGGCGCGGGCGGCGCAATCTGCTTTGCCTCCGGCTTCCTCGAAGCCGGCGCCGACGATGAGGACGGCGAGCGGCTGCAGGCCGAGCTGGTTGTGGCGGCGGGCTCCATGCCTGTCATCGGGCCGAATTGCTACGGCCTGATCAACTATGCCGACGGCGCGCTTCTGTGGCCCGACCAGCATGGCGGCCAACGGCTGGAGCCGGGCACGCGCGGCGTGGCGATCATCACGCAGTCGTCCAACATCGCCTGCAACATCACCATGCAGCAGCGCGGTTTGCCGATCTCGTTCCTGATGACGGCCGGCAACCAGGCGCAGACGGGCCTTTCCGAAATGGCGCTCGGCCTGATCGAGGACGACCGCGTTTCCTGCCTTGGCCTGCACATCGAAGGTTTTGACAAGGTCGACGGCTTCGAGCGGCTGGCAGCACGGGCGCGCGAGCTGAAGAAGCCGATCGTGGCGATGAAGGTCGGCCGTTCCGAACAGGCGCGTGCCGCCACCGTCTCGCACACCGCCTCGCTGGCGGGATCGGACGCAGCGTCCGACGCCTTCCTGAAGCGCCTCGGCATTGCGCGGGTCAACTCGATCCCGTCCTTCCTCGAGACGCTGAAGCTTCTGCACGCCTTCGGGCCACTTCCCGGCTACACGCTGTCTTCGATGAGCTGTTCGGGCGGCGAAGCTTCGGTGATGGCCGACAGCGCGGAAGGCCGCAAAGTGCGCTTCCCGGCACTGACGCAGGAGCACTGGACCCGCGTCAAAGCTACGCTCGGCTCCTTCGTGGCGGTGGCCAATCCGCTCGACTACCACACCTTCATCTGGAACAACGAGCCGGCCATGACCGACACGTTCACCGCGATGGTGTCGGGCGGGTTCGATCTCAACATACTGGTGCTCGACTTCCCGCGCAATGACCGCTGCTCGGACGCGGACTGGTGGCCGACGGTACGCGCCTTCGAGTCCGCGCTGAAGACCAACAAGGCCCGCGGCGCCATCGTGGCCTCGATGCTCGAAAACGTCACCGAAGCCCATGCGGCAGAACTGTTTAAGCGCGGCATCGTGCCCCTGCAGGGCATCGTCGAGGCGATGGACGCGGCCGAGGCTGCGGCATTCATCGGTGAGGCGTGGGCGCGTCCGGCAAGCGGTGCCATCGGGTCGAATGCAAATTCGACTGCCGGTTCGGCCCGCAACACGCCCGACGAGGCCGAGGCCAAGGCACTTCTCCGTTCGGCAGGTCTTGCAGTGCCGCAGGGAGCCTGCGCGGCCAGCGTCGCGGAGGCTGTCGCGGCCGCCGAGAAGCTCGGCTTCCCCGTCGCGCTGAAGGCGTTGGGCGTTGCTCACAAGAGCGAGCTGGGCGCGGTGAAACTCAACCTCAAATCCACTGATGAAGTGCGGGTGACCGCCGAGGCTCTGCTGCCGCTCGGCACTGGCCTTTATGTCGAGCGCATGGTGGAGGGCGGCGTTGCCGAACTCATCGTTGGCGTCACGCGCGATGCGCTTTTCGGCCCGGTCATGACCGTGGGCACCGGCGGCGTATTGGTCGAGCTGCTGAAGGATAGCGCCACGCTGCTTTTGCCGGCATCGCGCGAAGAGGTCGAGGCGGCGCTGAAGAGCCTGCGGCTCTACCCGCTGCTCGACGGCTATCGCGGCCGCGCCAAGGCCGATGTGGCGGCGGCGGTGGACGCGATCCTCGCCATTTCGCGCTTTGTCCAGGAACGCGCGGCCACGATCGAGGAACTCGACGTGAACCCGCTGATCGTCTGCGGCGAGGGCAAGGGAGCCTGGATCGCCGACGCGCTGCTGGTGACGAGCGAAGGCGAGGCGGCAGTGGCCGCTTCTCACGAGAAGAAGGTTGCGGTTGCGGCCGAAGGCTGAGCTGCCAGGGAGGTTTCCAAAATGTCCGATGTCATAAAAACCCGGCGCGAAGGCGCCATTCTCGAAGTCACGCTCGACAGGCCCAAGGCCAATGCGATCGACCTCGCCACCTCGCGCCTGCTGGGCCTGACCTTCCAGTCTTTCCGCGATGATCCCGAGCTGCGCGTTTGCATCGTCAAGACGGCCGGCGAAAAGTTCTTCTCCGCCGGCTGGGACCTGAAGGCCGCTGCCAATGGCGATGCCGTCGACGGCGACTACGGCGTGGGCGGCTTCGGCGGCCTGCAGGAACTGCGCGACATGAACAAGCCGGTCATTGCCTGCGTCAACGGCATGGCGGTGGGCGGCGGCTTCGAGCTGGCGCTCTCCTGCGACCTGATCTACGCCTCCGAGCATTCCTCATTCGCGCTGCCGGAAATCAAGGCCGGTACGCTCGCCGATGCGGCGACGATCAAGCTGCCCAAGCGCATTCCCTACCATGTCGCCATGGACCTTTTGCTGACCGGCCGCTGGATGGATGCGGCCGAGGCGCATCGCTGGGGCCTCGTCAACGAGGTGCTGCCGGCCGACAAGCTGGAAGACCGCGTCTGGGAGATCGCCCGGCTGCTCGCCGGCGGCCCGCCACTGGTCTTCGCCTCCATCAAGGAAGTGGCTCGCAAGGCCGAGGCGATGGAGTTCCAGGACGCCATGAACTGGATAACCAAGCGCAAGTTCCGCACCGTCGACGAGCTCTACGCCTCGGAAGACAACATGGAAGGCTTTCGCGCCTTCGCCGAAAAGCGCGACCCGGTGTGGAAGGGCAAATAGCATGGCAGTGCAGGAGGACGACCGATGACCGACTACAGCAAGCTGATCGATGCCGAGACCTGGGCTTTCATCGACCGCACCAACAGCTTCTATCCGCCGGACGCGGTCGACCACAGCGTGGAGGAGCAGCGGCGCACCTACGACCGGATGTGCCGCGAGTTCCATGCCGGCTATCCCGCAAGCGTGACGGCGGCGGATTCCGCCGTCGAAACGCCGACCCACAACATCCCCGTCCGCATCTATCGCAACGCCGAGCCGAACGACGCGGCGGTGGTGCTCTATTTCCACGGCGGTGGTTTTATCCTCGGCGGGCTCGACAGCCACGACGACGTCTGTGCCGAAATCTGCGAGCGCACCGGCTATGAGGTGGTGTCGGTCGACTACCGTCTGGTGCCGGAGCACATTCATCCGGCGGCCTATGACGATTGCCGCGCCGCTTTCGAATGGGCGGCGAAGACCTATACGCAGCCGATTGTTCTGTGCGGCGACAGTGCCGGCGGCAATCTCGCGGCGGCCGTGTCGCACACCACGCGCGGCCATGCCCGCGCGCCGATCGGCCAGGTGCTGATCTATCCGGGCTTTGGCGGCAAGCTCGGGCAGGGTTCCTATGTGACCCATGCCGAGGCGCCGCTACTGACCGTGCGCGACATGGACTATTACAAGCAGATGCGCTCGGGCGGTAAGGACGTGTCGGAGGATGCCACTTTCGCAGCCTTCAACGACAGCGATTTTTCCGGCTTGCCGCCCACGGTCATCATCTCCGCCGAATGCGATCCGCTGTCGGACGACGGCCGCGACTATCGCGACCGGGTGCTGGCCAATGGCGGCAAGGCCTGGTGGTTCAACGAGCCGGGCCTGGTGCACGGCTATCTGCGCGCCCGCCACACCGTCGGCCGTGCGCGGGAGAGCTTTACGCGCATCGTGGATGCGGTGCGCGCGCTTGGAAAGGGTGACTGGCCGTATTGAGCGCGTTCCGTAGCGCGGCGTCTCCCTCCCCCTTGAGGGGAGGGTGGCCCGGAGGGCCGGGAGGGGTCGGTCCATGCCGCGCCCTGCTATAACTGGAGCGCGGTAAGGACAAGTCGCGCACTGCCGGCCCTCCGCTATGGCTCCGGGCGTTCGGCGTTCGAAAAGCCAAATCATTGGCTTTTCGCGGCCTTCGGCCACCACTCCTCACCCCCTCAAGGGGGAGGGATAGTCGCGCGCTTCATCCTCGCGGCGCGCTTCGGGGCTTATCCCAAGAACGGCTTGGCCTTCATCGTGCTCGGAATCTCCACGCCGAGCCGGTCAAGCACCGTCGGCGCAAGCTGCAGCTGGTCGAGCAGAACATCTCCCTGCGGGCCTTCGCCTTGGCCAAAATAATACAGCGCAAAATCCTGCTGGTCGGCTTCCGAGCCGCCGTGGTGGCCGCGGTCGGTCTGGCCATGGTCGGCGGTGACCATCACTTCGTAACCAGCCTCCAGCCATTTCGGCAGGAAGGCGGCCAGCATGCCGTCCATGGCGTAGCAGGCATGGTCCATTTCGCCGCAGTCGTGGCCGTAGCGGTGGCCCATGGAGTCCAGCGTGCAGGTGTGCAGGATGCCGTAGTCGATGCCGTGGCGCTTGGTCAGCATGGTCAGCGTTGCGAACAGGTCGACGTCGCTCGGCGTCATCTGGTTCTTGTGGTTGTAGCCGGTCATGGTGTGGAAGCGGCCATGGGTGATCGGGCCGCCGGGCTCGTCATATTCCATGTCTTCGACGAGATCGAAGGGGTAACGGTTGAAGAATTCCGACCAGTAGGAATGGGTTACCGCGCCGGTCTTGCCGCCGGCCTTCGATATTTCGGAAAACAGGTCGGGCTGCTCGACGCGAAAGCGATCCTCGTTGGAGCGGATGCCGTGCACCTGCGGCGACACGCCGGTGTGGATGGAGGCATAGCAGCAGGCCGAGGTGGAGGGCAGCACGGAGCGCATCTTCCAAACGCGCGCATCGCCCGACTGCACCCAGCCTTCGAGATTGCCGAACAGCCGGCGCCAGTTGCGATAGGGCACGCCGTCGAGGATGATGAGCAACAGCTTGTTCTTCAGCGCCATGGGCCGCTCCAATGTCAAAGAAATCCCGAGAACCGAATCGGTTCTCGGGAAGGATGATACGTAGAATCAAGCGGTTAGGCAGTCGTTGCGCGCCCGAAATTGACGCGCAACGATGTGGCCGGCCGGGTCAGTTCCCCGCGCTTTCCATGCGGCGCCCCGCGATGGCCTTCTCCAGCCAGCCCACTTCCATCTCCGGGACGGAGGAGAGCAGCAGGTCGGTATAGGCGTCGAACGGCGGCTTCAGCACTTCGCTCTTGGGCCCATAGCGCACGATCTCGCCGCGATACATCACCGCGATGGAGTCGGCTATCGCCTTCACCGTGGCGAGGTCGTGGGTGATGAAGAGATAGCCGACCTGCTCTTCTTTCTGCAGTTCGAGCAGCAGTTGAAGGATGCCGTGCGCCACCAGCGGGTCGAGCGCCGAGGTGACCTCGTCGCAGATGATCAGGCTCGGCTTGGCCGCCAGTGCTCGGGCGATGCAGACGCGCTGCTTCTGGCCGCCCGACAGTTCGGCCGGGTAACGGTCGACAAAGCCCTTGCCCATCTCGATCTTGTCGAGCAACTCGGCCACGCGCCTGTCGCGCTCGCGCCCGCGCAGGCCGAAATAGAACTCCAGCGGCCGGCCGATGATGGTGCCTACCGTCTGGCGCGGGTTCATCGCCACATCGGCCATCTGGTAGATCATCTGCAACTGGCGCAGGTCTTCCTTGCTGCGGTCGGCTAGCCGGTTGGGCAGGGTGCGGCCGCCGAAGGTGATGCTGCCTTCGAGTGGCGGCAAAAGGCCGGTGATGGCCCGGCCCAGCGTCGACTTGCCCGAGCCGGATTCACCCACCACGGCCAGCGTCTGCCCGGCAGGAATCTCGACCGAGACGTTCTTCAGCACCTTGATGGCGCCGCCGCCATAGGCCGCGGTGACGTTCTTGACCGACAGGGCCGGGGCCTTGCCGGGCGCGTGCTCCTCGTGCTCGATCTGGTGAACCGAGACCAGCTGGCTGGTGTATTCCTGCGTGGGCCGGGTGATGATCTGGCGCGTATCGCCCCATTCCACCAGCTTGCCGTGCCGCAACACCGCGATCTCGTCGGCCACTTGCGCCACAACCGCGAGGTCGTGGGTGATGTAGAGCGCGGCGACGCCGGTGTCGCGGATCGCCTCCTTGATCGCGGCCAGCACGTCGATCTGGGTGGTGACGTCGAGCGCGGTGGTCGGCTCGTCGAAGACGATCAGGTCGGGCTCCGAGCACAGCGCCATGGCGGTCATGACGCGCTGTAGCTGGCCGCCGGAGACCTGGTGCGGGAAGCGATTGCCGATGTTTTCCGGGTCCGGCAGGCTGAGCTTGCGGAAGAGATTGACCGCGCGCTTCTCGGCCTCGGCGCGGCTGCAGACGCCGTGCTTGAGCGAGGCCTCCACCACCTGCTTCATCAGCCGGTGGGCGGGGTTGAAGGCAGCCGCCGCCGACTGCGCGACATAGCAGACCTCGCGCCCGCGCAAGGCGCGCAGGCCGCGCTTGCCGCCCCTGAGGATATCGCGGCCGTTGAGGACGACCTCGCCGCCGGTGATGCGCACGCCGCCGCGACCGTAGCCCATCGAGGACAGGCCGATTGTGGACTTGCCGGCACCCGATTCGCCGATGAGCCCGAGCACCTTGCCGCGCTCGAGCGACACCGACACACCATCGACGATGACGATGTTGCGCGGCGCCTCGCCCGGAGGATAGACGGTGGCCTCGATCTTGAGGTTGCGGATGTCGAGCAGCTTGCCGGCTGCTTCGGCGGTCTGGGATACGAGCCTATCCATTGCCGCGGCCTCCCTTCAGGTCGGTGGTGCGGTTGAGGATCCAGTCGGCCACGAGGTTGACCGAGATGGCCAGCACCGCGATTGCGGCGGCAGGGATGAGAGCGGCCGGAATGCCGAACACGATGCCTTCCTTGTTTTCCTTGACCATGCCGCCCCAGTCGGCCTCCGGCGGCTGCACGCCGAGCCCGAGGAAGGACAGTGCCGACAGGAACAGCACTGCGAAGATGAAGCGCAGGCCAAGCTCCGCCACCAGTGGCGAGAGCGCGTTGGGCAGGATCTCGCGGAAGATGATCCAGCCGCGGCCTTCCCCGCGTAGCTTGGCCGCCTCGACATAGTCCATGACGTTGATGTCGACGGCGACCGCGCGGGCGAGGCGATAGACGCGGGTGGAATCGAGCACGCCCATGACCAGGATCAGCGTCGCGATATTGGCCGGTAGCACCGAGAGCACCACCAGCGCGAAGATGAGCGTGGGGATCGACATCAGAAGATCGACGCCGCGCGACATGGTCTGGTCGAGCCAGCCGCCGATGACCGCGGCGGTGAAGCCGAGGATCGAGCCCATGGTGAAGGACAGGGCGGTGGCGAGGGCCGCAATCAGGATGGTGGTGCGCGCGCCAAAAATCATTCGCGAGAGCAGGTCGCGGCCGAGATTGTCGGTGCCCAGCCAGTGGGTGGACGACATCGGCTCCCACACGTCGCCGACGATCGCGGCGTTGGGGAAGGGCGCCACCCACGGCGCGAAGACGGCGGCGAAGACGAACACGCCGGTGACGATGAGCCCCAGCCAGGCGCTGAGTGGTATGTTTTTCAAGGTCAGCATCTTGTCCGTCCCCCTTACTTCGGATGCCTGAGGCGCGGATTGGACACGATGGCGGTGATGTCGGCGATGATGTTGAGCGCGATGTAGACGGCCGCGAAGATCAGGCCGCAGGCCTGCACCACCGGCACGTCGCGTTTGGCGACGTGGTCGACGAGGTACTGCCCCATGCCGGGGTAGACGAAGATGACTTCCACCACGACCACGCCGACAACGAGATAGGCGAGGTTTAGCATCACCACGTTGACGATGGGCGCAATCGCATTGGGGAAGGCGTGTCGGCGGATGATCTCGAAGGGCGAGAGCCCCTTCAGCTCGGCCGTCTCGATATAGGCCGACTGCATGACGTTGAGGATGGCTGCGCGTGTCATGCGCATCATGTGCGCCAGCACCACCAGGGTCAGCGTGGCGGCCGGCAGGGCTATCGCCTTCATGCGGTCGAGGATGGACATGCCGTCATAGACGGTCGAGACGCTGGGCAACCACTGCATCTGCACGGCCACGAAATAGATCAGCAGGTAGCCGATGAAGAATTCGGGCAGAGAGATCGAGGCCAGCGTGAAGCCGGAGATGAACTTGTCGACGAAGCCGTTCTTGTGGCGCACGGCGATGAGGCCGAGGATGATGGCCAGCGGCACCGAGATGACCGCGGCCCAGAAGGCCAGAAACAGCGTGTTCTTCAGCCGGCCGCCGAGCGAGGCGGCGATGTCCTGCCCGTTGGACAGGGCGGTGCCCATGTCGCCGTGCAGCATGCCGAACAGCCAGCGGAAATAGCGCACATAGGCGGGGTCGTTCAGGCCCAGCTGCTCGCGCAGGTTGGCGAGCGCCTGCGGCGTCGCGGATTGGCCGAGGATGGATTGCGCCACGTCGCCCGGGAGGATCTGCGTGCCGACGAAGATCAGCACCGAAACGGCGAGGAGCAGGAGCAGGCCCAGCGCAACGCGCTGGGCCACCAGTTTCAGGAGTGAGGACATCTGTGCAGGGCCGGGATCAAGCCTGGACCCAGCACTTGGACAGGGCGTAGCCCCCCATCATCTCCTGGTTGCCGTCCGCGGCCCAGCCCGCGACCTTCGGCCCGGTCGCGTCGATGAAGTCGTTGAACATCGGCGTGATGACGCCGCCCTCGTCGCGCACCATCTCGCCCATCGACTTGTAGAGCGCGACGCGCTTGTCCTTGTCGAGTTCGGAGCGGGCCTGGAACAGCAGCTTGTCGAAATCCTCGCGGACGAAGCGGGTGTCGTTCCAGTCGGCCTTGGAATAGTAGGCGGTGGCGTACATCTGGTCCTGCGTCGGGCGTCCGCCCCAGTAGGAGGCCGAGAAGGGCTGCTTGTTCCACACTTCCGACCAGTAGCCGTCGCCCGGCTCGCGCTTGACCTCGATGGTGATGCCGGCCTTGGCCGCGCTCTGCTGGTAGAGCTGGGCCGCATCGATGGCGCCGGGAAAGGCGACGTCGGAGGTGCGCAGCAGCACGGGGCCGTCATGCCCCGACTTCTTGAAGTGGAAGGCCGCCTTTTCGGGATCGAACGTGCGCTGCTCGATCTCGGCGAAGAGCGGATAGGACTTGTTGATCGGCGTGTCGTTGCCGACCGAGCCATAGCCGTGCAGGATCTTCTGCACCATCTCCTCGCGGTCGAGCGCGTATTTCAGCGCCAGGCGCAGATCGTTGTTGTCGAAGGGCGCGGTGTTGCAGTGGGCGATGAAGACGTAGTGGCCCTTGCCGGCGACGTTCTGGATGGTGACGCCCGGCACGCGCTTGATGAGATCGACGATCTTGGGCTCGACGCGGTTGATCATGTCGACCTGGCCGCCCTGCAGCGCCGAGGAGCGGGCGGTGGCGTCGTTGATGACGATAATCTCGACCGTGTCGGCGAAGCCGCGGTCGTCGCGCCAGTAATTGGCGAAGCGCTCACCGACATGGCGCACGCCCGGCTCGTTGACGACGACCTTGTAGGGGCCGGTGCCGATGCCGGCGCCGGGATCGTCCTTGCCGCCGTTGGGCTGGATCATCAGGTGGTAGTCGTCCAGCAGGTAGGGCAGGTCGGCATTGGCATCCTTGAGGGTGAAGACGACGTTCTGGCCGTCCACCTTGATGGAATCGATGCCGCCCATGATGCCGAGCGCGCCCGACTTCGACTTCTCGTCGGAATGGCGTTCCATGGTGGCGAGAACGTCGTCGGGGGTCAGTTCCTTGCCGTTGTGGAACTGCACGCCCTTGCGGATCTTGAAGGTCCAGGTCTTGGCGTCGGCGGAAGCGCCCCACTCTTCGGCCAGGCAAGGCTTGACGTCGCCCTCGGGTGAAAGCTGGACGAGCTGCTCGCCCCACTGGCGGCCGAACTTGTAGGGAACCTGGCTCTGCCAGGAAGCCGGGTCGAGGCTGTTGGTGGATTCGCCGCCCTGCATGCCAGCCTTCAGCGTGCCGCCCCTCTGCGGGCCTTCCGCGCGCGCGGCGCTGCCGAGCAGGCTGTTGGCGAAGGTGGCAGTCACGCCCAGGGCGGCCGCGCGACCCAGGAAATCGCGGCGGCTGAGCTTGCCCGTAACGACACGACGGCTCAGAAACTTCAATTCTTCGGACATACTTGGTTCCTCACTCCGGTTAGGTGACTGTGGTCAGTCTTGTAATTGGTTATTGGGCAGATATTGCGCGGAAGACTTTGCCTTCGGCAAGGCGAATTGCGACATTACGTGGCGTAAATTGGGTGCAGGCTGTGGACCAAGGGGCGCCGTCGAGCTGGCGCCCCCCAAAGAGAGACCACGTCAGGCGGTCAGCCAGCACCTGGCCAGTGCCAGGCCGCTCATCAATTCGCCCGACGGGTAGGGCACATAGCCGCCCACCTTGTCGGACACGGCGTCGATCCAGTCGTTGTACATCGGGATGATCGCGCCGCCCTCGTCACGCACCATGAGCGCGATGTCGCGATACATGGCCTTGCGCTTGCTCTCGTCGAGCTCGGCGCGCGCGGCCGCGACCATCTTGTCGAAGTCCTCGCGCTGGAAGCGGGTCTCGTTCCAGTCGGCCGTCGACAGATAGGCGGTGGAGTACTGCTGGTCCTGCGTCGGGCGGCCGGTCCAGTAGGAGGCCGAGAACGGCTTCTTGTTCCACACCTCGGCCCAGTAGCCGTCGCCGGGCGCGCGCTGCACGTCGAGCTGGATGCCGGCCTTGGCGCAGCTCTGCTGGAACAGCTGGGCGGCGTCGACGGCACCGGGGAAGGCGACCTCGGAGGTGATGAGCTGGATGGGGCCGCTGTGGCCGGACTTCTTGAAGTGGAAGGCCGCCTTTTCCGGATCGAACACCCGCTGCTCGATGTCTTCCGGGAACAGCGGGTAGGACTGGTTTACGGGGATGTCGTTGCCGACCGAGCCGTAGCCGCCGACGATCTTGTCCACCATCTCCTGCCGGTCGATCGCGTATTTCAGCGCGAGCCTCAGGTCGTTGTTGTCGAAGGGCGCGGTGTTGCACTGCATGGCGAACACGTAGTGCGCGCCGCCGGCGATGTTCTGGATGGTGATGCCGGGAATGCGCTTGACCAGATCGACGATCTTGGCCTCGACGCGGTTCATCATGTGGATCTGGCCGCCGCGAAGTGCGGCCATGCGGGCGGTCGAATCATTGATGACCACGATTTCGACCTGGTCGGCGAAGCCTGCATTGTCGGCATCCCAATAGCCTTCGTGGCGGGTGCCGACATCGCGCACGCCGGGCTCATGCGAGGCGATCTTGTAGGGGCCGGTGCCGATGCCGGCCTGCGGGTTGTCCTTGCCGCCATTGGGCTGGATGACGAGATGATAGTCCGACATCAGGAAGGGCAGGTCGGCATTGGCCTCCTTCAGCGTGATGACGAAGTCGTTGCCGTCGACCTTCATGGTGTCGATGCCGCGCAGCACGCCGAGCGCCCCCGACTTGGTCTCGGGGCCGGCATGGCGCTCGATGGTGGCCAGCACGTCGCTGGCGTCGAGCTCCTTGCCGTTGTGGAAGGTCACGCCCTTGCGGATCTTGAAGGTCCAGGTCTTGGCGTCGGCCGAGGAGCCGTATTCCTCGGCCAACCGGTGGACGATCTTGCCGGTCTCGTCGATGTCGATGAGCTTTTCGCCCCAGCAGCGGGTGAAGGCGCCGGTGACCTGGTTGTTGATCGCGGCGGGGTCGAGGCCGTCGGTTGATTCGCCGCCCTGCAGGCCCGCCTTGAGCACGCCGCCCCGAACGGGCCCTTCAGCGCGCACGGCGCTGCTCAGAACCGAGTTGGCGAGCGTGGCGCTGACGCCCAATGCCGCGGCACGGCCGAGAAAATCACGGCGGTTGAGTTTGCCGGCGGCTACGCGCCGGCCCAGAAATTCGAGTTCAGCCGACAATGACTTCTCCTCCATGCATGTCGTCTAGACGGGCGATGCTCCTCCACCGTCCTGTCAGGGATAGTGGAGGGCCTGCCGCCGCTGCGTAAGGCAGATTGCGACATGTGGCGACGCAATTGGCGCGTCGCTTTTAGGATATCGAAGTTTTCAGGTCAAATATGGTCGCGCGAAATTTCATTCTTGAAATCGCGCTCGAATATCAGTTCTGCTCCTTCGTAGGCTTCAATCCGGCCAGTGACGTAGAAATTTTTCGCGTCAGAACGCATGGTCGAAAAAGTTTTGGTGCGCAGCGACCATTCATTTCGCGACAAGGTCGAGCTCCAGTGCGTTTCGCCGCGCGCCGATAACGGATCGTCCGGATTGATGGTCCACCATTCGCGCGTGACGCCGCCTTCGACGAGGCCGTGGTCCAGGTCGCGGTACTGGCCGGAATCATCGACGATCGTCAGCGTCACCATGCCGGTCTTCTCGTCGCGAGTGACATGGCGCTCAGAATTGGCTTCGCGCAGCGTCTCGATGGCCCAGGGCGTGGCGGCCTCCGGTTCCGGGAAGCTGGCTTCGTCGCCCGTGGCGAGCGGCCGCACCGGCAGGTGAAGCGTGGCCTGTGAGAGCGTGAGCCGCACCGGCTCAGGCGAAGGCCAGATGGCCGGCCAGTAGGCGGTGGAGACGGCCACGCGCAGGCGGTGGCCGGCGGGCAGGCGGTAGGCGCACTGGTCGAGCACGATGCGGGCCTCCACCACCTCGCCCGGCTTCAGAGCTTCGGGGAATTCGTGGCTGTTGCGGTGGGTGAGGTTGAGCACGCCGTAGCAAATCAGTTCCGACGCGCCGTCCGGATGCACGTCGCAGAGGCGCACGGCGATATTGGCCTGCGGCTTGTCGGAGGCGAGGCGCACGACGACCTCCGGTGCACCGACGATATCGATGGCTTCGGCTGCCGGCGGCTGGTCGAAGCAGACCGAGCGGGCGTCGTCAGGGCGCTGGTCGCCCGGCAGTTCGGGGCCATAGGTGAAGGGGAAATATTCGCCGCCCGCAAGGCCGCAATCCTGCGGCGAGGCGACGAGGGCGGTCGCGGAAGTGCCGGACAGCAACTCGATCTCGCGGGCTTCGATGCGGGGCGAGGGCCACTGCGATTCGGCGATCCAGCGGCCGGGCCGCGCGTCATGCCAGCGGGAAGGGCGCACGCTATCCATGACCCAGGCGCGGTAGGCGGGGTCGTTCTCGGCGCCGTTGTCGATGCCCTTCAGCCAGCGGTCCCACCAGCGCAGCGCCACCTGCAGAAAGCCGATGGCCGGCTGGGGGGCAGCGAAATGCGGATATTTGTGGATCCACGGACCGACGATGCCCGCCACCGGCGCGGAGATGTTGGAGACGAGGTGCGAGACGGTGTTGCGATAGCCGTCATGCCAGCCGCCGATGGCAAGCACGGCGGCTTTGATGGCGGAATAGTCCTCGCAAACCGAACCGCGCTTCCAATAGGCGTCGCGGCGCTGGTGGCCGAACCATGTTTCTGCGAGGAAGGGCTGGTGCTCCAGCCGGTGCAGCCACATCTCGCGCCACTTGTCGCCCACCAGCGCCGGATCGGGCGAGCGCGACGAATAGGACAACATGGTCGAGGCCCAGCCGAAATTCTCGTTGAGCAGGCAGCCGCCCTTGTAGTGGATGTCGTCGGCGTAGCGGTCGGTGGTGGAGCAGAGCGTGATGATGGCCTTCAGCGCCGGCGGCTGCAGGGCGGCCACCTGCAGCGAATTGAAGCCGCCCCAGGAAATGCCCATCATGCCGACATTGCCATTGCTCCACGGCTGTGCCGCCGCCCAGGCGATCACGTCGCAGGCGTCCTGCCATTCCTGGTCGGTGTATTCGTCGTCCATCAGCCCGTCGGAATCGCCATTGCCGCGCATGTCGACGCGGATGCAGGCATAGCCATGGCCGGCGAGATATGGATGGGTGAGGCAGTCGCGCGCGGTGGTGCCATCGCGCTTGCGGTAGGGCAGGTGTTCGAGAATCACCGGCACTGGAGCCTGCTCGGCATCCTCCGGCATCCACACGCGCGCCGAAAGCCGGCAGCCGTCGGGCATGACGATCCCCATGTCGGGATGTTCGACGACCTTGCGCGGAAATTCGGTGACGGTTTTCATGAATGCCTCTCCTGCCTGCATCAGTGCGATGCATGGTGGAGATAGACGGCGATGTTCATGAGCCAGTCAACGGAGTTGGGTGGTCAATTTACGTCAATTCAACGGAATGTCGTTGTCGGCCTTGCCGGACTGGTAGGAGTTCGAAAGCTCGTCGTAGCGCTCTGCTATTCTCTCGACGCGCGCTTCCAAAGGTGCGCGTTCGGCCTCGGGCAGTTCGCGAACCAGGCGGCGCAGCGAATAGCTTTTCCAGTAGGCGTTCTCGGCATTGTAGCCGCCGGGATCGAGGGTGAAGACTTCCTTCAGGATCTTCAGATCGTGCGGGATGGCAAAGCTGTCGCGCGAATCCTCGTGGCTGAACAGGTAGTAGAAATTGTCGAAGCCGGCCCAGGTGATGGCCGACAGGCACAGCGAGCAGGGCTCGTGGGTGGAGAGGAAGATGCAGTCCTTGGTGTCCGGCCGGTCGGCCTTGGGTATCTCGTAGAACCGCTTCAGGCAGTGGACCTCGCCGTGCCAGAGTGGGTTTTCCAGCTCGTTGTTGGTCTCGGCCAGAACCAGCGACAGGTCGGACTTGCGCAGGATCGCCGCGCCGAACAGCTTGTTGCCGTGGGCGACGCCTTCGGCGGTCTTGGGCACGATGTCGTTTTCGATGACGTCGAAGAGGCGGTTGATCAGCGAAGCGGTGCTCATGGCTGAAATCCTTCCGGCAGGACGACTTCGTAAGGCTCGGGGAAGAAAAACTCCTCGACATTGACCCCGTCGCCGGCGCGGTCGACTACGAGAAAATCCTGCGGCTCGCCGATCGGCGTCAGCACGCCGTGCCAGAGGTCGCGCGGATAGTTCACGCCCTGGCCAGGGCGGGTGACGAAGGCGTGCGGCGTGCCGGGGCCTTCGGCCGTGTCGTGGCAGACGACCACCAGGAACGGGCGCGGCGTGAGCGGCACAAAAGCCTGGCTGCCGAAGGGATGGCGCTCGACCATGGTCAGCTTCAGCGGGAAGGCATAGGGCGTTCCCTTGAAGATGTTGAGGATGACACGGCTGTTGGGCCCCGCCGCCTCGGCGGTGGCGAGCGCGTGGTAGCGCTCGCAGCGGCCATCGTTGATCGGATAGTGGTGCGCGCCATCGGTCTCGATGACCTCGCCGAATTCGGCGAAGTTCTCGCGGGTGAGCGGCTGAGCGACGATGGTGCGGTTCACCTGCATCTCCGCCTCAGAACCCGCCCAGCTTGGCGTGCCGGTTGACGTCCTTGTAGAGCAGGTAGCGGAAGTCTCCGGGGCCGCCGGAATAGCAGGCCTGCGGGCAGAAGGCGCGCAGCCACATATAGTCGCCTGCCTGCACTTCCACCCAGTCCTGGTTGAGCCGGTACACCGCCTGGCCTTCCAGCACGTAGAGCCCATGCTCCATCACATGCGTTTCGGGGAAGGGGATGATACCGCCCGGCTTGAAGGTGACGATGGTGACATGCATGTCGTGGCGCAGGTCGGCAGGGTCGACGAAGCGGGTCGTTGCCCATTTCCCGTCCGTGTCGGGCATCGGGGTCGGGGCGATGTCGTTTTCGTTGGCGAAGATCGGATCCGGAACGTCGATGCCCTCGACATATTCATAGGCCTTGCGGATCCAGTGGAAGCGGGCGGCGGCCGCGCTATCGTTGCGCAGGGTCCAGCCGCTGGCAGGCGGCAGGAAGGCATAGCCGCCCGGCGTCAGGCGGTGGGCGGCACCGTCCACGGTCACCGTGATCTCGCCTTCCACCACGAACAGCACGCCCTCGGCGTCGGCATCGGGCTCCGGCTGGTTGCTGCCGCCGCCCGGCTGCACTTCCATGACATATTGCGAGAAGGTTTCGGCAAAGCCCGAGAGCGGACGCGCGATGATCCAGCACCGGGTCTTGTCCCAGAACGGCAGGTAGCTGGCGACGATGTCGCTGAACTCGCGCCGGGGGATAACCGCATAGGCTTCCGTAAAGACGGCGCGGTCGGTGATGAGGTCCGTCTGCGGCGGCAGACCTCCGGTGGGAGCGTAATAGGTGCGGCCGGCCATTGCTGATTTCCTTTAGAGCGGCAGGATGTCCCTGAGCCTCAAGAGCGCGATGCGCTCCACCTGGGCGCAGGCGGTGTTGAACTCGGTTTCGCGGTCGTTGTCGATGCGCGTCTGGAAGGCAGCAAGGATCTCGTCCTTGGTGCGGCCCTTGACGGCGATGATGAAGGGGAAGCCGAACTTTTCGACATAGGCGCTGTTCAGCTGCGTGAACTTCTCGCGCTCGGCGTCGGTCAGGGCGTCGAGGCCGGCGGAGGCCTGTTCCTTGGTCGACTCGGCCGTCAGGCGCCTGGCCTGCGCCAGCTTGCCGGCAAGATCGGGGTGGGCGGTGAGCACGCCGAGGCGCTCGGCCTCGCTGGACGAGCGGAAGATGCGACAGAGCGCATTGTACAGGCCGCCGGCGCTGTCATGCGCGGGGCCGAGCTCCAGCCTGAAGGCGCGCTCGGCGATCCACGGCGAATGCTCGAAAATGCCGCCGAATTTTTCGACGAACCCCTTCTCGCCCATGCGCGAGGGGCGAAGCGCGGCCGGCTTGTAGTGGTGGTGTTCGCGCCAGTGGTTGGCGATGTCGATGCGGCGCGGCAGCCACACCTTGTCGTGACTCTTCACATAGTCGATGAAGCGCTGGAGCGCCGCGGCGCGGCCCGGCCGGCCGATCAGGCGGCAGTGCAGGCCGATGCTCATCATGCCGCCGCGCCCGGCCTTGCCCTCGGCATAAAGCGTGTCGAAGGCGTCCTTCAGATAGGCGAAGAACTGGTCGCCCGAGTTGAAGCCCTGCGCGGTGGCAAAGCGCATGTCGTTGGCGTCGAGCGTGTAGGGGATGACGAGCTGGGGCGGGATGGGGTTGCCATGGCCGTCATGGTCGAGCCAGTAGGGCAGGTCGTCGTCATAGGTGTCGGAAATCCAGGCGAACCCGCCTTCGGCAGCGGCGATGCGCACCGAATAGGCCGAGGTGCGGCCGAGATAGAGGCCGGTCGGCCGTTCGCCCACGACTTCCTTGTGCAGGCGGATGGCTTCCATCAGATCGGCGCGCTCGGTCTCTTCCTCATGGTCGCGATAGTCGATCCAGCGCAGGCCGTGCGAAGCGATCTCCCAGCCGGCTTCCTGCATCGCCGCGACCTGGTCGGGCGAGCGGGCAAGGGCGGTGGCGACGCCATAGACTGTGACCGGCACGTCGGCTTGCGTGAACATGCGGTGCAGCCGCCAGAAGCCGGCGCGGGAGCCGTATTCGTAGATGGATTCCATGTTCCAGTGGCGCTTGCCGGGCCAGGGCGCGGCGCCCACCACTTCGGAGAGGAAGGCTTCAGAGGCGGCGTCGCCGTGGAGAATGCAGTTCTCACCGCCTTCCTCGTAGTTGACGACGAATTGCACCGCGACATGGGCGTCCCCCGGCCATTTCGGGTCCGGTGGGTTGGCACCATAGCCGCGCATGTCTCTTACGTAGCGCATCTTCCCTCTACCTCCGGTCGCTGCGACCCTATATTTGCACAATATCAAAGGGGTTTTGCGATATTCCCCTCAAAAAAATTGAAAGTCTTTTTGTGGCGTTCCACTTCACGGGGTCTTATGCATGTCCTTAAATTGGCGCACAACAGACCATTCGTGTTCAAGTACCGGAGGAGGCAGGCCGAATGTCGACAGCTCAAGGCGGGCGGCTCACGACCCATGTTCTCGATACGGCCTCGGGGCGGCCGGCCGATGGCCTCAGGCTGTCGCTCTATCGCATTGACGGCGAGACCCGGACACTGATCAAGACCGTGAACACCAATCTGGACGGCCGCTGCGATGCGCCGCTTCTGGAGGGCGACAATTTCCATCTCGGCCAGTACGAGATCGTCTTCCACGCCGGCGATTACCTGCGTTCGCGCGGGGTGAACCTGACGGAGCCGCCCTTCCTCGACCAGGTGCCCATCCGCTTCGGCATTGCCGAGCACAGGCACTACCATGTGCCGCTGCTGCTCTCGCCCTACGGCTATTCGACCTATCGGGGGAGCTGATGGCGACCGCAATCCGCAACGAAATCCGCTTCCTGCTCAATGGCCGGGAGGTGACCGTCCGCGATGTGGCTCCGGACGCCACGCTTCTTGACTGGCTGCGGCTTGACCGCTCGCTGCGCGGCAGCAAGGAAGGTTGCGCCGAAGGCGACTGCGGCGCCTGCACGGTGCTGGTGGGCAAGCTGACGGCGGGCGGGCTCGTCTATGAAGGCGTGAATGCCTGCATCCGTTTCGTCGGCTCGCTGGATGGCTGCCATGTCGTGACCATCGAGCATCTGCGCGGCACCGGCGGCGATCTGCACCCGGTGCAGAAGGCGATGATCGATTTCCATGGCTCGCAATGCGGCTTCTGCACGCCGGGCTTCGTGATGTCGCTTTATGCGCTGTGGATGCGGGACGCCGACCCGTCCGACGCGGCGATCGAGAAGGCGTTGCAGGGCAATCTGTGCCGCTGCACCGGCTATGAGGCGATCATGCGCGCGGCGCGCGCGATCTCCGACTACGGCAAGGCGGCGAGCGACCCGCTGGCGGTGGAGCGCGCGGCCGTGACCGCAAAGCTAGCCGCGTTGCGAGACGACGCGCGCGTCGAGATCGGATCGGACAAGGCGCGCCTGATCGTGCCGGCTGATGTCGACGACCTTGCCGCCGTGCTGGAGGCCGAGCCCAATGCAACCATCGTCGCCGGCTCGACCGACGTGGGGCTGTGGGTGACGAAATTCATGCGCGAGATCTCGCCGGTGGTCTTCATCGGCCATCTGGAAGGTCTGCGCGGGATTTCGGAGAAGGACGGCGTCATCACCATCGGCGCGGGCGTGACCTATAGCGAGGCGTTCGACGTGCTCAGCCAGCACATCCCGGCGATCGGCGCGCTGATCGACCGCATCGGCGGCGAGCAGGTGCGCAACATGGGCACCATCGGCGGCAACATAGCCAACGGCTCGCCAATCGGCGACACGCCGCCGCCCTTCATCGCGCTGGGCGCGACGTTGATCCTGCGCAAGGGTGCGGCGCGCCGTACCATCCCGCTCGAAGATTTCTTCATCGCCTATGGCAAGCAGGACCGGCAGCCGGGCGAGTTCGTGGAGGCGGTGCATATTCCGGTGCCGGCAAAGGGCGACCATTTTGCCGCCTATAAGATCACCAAGCGGCGCGACGAAGACATCACCGCCGCATTGGGCGCCTTCCACCTGAGGCTCACCGCCGACGGCAGGGTGGGTTCCATCCGTATCGCCTATGGCGGCATGGCGGCGACGCCGAAGCGCGCCAGGGCGGTCGAGGCAGCGCTGCTCGGCAAGCCGTGGACGGAAGCGACGGTGGAAGCAGCCCTCGAGGCCTATTCGGAAGACTTCACGCCGCTGACTGACATGCGCGCCAGTGCCGAATACCGTATGCTTGCAGCCCGCAATCTGCTGCGGCGCTTCTTTGCCGAGACCCAGGGCGGCAGCGAGCCGATCCAGGTTTCGCGGCATCAGGCTGCGTGAGGAGACGGCCATGAACAAGCATTCCGCAGTCGACCTCAAGGCCGAAAAGATCATCGGCGGCGTCCACACGGACCAGCGCCACGATTCCGCGCACAAGCATGTCACCGGCACGGCCATCTACATCGACGACATGCCGGAGCCGGCCGGCACGCTGCATGGCTATCTCGGCCTGTCGAGCGTGACCCACGGCGCCATCCGGTCGATGGACCTTTCGGCGGCACGCGAAGCGCCCGGCGTGGTCGACGTGCTGACGGCCGCCGACATTCCCGGCGTGAACGACATCAGCCCCAGCGGCCGCAACGACGAGCCGGTGCTGGCCGAAGGCAAGGTGCAGTTCCACGGCCAGCCGATCTTCCTCGTCGTGGCCGAAACGCGCGAGCAGGCGCGGCGCGCCTGCCGGCTGGCCAAGGTCGAATATGACGAACTGCCCTTCGTGATCGATGTCGGCGGGCTCGACCCGGCCAAAGACAAGCTTGTCACCCCGCCGCTGACGCTGAAGCGCGGCGACGCGGCCGAGGCGATCGCCAAGGCACCGCGCCGCATCAAGGGCCAGATGCGCGTGGGCGGGCAGGACCATTTCTATCTCGAAGGCCATATCGCGCTGGCCATCCCCGGCGAGGATCAGGACGTCACCGTCTATTCCTCCACCCAGCACCCGAGCGAGGTGCAGCACATGGTGGCGCATGCGCTGGGCACATCCTCGCATTCGGTGACCGTGGAAGTGCGGCGCATGGGCGGCGGCTTCGGCGGCAAGGAGACGCAGTCCAACCAGTTCGCCGCGCTGGCGGCAGTGGCGGCCAAGCGGCTGGGCCGCGCGGTCAAGCTCCGGCCCGACCGCGACGACGACATGACCGCGACCGGCAAGCGCCACGACTTCCTGATCGACTACGAGGTCGGCTTCGACGACGACGGCAACATCCACGGCGTGGACTACACCTTCGCGGCGCGGTGCGGATTCTCCTCCGACCTTTCGGGGCCGGTGACCGATCGCGCGCTGTTCCACTGCGACAACGCCTATTACTACCCGGCGGTGCATGCGCAGTCGGCGCCGCTCTACACCAACACCGTGTCGAACACCGCGTTTCGCGGCTTCGGCGGCCCGCAGGGCATGGTGGGCGCCGAGCGCGTGATCGACGAGGTGGCCTTTGCGGTGGGCAAGGACCCGCTGGAAATCCGCAAGATCAATTTCTACGGCGACAAGGCGAGCGACCGCAGCCTGACGCCTTACCACCAGCGGGTGGAGGATAACATCATCCACCGCATCGTCGCCGAGCTGGAGGAGAGCGCCGACTATGCCGGCCGCCGGCGCGAGATCGAGGCCTTGAACAAGACCAGCCGCTTCATCAAGCGGGGCATTGCGCTGACGCCCGTGAAGTTCGGCATTTCCTTCACCGCCACCCAGTTCAACCAGGCCGGCGCGCTGGTGCATGTCTATACCGACGGCTCGGTGCACCTGAACCATGGCGGCACCGAAATGGGGCAGGGGCTCTATGTGAAGGTCGCCCAGGTGGTGGCCGAAGAGTTCCAGATCGACATCGACAAGGTGAAGATCACCGCCACCACCACGGGCAAGGTGCCCAACACCTCGGCGACCGCCGCTTCCTCGGGCGCAGACCTCAACGGCATGGCGGCCAGGAACGCCGCGCATCAGATCAAGGACCGGCTGATTGCCTTCGCCAGCCACGCGCATCAGGTGCCGGCCGACCAGATCGTGTTCCTGCCCAACCGAGTTCGCATCGGCAATGAGGAGATCTCCTTCGCCGAGTTGGTCAAGCAGGCCTACAATGCGCGCGTCCAGCTTTCTGCGGCTGGCTTCTACAAGACGCCGAAGATCCACTGGGACCGCGACAAGGGGCAGGGGCATCCCTTCTATTATTTCGCCTATGGCGCTGCCGCCGCGGAAGTGTCGGTCGACACGCTGACCGGCGAATATGTGGTCGAGCGGGCCGACATCCTGCACGAGACCGGGCGCTCGCTGAACCGCGTGCTCGACCTCGGCCAGATCGAGGGCGGCTTCATCCAGGGCATGGGCTGGCTGACGACGGAAGAGCTGGTCTGGGACGACAAGGGCCGCCTGCGCACGCATGCTCCCTCGACCTACAAGATCCCGCTCGCCTCCGACCGGCCCAAGATCTTCAATGTGACGCTTGCCGACTGGCCGGAAAACCATGAGCCGACTATCTACCGCTCCAAGGCGGTGGGCGAGCCGCCCTTCATGCTGGGCATGTCGGTGCTGCATGCGCTTTCGGATGCGGTGGCAAGCGTGGCCGACCACAAGGTCTGCCCGCGTCTCGATGCACCCGCCACGCCCGAGCGGGTGCTGATGGCAATCGAACGGCTGAGAGCTGAAACGGCAAGGCAGTGACACGCAACGCTGAACGTCTTCGTTGCTTCCTCGACACGGCGCAAGCCGCCGCGCTGGTCGAGGTGACGGAGGCGAAGGGCTCGACGCCGCGCGAGACCGGCACGAGGATGCTGGTTTCGCCGCAGGCCATTTTCGGCACCATCGGCGGCGGCCAGCTCGAATTCATGGCCATCGACCGGGCGCGGCAGATGCTGGCCGGTTCTTCGCCTTCCGCGCCGCGCGCCGACCTCTCCCGCGAAGGGGTTACCCTCGACATTCCGCTCGGGCCGGAAATTGGCCAGTGCTGCGGCGGCCGCGTGGGCCTGACGATCCGGCCCGTCGAGGAGGCCCTTCGCGCCGAACTGATCGCGCAGGCGAAAGCCGATGACGCGGCCAGCCCGCATGTCTATGTCTTCGGCGGCGGCCATGTCGGCCACGCCATGGCGGCGGCTTTTGCGTTGCTGCCGGTGCAGGCGGTGGTGGTGGAAACCCGCGCCGACGCGCTGGAGGGCATGCCGGATGCGGTGGAGACGCGGCTGACGCCGGTGCCGGAGGAGATGGTGCGCGAGGCACCCGCCGGCTCCGCCTTCGTGGTGCTGACCCACGACCATGCGCTGGACTTTCTTATCGTGGCCGAGGCGCTGAAGCGCGAGGATGCCGCCTATGTCGGGATGATCGGCTCCAGGACCAAGAAGGCCACGTTCAAGAGCTGGTTCATCAAGACGGCAGGCGGCACCGAGGAAACCTTTGCCCGGCTCGTCACGCCCATCGGCGGCGACGCGGTGAAGGACAAGCGACCGGCGGTGATCGCCGCACTCGCGGCGGCGGAAATCATGACGGCGCTGGTAGCCCACGGCACGGACTCCAGCCAGGCCCATCAGGGCGTGTCGGCCGGCTGAACCCCGAACGAGCAAGTTCTGCGCCTCCTCCGTTCGCAGGATATGCGGTGGAAGCGTTTCTGCTAGCGTCGCGTGGCAAGCCAGATCATGCACATGCACGCGGCGGAGCCTTCTGAGGCTTGACCGCGCCCTGTCTTGCTGCGACCGATGGAGGGGAGGACAGCATGCGGGGCATTTTCCGACACACTCTTTCCGCTTTACTCTGCGCGGGGCTCGCGTCCACGCCGCTAGCCTATGGGGCTCTTGGCGCCTCCGGCGACGAGGCACTCGCGGTGCCGGCAGCCGCTGGCGACAGTCAGGACAACATCCTTCTGGCGGCCAACAGCAGCCTCTCAAACCTCAAGATCGGCAAGGCCGGCCAGTTGAGGATCATCCAGAACAACACCTTCGGCGGGATCGAGGTGACCGGCCTGGAGATTGCCAAGAACAATGTGCCGATTGCCGGCAACGGCAATTTCCTCAGCGGCGGCAGCATCTGCCAGATGTGGACCTCCAACCTCGGCCAGCTCAACGACGCCTTCAAGTACCTGGTTCGATCGACGGTCAACCCGAGAATGGGCGGCTTCACCATCCGCTCCGACGCGCGGCCACGGCTGACGGGAAACTGCGGCGCGCGCGCCGAAATCCTGACGGCCTGCGACAATGCGGTGAAGATACGCGTGGCGCTGCCCGGAAACCGGTTCCTGTTCCATGTCACGACGCCGTCGCCCATTGGCAGCTGGGCGGACCCTGAATTCTCGGTCGACTTCGATCTTGAAGCGCGCACGCAGATCTCCATTCCGAAGACCGTCACGAGCCCCATGGGCGTCGGCGGCACGACGATCATCGTCTCGAACATCAGGCTGGATGCGCAAAACGTCAGCGGCAGCCTGGCGCTGGCGGTGCAGAAAGTTCACCAGTATTTCACCGGCAAGGACCTGACCCAGCAACTGACGCAGGATCGCCAGTTCAATTTCGCCGGGCTCCAGACGCAGGTGGCCAATCTCAACCCCTGGCTCAAGAAGATCCCGCCGGACTATCGCATCGAATCCTGCATCAACGGCAATGTGCTGAGGCTGAATGCCGTCAACGGGCCGGAAGCGCCGGGGCCGATCGTGAGGTGAGGCCGCTCTACCGGCCTGCCAGCGTCTCGCGGATCAGGCGCTGGCAACGCTCGGCCATGAAGTCGAGCAGCAGGCGCACCTTGGGGTCCTGCAGGTTCTTGTGCGGATAGACGGCGGCGAGCTGGATGGGCACCGGCGGCGTTTCCGGCAAAAGCACCTTCAGCCGGCCATCGCGAATGAAGGGCTCGACCTCGAAGCGCGGCTTGTTGACGATGCCGCGCCCGGCCAGCGCCCAGCCGGTCAGCACGTCGCCATCGTCGGAATCGAAGGGGCCGCGCACCTCGAACTTGACCGAGCCGCGAGGCGTCGACAGCGTCCAGTAGAACTCGCGCATGCCGGGATAGCGCAGCAGCAGGCAGTCGTGCTTCCTGTCGACCAGTTCCTGCGGCTGCTTCGGCTCGCCGTGCCTCTCGAGATAGGCGGGCGCGGCCACCAGTACGCGCTCGCATTCCATGATGCCGCGCATCCTGAGGCTCGAATCCTCGAGGAGGCCCAGCCGGAAGCCGACGTCGATGCCTTCCTTCATGATGTCCACGTTATGATCGGACAGCCGCAGCCGCACCTCGATGTCGGGATATTTGTCGTGGAAATCGGGTATGCCCGAGGCGATAAGCCGACGCCCGAGACCGAGCGGGGCGGTGACGCGTATGGTGCCGCGCGGCTGGCCGGAAAGGGCGCTGACGGCGGCTTCCGCCTCGGTGATGGCTTCCAGCACCTTCTTGGCGCCCTTGTAGAACACGCTGCCTTGCTCGGTGGGCATGAGTTGGCGCGTGGTGCGGTTGAACAGCCGCACGCCCAGGTGCTTTTCCAGTTCCTTGATGCGGTTCGAGGCGACGGCCGGCGAAATGCGCATGTCGCGCCCGGCGGCCGACAGGTTGCCGAGTTCGACGACACGGACAAAAACGGCGAGATTGTCGAGATAGGCCATTCTGAGAGGGCATTCCGTAAGCTGAAACCGATGCAGTGAGGCTAATATTTTTTAGTTTTTTTTGAAAGTCATCGAATGGCTGGGCTCTTTCCGTTTGCCGGCGAGGCCGTAAAGTCGGAACCCTGCAAGAGCATCGGACCAAAAACTGGACTACGGTTTTCGGAATGTTCCGATCCTCATCCGAAATGCTAGATCGTCCCTTGTGCGTCCGAGCGGACGCAGGGCGATCTAAGAGGGGCGTCAATGAACGACTACGCAGTTTTGTGGGACTGGTTGAGCTTCGGCATGCGCTGGACGCATGTCATCACCGCGATCGCGTGGATCGGCTCATCCTTCTATTTCGTCGCGCTGGACCTGAGCCTGCGCCAGCGGCCGGGCCTGCCAAAGGGAGCCTTCGGCGAGGAGTGGCAGGTGCATGGCGGCGGCTTCTACCACATCCAGAAATATCTGGTGGCGCCGGAGCAGATGCCCGAGCACCTGACCTGGTTCAAATGGGAATCCTATTTCACCTGGATGACCGGCTTCGCGATGCTCGCCATCGTCTACTATGCGGGCGCGGACCTGTTCCTGATCGACCGCAACGTGCTGGACGTCTCCGTGCCCGTCGCCATCCTGATCTCGCTCGCCTGCCTGGCTGGAGGCTGGATCGTCTATGACCTTCTGTGCCGCTGGCTGATCGGCAAGGCCGACACCGGCCTGATGGTCCTGCTCTACGTCATCCTGGTGTTCATCTCCTGGGGGCTGACGCATCTGTTCACCGGCCGGGCCGCCTTCGTGCATCTGGGCGCGATTACCGCCACAATCATGTCGGCCAACGTCTTCATGGTCATCATCCCCAACCAGAAGATCGTGGTGGCCGACCTGATCGCCGGCCGCAAGCCCGACCCGAAATACGGGAAGATCGCCAAGCAGCGCTCCCTGCACAACAACTACCTGACGCTGCCGGTGCTGTTCCTGATGCTGTCGAACCACTATCCGCTGGCGTTCGGCACCGAGTTCAACTGGGTCATCGCCTCGCTGGTGTTCATGATGGGCGTGCTGATCCGCCACTACTTCAACACCCGACACGCCGGCAAGGGCAACCCGACCTGGACCTGGCTTGCCACGGCGATCCTGTTCGTCATCGTCATGTGGCTGTCGACCGTGCCGAAGGTGCTGACGGGCGACGAACAGAAGATGTCGGCCGGCGAGCAGGCGCTTGTCGCCTCGGCGCATTTCCCGGCCGTGCGCGACACAGTGCTCGGCCGCTGCTCCATGTGCCATATGGCCGAGCCGGTGTATGAGGGCGTCTACCAGGCGCCAAAGGGCGTGGCGCTCGATACGGACGAGGCGATTGCCAGCCACGCCCGGGAGATCTATCTGCAGGCCGGACGCAGCCATGCCATGCCGCCCGGCAATGTCACCGAGATCACGCCGCAGGAGCGGCAGCTGCTGGTCGGCTGGTTTGAAGAAGCAGGAAAGAAGACGCAGCAATGACCGAAACCCTCCTTCGCGGCCGCACGCTGAGCTTTCTGCGCTGGCCCGATGCGATCGACGACCATGGCGCCTATGCCTATGAGGAAGACGGCGGCGTGCTGATGCGCGACGGCAGGATCGTCGCGACCGGCGCCTATGCCGAGGTCGAGCGCAAGGCCGCCGCGGACGCGAAGAGGATAGACCACCGGCCGCACCTCATCCTGCCCGGCTTTGTCGATGCGCATGTGCATTTCCCGCAGCTGCAGGTGATTGCCTCCTATGGTGCGGAACTGCTGGGCTGGCTGAACACCTACACCTTCCCCGAGGAGACGAAATTCCGCGACGCGCAATATGGCCGCCGCGTGGCGCGGCTGTTCCTGGACGAGATGGTGCGCCACGGCACCACCACGGTGGCCGCCTATTGCTCGGTGCACAAGCAGTCGGCTGAGGCCTTCTTCGAGGAAAGCCATGCGCGCAACATGCTCAACATCGCCGGCAAGGTGATGATGGACCGCAACGCGCCGGAAGGCGTGCTCGACACGCCGCAATCCGGCTATGACGACACCAAGGCGCTGATCGGCCAGTGGCACGGCAAGGGCCGCCAGCACTATGCGATTACGCCGCGCTTCGCCATCACCTCCTCGCCCGAGCAGATGGAGATGGCGAAGGCGCTGGCAGCCGAGTTCCCCGACCTGCACATCCAGACGCATCTTTCGGAAAACCACGCCGAGATCGAATTCACGCAGCAGCTTTATCCCTGGGCGAAGGACTATACCGACATCTACGAGCATTACGGCCTGCTGGGGTCCAAGACGCTGCTCGGCCACTGCATCCATTTGTCGGAGCGCGAGGCGGATGCACTGTCGGACACCGGGTCGGTGGCGGTCTTTTGTCCTACCTCCAACCTGTTCCTCGGCTCGGGCCTGTTCGACTACCAGCGCTATCGCAGGCGGGAAAAGCCGATCAGGATCGCGACCGCCACCGATGTCGGCGGCGGCACCAGCTATTCGATGCTGCGCACCATGGACGAGGGCTACAAGGTGATCGCGCTCAACGGCGAGAAGCTGAACCCCTTCGCCTCCTTCTGGCAGATGACGCTCGGCAATGCGCGGGCGCTGTCGCTGGAGGATCGCGTCGGCACGCTGGAGCCGGGAACCGACGCCGATATCGTGGTGCTGGATTCGCGCGCCACGCCGCTGATGCGGCTGCGCATGGAGAGCATCGAAAGCCTCGCCGAGGAGCTTTTCCTGCTGCAGACCGTGGGCGACGACCGCGCCGTGAGCGAGGTTTATGTTGCGGGCCGGTCCGCGAAGGGCGATATGGCCTAGCGGAAGTGGCGCAAGCGGGGGGCAATCATGACCGGACAGTCCAGGCTCATCGGCATGGTGGGCGGCATGAGCTGGGAATCGAGCGCCATATACTATCGGCTGCTCAACCAGGGGGCGGGCGCACGGCTTGGCGGACACCATAATGCCCGGTCGCTTCTGTATACTCTCGACTTCGACGAGATTAACCGCATGGCCGCTCTCGGCCGTTGGGACGTCGTCGCCGAAAGAGTGAGCGATGCGGCGCGGTGGCTGGAAAGGGCCGGCGCCGATCTGGTGATGCTAACCGCCGTGTCGGCGCACCGTGTATTCGAGGAAGTACAAACGGCCGTCTCCGTGCCCCTGCTGCATGTCGGCGATCCAACCGCGAAAAGCATCAAGGCCAGGGGTCTTTCGCGCGTCGGCCTGCTCGGAACACGCTATACGATGGAACAGGAATTCCTTTCCGGACGGCTGAGGGGCCACGGCCTCGAAGTGCTTACGCCGAGCGCCGAACAGCGCGAGAGACTGCATCGCATCATCATCGATGAACTGACGCTCGGCAAAGTCGAGGATGCGTCGCGGGCTACGCTGCTTGAGATGACCGCGGATCTGGAGGCGCGCGGCGCGCAGGCCTTCATCCTGGGCTGCACGGAACTGCCGCTGCTGGTGGGCACCGGGGACTATCCTCTCCCGGCCTTCGACGCGACCGAGTTGCACGTCGAGGCGGCGCTGGACATCGCCTTGGCCGATGTGCTGGGCTGATACATCCAAAGCCTGACCGTGTCGCCACGGTCGGACCAGGCCAGCCAGAACATCGGGAGGGACGCAAATGGCCGGTGACATCGAACGCATCAAGAGGCAGGAGGCGGAACTCGTCTTCGACCGCTTCGACGAAACCGTGGCCTTCGAGATCGGCTCGGCCATCCGCGAGCGGGCGCTCGCCGAAAATCTGCCGATTGTCATCGACATACGCCTGTGGGACCGGGCGCTGTTTTACGCCGCATTGCCGGGCTCGACCGCCATCAACGCCAACTGGGCGCGGCGCAAGATCAATGTGGTGAGGATGTTCCTGAAAAGCACCTACCGCATGGTTCTGGAGCAGGATCGCCCCGATCGCACCTTCAAGGTGGGCGAGGGGCTGGACCCGGCCGACTATGTGCTGGCGGGCGGCGGCTTCCCCATCCGCGTCGCCAATGCCGGCGTGGTCGGCGTGATCGCCGTGTCAGGCCTGCCCGAACGCCAGGACCACGAGGTGATCGTGGCAGCGCTTTGCGCGCATCTGGGACTGGACGCGGGGGCGCTGGCCCTGTCGGCCGCCGCAGCCAACTGAGAAGGAGCGGCGGCATGGCCGAACTCGATGCCAAGCGTTTCCTGACCTCGATCTTCGACGCGGCCGTGGCCGCGGCCGACCCGGAGAAAACCATCCGCGCGTATCTGCCCGAGAAACCCAAGGGGCGCACGGTTGTGGTGGGTGCCGGCAAGGGCGCGGCGCAGATGGCGGCGGCGCTGGAAAAGGCCTGGGACGGGCCGCTGGAAGGCGTGGTGGTGACGCGATACGGCTACGGCGCGCCCTGCGAGCGGCTGCGGGTGCTGGAGGCTTCCCACCCGGTGCCGGACGCTGCCGGTTTGGAGGCAGCAAAGGCACTGACCGACCAGGTCTCGGGGCTGACTGCCGACGACCTCGTGATCGCGCTGGTTTGCGGCGGCGGCTCGGCCCTCTTGCCCGCGCCGCCCGCCGGCCTGACACTTGCCGACGAGATCGCCGTCAACGAGGCGCTGCTTGCCTCAGGCGCGCCGATCTCGGCCATGAACGCGGTGCGCAAGCATGTTTCCACCATCAAGGGCGGCAGGCTCGCGGCGGCTGCATATCCGGCCAAAGTGGTTTCGTTGATCGTTTCCGACATTCCCGGCGACAATCCGGCGCTGGTGGCCTCTGGGCCGACCGTGCCGGATGAAGCCACGCGTGCGCAGGCGCTGGAGATTATTGCCACCTACGGCATGAAACTGCCCGAAGCCGTGATGGCGCATCTGAATTCGCCCGAGGCCGACGCGCCACTTGCCGACGACGAGCGCTTCGCCCGCAACGAAGTGCGGGTGATTGCATCCGCGGCCGTGTCGCTGGAGGCAGCGGCCGCCGAAGCCAAGCGGCAGGGCGTCGAGGCCGTCATTCTCTCCGATTCCATCGAGGGTGAGGCGCGCGATGTCGGTTCGGTTCACGCCGCGCTGGCGCGGGAGGTGGCGACCCGAGACCGGCCATTCAGGAAGCCGGTTCTGATCCTTTCCGGCGGCGAAACGACCGTGACGCTGCGCGCGAAAGGCAAGGGCGGCCGCAACAGCGAATTCTTGCTGGCGTTTGCGCTGGGAATCGACGGCGTGCCGGGCATCAATGCGCTGGCAGCGGACACGGATGGCATCGATGGCTCGGAAGACAATGCCGGCGCCTTTGCCGACGGCACCAGCGTGGCACGCATGCGCGCGGGCGGTGCTGACGCCAAGGCCATGCTGGCAGGCAACAACGCCTGGACGGCGTTTCATTCGATCGGCGACCTTTTTGTTCCCGGCCCGACGGGCACGAATGTGAACGATTTTAGGGCAATATTGGTGCGATAAAGTAAGGGTTTTGCCAAGCCTGACCGGTGTTATTCCCCCACCCCTAACCCCTCCCCACAAGGGGGAGGGGGATGATTTGACCGCCGAGGCCATTCAGAACGGCTAAGATTAGCGGTGGTCCATTATGCAAAGTCCCCCTCCCCCTTGTGGGGAGGGGCTAGGGGTGGGGGTCATTTCTAGGCCGGATGAGCGGGCAAATTCATCCCATCATCCGCGCCACCGCCCGCATGTCCTCCAGAAACCGCGCCCGTTCGGCGCGTTTATCGACTTCCTCCGGCAGGCGCAGAATGAAGGAAGGGTGGACGGTTATGAAGACGCGCAGCCCGTCGTCTCGATCGACAACGCTGCCGCGCAACCTGGTCACAGACACCACCTCGCCGAGCAGCGCATGCGCGGCCGTGGCGCCGAGCGCGACCGCAAGCCTGGGCACGGTCAGCGCCAGTTCCTTCTCCAGCCACCAGCGGCAGGCGCGGATTTCGCCGGCGTTGGGCTTGCTGTGGATGCGTCGCTTGCCGCGCGGCTCGAATTTGAAATGCTTCACCGCATTGGTGACGTAGACCTTGGTACGGTCGATTTCGGCTTCGTCGAGGATGTCGTCGAGCAGCCTGCCTGCCGGGCCGACGAAGGGCCTGCCGGCAAGGTCTTCCTGGTCGCCCGGCTGTTCGCCGACGAATATTATGTCCGCATGTTCCGGACCTTCGCCGAAGACGGTCTGGGTCGCATTCTGCCAGAGTGGGCACCGCCGGCACGAACGCGCGGCGGCGCGGGCAATGGTGAGGGTGGGGTAGTCGGCCGTGTCCGGACGGACCGGCCGCTTCAGGCGGCTCCTGGCGCGGGTCCGCTCGCCATGCGGCGCGGGGTGTGTGGGCATCATCGCCTCCTGCAAAAACCCCTCGCGCGAGAAATGAGCGAGGGGCGCGCAGGTTCCGGCAAATGTGCCGCCGCTTACACCTCGTGCAGATAGAGGTGGTAGTCCAGTTCGCTCACCGTGCGGGCGACGCGAAAATACTCGGATTCCTTGATCGCCGTGAAGGTGCGGTGAAGGTCCTCGCCCAGCGCCTGCTTGAGGAAGGCGGAAGCCTTCGCCGCCTCGATGGCGCTGCGCCAGTCGGACGGCATCTTGCCATGCGCCCCGGTGTCCGCCTCGTAGCCATTGCCGGTGACCTCCAGGCCCGGATCGAGCTTCTCGTCCAGCCCCTTGGCGATGCCGGCCAGAACGGTGGCGGCGACGAGATAGGGATTGGCGTCGACGCCCGAGGGGCGGTGCTCGATGCGGCGGTTCTTCTTGTCGCCGGCCGGTACGCGCAGCGCTACCGACCGGTTGTTTACGCCCCATGTCGGCGCCACCGGCGCATAGGACTGCGACACGAACCGCCGCCAGGAATTGGCGTGCGGGGCAAACACCAGCATGGATTCGGCCATGGTGTCGGCAAGCCCGCCCAGCGCGTGAAGCAGCGTCGGCGACCATTGGCCATCGGTGGCCTCGGTGAAGACGTTTGTGCCGGCGTCGTCCTGCAGCGAGACATGGAGATGCATGCCGGAGCCGGCATATTTCTCGATGGGCTTGGCCATGAAGCAGGCGGTGACGCCGTGGCGGCGCGCCTGCGCGCGCACCAGGCGCTTCAGCATCACGAGATCGTCGGCCGCCCGCAGCACGTCCTTGCGATAGTGAAGCGTCAGCTCGTACTGGCCCGGCGCATATTCGGAAATCACGGTCTCGGCCGGAATCCCTTGTGCCTTCGCAGCGGCGTAGATGTCGGAGAACAGCGGCTCCATGCCGTGCAGATGGTCGACCGAATAGACCTCGGTCTTGCCGCTCCTGCGGCCATCCAGCACGGCGTTGGCCGGCTGCACGCGGCCTTCGGCGTCACGCTCGTTGGCAAGCAGGAAGAACTCCAGCTCGAAGGCGCCGGCCGGGTGCAGGCCCTTGGCGGCGAGCGCCTCCACCTGCCGCACCAGCGCAAGGCGCGGGTCGGACGTCATCGGTGCGCCGTCGAGGTGGAACATCGACATCAGCACCTGGCCGCGCGCTGGGCTGGTGCCATGGAGCGGCACCAGCGTGCCGGGAATGGGCCAGGCGCGCAGGTCGCCGTCGCCGGAATCCCAGATCAGGCCGGTTTCGTGCACGTCCTCGCCGGTGATGTCGAGGCCGAGGATGGAGATCGGCAGATGGCGGCCGCCCTCGTAGAGGCCCATAAGTTCGTGGCGGCGGATGATCTTGCCGCGGCCGACGCCGTTGGGGTCGGTGAGCACAATGTCGAAGGCTTCGATCTCGGGATGCGCGTCGAGGAAAGCCTGGGCTTCTTCGACGGTCGAGCCGGAAGGGGAAGTCATTGGGAAATACTCTGTTTTCGAGTCGCCATGGGCGATGATGCTGCGGTCAGTCATCCCCACGGCCGCCGGGCCCATGGGGATGCAGGAGAAATCACGCCACGAGATCTTTGGCGATGTCGTCGAAGGCGGCGATCAGCTTGTCGACCTGCTTCCTGGTCGTCACCGGCGAAACAAGCATCATGTTGTGGAATGGAGCGATCAGCACGCCGCGATTGACCAGCGCGACATGGATGGCCGCCTCCAGCTTCGGCGCATGGGCTTCCTCGGCCTCGGCTCCGTTCTTCAGCGGGCCGGGGGCGCAGATGAACTCGACGCGGGCGCCCACGCGCTGCACGTGCCAGGGCAGGTTGTGGCGCGCGATCGAGGCTTCCAGCCCGGCGGCAAGCCGGCCGGCCAGCTTTTCCATATGCCCGTAGTTTTCTTGGGTCATCACCTCTTCGAGGTTCGCGCGCATGGCGGCGAACTGCAGCGGGTTGGCCGAGAGCGTGGTGCCCATGCCGGAAAAACCGGCTTCGCGCGTGAGGTTGTAGGCGTTGTAGCGGCTCGCCACTTCCTCGCTCATGCCCCAGACGCTGGCCGGCACGCCGCCCGCCACCGGCTTGCCGAGCACGAACAGGTCGGGCTCGAGATTGTATCTGCGCGTGTAGCCGCCAGGGCCAGTGGAGATGGTGTGCGTTTCGTCGATGAGAAGCAGTGTGCCATGGCGGCGGGTAATGGCGCGCAGGCCCTCGTGGAAGCCGGGCTCGGGCAGCACCATGCAGCAATTGGTCAGCACCGGCTCGGTGATGACGCAGGCCACGTCGCCCTCGGCAAGGGCGGCCTCCAGCGCGGGAAGGTCGTTGAACTCGACGATTTGTGCGCTCTGGGTCAGGTCTCGGAACTCGCCGGCGAGCCCCGGCCGGTTGATCGGCTTGCCGTCCTTCAGCCGAACCATCGTCTCGTCGACCGAGCCGTGGTAGCAGCCGTTGAAGACGAGGATCTTGGGCCGGTTGGTGATGGCACGCGCCACCCGCAGCGCAAAGCGGTTGGCGTCGGTGGCGGTGGTGGCGATCTGCCAGTGCGGCAGGCCGAAGCGCGCGGCAAGCAGTTCGCCCAGCGGCAACACGTCCTCGCTGGGCAGCATGTAGGTCAGGCCGCGCTTGGCCTGGCGGCGGATGGCCTTGGCTACCGGCTCAGGCGAATGGCCGAACATCGAGCCGGTGTCGCCCAGGCAAAAATCGGCCAGCTTGTTGCCGTCGATGTCAGTGATGGTGGCGCCCTTGGCCTTCTCGACCAGGATGGGAAACGGGGTCGGCCAGTCGTTCATCCAGTGCATCGGCACGCCGTCGAGGAAGCCCTTGAGGCCATTGCCGACAGCCGCCTCGGATTTCGGCCGCGCCTCGCGGAATGCGGTTGCTTCGGTGGCGCGAATGGTTGCTATGCGCGCCAGACTGATGCCGCCCTGCGTGGTGGCCTTGTTCCCTGATGTCCGCAATTATTTCCTGCCCATTATCGTGGAGCAGAAGTTGTAGCGTCACGCCTGCATCCAGGCAATGGCGGGAAGTTGGGGCAGGGAGTGGGCAGAGTCGCTCAGCCCGCTATATCGATGACCCCGCAGTCGCCGGTCTCTGAGCCGAAGGCGATGCGGCGCTCGTCGTCGTCCCAGCTCATCGCGGTGATGGCGCCTTTGCCGGGGCGGCGCAGCAGCACCTCCTTCTGGTCGGCGAAGCGGGCGGCCAGGATCATGCCGTCATTGTAGCCGATGGCCACGATGTCCTCGCTGGGGTGGCAGGCCACGCAGGTGACGGCGGCGTTGCCGCGGGTGCCGAGCTCCAGCGGCGCCTTGCCCATCGGGCCGTCCTTGCCCTGGAACGGCCAGACGATTGCAGCCGGCGCGCCGGAGCTTGCCAGCCACTTGCCCTTGGCGCTCCAGGAAAGGCTCTTCACCTTCATCGGATAGCCGCTCATGCGCATGTGCTTGGCGTCGGAAAGCCTCCAGCCATGCAGGGCGTTTTCCTGCATCGTGGTGACGACATAGTTGCCGTCGGACGAGAAAGTGATGCCGGTGTGGGCGCCGGCCCATTCCAGTTCGGTCGGCTTGCCCTCTGTGGCCGGGAAATGCAGCGTCGCGCCATTGTAGCGGGCAACGCCGATGCGCATGCCCTTGGGCGCGAAGGCCAGGCCCTCGACCGAACGGGGATGGACGAAATCCTTTACCTTGCCGTCGGCGAAGCGCACGCTGGCAACCTTGCCGGTGGCATAGGCGACGGCGCCCTGCGGGCCGGCCGCCACGCTGGTGACCCACTTCCTGCCGACTTCGGCCAGGGTCTCGACCGCGTCGCCAGCGCCGAGCGCGCGGACCTTGCCGTCCTCGCCGCCGGTGATCAGCCGCGATCTGGCCGGATCGAAGGCGGTGGAAAGCAGCCCGTCGTGCAGTTCGGTCCATTTGTGGCCGTGGTCGAGCAGGTGGACGACGCCATCGGCCAGCGCGAAATGCGGCACGCCGCCGAGGAAGACGGCGGCGATGCAGTGGCCTTCGAGATCAAGCGGCGCGACTGTGGGCATGGGCTCTAGTGTCTTCCGTTGGATACTGCTGATCGGATCGATGCTGTCGAAAGCGTCCGTCGTCGGCGCGACGGGAGCCGATGACCGGGATTACTCGACCTTTCCAGCCTGGGCAAGAATGGGCGGGGCAGGCGCTCGAGCGCCTGCCGAGTGGGCTCACGCCGCCTGGCAGGCCTCGAAGCTGCGCTTCAGGCGCTCGGCGTCGAGCTGGCGGCCGATGAAGACGAGGCGGCTTTCGTGCTTTTCGTCGTCCTTCCAGGCGCGCTGGTGGTCGCCCTCGATGATCATGTGCACGCCCTGGATGACGTAGCGCTCCGGGTCGTCCTTGATGGCGATGATGCCCTTGAGGCGCAGGATATTCGGCCCCTCGAGCTGGGTGATCTTCTCGATCCAGGGAAAGAACTTCTTCGGGTCCATCTCGCCGGCGCGCAGCGATACCGACTGCACCGTCACGTCGTGGATGGGCGAGACATGACCATGGTGGTCGTGATCATGGTCATGGTCATGATCGTGATGATGGTGGTGATGGTCGTGGTCGCAATTCGGCCCGCACTCATGATCGTGGTCATGGTCGTGGGCGTCCAGGAAATCCGGATCGTTCTCGAGCACGCGCTTCAGGTCGAAGGCGCCGCGGTCGAGCACCGTTTCCAGCGGCACGCCGGCGCGGGTGGTGCGGTGGATGGCGGCGGCGGGGTTGATGGCGCGGATGGTGGCTTCCACCGCCCGCAGCTCGTCCTCGTCCACCAGGTCGGTCTTGTTGACCAGCACTACGTCGGCGAAGGCGATCTGGTCTTCCGCTTCGCGGCTGTCCTTCAGGCGCAGCGGCAGGTGCTTGGCGTCCACCAGCGCCACCACGGCGTCGAGCTTGGTCTTGGAGCGGACGTCCTCGTCCATGAAGAAGGTCTGCGCCACGGGCACGGGGTCGGCCAGGCCGGTGGTTTCCACCACGATGGCGTCGAAGCGGCCGGGGCGGCGCATGAGGCCTTCCACGACGCGGATCAGGTCGCCGCGCACCGTGCAGCACACGCAGCCATTGTTCATCTCGTAGATTTCCTCGTCGGATTCCACGATCAGGTCGTTGTCGATGCCGATCTCGCCGAATTCGTTGACGATGACGGCATAGCGCTTGCCGTGGTTTTCGGAGAGGATGCGGTTAAGCAGCGTGGTCTTGCCCGAGCCGAGATAGCCGGTGAGCACGGTTACGGGGATCTGCGTCTGTGCTTCGCTCATGATGTCCTCGATAGGATGGTTGGGCTCCATATAGGACGGCGGGGGCGCTTTTGCACGCACCAATCCGGGCAGGACTTTCGGCGAGGCGGGGCCATTGCGGCCTAGAATTTCGGACGCGCGCAAGCATGGCTGTTGGAGGATGCGGGCCGATCGACTACTTTCCTTTGTCATCCGACTGTTATTTGCATCTGGCATGAGCGCGTCGGGCCCGGTTGCCGGCAAAGGGCTGGCGGCATGGCGTCGAGCGGAGAGGTGACGAATGGCCAAGGCAGACAGAAGCGCGACCATGAACCACCTGCATTCGGCGGCGCGGCTGTCGCGAACCGCATTGGCCGCGCGCTTGCTGGAGCACGGCTTCTATGCCGGGCAGGACCAGATCATGCTGGCGCTCAACCTTGAGGACGGGCAGACGCCCGGCCAGCTGGCGACGCGGCTCGGTGTTCGCCCGCCCACCATCACCAAGACCATCAACCGGCTGCAGGTGCAGGGTTTTCTGGAAAAGCGCGCCTCCGAATCCGACGCGCGCCAGGCGCATGTGTTCCTGACCCAGAATGGGCGAGATACGATTCGCGCCATCGAGAAATCGGTGCGAAAGACCGAAAAGCAGGCGTTTCGTGGCTTCGACAAGAAGGAGCAGAAGTTGCTGGGCAAGCTTCTGCAGCGCGTGGAAGCCAATCTTTCCGGCACCGCCCTCGTGGTGCATGACGAAGCCGAGGAAACGGAAGAAAGCGCCGGGGCCTGAAGGCATCGCGCCTTTCGTCACCTGGACCACAGCTTTCGGCTTGCGCACCACGGTAAGGTGGCCGACAAGCGGTCGAAACAAATCACCAGACCGGCTGCGAATCGTGAGCAAGTCCACTGCCGCCAGCGAACAGGCGACCCCCACATCCGCAATCCTCCTGGTGTTCTGCGCGGGCTTCCTGTTTTCCTGTCTCGATTCCAGCGCAAAGTATCTGGTGCTGTCGGGCCTGCCCGCTACGTTCATTTCGTGGGTGCGCTTCGCGGTGCATGTGGTTCTGGTGCTGCTGCTGTTCCGCAGCTGGGCCAATCCGGCCATGTTCCGGGTGAAAAGCCTGCCGATGCAAGTGCTGCGCGGCGTGTTCCTGTTCGGCTCGACAATCTTCAACTTCGCAGCCCTGAGAACCCTGCAGCTTGCCGAGACCACGTCGATCTATTTCTTCGCGCCGATGGTCATCACCGCGCTGGCCGGGCCGCTGCTGGGCGAATGGGCCGGCTGGCGGCGCTGGATGGCCATCCTGGCCGGCTTCGTCGGCGTGCTGGTCATCACGCGGCCGGGCGTCGCCGCCTTCGAGATCGGCCATGTCTATGCCATCTGCTCGACGATCAGCTATTGCCTCTATGTCATCATGACCCGGCACATGGGCGCGACCGAGACGGCCGAGAGCCTGATCTTCTATTCGGCGCTGGCGCCGGCGGTGCTGATGCTTCCGGTCGGGCTCTACACCGCGGCTCTGCCGACCGACGCGTTCCAGTGGATGATCCTGCTCTTGCTGGGCTTCTTCGGCGGCTTCGGCCACTGGCTGCTGATCAAGGCCTACAAGCAGGCCACCGCCACGGCGCTGGCGCCCTATCCCTATCTGCAGATGGTGTGGATGATCGGCTTCGGCTACCTCGTGTTCGACCAGCTGCCGGACGGCTGGACGCTGGGCGGCGCCGGCATAATCGTGGCCAGCGGCTTCTACATCGTCCACCGTGAGCGCCAGCTTCGCCTGGGGCGCCGCACCGTGCCCATGGCTGAGGACGAGGACCTGGCAAAAAGGCTTTGATTTGCCCTGCCTGAATGTCGTATAGGCTTTTAAACTGTTTAAAAGCCATGCGCCCTGTGGGCCGGGAGGACGTGCTGGCACAGAAAATCAAGCTTTCGACCATTGCGGATGCCCTGGGCGTTTCGACGGCAACGGTTTCGCTCGCTCTGCGCGACAGCCCGCTGGTGGCCGATGCGACGCGCGAGCGCATCAAGGAACATGCCCGCGCCATCGGCTACATCTACAACCGCCGCGCGGCTTCGCTGCGCACGTCGCGGTCGGGCATCGTCGGGGTGGTGGTGCACGACATCATGAATCCGTTCTTCGCCGAAATCCTGAAGTCGATCGAAAGCGAGCTCGACCGCAGCCGCCAGACCTTCATCCTTTCCAACCATTATGACGACCTGGAAAAGCAGCGCACCTTCGTCGACACGCTGCTGCAGCTGGGCGCCGACGGGGTGATCATGTCGCCGGCGATCGGCACGCCGGCTGAGGACATCAGGATGGCGGAGGAGAACGGCCTGCCGGCGGTGCTGATCGCGCGCCGGGTGGAGGGCGCCAATGTGCCGGTGTTCCGGGGCGACGATGCCTATGGCACTGGGCTGGCCACCAACCATCTCATTTCTCTCGGCCACAAGCGCATCGCCATGATCGGCGGCACGGACCAGACCTCGACCGGGCGCGACCGCTACCAGGGCTACCTGAAGGCCATGCAGGCCGCGGGGCTGGAGCCCTCGGCATCCTGGCGCTTCCCCGGCCCGCGCACCAAGCAGGCCGGTTTCGAGGCGGCCGGGCAGTTCCTGGCGCTGCAGGATCGGCCGACCGCCGCCGTGTGCTGGAACGACCTCGTCGCCATCGGCCTGATGAACGGCATTGCGCGCGCCGGCCTGGTGCCGGGCGTGGACATTTCGGTGACCGGCTATGACGATCTCGAGGAAGCAGCCATCGCCACGCCGGCGCTGACCACGGTGTGGAACGGCCAGCGCGAAGTGGGCCGCCGCGCGGCAAGCGCGCTGCTGGACAAGCTGAATGGCCAGCCGGTGCGGCCGTCGCAGGAACTGATAAGGCCGGAGCTGCATGTCAGGCAGTCCACCGCCAAGCCCGTGGAGAGAAAATGAATCAACTGCATCCGTCCGTAACGGTCCTGGTGCCCGGCCGTCTGCACGAGCGCGCCGTGACGCGGGTCGATGGGGCCTTCAACATGGTGCGCATCGACAGGGTGGACCCGGCGCTGCTGACGCCGGAACTGAGGCGCGACGTGCGCGGCGTGGCCGCCAGCGGCTTCCTGGAGCCGCTCGACGCCGCCTTCATCGATGCGCTGCCCAACCTGGAGATCATCGCTTCCTTCGGCGTCGGCTATGACGCGGTGGACGCCGCCCACGCCGGAACCAGGGGCGTGATGGTGACCAACACGCCCGACGTGCTGACCGAGGAAGTGGCCGACACCGCGCTCGGCCTGCTCATCAACACGGTGCGCGAACTGCCCCGCGCCGAAGCCTATCTGCGCGCCGGGCGCTGGGCGCGCGAGGGCAACTATCCCTTCACGCCCGCGACATTGCGCGGCCGCCGCGCCGGCATCTTCGGCATGGGTCGGATCGGCATGGCGATCGCGCGGCGGCTGGAGGCGTTCGGCATCTCCATCGCCTACCACAACCGCCGCCCGGTCGAGGGGCTGGCCTATGAATATTATCCGAGCCTTGAGGAACTGGCAGGTGCGGTCGACACGCTGATCTCGGTGGTGCCGGGCGGCGCGGCGACGGAAAAGGTGGTGAATGCAAAGATCTTCAAGGCGCTCGGGCCCGACGGCGTGTTCATCAATATCGGTCGCGGCAGCACGGTGGACGAGGAGGCGCTGGTCGCGGCGCTCCGCGACGGCACCATCCATGCCGCCGGGCTGGATGTGTTCGTCGACGAACCGCAAGTGCCGCAGGCGCTGATCGACCTGCCCAATGCGGTGCTTCTGCCGCATGTCGGCTCGGCCTCGGTGCACACGCGCAACGCCATGGCCGATCTGGTGGCCGACAATCTGATCTCGTGGTTTTCCGAGCGCAAGCTGCTGACGCCGGTGTCCGAGACGGCGCATGTGAGCGCGAAGCCGTAGGCCGGATACAAGAATGCCCGCGAGGTTGAACCGCGCGGGCAAAGTGTCGAAGACGATCTGAAATTTCGATGGCTACTCTGCCGCCTGGCGCGTGCCGTCGCGGGCGGCTGCGTGCAGGCGCACGGCCTCGCCGAATGCCTTGAAGATTTTTGCCGAAGCGCTGTCCGATTTGACCCAGTATTCCGGGTGCCACTGCACGCCGACGGCAAAGGCGCGCGAATCCTTCACCGACACAGCTTCCACCGTGCCGTCCTCTGCCACCGCCTCGACCTGAAGCCGGCCGCCGAGCCGATCGATGGCCTGGCGGTGGACCGAATTGATCATGACCTCGCCGGCGCCGAATACGTCGGCCAGGCAACTGCCCGGCTTGATGGACAGCTTGTGGCGGATGGCGAAGCGCTCGTCCTGGTCGTCGCTGACCGGGGCGCGATGGTCGAGCGAGCCTTCGCGCTCCTGGATCTCGGCTGCAAGCGTGCCGCCCAGCGCCACGTTCATTTCCTGCAGGCCGCGGCAGATGGCCAGAAGCGGCACGCCGCGCTCGATCGCCTTGCGGATCAGGGGCAGGGTGGTGGCGTCGCGGTCGGTGTCATAGGGGCCGTTGGCCTCGGTTGCTTCCTCGCCATAGAGCGAGGGATGCACGTTCGACTTGGAGCCCGTGATCATGACGCCGTCGACCGAGGCGAGAAGCCGGTCGAGGTCGATGCGGTCGCCGAAATTGGGCACGAGGATCGGAGTCACGTCCGAGCCGACAATGGCGGCTTCCAGATATTGCTGCGGAGCGGCATGCCAGGTGTAGTTTTCAAACTGGCGGACATCGGTCGAGACTGCGACAAGCGGCTTGTGCATTTGATTTGGTGCTTTCCAAACAGGGCGGGCCAAACAGGCGGAATGGCAATTGCTGCTTAAATAGGCGATTTTCAAGCAGCTTTCCAACAGAGTTTCCGGAAATCGGATGGAAGGAATCCCCGCAGGACCACGGTTTTGGCGGCTGCGAAGTCGCACTTTTCCCGGTTTTTCGGAGATTGGGGCGCTGGACTCGAACCGGCCGCCATGTTTTGTTTTCAACCGCGACTAAGCCGGAAATGATTAAAATTCAAGGGTATCCGGCTCGTCCTGGTCCAAATGGGAGGAACTAATGGATCGCCGTTCATTCATACGCAAGGCCGGCCTGACCGGCGCTGGAGCTGTCGCAGCTACTGCGCTGGCCGCTCCCGCCATTGCACAGTCGAACCCGAAAATCACCTGGCGCCTGGCCTCGTCGTTTCCCAAGAGCCTGTCGGACACGATCTTCGGCGGCGCCCTGACGCTGTCGAAATATGTGTCTGAAGTCACGGACGGCAATTTCCAGATCCAGGTCTTCGCTGCTGGCGAAATCGTTCCGGCGCTGCAGGTTGCGGATGCGGTGACCGCTGGCACCATCGAGGCCGCGCATACCGTCTGCTACTACTTCTGGGGCAAGGATCCGACCTGGGCGCTCGGTTCGGCCGTGCCGTTCTCGCTCAACGCGCGTGGCATCAACGCCTGGCACTATCAGGGCGGCGGCATCGACATCTTCAACGAATTTCTTGGAACGCAGGGGATCATCGGCTTCCCGAGCGGCAATACCGGCGTGCAGATGGGCGGCTGGTTCCGCAAGGAAATCAACACGGTTGCCGATCTTCAGGGCCTCAAGTTCCGCGTCGGCGGCTTCGCCGGCAAGGTTCTTGAGCGGCTTGGCGTGGTTCCCCAGCAGCTCGCCGGTGGCGACATCTACCCGGCGCTCGAGAAGGGAACCATCGACGCCGCGGAATTCGTCGGACCGTTCGACGATGAGAAGCTCGGCTTCGTGAAGGTCGCGCCCTATTACTACTACCCCGGCTGGTGGGAAGGCGGCCCGACGGTCCACAGCCTGTTCAACAAGGACAAGTTCAACGAGCTGCCGAAGCAGTACCAGTCGGTGCTGAAGGTGGCCGCCCAGGCAACCGACGCGAACATGCTCTCCGCCTATGACTACCTCAACACGGCGGCTCTGAAGCGTCTCGTCGCTGCCGGTGCACAGCTTCGACCGTTCAGCCAGGAAATTCTGGCAGCCTCCTTCGATGCGGCAAACCAGACCTATGCCGAGATCGAGGCCAACAACGCTCCGTTCAAGAAAATCTGGGATTCGATCAAGGATTTCCGGAAGGACTATTACCTCAACATGCAGGTTGCCGAATACAACTACGACACCTTCATGATGGTCCAGCAGCGCAACGGCAAGCTCTGAGCCATTGCCCAAAAGCAGATGAGGGGGAACCCGGAGCTTGCGCCCCGGGTTTTTTCTTGGCCATGTCTGTAGACACGTAAAGCGGAGAAGCCCGGCTCGACGGCCGGGCTTCGTCGTCTGGTCAGTTGAAGCTCGGCGGCTGCGACAGGTCGCTTACCGGCGCTTCCGGGGCAACCAGCGGCGCCGGACCAGGCGAAGCGCCTTCCCCGGGCGCGCCGAGTGGCGGCAGGCCAAGGCCGCCTCCGTCAAGGCCGGGCATGGCTGGCATCTCGATCTTGACGTCATCCGGGTTAATCGTCGGGCCCTTGTAGTGCATCACCATCTGCGGGAAGGCGATGACGAGGGCAACCATGAGAACCTGGATGCCCACGAAGGGAACCGCGCCCCAATAGATCTGGCCGGTGGTGACCGGCTCGATGCGCTTGCCGGTGATCTTGTCGAGATAGGGCACGCGCGCCGCCACCGAGCGCAAGTAGAACAGCGCAAACCCGAAGGGTGGATGCATGAAGCTGGTCTGCATGTTGACGCCCAGCAGCACGCCGAACCAGATCAGGTCTATGCCGAGCTTGTCGGCCGCCGGGGCCAGCAGCGGCACGATGATGAAGGCCAGCTCGAAGAAATCAAGGAAGAAGGCCAACAGGAAGACCAGGATGTTGACGGCGACGAGGAAGCCCACCTCGCCGCCCGGCAGCGACGTCAGCAGATGCTCGACCCAGAGATGGCCGTTGACGCCATAGAAGGTGAGCGAAAAGACGCGCGCGCCGATGAGGATGAAGATGACGAAGGACGACAGCCGGGTGGTCGAGGCAAGCGCGTGGCGAACCACGTCGAGCGTGAGGCGCTTCTTGGCGGCCGCCAGGACGAGCGCGCCGACGGCGCCCATGGCGCCGCCCTCCGTAGGCGTGGCGATGCCGAGGAAGATGGTGCCCAGCACCAGGAAGATCAGCGCCAGCGGCGGGATCAGCACGATGATGACCTGTTGGGCGAGCCTGGACATCATGTTGAGCCCCATGGCCCGGTCTGCAATCGCCACGGTATAGATGAGGGTGATGCCGGCCACGGCGCCCCAGATGTCCGCGTCCACGCCGACGCTGGGTGTCAGCGCGACGTGAGCCGCGTAGGCCACCGCGGTCGCGACCGCGAGTGCGACTGCAAGCGATGTGACGCCATGGCCGAGCGTGCGGGCTTCCAGAGGCAGCGCCGGCATCGACTTGGGCCGCATGATCGACATGACCACGACGTAGCAGATGTAGATGCCGGTCAGTACCAGGCCGGGGAGCAGCGCGCCCTTGTACATGTCGCCCACCGAACGGCCGAGCTGGTCGGCCAGCACGATCAGCACCAGCGAGGGCGGGATGATCTGCGCCAGCGTGCCGGATGCTGCGATGACGCCGGAGGCGAGCCGCCGGTCGTAGCCATAGCGCAGCATGATCGGCAGCGAGATCAGCCCCATGGCGATGACGGACGCCGCCACCACGCCGGTAGTGGCCGCCAGCAGCGCGCCGACGAAGATCACCGCATAGGCAAGGCCGCCACGGATCGGACCGAACAGCTGGCCGACGGTGTCGAGCAGATCCTCGGCCATGCCGGACCGTTCGAGCACTATGCCCATGAAAGTGAAGAACGGGATCGCCAGCAGCGTCTCGTTCGACAACACGCCCCAGAGCCGCTCGGGCATGGCGTAGAGCAGGGGCCAGGACAGGTTGATGCTGTTGTCCGAATAGGGGGCGAGCTCCACGCCGATGAAGAAGAACAAGAGCCCGTTGGCAGCCAGCGAAAAGGCAACCGGATAGCCAAGCAGCAGAAAAACGATGAGCGAGCAGAACATGATCGGCGCCATGTTCTCGGCGATGAGGTGCATCATGGGCGCACCTCCTCGGTGAGAGCCTTGCCCTCGAGCTCAGCCTGCTCGTGTGCGGAAATGAAGGGGTTCGGGTCGTCGATGTCACCGCGCATCACGGCGATCTTCTTGATGATCTCGGAAACGCCCTGGAAACCAAGCTGCACGAAGCCGATCAGCAGCAGCGCCTTGGCCGGCCAGAGGATCAGGCCGCCGGCGCTGGAGGACATTTCTCCGGAGCGGACCGACAGGCTCACATAGGGCACGAAATAGCAGATCATCAGGATGGTGAACGGCATCAGGAAGAAGACGTGCCCGAGCAGATCGATCCAGTGCTGCACCCGGCGCGAGAACATGCCGTAGACCACATCGATGCGGATGTGCTCGTTCTGCTTCAGCGTATAGGCCGCGGCGAGCAGGAAGGCTGCGCCGAAGAGGTACCATTGCAGCTCCAGCCAGGCGTTGGACGAGATGTTGAAGGTCTTGCGGACGATGGCGTTGGCGGCGCTGATCAGCACTGCCAAAAGGATGAGCCAGGCGACCCATCGACCTATGACTTCATTGACACGATCTATGGCTCTGGAGAGAGCAAGCAGCGCTGCCATGCGGTTCCTCCTCGGTGGTGCCGTTCGTTTCCCTCCCGACGGCTCCTTGTGCTCATCGGTAAGATGAGCGGCGGCTGCGCGTCAACAACGCGCGGCACAGTTTTCGGGTGGGGCCATGTCGGCTTTGCCGGGAAATCCGGCGTTTCAGGCTCCTACCGTTGAGGAAAACCCTGGAAATCTGGGCGGGAGGATTGCAGCGTGTCCCGGCCGGAAAAACGCAGCACCAGCATGGCCGACAGCAGCAGGAACATCCAGGCGTCGCGCCATTCGATGGGGAAATAGCCGCTCCACAGCGACTCGGCGATGCCGAAGCCGAGGGCGCCGAGCGCGGCGCGTACCGGAGAGCGATAGCCGCCGACAGCGGTGACGAACAGGACCTTCAGGCCGAAGACGAGGCCGCTGCCAAAGCCGATATTGCCGAAATGCAGCGCCGCCAGCATGCCGGCGAGCGCGGCAGTCAGCGCGCCGGCCAGCACCGCGCCGCGAAAGACGAAGCGCGTGTCGACGCCGCACATGGCGGCCGCGGCCGGATCGTCGGAGACGGCGCGCCAGTCGCGCCCGAAGCGCGAGCGGGCGAGGACGAAGCCGGACGCTGCCAGCACGACGACGATGATGGCGCAGTCGAGCAGTTGGATGACGGTGAGCGTGGCCTTGTATCCGGCGCCTTCCGCGAAGACTACCGGCATGGAAAGCAGCGGCGGCAGCCAGAAATCATGCGTTTGGGCGGAGATGCGGGCAAGCTCGGTGAGGAACAGGAGCACGCCGAGCGTGGCGACGACTATGGCGTTGGGCGAACTTTTGGCCAGCGGCTCAAAGACGTTGCGCGACAGGACGAAGCCGACAAGCGCCGCATAGGCAAAGGTGGCGGCGATGGCGAAGGCGATCGTCGTCGGCAGCGTCATCCACAGCACCTGCCAGCCGAAGACCGCAATGAGGATCATGGTCTGGCCGCCGAAGGCAAAGATCGCGCCGTGGGCAAGGTTGGTGCGGTGGAGCACGCCGTTGACCAACACATAGCCGAAGGCCAGCAGCGCATAGAGCGCGCCCATGTGCAGGCCGTTCAGGAACTGCTGGAAGAAATAGAGCATGGGCAGCCCGCTCGCCGCGCACCGTGCGGCATGAGATGAAGGTTGCTTCGAAAAATCTAACTTGTCAAAGGCCATTAACAGGTTAGATTTTTGCCATGGCAGTTGCATGGACGAGACATCGCTTCTCCGGCGGCGTGCTGGCGCTCGACGTCGCCAACACGGTGGTGCTGCGTGGCGATCCGGAGCGCTGTTTCGACCGCTTTGCGCAGGCGACCGAGTTGCCCCGCTTTGCGGCGGCCGCGACCGGCTTCCGTGCCGGCGAACTGGGCGCGCGGCAACTCGTCGTCAGCGACGCTGAGGCGGTGCTGCCCGAGGTGCTGGCCATTCGAGAGGCGACGGACCGGCTGTTCCGCCATGCGGCGTTGAGCGGCGGCGTGGAGACGGCCCACCTGCCTGAATTCCTGCGCGCCTGCGCCGACGGGCTGGCGCGGCACAAGGAGCATGTCGGAACGCCGGAAAAGCCATTCGGCGATCCCGGTAAGCCGCTGGCGCTTGAGGCCGCACTTGCGGTCTCGGCGCTGTCGCTGCTTTCAGCCGACAATCTGCGCCGGCTGCGGATCTGCCCCAACTGCAACTGGCTGTTCGTCGACCGCAGCCGCAATGCCAGCCGCCTGTGGTGCGACATGGCGGTGTGCGGCAACCGCCAGAAGGCCAGGCGCCACTACCGTCGCCACAAGGAGGAGGTTTCCCATGTTTGAGCATGCGCGCATCCGCCCCGTTCTGGCCTCCATCCTGCTGGCGCCGTTGCTGCTGGGCGCATGCCGCGACACCGGCAGGCTGTTCGAGGTTTCAGGGCGGCTGATGGTGTTCAACTACCGCGTTGCGACGGTGAACTATCTGGTGACGCTGAATCCGATCCAGCCCATCGGCGAGGGTCAGATTGCGGTGACGACCTTCGAAAACCCGGCCGGCGGCGCGCCGCTGGTGGTGCGCCAGAAGCTTTTTCCGGAACACAAGAAGGTGACCATCGAGAGCCCGCCACTGGAATGCGTGGTGAAGGACCGACCCTACAAGGTGTCGATCCGCATCGAGGGGCAGGATGGCGCGCTGCTGCAGGAGATCGAGACCACCATGGTCTCTTCGCAGGACCAGAGCATGCTGCCCGACCGGCCGCTGGTTGTCGGGCCGGGCTACGAGCCCAACCCGGAACTGGCCGGCCACCCGGACGGCAGGCTGCCCGGCGGGCGTGAGGTGACTTGTCCCGGCGCGAACTGACGGGCAACAAGAGAGGCCATGAGAATGCCTGCGATGGGACAATTCCCTGTGCGTGCGCGCAAGCCAGGCCTGGCGCCACCCTTGCGCTTTCACGCCGGAGGTGCTTCGCTTCAATGGACTTTCCGGGAGCGCAGCTCTGGTCCAGTCTGTCTGAATGCTGGCGCCCCGATTCGCCGGCCGCTTCCGCAAAGGAACGCCTGATGACGCTGCACGACGTCGCGCTCGATGACAAATTCGACCTTGGCAAGGAACGCGTCTTCCTTTCCGGGGCGCAGGCCGTGGTGCGGATGCTGCTGATGCAGCGCGAGCGCGACCGCCGCGCGGGGCTGAACACGGCAGGTTTCGTTTCGGGCTATCGCGGCTCGCCGCTGGGCGGGCTCGACATGCAACTGTGGAAGGCGAGGGCGCAGCTCAAGCAATCCGACATCGTCTTCGAACCCGGCCTCAACGAAGAGCTGGCGGCTACCGCCTGCTGGGGCGCGCAGCAGGCCGAATTGCTGGGCGAGGGCACGCATGACGGGGTGTTTGCGCTCTGGTATGGCAAGGGGCCCGGGGTGGACCGCTCCGGCGACGTGTTTCGCCACGCGAACCTGGCCGGCTCGTCCAGGCATGGCGGCGCGCTCGCCCTGATGGGCGACGACCACATGGCCGAATCCTCCACCAACGCGCATGCGACGGAATTCCTGTTCATCGACACCATGATGCCGATCCTCAATCCGGCCGGCGTGCAGGAACTGATCGACTACGGCCTCTACGGCTACGCCATGTCGCGCTTCTCGGGCACCTGGGCGGCGATCAAATGCGTGAAGGACAACATCGAATCGACGGCCTCGGTGGACGCCTCGCTCGACCGGCTGAACATCGTGCTGCCCGAGTTCGACATGCCTCCGGGCGGCCTGAACATCCGCAACGAGCTTGACCAGCTTGGCCAGGAGGCGCGCCTGCACGAATACAAGCGCGCGGCGGCCAGCGCCTTCATCCGCGCCAACAATCTCAACCGCATCGTCTATTCCGGCGGCTCCCAGGCCAGGCTCGGCATCATCACCGTGGGCAAGAGCTATCTCGATGTGCGCCAGGCGCTGGATGACATCGGCGTCGACGAGAAGCGCGCCAACGAGCTGGGCGTGCGGCTGTTCAAGGTAGGCTGCCCCTGGCCGCTCGATCTGGAGCACATCGCCGACTTCGTGCGCGGGCTGGAAACCGTGATCGTGGTGGAGGAAAAGCGCTCGCTGATCGAGGTGCAGGTGCGCGAAAACCTCTACAACACCGCCACCCAGCCCATCGTCATCGGCAAGAAGGACGAGCGCGGCGGCTGGTTGTTCCCGGCCAAGGGCGCGCTCGACCCCAACGACATCGCCATTGCACTGGGCGAGCGCATCCTGAAAGTGATCGGGCCTTCGGAGGAGATCGCCGCCCACGTCAGCCGGCTGCGCCAGTTCCAGGCGATGCTGGCCGACACGAAGGATGTGGGCGGGCGCACGCCGTTCTTCTGCTCGGGCTGCCCGCACAATTCCTCGACCAAGGTGCCGGAGGGCTCGCTCGCTGCCGCCGGCATCGGCTGCCATTTCATGGCGCTGTGGATGGACCGTTCGACGGTGGGCTTCACCGCCATGGGCGGCGAGGGCGCGCAGTGGATCGGCCAGGCGCCGTTCTCCAAGCGCCAGCACATCTTCCAGAATCTCGGCGACGGCACCTACAACCATTCCGGCACGCTGGCAATCCGCTTCGCGGTAGCGGCCGGCGCCAACATCACCTACAAGATCCTCTACAACGACGCCGTCGCCATGACCGGCGGCCAGCCGCATGAGGGCGGGCTGACGGTGGACATGATCGCGCGGCAGGTGCGCGCCGAGGGCGTCGACCGCATCGCCGTGGTGACGGACGAGCCGGGCAAATATGCTGGCCGCGTCGAGTTCCCCGCCGGCGCGACCATTCATCACCGCGACGACCTCGACCGGGTGCAGCGCGAGTTGCGCGAGGTCAAGGGCGTGTCGGTGCTACTCTACGACCAGACCTGCGCGGCGGAAAAGCGCCGCCGCCGCAAGCGCGGCACGTTTCCCGATCCGGACAAGCGGGTCTTCATCAACGAACTGGTGTGCGAGGGCTGCGGCGACTGCGGCGTGCAGTCCAACTGCGTCTCGATCCAGCCGGTGGAGACCGAGTTCGGCCGCAAGCGCAAGATCGACCAGTCGAGCTGCAACAAGGATTTTTCCTGCGTCAACGGTTTCTGTCCCTCCTTCGTGACGGTGCATGGCGCCAAGATCCGCAAGGCGGAGGGTATCGCCGGAAAGTCCGACCCGCTGGCCGGCGTGCCGGAGCCCAAGCCATTCCCGCTCGGAAACGGCTGGTCGTCGATCATCGACGGTGTCGGCGGCACCGGCGTTGTGACGGTCGGCGCGATCCTGGGCATGGCCGCGCATCTGGAGGGCAAGGGCTGCGGCATGATCGACATGGCGGGGCTAGCCCAGAAGGGCGGCTCGGTCTTCACCCATGTTCGCATTGCCGACACGCCGGAGGACATCAACGCCATCCGCGTTTCTGCCGGCAAGGCCGACCTGATCCTGGGCTGCGACCTTGTCGTCTCCGGCGCCAAGAAGGTGCTGGCGGCGGTGCGCGAGGGGCACACCATCTTCGTCGCCAACACGGCCGAGGTGATGCCGGGCGAATTCACCCGCTCGGCCGATTTCTCGTTGCCGACAGAGCGGCTGAAGAAGGCGATCCGGGACGCCGCGGGCGAGGCGCATGCACACTTCTTCGACGCCACACGCGCCGCCACCGCGCTGTTCGGCAATTCGCTCGGCGCCAACATGTTCCTGCTCGGCTTTGCCTATCAGAATGGCGGGCTGCCGCTTTCGGCAGACGCGATCGAAAAGGCAATCGAACTCAACGGACAGGCGGTGGCCATGAACGTCGCCGCCTTCCGCTGGGGCCGGCGCGCGGCGCATGAGCCGGAATTCGTGCGCGGGCTGGTCGCGCAACCGGCGAGCGCCGCGAGCGTGGAGCCGGCGCGGACGCTGGACGAGATGATCGCGCGACGGGTGGATTTTCTCACAGCCTACCAGAAAGCGGCTTACGCGAAGCGCTACCGTGACCGCATCGAGGCGTTACGCGCGGCCGAAACCAAGGCTTCGCCTGGTTCCACCGTCGTCACCGAGGCGGCGGCAAAAAACCTGTTCAAGCTGATGGCGATCAAGGACGAATACGAGGTCGCGCGGCTCTACACCGACGGCTCCTTCGCGCGGCAGCTCTCGGCGCAATTCCAGGGCTACGACCGGTTGGAATTCCACCTTGCGCCGCCGATCCTCGGCCGCCGCGACGCCGACGGCAAGCCGCGCAAGTCGAGTTTTGGGCCGTGGATGATGACGGGCTTTCGGGTGCTCGCTGCCTTGAAACGGCTGCGCGGCACGGCGTTCGACGTTTTCGGCTACACCGCCGAGCGGCGCATGGAGCGCGAGCTGCTGTCTCAATATGAGGGTGACCTGGACCTGATCCGCGGCTCGATCGCGGCTGGCGGGATTGACGCGGCAGCGGCACTCGCTTCGGTGCCGGCGCTGATCCGCGGCTACGGCCATGTCAGGAAGGCGAGTGCAACGAAGGCGGCCGGCGAGCGGACGCGGCTGCTCGAGCGCCTTGCCGGCGAGCCGGCAGGCGGCGGAGTGACAGGGGGCAGAAGAACCGGGTTTAATGCAAAGACCGCGTCTTTCGCCAGGTTTGATCGGCGCATGCGGGGAATAAGTCTTTCTTAAGGCGACTGTGGCATTGCTAGGGTCCCAAAATGGGAACCAGAAGTGACTGCGAGCAAAAAAGAGCTTCCGGACGACATTTATATCCCGTTTGTGGAAACCCTTTTTCGCGACGGTTTCACCCTTGCTATTGGCATTACCGCCCAGATGGCGCTCATCACGCTCGCCTGGGCCAAAACCGGAAATGCCGCCTTCCTCGCGATCATATTCGTCCTTCTGATCGTTGGCTTGCTGCGCGTCGGGAGCATGCGCAAATTCGGGAAGCTCCCGCCGATCACGACGCGGGCGGAGGCCCGTAGGCACGAGAACCGCTACATCGTCTATGGCGCGATGCACGGCGCCGCCTTGGGCACGTTCTGCCTGGTTGCCATCTACACCGCTCAAGACGCCTTTGCCGAGATTGCCGCGGTGTGCATCTCGCTGGCCTCCGCGACCGGCATTGCCGGCCGAAATTATGGTTCGCCACGCATGGTGATCATCCTGATCATCACGTTGACCTGCCCGATGTCGCTCGGCTTCATTCTGCGCGGCGACTTCTACCACGTAACCCTTGGCCTGCTTTCCGCGCCCTTCCTGCTGGCGATTCACAGATATGCCGATACGGTTCGGGAAGTTCTGTTCACGGCGCTCTCGGCGGAGAAACGGGCCAACCGCATTGCCGGCCGTTTCAATCGCGCGCTGAACACCATGTCGCACGGCCTGGTCATGCTTGGACCGAACGGCAAGGTGGTGGTGGCCAATGCAGAGGCCGCGCATTTGATGTCGCTCAAGTCTCCCGACGCCCTGCTTGGGCGTTCGGTCCGCTCGCTTCTCAAGCGCGGCGTGGCCGGCGGGCTGCTGTCACCGAAGGACTGCCGCTACGTGGAGGTGCAGCTGACGCGGGCGCTACATGAAGGGCGGGACCGCAAGGTCCTCGTTTCCTTGACGAACGGACAGCATTACGAGTTTTCGGCACGCGCCGGAAACCAGGAACTCGGTGTCATCACATTCGAGGATGTCACGCAGCGCGTCGAGGCCGAAGAGAAGATCCGTTCCATGGCCCGTTACGACAGCCTTACGGGTTTGCCGAACCGCGCCTATTTCCACGAGATCGTGGGCGAGTGCATGGCCTCGGGCGACCGTGAGCGCCTGTGCGCGCTGGCGGTCCTCGACCTTGATGACTTCAAGAGCGTAAATGACACGCTTGGACACCCGGTGGGCGACGGCTTGATTTACGCAGCGGCGGAACGGCTGGCCCATCTCGCCAGCGAAGACGTCAAGGTAAGTCGCTTCGGCGGCGACGAATTCATGATCTTCTTCAATCGCGTCGAGGATGAGAGCCATATGGCCGCCATGCTGGACGCGATCTTTCTCATTCTACAGGGCGATGTCGATGTCGCCGGCCATATGCTGCGCCTCCAGGCCAGCGGTGGCGCGGTGCTGTCGCGCGTGAACGAAAGCGACGCCGACGCCATGATCGTCAAGGCGGACCTTGCGATGTACAAGGCCAAGGAACTCGGCAAGAACGGCTGGCGACTGTTCGAATCGGCCATGGACGCGGCTTTCCGTGACAAGCAACTCCTGAAAGCCGACCTCAGGAGCGCTGTTGAGGCAAAGCGCCTGCGCGTGGTCTTTCAACCGATCGTCGCGATCGAGACGATGCGGATTGCAAGCTGCGAAGCGTTGTGCCGCTGGGATCACCCTGATCTTGGCGCAATCTCGCCGGCGGTCTTCATCCCGCTGGCAGAAGAGATGGGCATCATCTCGGACATCAGTACCTTCATGCTGCATGCTGCGTGCGGCGAATGCGCCAAGTGGCCCTCGCCGATCGGTGTCTCTGTCAATCTCTCGGCCAAGGATTTCCGCCGCCGCGATGTGGTCGACAAGGTACGCGACGCGCTTGTCAATTCCGGGCTCGCTCCATGGAGGCTGGAGATCGAGGTGACGGAGACTGCGCTGCTCGACGACAAGTCGCAGACGCGCCAGTACATCGAGGAGATCAAGCAACTGGGCGTGCGCATCGCGCTCGACGATTTCGGCACGGGCTATTCAAGCCTCAGCTATCTGCACAAGCTGCCGCTCGACAAGGTCAAGATCGACCGCAGCTTCCTGGTGGACGTCACCCAAAATCCCCACTCGCTCGATTTGCTCAAGGGTATCGTCAATCTCTCGCGGCCGCTGGGGCTCGCGGTGACGGTCGAAGGCGTCGAGACATATGAGCAGCTGAAGATCCTGTCGTTGGAGGTCAAGCCGGATCTGGTTCAAGGCTTCCTCTTCGGGTCGGCGCTGAGTGCCTCCGGTATCCGGACGATGTCGAGTACCGTGTGGCCTTTCGCCGAGGAGATGAGGGTAGCCAAGTGCTGATCAACCTGATCGGCGTTTCTCGACTTGGTCCACGATTGGCGCTATAGACGCCGTAGTTCCGACAGAGGATTCAAATTATAAGCAGGTTATTTTTAATTAAGGTTAATACCAGGTAAATATAACGATTACAGTTTAAGCCTTTACAGGTATACGCCTTTCGCTACCCTCCCGGCGGGTTCAAGTAAGGGGTAGCAATGGGTATTCATCAGATGCCGATCGATAGAAATGCCCGTGAGGGCGGCGGCGATGCGCCGGAAGTCTCGAGTTTCGCGCAGAAGGTGCTGGAGCTCCTGGACCGAACCGAATATCGCCGGTGCGACAGGGGCGAAGACGTCGAGGACATATATCGCCTTCGGTACAAGGCCTATCGCATCAACGATATCGTCCCTGACATGGAGAATCAGTCGATCAGCGACGAGCTCGACGAGACGCCGAATGTCTATCGTTTCGGCATTTATATCGATCAACGCCTCGTCAGCACGATGCGGATTCACCACGTTACGCAGGAGACGCCTTTTTCGCCTTCGGTGAAGGCGTTCGGCGATGTCGTTCTGCCGCTACTCGCCGCGGGCGACACCTTCATCTGTCCCAGCCGGTTCGCCTCCGACCCCGAATGGACCCGCGTATATCCGCAATTGGCTTACGTGACGTTGCGACTGGCCGGAATGGCCTGCTATTATTTCGAGACGCCGTATGGACTTTCGACCGTACGGGAGGACCATGCAGGCTTCTACAAGCGGGTCTACTATTCGGAGCAGATCAGCGAGCCGCGAGGTTATCCGGGAGTTTTCAGCAAGGTGGTGCTGTACCGGACCAACGCCTATCTCAACCGCCAGCGCTATTACGCGCGTTTCCCTTTCTTCCGTTCCACGCCGCTCGAGCAGCGGCTGCTGTTTGCCCGGCCAGAAGGGGGTGAACTGGCGCCGTTGACGGTCCTGCCGACCGCGAAGTATTACAGCGACGCGGCATGAGCGCCGGCGCTGGGCACCGCGGCGCGTTGAACCTTTCCAATCCTTTTCCGTTCTGATTTCGCCCGGAGGGTCATTGCAGGCAATGGGCGACAACCTGCGGGATCGAAGCGCCTTCTCGGCGCCGTCAGAAAAGGGGAAACCGCCATGACGTTCTCAACGCCGGCCGTCGCGCCGCTTGTCTCGCTGATCGCCGGCCTGCTCATTCTCATCGTGCCGCGCCTGTTGAACTACATCGTCGCCATCTACCTAATCATTGTGGGCTTGCTCGGGCTGTTTCCGCATCTGGTCGGGTGAGGCGAGCGTTGTGTCGAGGCGAGCGCAACGCACGCACCAACCGTTACCCATCGAGAAATCCGCGACAATGCCGAGGCGCGGCATCACGGCCATTGCCCAAGCCGATGCTTTTCGCTATCTGCGCATGAAACGATTTTGGAGGGTTTTTTGATGGCAGACCACTTGACGACCGGTCCGGTCGAAACGGGTGCCCAGATGGACTATCGCGAGCACGAGCGCACCTACAGCGCTTTCCTCAGCATCGCAAAGTATGGCACGCTTGTCTGCATTGCCATTCTGATCGCGATGGCATTCGGCTTCTTCACCAGCGCCGGCTTCTTCTCTGCAACGGTTCTGTTCCTTATCGTCTGTGCCGTTGGCGGATATCTTCTCCGCTAATCCCTCCAGACCTTTGTCCTGAAGGTGTGGTCTTGCGCTCCGGCCGAGCTGCGCCTGGTGGTTTTCAGCCGAAAGGGCCATGCCGTGGCGCAAACGATCTTTGTTCCGAAGGAAGTTGATCCCAACGAGCCGCGGGTGGCGGCGTCTCCGGAAACGGTGAAACGCTTGGCCGGGCTTGGCTTCGACGTGGTGGTCGAAGCCGGCGCCGGGCTTGGCTCCCGAATCGTCGACGCCGATTTCGAGGCGACCGGGGCGAAGATCGGCAAGGCCGCCGACGCGGCCAAGGCCGACGTGGTGCTGAAGGTGCGCCGTCCGACCGAGGCCGAGCTGAAGGGCTACAAGAAGGGCGCGGCGGTCATCGCCATCATGGACCCCTATGGCAACGACGCCGCGGTCGCGGCGCTGGCCAGGACCGGGGTCACCGCCTTCGCCATGGAATTCATGCCGCGCATCACCCGCGCGCAGGTGATGGACGTGCTGTCCAGCCAGGCCAACCTGGCCGGCTACCAGGCGGTCATCGACGCAGCCGCCGAATACGATCGCGCGCTGCCGATGATGATGACGGCGGCCGGCACGGTGCCGGCGGCCAAGGTGTTCATCATGGGCGTGGGCGTGGCCGGCCTGCAGGCCATCGCCACGGCGCGCCGCCTCGGCGCCATCGTCACCGCCACCGACGTGCGCCCGGCGGCCAAGGAGCAGGTCGCCTCGCTCGGCGCCAAGTTCCTCGCGGTCGAGGACGAGGAGTTCAAGGCGGCCGAGACGGCGGGCGGCTACGCCAAGGAAATGTCCAAGGAATACCAGGCCAAGCAGGCGGCGCTGACCGCCGAGCACATCGCCAAGCAGGACATCGTCATCACCACGGCGCTGATCCCCGGCCGCCCGGCGCCCAAGCTGGTGTCGAAGGAGATGGTTGCCTCGATGAAGCCGGGCTCGGTGCTGGTCGACCTCGCCGTCGAGCGCGGCGGCAATGTCGAGGGCGCAGTGCCGGGCCAGGTCGTAACCACCGAAAACGGCGTCAAGATCGTCGGCCATCTCAACGTGCCGGGCCGCGTCGCGGCCTCGGCCTCGCTCCTCTACGCCAAGAACCTTTTTGCCTTCCTCGAAACGCTGGTCGACAAGGAGACAAAGCAGCTGGCAATCAACCGCGACGACGAGCTGGTCAAGGCCACCATGCTGACCGATGCCGGCCAGGTGGTGCATCCGGCCTTCGCGGCAGCCGCACAGGCAGCCGCAGGCGCGCCCGAGGCGGCTGAAAAGCCGGCTGCCAAACCGGCGGCCAGGAAAACCGCCGCGAAAAAGCCTGCCGCCAAGACGTCGAAGGGGGATGCATGATGGACAAGACCGCGCTCGAACAGGCGCTCGACCAGCTCGACCAGGCGGTCGCGGCGGTGCGTCTCGGAGTCCAGGACCTGGTGAACGCGCAAGGTGCGGCGGAAGCCGCCGGCGCGGCTGCGCATGCCGCATCCGGCGGCGCCATCGACCCGTTCGTGTTCCGCTTTGCCATTTTCGTGCTGGCGATCTTCGTCGGCTATTACGTGGTCTGGTCGGTGACGCCGGCGCTGCACACGCCGCTGATGGCGGTGACCAACGCGATCTCCTCGGTGATCGTGGTGGGCGCGCTGCTGGCGGTCGGCATCGCCGCCTCGGGGCTGGCCACCGGCTTCGGCTTCGTCGCGCTGATGCTGGTGTCGGTCAACATCTTCGGCGGCTTCCTCGTCACCCAGCGCATGCTGGCCATGTACAAGAAGAAGGAAAAGTGACGTGAACGCCAACCTCGCTTCCTTCCTCTATCTGGTCTCCGGCATCCTGTTCATCCTGGCGCTGCGCGGCCTGTCGCACCCGACGACCAGCCGCCAGGGCAATATCTACGGCATGGTCGGCATGGCCATCGCCATTGCCACCACGCTGGCGCTGGCCACACCCTCGGTCGGCGGCTTCGCGCTCATCGTCGTCGGCCTGGCGATCGGCGGCGGCATCGGCGCCGTGGTGGCGCGCCGCATCCCCATGACCTCGATGCCGCAGCTGGTGGCGGCCTTCCACAGCCTCGTCGGCATGGCCGCCGTGCTGGTGGCGGCAGCCGCCATGTATGCGCCCGAGAGCTTCGGCATCGGTTCGGTCGGCGCCATCCACGGCCAGGCCCTGGTCGAGATGAGCCTGGGCGTGGCCATCGGCGCCATCACCTTCACCGGTTCGGTCATCGCTTTTTTGAAACTCGACGGGCGCATGTCGGGCAAGCCGATCATGCTGCCGGCGCGCCATGTCATCAACATCGTGCTGGGCGCGACGCTTGCGGTGCTGATCGTGCTCTTGGTGGTCACGCAGAGCTATGCCGTGTTCTGGCTGATCGTGGCGCTGTCGCTGGCGCTGGGCGTGCTGCTGATCATCCCGATCGGCGGCGCCGACATGCCGGTCGTGGTGTCGATGCTCAACTCCTATTCGGGTTGGGCCGCGGCGGCACTGGGCTTCACGCTTGGCAATCTCGCGCTGATCATCACCGGCGCGCTGGTCGGCTCGTCGGGCGCGATCCTGTCCTACATCATGTGCAAGGGCATGAACCGCTCCTTCATCTCGGTCATCCTCGGCGGCTTCGGCGGCGAGACGACGGCGGCGGCGCATGACGGCGTCGAGCGCACGGTCAAGCAGGGCTCCGCCGACGACGCCGCCTATCTGATGATGAACGCGCAGAAGGTCATCATCGTGCCGGGCTACGGCATGGCGGTGGCGCAGGCGCAGCACGCGCTGCGCGAGATGGCCGACAAGCTCAAGGCCAACGGCGTCGACGTGAAATACGCCATCCACCCGGTCGCAGGCCGCATGCCGGGCCACATGAACGTGCTGCTGGCCGAAGCCAACGTGCCTTATGACGAGGTGTTCGAGCTCGAGGACATCAACTCCGAGTTCGCCCAGGCCGACGTGGCCTATGTCATCGGCGCCAACGACGTGACCAACCCGTCGGCGCGCGACGACAAGAACTCGCCGATCTACGGCATGCCGATCCTGGACGTGGACAAGGCGCGCACCTGCCTGTTCGTCAAGCGCTCGCTCGGCTCCGGCTATGCCGGCATCGACAACACGCTGTTCTACAAGGACGGCACCATGATGCTGCTGGGCGACGCCAAGAAGATGACCGAGGAAATCGTCAAGGCGATGGACCATTAGGTCGGAACTGGAATGGTTTCCGCGGAAATTCTGATTTAAGAAAGAGGGCCGTTTGTGACGGCCCTTTTTTATTGGTGGTGCGAATCACGGCTTGCCCGATTTGTATATACATGATTGAAATTGGCTAAGCCGGCTCTCCAAGATCGGTAATCAGGCGGAACACGGGCCGTGAGCTCAAAGGATGGGAAATCGGACATGAAACGAATTGTTGCAGCGGCAGCCGCTTTCGGCTGCGTGATGGCGGGCGCGGTCTCGGCACAGGCCGGCGAGACGCTGGACCGCGTGATGAAGAACAAGCTGCTGGTGGAGGTGACGGACCAGGCCTACCAGCCGTTTTCGTTCATGAACGACAAGGGCGAGATGGACGGCTTCGACATCGACGTGTCGAAGGAATTCGCGAAGCGGCTGGGCGTCGACTACAAGGTCGAGACGCCGTCCTGGGCGATCATCACTGCCGGCAACTGGAAGGGCCGCTGGGACATCTGCATCTGCTCGATGACGCCGACTGCCGAGCGCGGCAAGGTGCTCGACTTCGTCAACGAGTATTACGCGGCACCTGCCGTGATCGTGGTCAACAGCGACAACACCGATATCAAGAGCGCTGCCGACCTGAGCGGCAAGAAGATTGGCTCCGAAGCCGGCTCCACCTTCGAGAAATACATCGACAAGCAGCTGGTGATCGAGACGCCGGACGGGCACAAGCAGGACATCGAATTCCCCTTCGATAACGTCACCGCGGTTCCGTACGATTCGGAAGACACCGCTTTCCAGGATCTGGCGCTGGGCAGCGGCAAGCGTCTCGACGCTGTCGTCTCCGGCTACCTGACCGCCAAGGAGCGTGTCGAGAATTCGGGCGGCAAGTTCAAGATCATTGACGGCGAGCTGTTCCACGAGCCGATCTGGGTTGCCGCCGAAAAGGGCGACCCGGAATGGAATGCCAAGATCAAGGAAATCTTCAAGGAAATGGAGGCCGACGGCACGCTGGCCAAGATTTCCGAGAAGTGGATCGGAAAAGACATCTCCAGCAAGCAGTAGCGGCGTGACAAACCAGACTACCGAGATTGCCGAGGGCGGGAAGTTGCTCCCGCCCGAGGTGGTCGACAAGCGCGGCCGCCTGTTCCAGGTTCAGGTGGCCGGTGTATGGACGGCGCTGTTTGCGCTGTTCGTGCTGTTCTTCCTGAGCTTCGGCCTCGACTTCCCCTTCATTGTCGACAAGTTTCCGATGCTGGCCGGTCTGCGGCTGACAAAGGACGGCTTCATCCAGGGGGCGGCGCTTACGCTCTTTGTGTGCTTCTTCGGCATCGCCGCGTCGATAGTGCTCGGCCTGCTCTCGGCACTGGCCCGGCTTTCCAACAATGCCCTGTTCTATGGTCTGTCGACCTTCTACACCTCGTTCTTCCGCGGCACGCCGCTGCTGGTGCAGATCTTCCTGATCTATCTCGGCCTGCCGCAGATCGGCCCGGTGCCGGATGCGGTGCCGTCCGGCATCATCGCGCTGTCGCTGAACTACGGCGCCTATCTCAGCGAGATCTTCCGCTCGGGCATTCTGTCGGTTCCGGCCGGCCAGCATGAGGCGGGCGCATCGCTCGGCCTGCACCGCAGGCAGATCATGTGGAAGATCGTGCTGCCGCAGGCCATGCGCATCGTGATCCCGCCGACGGGCTCGCAATTCATCGCCATGCTGAAGGACTCGTCCCTCATCTCGGTGATGGGCGTGTGGGAGATCATGTTCCTTGCCCAGTCCTTCGGCCGCGCCAGCTATCGCTACATCGAGATGCTGACCACGGCCGCGCTGATCTACTGGTTCCTCTCGTTCCTGTTCGAGATGGTGCAGGCCCGGTTGGAGGCCCACTACGGCAAGGGCTACAAGCGCTAGCTGCTTATGCGACGGCGGGCCTGCTTGCGCCCGCCGTCAGCCGCACGGCGGCAAGAACACCCACCAGCGCCAGCGGCACATAGGCCAGGAACAGCCACGTCGCGACATTTTGGGCTGTCTGCCCCGACAGGCCTTCGGAAAATCCAGCGGCATTGGCGATGATGCCGCAGGAGGCGGCACCCACGGCATAGCCGATGCGCTGCATGGTGGGCACTGCCGAGGAGGCGATGGTGCTGTCGCCGGGATCGGCCGCCGCCACGATGACGCGGGTGACGAATGGCCAGGCAATGCCGAAGCCGCCGCCCTGCAGCAGCGCGCACAGCAGGATAAGCGCGATCGAGCCAGCGGGCACCGCATGGGCGAAGCCGGCGATGCCGGCGGCGATCATGGCGGCGCCGCCGACGATGATCAGCCTCTCGTGGCGGGGCGGCGCATTGGCGACCAGGATCGAGAGGATGGACCAGGCGATCGATTCCGCGGCGATGATGTAACCGGCCGTCAGAAGCGAAATGCCGTGCAGGCTGGTGAGCAGCAGCGGTCCGTAGACGGCAAAGGAGCAGGTAGCGACCGAAAACGTCGCCACCATGATCATGCCATTGCCGACCGGGGTGCGCCGGTCGAACGGCCGGCGGGGAAACAGCCGCGACAGGGGCTTGCGGGCATCGAGCACGAAGAAAAGCGCAAGCCCGGCGAGGCCCGCGACCAGCAGGATGGTCGAGCGCAGCATCTCGATGCGCACGCCGGCCAGCGCAATCATCACGACGCTGGCCGCCAGCGCGGCGAGCGCCACGAACGGGAAGGGCGGCAGCGCGTCGGAGATGGCCTGGCGCCGGGTGGCGGCAGGGCCGCGCAGTACGGCAAAGCACGCCAGCGCCATGCCGCCGCCGAGGAAGAAGAAGACGCCGAAGGCCCACCGCCAGGAGACCAGCTGCGTGATCAGGGCGCCGACCAGCGGTCCGCTGAAAGCCGCCACGCCCCAGATGGCCGACATGACCCCGAATAGCTGCGGCCAGATGTTGCGCGGGAAAAGCCGTTCCACCGAGACGAAGGCCAGCGCCACCAGCGCGCCGCCCCCCAGCCCCTCGACCAGCCGGCCGGCGAGGAACAGGGGCATGGTGTGGGCCATAGCGCACACGGCCGCGCCAGCGGCATAGAGCAGGGCGGCCACCGCCATGTTGCTGCGCAAAGGCACATAGGTGATAAGCCGCCCGGCGGCCGCGCCGGCCACGATGGCACCGACCTCGTAGATCGCCAGCGACCAGCCCACCAGCTCCACGCCGGAAAGTTCGCCGACCATGGCCGGCATGACCGTGGCCACCATGGTCTCGTTGGTGGCGTGCAGCATGATGCCCAGGCAGATGAACATGAAGCGGGCGAGGTCGCCGCTCGCCCACAATGCCCGCCAGTCGGCCCGATTGGTCCCTGCGTTCATGAATGCTCCTCCAAGGCAGGCTGGATGCGGTAGGCGCAGCGGCGCGCGCCCTCGAGTATGTAGTCGACGCGTTCGACGCTGACGTCCGGGCCAAGCACCTGCCGGAACAGTGCAAGTTCGGAGCGGCAGAAGTTGCGGCAACTGCTGGCCGCGGCGCAGATCGGGCAATGGTTTTCGGCAAGCAGCCACGCGCCGTCCGGCAGTTGTTCTGTCTCGGCCATGTAGCCTTCGCGGGCGCGGATGTGAGCGAGGGCGGCGACGCGGGCGCCGAGCCCTTCGCGGTCGGAGAGGGCGGCTTCATAGCGCTGCAGCATCTGGCGCTCGCGGTCGCCGATTAGCCGGTCGAGGCCCTCCTCGCCGAACAGGGCGCGGAGCGAATCGAGCATCTCGACGGTCAGCACCGCATGGCTGTCGGGGAAGCGCTTTTGCGCGAGGTCGGTCAAGCGCCAATGGCGCTCCGGGCGGCCGACACGCCCGGCGCGATCCTCAAATGCGATCAGCCCACCCGCCAGCAGCGCAGCGAGATGTTTTCGCGCGCCGGGCGGGGTGATTCCGAGTTCCTGCGCTATCGCGGCCGTGGCTTGCTCGCCGCGAAATTTCAGGAACCGCAGGATGCGGTCATCGCTTGGGGCACTGTCTGGCACGACGCCTCGTTCGATTAAGAAACCAAACGGTTCTTAAATCGAATGACGCGCAGTCGGCAATGCGGCCAGGCTACTGGATCAAGCGATCCGTCAGACCTGGCGCAGAGGCGCCGGCGCCACTGCCGGCCACATGGGACCGAGCGTCGGCCTACTGAGCGCTGACCAGCTGCAGCTTCGAGGCGGTGACGGCAGCGTTGACGCCGGTTTGCGCCTGCACGCTGAGCGGTTGCAGGGCAAAGCTGTTCCAAAGCCCGCCGACCAGCAGATTGGCGCCCCCGCCGATGCCGGTGCTGGCTTCGGCCGTCGCGCCGACATAATAGCCGGCTAGTTGTCCCGGCATATAGGCGTCCCAGGTCGGAGCGATGACCCACCATACCAACCCACCGCCAGCGGTCAGGCCCACGTCGACGCCCAGCTTGTCGATGCGGCCGCGGTAGGTTTCAACCGGAACGTTCCTGTCAATGCTCTGGAACGTGCAGATCACGTCCTTGCTCGAGCCTATGATGTAGGCCGCCCCGCCGCCGATGGCGCAGCTGAGCGTGCCAACTCTGATGCCGAGTGCGTGCGCGGGCGTGGTGAAGGTTGGAGCAGCCACGGTGGCGGCCAGCACGGCGGCCGCAATAAGGGAGGTATTCATCGAGTTGATCCCTTCGCTTGTAAAAATCAATGATCGACAAAACCCGGCAGAATACCGCCGATTGCGGGGATAACCGGCGACCGCGTGCAAGGTTCCGCGCCGGCGGCACCACGATGAAAAATCCGCGAAAATGCAAACGCCCGGCAGGATTTCCGCCGGGCGCCGAGAATGGAACGGTCTTGCCGTGGGGGGCGGTCAGCCGCGCGTGCGGGCCAGGCCCTCGATGGCGGGCTTGTAGTTGGGGTCGAGCCTTGCGGCCTGCGAATAGGAGCGGGCGGCCTTGGCCTTGTCGCCGCGACGCTCGTAGATCAGCGCCTGGTTGGCCCAGCTCTCGGCGATGTTGCCGTCGAGCTTGATCGCCATGTTGAAGTCGGCGAAGGCGTTCTCCTCGTCGTTCGTGGCGAGGTAGGAAAGGCCGCGGCCGTTATAGGGCTCGGCCGCCTCGGGAGCCAGCGAGATCGCGGTGGAGAAATCCTCGATTGCATAGGCGTGCTGCCTCTGCTGCTGATAGATCAGGCCGCGATTGTGGTAGGCGCGAGGGTCGGTGGTGTCGAGCTGGATCGCCTTCTGGAAGTCGTTGAAGGCTTCCTGAACGCGCCCCGCCTTGCGGTAGAGATTGCCGCGGCCGATATAGGCGGCATCGTAATTGGGATTGAGCTGGACAGCGCGGTTGTAGTCGCTGAGAGCATTGGCCTGGTTGCCCATGAAGCGATGGATCAGGGCGCGGTTGGCATAGGCCTGGTAGAAATTCGGGCGCAGCTGGATGGCGGTGTCGAAGTCTTGCAGGGCTTCGCGATACTTGCCGCCGCGGCCATAGGCCGAGCCGCGCACATTGTAGGCTTCCGGGTCCTGTGGGTTGCGAGCGATGACCGCCGAAAGCGAGGCGATGTTCTCGCTGGAGCTCTGCGCCGTGTCGATTTTCGTGAGTTCGCCGGCGGGGCCGCCGGTCTGGCAGGCGGCGAGTGCGAGGCCGGAAAGCATCACCGCGATCGTGGCTGGTCCGCGCCAGAAGATCCTGCGGTCGCCGGTCACTGCTTGCATCGCGTCATCCCCCTTCCAGCCGCCGGAGGTGTGCTCCCCTGCGGCAAATCACTGTTCTCAGATTTCAACCAAAACAAAAAGGTGGCGGTGACAGCGTGTCACCCCACCTTCCGCTATCCTTGGAAAAGGACGAAAACTTGGCGAGATCAACGCGCCGGGCGGGCAGCCGGACGCGGCGCCATCGGCAGCAGGCCTTCGCGCTGGGCGCGCTTGCGGGCCAGCTTGCGGGCGCGGCGGACGGCTTCGGCCTTTTCACGGGCGCGCTTTTCGGAAGGCTTCTCGTAGTGGCCGCGCATCTTCATTTCGCGGAAGATGCCTTCACGCTGCATCTTTTTCTTGAGCGCGCGAAGCGCCTGATCAACATTGTTGTCGCGGACGAGTACCTGCACGGGCGATCCTGTCTTTCGTTTGATTCAATAAAGCGGGGCACGCTACAACTGCTTTCGCAGCGGTCACCACCGCGAATTGGGGCGGCTGATAGCAGAATCAAGGGGGCATGTCGAGAGGGGTAGAGCAAAAGCCCCGAAAAGCCTGCCCAAAAAAGCGCATGCGGAGTGGACAAATCACTCGTCTGTCCACTATGGCCGAGCGGGCGGCAAGGTCAATCGGAATTCTCCGCGAGCCCCGCTGGCGGCTGCCGGCAAAGCTGGGCCGCCGCATGGCCCAAAGCGGCATTCGCCGTCGCAAACAGCGCAAAGCTGGTACTGCCTTTTCGCTAGTGCTACACGTCGCCTCTGATTCAGAAACGCTCCCGTTCCGGCATTCACGAGATCAAGTCCATGCGGAAATATTCGGTATTTGCCATCGCGCGCGAAGCCATGCGCGGCCACAAGGGCTGGGAGGAGCAGTGGTCCTCGCCCGAGCCGAAGGCCGAATACGACGTCATCATCATCGGCGCCGGCGGTCACGGCCTGGCCACCGCCTACTACCTGGCCAAGGAGCACGGCATCACCAATGTGGCAGTGCTGGAGAAGGGCTGGCTCGGCGGCGGCAACACCGGCCGCAACACCACCATCATCCGTTCCAACTATCTCTATGATGAGTCGGCCGGCATCTATGACCACGCCGTGAAGCTGTGGGACGGGCTCAGCCAGGACCTCAACTACAACGTCATGTATTCGGCGCGCGGCGTCATGATGCTGGCGCACAATGTGCATGATGTGCAGGTGCTCAAGCGTCATGTCCACGCGAACCGGCTCAACGGCGTCGACAACGAATACCTGACGTCCGAGCAGGCCAAGGAGTTCTGCCCGCCGCTCAACATCTCCAAGGATGCTCGTTATCCGGTGATGGGCGCCACGCTGCAGCGGCGCGGCGGCACGGCCCGCCACGACGCGGTGGCCTGGGGCTATGCACGCGGCGCCTCGGCACGCGGCGTCCACATCATCCAGAATTGCGAGGTCACCGGCATCAAGCGTGCGGCCAACGGCGCGGTGACCGGCGTCGAGACCTCGCGCGGCTTTATCGGCGCCAAGAAGGTGGGCGTGGTGGCGGCCGGCCACACCTCCGTGCTGATGGATATGGCAGGCGTGCGCATGCCGCTGGAAAGCTATCCGCTTCAGGCGCTGGTGTCGGAACCGGTCAAGCCGGTGTTCCCCTGCGTGGTGATGTCGAACACGGTGCATGCCTATATCTCGCAGTCCGACAAGGGCGAACTGGTGATCGGCGCCGGGACCGACCAGTACACTTCCTACTCTCAAACGGGTGGGCTCCATATCCTCAACCACACGCTCGACGCCATTTGCGAGATGTTCCCCATTTTCACGCGCATGAAGATGCTGCGTTCGTGGGGCGGAATCGTCGACGTGACGCCCGACCGCTCGCCGATCCTGGCCAAGACGCCGGTGCAGGGGCTCTACGTCAATTGCGGCTGGGGCACTGGCGGCTTCAAGGCGACGCCGGGCTCGGGCCATGTCTTTGCCCACACCATCGCGCGCGACGAGCCGCATCCGATCAACGCGCCGTTCACGCTGGAGCGCTTCCGCACCGGCCGTCTGATCGATGAGGCGGCAGCTGCCGCCGTGGCTCACTGATCACCAAGGGGGACAAAAATGCTTCTCATCCGCTGCCCCTATTGCGAGGAAGAGCGTCCGGAACTCGAGTTCCGCAACGCCGGTGAAGCGCATATCGCGCGCTCGTCCAACATGGCCGAGCTGAGCGACGAGGACTTCGAGAAGTTCTTCTTCATCCGCTCCAATCCGAAGGGCATCACCTTCGAGCGCTGGCGCCATGTGCATGGCTGCGCGCGCTTCTTCAACGCGGTGCGCGACACCGTGACCGACAAGTTCGTCGTGACCTACAAGGCTGGCGAGCCCAAGCCGGACCTCGCCAAGATCATGCCGAGCGAGGCGCCGGCGGCCGAGGCCGCGCAGAACGACGCCCAGGAAGACAAAGCCAAGAAGCCGGCGGCGAAGAAAGCCACCGCAAAGAAGGGAGACGCGTGATGGCCGCCACGCACCGCATTGCAGGCCAGGGCCGGCTGACCCCGGCAAGGACCTTGCGTTTCACCTTCGATGGTCAGCACCTTTCGGGCGTTGCCGGCGACACGCTGGCCTCGGCCTTGCTTGCCAACGGCATCCATCTGGTCGGCCGTTCGTTCAAGTATCACCGCCCGCGCGGCATTCTCTCAGCCGGCGCCGAGGAGCCGAACGCGCTGGTCGGCATCGAACGCGACGCCACGCGCAAGACGCCGAACGTGCGCGCCACGGTGCAGGAGCTTTATGACGGGCTCAACGCCACCTCGCAGAACCGCTGGCCGTCGTTGTCCTTCGACGTCGGCGCGGTCAACGATCTGGCTTCGCCGATGTTTTCGGCCGGCTTCTACTACAAGACGTTCATGTGGCCGAAGGCGGCCTGGAAGAGCTTTTATGAGCCGAAGATCCGCGCCGCGGCGGGCCTCGGCGTGGCGCCCGACCAGCCCGATTCCGACCACTACTCCTCGCGCTTCGAGCATTGCGAGGTGCTGGTTCTGGGCGGCGGTGCGGCCGGCATCGCGGCGGCCCTCGCAGCGGCCGAGACCGGCGTGCGCGTGATCCTGGCTGACGAGCAGGCCGAATTCGGCGGGAGCTTGCGCTTTGAAGCGGGAGCTGCGATCGACGGCACCGACGGCTGGAGCTGGGCGCAGGCCGCCGTGGCGAAGCTTTCGGCCATGGACAATGTGCGTCTGCTGTCGCGCACCACCGCCTTCGGTTACTACGCGCAGAACTTCGTCGGCCTCGTCGAGCGCGTGACCGACCATCTGGCAACTCCCGACCGCGACCTGCCGCGCGAGCGGTTGTGGCAGGTGCGGGCCAAGCGCATGGTGCTGGCCACCGGCGCCATCGAGCGCCACATGGTGTTTGCCGACAACGACCGCCCGGGCGTGATGCTGGCTTCGGCCGCTCGCACCTATCTCAACCACTACGGCGTTTCGGTGGGCAAGAATGTCGGCGTCTACACTGCCAATGACAGCGCCTATGCGGCCGCCCTCGACCTGAAGAAGGCCGGTGTGAACATCGCGGCCATCGTCGACCTGCGCGACAACCCCTCCGGCCCGCTGGTCGAGGAGGCGCGCGCGCTGGGCATCGAGATCAACCATGGCCGCGCCGTCATCCGCACCGGCGGCCGCCTGCGCGTGTCGTCCATGACCATCCAGCCCAAGAACGGCGGTGGCGAGCGTACCATTCCCGTCGACGCGCTATTGATGTCGGCGGGCTGGACGCCCTCGGTGCACCTGTTCTCGCAGTCGCGCGGCAAGGTCGCCTTCGACGAGGAGACCAAGCGCTTCCTGCCGGGCACCTATGCCCAGGACTGCGTGTCGGTGGGCGCCTGCAACGGCACCGACGGGCTCGCGGGCAGCGTCGATGAAGCCTATGCGGCCGGTGCGAAGGTGGCGAGGGAAGCCGGCGGCGCCGGCAGGGGCACCAAGCCCAAGGTCGAGGCGAGCGAAAGCTGGTCGCGCGGCATGCTGGGCGCCGGCCCGGGCGCCGGCCCGGACACGACCGTGAAGGCCTTCGTCGACTTCCAGAACGACGTCACCGCCAAGGACATCCGCCTTGCCGTGCGCGAGGGCATGCACTCCATCGAGCACGTCAAGCGCTTCACCACCAACGGCATGGCGACCGACCAGGGCAAGACTTCCAACATGCACGGCCTGGCGATTGCCGCCGAGACGCTGGACAAGCCGATCCCGCAGGTGGGGCTCACCACCTTCCGCGCGCCCTATACGCCGGTGACCTTCGGCGCAATCGTCAACCACGGGCGCGGCGCGTTGTTCGACCCGACCCGCAAAACGCCGATGCATGGCTGGGCCGAGGCCCATGGCGCGGTGTTCGAGGATGTCGGCCAGTGGAAGCGCGCCTGGTATTTCCCAAGGGCCGGCGAGGACATGCATGCCGCCGTCAACCGCGAATGCGCGACCGTGCGCAGGTCGGCCGGCATGTTCGACGCCTCCACGCTCGGCAAGATCGAGGTGGTGGGCCCGGATGCGGCCAAGTTCATGGAGCTGCTCTACACCAATCCGTGGGAGAAGCTCGAAGTCGGCCGCTGCCGCTATGGCATCATGCTGCGCGAGGACGGCTTTATCTATGACGACGGCGTGGTGGGCCGGCTGGCGGCGGACCGCTTCCACGTGACGACCACGACCGGCGGCGCTGCCCGCGTGATGAACCACATGGAGGATTACCTCCAGACCGAGTTCCCGCATCTCGACGTCTGGCTGACCTCGATCTCCGAACAGTGGGCGGTGATTGCGGTCCAGGGCCCGAACTCGCGCAAGATCATCGAGCCGCTGGTCGAGGGCATCGACCTGTCGGACGAAGCGATGCCGCATATGTCGGTGCGCGAGGGCAAGATCTGCGGCGTGCCGACGAGGCTCTTCCGCATGTCGTTCACCGGCGAGCGCGGCTTCGAGGTCAACGTACCGGCCGATTACGGTCAGGCAGTGTGGGAAGCGCTGTGGGCCGAGGGCCAGAAGCACGGCGCCTGCACCTACGGCACCGAGGCCATGCACGTGCTGCGCGCCGAGAAGGGCTACATCATCGTCGGCCAGGATACCGACGGCACCGTGACGCCGAACGACGCTGGGCTCGACTGGGCGGTCGGCAAGAAGAAGACCGACTTTGTCGGCATTCGCGGCATGGCGCGGCCCGACCTCGTGGGCAAGGGCCGCAAGCAGCTTGTCGGGCTGAAGGCGAAGGACCCGAAGGAGGTGCTGGAGGAGGGCGCGCAGATCGTAGCTGACCCGAAGCAGCCGGTGCCGATGAAGATGATCGGCCATGTCACCTCTAGCTACTGGTCGGAAAACTGCGGCCGTGGCATCGCGCTGGCGCTGGTGACGGACGGACGCGACCGCATCGGCCAGACGCTTTACGTGCCGATGCCCGACCGCATCATCGAGGTGGAAGTGACCGGCACCGTGTTCTTCGACGAGAAGGGAGAGCGCCTCAATGGCTAATGCTGCGACTGCAACAACCGTGGCCATGGCCGCGCGCGCACCGGCACAGGCCGGCCGCGAGTTCTCCGCCAAGGGCGTCAAGCTGGCCGTTCTTGCGCCGGCCGAGCGCATTTCGCTGCGCGCGCCGGCAGCCTCCGTGGCCGCGCTTTCCAAGGCGCTCGGGCTGACGCTGCCCAAGGCGCCGAAGACGTCGGCTACCAAGGACGGCCGCACCGCGCTCTGGCTCGGCCCGGACGAATGGATGGTGATCGACGAGGCCGGCGGCGACCCGCTGGCGGACTGCGCCGGCGTCAAGCAGTTGCATTCGGCGGTCGGCATATCGCACCGCAACGTCGGCATCTCGGTGACCGGGCCGGCGGCGGCTGCCTGCATCAACGCCGGCTGCCCGCAGGACCTGTCGCTGGCGGCGTTCCCGGTCGGGGCCTGCTCGCGCACCGTGCTCGGCAAGGTCGAGATCGTTCTGCTGCGCACGGCGGAAGATGCTTTCCGCGTCGAGTGCTGGCGTTCGTTTTCGGATTACGTCTTCGCCTTCCTGGCGCAGGCGGCGACCGACGCGGCCGCCTGAGGCGCGGAACCTTAGATACACGGCTGGCGTTTGTCCTCTGAAGCAAGGAGGGTAAGCGCCATGCCGAAACCAACCCAGCAACCGAGTCCCGAAGCCAAGAAATCTCCTGCCGTGCGCTCACTGGAAAAGGAGCAGCGCGCGCAAGAGGAGACGAAGGAAGAAAAGCTCGAGGAAGGCCTGGAAGACACGTTCCCGGCCAGCGATCCGGTTTCCGTCATCTCGACCTCTATTCCCGGCGGGCCGAAGCCAAAGAAATAGCCGGCCCATCTCCCCCGCGAAAAAAGCATGAAAGCCCCGGCGCATGGCTTGCGGCCGGGGCTTCTTGGTCCTCGCTGCGCCTAGTCGATGGCGTGGAGGTCGATGCCCTTGGTTTCTTTCACGAAAATCATGCCGATGATGAAGGTCATCGCCGCAACCACGATTGGATACCAGAGGCCGTAGTAGATATCGCCCTTGTAGGCGCTCATGGCGAAGACGGTCGCCGGCAGCAGGCCGCCGAACCAGCCATTGCCGATGTGGTAGGGCAGCGACATGCCGGTGTAGCGGATGCGGGTCGGGAACATTTCGACCAGGATCGCGGCGATGGGCCCGTAGACCATGGTGACATAGATCACGAGGATGAACAGGATGCCGATGATCATCGGCCAGTTCACCGCCGCGGGGTTTGCGACCATCTTGAAGGCGCCGCTGGCGGGTATGGCGTAGACCGCCATTTCGGTCGCGCCACCGGCTTCTTCGGGCGTCAGCGCCTTGCTGGCTATCAGATCGGCCACGGGCACCATCGTCTTCTCGCCGGCGCGGATGGCGGCCGCGTCAAGTTTCAGTTCCGGGTTGGCAGCCACGAAGGCGTCGAGCTTGACGTCAGGCACCTTCGACGTCTCACGCATCAGCGGATAGCCGGCGTCATGCAGGGCGGTGTTCACCCCCTTGGCGAAGGCCGCTTGCTTGGCCTTGGCCTGGTCGCCGGCGGCGATTGCATCGTAGGATTCGATCGTCTCGTTGCCGATCCTGACCACTGCCGGAGTGCCGGGGGCCGCCGTCGCAACCACGTCATAAGGCACAGAGTTGTTGGTGAGGAACGCCGTGGCAATGTCGCAGGACGTGGTGAACTTTGCCGTGCCGGTCGGGTTGAACTGGAACTTGCAGTCGCCGGGTGCTGCGGTCACGTGCGCCTTCACATTCTGCTGAGCAGTGGCCAGCGCCGGGTTGGCGGCCCAGGTCATTGCCTTGAACAGCGGGAAGTAGGTGAGGACGGCCAGCGCCAGCCCGGCCATGATGATCGGCTTGCGGCCGATCTTGTCGGACAGCCAGCCGAAGACCACGAAGAAGATGGAGCCGATGGCCAGTGCGATCGCGATCATGACGTTGACCGAGAAGGCGTCGACCTTGAGCACGTTCTGCAGGAAGAACAGCGCGTAGAACTGGCCGCAATACCAGACCACGGCCTGGCCGGCGGTGAGGCCGAACAGGGCCAGCAGCGCGATCCTGGCGTTCTTCCACTGGCCGAAGGCCTCTTTCAGCGGCGCCTTGGAACCTCTGCCCTCCTGCTTCATGCGCTTGAAGGCCGGGGACTCGCTCAGCGACAGGCGAATCCACACCGAGATGCCGAGCAGCACCACCGAAACGATGAACGGGATGCGCCAGCCCCAGGCCTTGAAGACGTCCGGCCCGAGCCAGCTTTGCACCACCAGGATGATGATGAGCGACAGGAACAGGCCGAGCGTAGCGGTGGTCTGGATCCATGAGGTGTAATAGCCGCGCCGGTCGTTGGGCGCGTGTTCGGCAACATAGGTCGCCGCCCCGCCATATTCGCCGCCGAGCGCCAGCCCCTGCAGCATGCGTAGCGCTATCAGGATGACCGGCGCGGCAAATCCGATGGACGCCGAGCCCGGCAAGAGGCCGACCAGGAAGGTGGACGACCCCATGATCAGAATGGTGATGAGGAAGGTGTATTTACGGCCGACAAGGTCGCCGATGCGGCCGAACACCAGCGCGCCGAAGGGGCGCACCAGGAAGCCGGCGGCAAACGCCAGCAGCGCGAAGATGTTGCGCGTGGCCTCCGGATACTCGCTGAAGAAGGCGGCGCCGATGAAGACCGCCAGCGAGCCGTAGAGGTAGAAGTCGTACCATTCGAAGACGGTGCCCAGCGAGGAAGCGAAGATGACCTTCTTCTCCTCGCGGGTCATGCCGCGCGGGGACGAGCCCGCACTCGCGGTGACAGCCATTGTGTGTCCTCCCGGACGGTTCACCGTGGCTGCTCCCCGCACGCAAGGGAGAGCGGCCTCGGGTTAGCAAGACGATTTTACGCCTGCCATGGGAGGAGGGATAGCAATGCTTTGGTTTTACAACCTCGATCTAATGACGGGAGCGCGCTGCGGGCACGAATGGCGGCAGCGATCACCCCTGCGCCGGGGCTGCATCGTCTTGGGGCGCCACGAAAGTAAGCGTCAGCCATCGGGCGGTCAGAGCCGGCTTCTTCGAGTTTTCGATCTCGATGGTCACGTCGTGGCTGATCTGGATCCAGCCGGACGGCCGCACCTTCACGTCGGCGAGGAAGAAGCGGGTGCGGATGCGCGAACCGGTCTTCACCGGCGCGACGAATTTGAGGTTTTCGAAGCCCGCATTGATGCCCATGTCGCCGCCCTCGATGCGGGGGATGGTCTCGTAGGTCATGGCGGAGAGCAGCGACAGCGTCAGGAAACCGTGCGCAATGGTGCCGCCGAAGGGGGTCTCGCGCGCGGCGCGCGCCGGATCGCAATGGATGAACTGGTGGTCGTCGGTCGCATCGGCGAACTGGTCGATCATTGTCTGGGTGACCGTGCGCCAGGGTGAAACGCCGACCTCGGTGCCGACGCCGGACAGGAGCTGGTCGATGGTAATCGTCTTCAAGAAACTCGCCTCTTCAAGTCGGGGGCAGGGCGTTTCGTGCCCAAAGCGCAGCACAGATACAGCCTTGCGCCGTCATTGTCATCCGGGCGTGGGGAGCAGCCGGGTGTGGGCACGCACTCGGATTTCTAAGCCCGATATCGCGACGGCCTCGCCTTCGACACCCGTCGCCCCTATTCTTTCCGGCAGCCAGAAATTCGCCCTCAAGGGAGCTGTGTCATGGCCATTCCTTCCGACATGAACGCGCTGCTCGTGACCAATGACGGCTATGCGGCCACGCCTTCAGGCACGGTGCTCGAAGCGATGGAGCCCTATGTCGCCTTCGACCGCATCGCCGTACCACAGCCAAAAGGATCGCAGGTGCTGATCAAGGTGGGGCTCGCCGCGATCAATCCGTCCGACGTGATGTTCATCAAGGGGCAGTACGGCCAGCCGCGCGTGAAGGGCAGGCCGGCGGGCTTCGAGGGTGTCGGCACGGTGGTGGCCACGGGCGAAGACCCGGCGGCGCAGCAGATGGCGGGCAAGCGCGTGGCGTTTGCCACCGGCAGCTGGGGCTCGTGGGCCAACTATGCGATGACCGACGCTGCTGCCTGCATCCCGCTAATCGATGGCGTGCGCGACGAGGACGGCGCGGCGCTGATCGTCAACCCGCTCACGGCGCTCGCCATGTTCGACATCGTGCGCGAGGAGGGCCAGAAGGGTTTTGTCCTCACCGCCGGCGCCAGCCAGCTGTCGAAGTTGATCATGGGCGTGGCGGCGGACGAAGGGTTTCGCCCCATCGCGATCGTGCGGCGCGACGAACAGATCCCGCTTCTGAAGGAAGCCGGGGCGGCGCATGTGCTCAATGCCACGGCTGCGGATTTCCGCGCGGCGCTGGCGGCGGTGATGAAGGAGGAACAGCCGCGCATCTTCCTCGACGCGGTAACCGGGCCGCTGGCGGGCGCGATCTTCGACGCCATGCCGAAGCGGGCACGCTGGATCGTCTATGGCCGGCTCAACCCGGAGACCACGCCTATTCCGCAGCCCGGCCAGCTCATCTTCATGCAAAAGCGCATAGAGGGGTTCTGGCTGACCGAATGGATGCGGCACACGGCGCCCGAGCGCAAGATGCAGGCGGTGATGCAGGCACAGAGACGTTTTTCGGACGGGCGCTGGGCAACCAACGTGACGGCAGTGGTGCCGCTTGCCGAAGCGATGGAGCGCGTGCCGGCGGAACTCGCGAAACCGAATGGCAAGGTCTTTATCCGGCCGTAAGAGGCTTTCCCTCCCCCTCGAGGGGAGGCCGGCGCTACTCCGCCGGCTCGGTATTGGCGTAGGCAGCTTCCTGCAGCTCGCGCTTCAGGCGTGCCTCTTCCTCGACCTTCGGGGTGACGAAGCGGCCGAGAAGCAGATAGGCGACCGGGGTGAGGAACAGGGTCGAGGCCGTGGCGAGGCCGAGGCCGCCGACGATGACCCAGCCCAGCGCGATGCGCGCTTCCGCGCCGGCGCCGGAGGCCAGAACCAGCGGCAGGCCGCCGAGCACGGTGCAGATCATGGTCATCATCACCGGGCGCAGGCGGATGTTGGCGGCTTCCTCGATCGCCTCGCGCACGCCCATGCCGCGGTCGCGCAGCTGGTTGGCGAACTCAACGATGAGGATGCCGTTCTTGGCCATGATACCGACGAGCATGACGAGGCCGATCTGGCTGTAGGCGTTGAGGCTGGTGCCGGTGAGCAGCAGGGCGAACACCGCGCAGGCGAGGCCGAGCGGGACGGTGGCCATGATGATGACGGCGCTGACGAAGCTTTCGAACTGCGCCGCCAGCACCAAGAGGATGATGACCAGCGCAAAGCCGAACACGATCGTCATGCCGCTTGTGCTTTCGCCGAGCGTGGCGGCTTCCGCCAGCGGCACGAGCCGGCTGCCGGCCGGCAGCAGCGGTGCAGCGATCTGCTGGGCGCGTTTCAGCGCATCGCCCAGCGCGAAGTCGGGCGCGAGACTTGTGGTGATCGCCACCGAACGCATCTGCTGCTCGCGCGACAGCGATGGCGGCACGGCGCGCTCGGTGAGCCTGGCGATGGTGGCCATGGGCACATAGCGGCCGTCGCCTGTCCTGACAAAGATGTTTTCCAGGTCGGTCGGATCGTTGATCGGGTTGGTGGTGGAAACCAGCTTCACGTCGAAGCTGCGGTCGTCGATGAACACCTTGCCGATCTGGCGGCCGTCGAGCACGGCCTGGATAGCTTCGGAGAGACCGCTGATGTCTATGCCCAGGTCGGAGGCGCGCTCGCGGTCGAGCTCCACCGAGAGCTGCGGCTGAGTGGCGTCGGTCGTCAGGCGCGGCTGCTGGAAGCCGGGCTCCTTTTCCATTTCGGCGATGATCTTTCCCGCTGCGGCGCCGAGGTCGGCATAGCTGTTGCCGACGATGGCGAATTGGAGGCCGCTGCCGGCGCCGCGAATGCCTAGGCTGTTTGGCGCGATGGGGAAGGCACGCACGCCGGGCACCTGGGTGAGCAGGCCGCTGATTTGCGTTGCGATCTGCTGCTGCGTGCGCTCGCGCTTCTCCCATGGGGCAAGAGAGATGACCATAAAGCCGCTGTTGAACGAGCCGCCCTGGCCGGCGCTGGCGAAGGTGCTCTCGATCTCGCCGGAAACGCGCAGTGGCTGCAGCAGTTGCTCGATGCGGCTGACCTGCCGTGTGGTGTAGTCGAGGCTGACACCCTGCGGCGCGGAGATGCGCAGCATGATCATGGAGCGGTCTTCCGGCGGCGTCAGCTCCTGGCGGATGAGGCCGAAGGCGCCATAGGCAGCGCCGGCGAAGAGTATCGAAGCGATGACCACCAGCGCCGGCGCGTTGAGGCAGGCGGCGAGACAGCGACGGTAGAGGCCGGCAAGCATGGTGCCGACGCGACCGGCAACGCCGCTGTGGGCATGTTCGCCCGAGTGGCCGGCAAGCATGCGCGAGGCAAGCATGGGGCACAGCGACAGTGCGACCACGGCCGACAGCGACACCGAGATGGCGAGCACGAAGCCGAACTCGCGGAACAGGCCGCCCGTCTGGCCGGGCAGGAAGGAGAGCGGGATGAACACCGCCGCAAGAGTCGCCGTGGTGGCGACCACCGCGAAGAACACCTCCTGCGTGCCGAGCACGGCTGCGGCTCGCGGGCCGATGCCTTCGTTGCGGCGGCGCACGATGTTTTCCAGCACCACGATGGCATCGTCGACGACGAGGCCGGTGGCCAGCACCAGCGCCAGCAGGGTGAGGATGTTGATTGAGAAGCCGGCAAGATAAATCGCCGCGATGGTGCCGATCAGCGCCACCGGCATGGCCAGGCCCGGAATGAGCGTGGCGCGCCAGTCGAGCAGGAACACGTAGATGATGAGCAGGACGATCGAAACCGAAAGGATCAGCGCGATCTGCACCTCGTGCACCGCGCCCTTGACGAAGCTGGCGTCGTCGCTGGTGACGCGGATGGACATGCCCTGCGGCAAGGTCTGCTGGATCTTTTCGGCCGCCGCGCGCACGCCATCGGAAATATCGAGCGTATTGGACTGCGCCTGACGGATGATGCCAAGCCCGATGCCGGTCTTGCCGTCGGAGCGCAGCGAGGAGACGCCGATGTCGGGTCCGAGCGTGACGCTGGCGACATCGCCGAGCCGCGTGTTTTCGCCGAGCACCAGGTTCTCGAATGCTTCCGGTGTTGTCACCGAGGCGGTGGTGCGCACGATGATGCTCTGGGCATTGGTGCTCAGCGCGCCCGAGGGTGTGTCGAGCGCGATCGAGCCCAGCGCGTTGCGGATGTCGGCAACGGTTAGGCCAACGCTGGCGAGCCTGGTCTGGTCGACGTCGATGCGGAAGATCTTTTCGCGGTCGCCGTAGACCTGCACATCGGCCACGCCCGGCACCGCGGAGAGGGCATCGACGATCTGGTCTTCCACCAGGATCGTCATGTCCTCCACCGACATGGTGTCGGAGGTGACCGCCAGCCGCATGACCGCGTCGGCATTGGCGTCGGCCTTGACGATGCGTGGGGTGTCGGCGTTGTCCGGCAACTGGTTGGCGACCCGGCCGACGGCATCGCGCATGTCGGAGGCGGCGACGTCGAGGTTGACGCCGTCGCCGAACTCGACGGTGACGCGGCTGCGGCCGTAGGACGAGCTTGACGAGATCGACTTGACGCCGCTGACGCGCGAGACCGCGCCTTCGAGCACGGCAGTCAGCTCGCGGTCGATGGTCTCGGCCGCCGCACCTGAATAGTTGGTGGTGATGGTGATGACCGGCCGGTCGACGTCCGGCAGTTCGCGCACCTCCACGCCGAAGAAGGCGGCGAGGCCGGCGACGATGATGAGTACGTTGAGAACGAAGGCGAGGACCGGGCGGCGCACGAAAAGTGCTGTCGAGCCTTTTTCCTCGCCCCCCTTGTGCAATTCCGTCATGCCCCTCTCCGGTTCACGAGCCGCTGCCGGCGGCGGAGGTGCCATCGGGTGCGGAAGCCGGCGCGCGGGCAATGAGCAGCTCGGCGCCTTCGCGCACCACATGGATGCCTTCGGTCACCACCTCGTCGCCCGGCTTCAGGTCGGCTTCGACCAGCACGGCCTCGGAATTGCGCTGGACGACGCGCACCAGAGTGCGCCGGGCCTTGCCGTCGCGGATTGCCCAGACAAAGGCGCCGTCCGTGCCCCACTGAATGGCCAGCGGATCGACCGAGGGGTAAGTGTCGCCGGGAAAGCCCATGGCGACCTGGAACGACATGCCGGCGCGCAGGGCATCATCGGAATTGTCGATGCGGGCCTGAACGCGCAGCGTGCGGCTTTTCTCGTCAAGGCGGCTGTCGACCGCGCTGACCGTGCCGGCAAAGGACCGGCCGGGGTTCGATATCGGCGTGGCTTCAAGCTTCTGGCCGACGGAGACTGCGCCGGCAAATCGTTCCGGCACCCAGAAATCGATGACGATGGAGGAGCGGTCGTCGATGGTGGCGACGGTGGTCTGCTGCGTCACGTAATTTCCCGCCTCGATCGGCAGGATGCCGATGAAGCCGGAAATGGGAGCGACGATGGAGCGGCGCTCGAGCTTGAGCTCGGCGTCACGCTGGGCGAGTTCGGCATTGTGCAGTGCGACCTCGGCATCGGTGACCTGCACCAGGCTCGCAGTATTGGAGTTGCGCAGCGCCTGCATGCGCTCGAGCTTGGCCTTGGCGTCTGAAACCGCCAGCCTGGTGCGCTCCACCGCGATTTCCTCGGCCTGGGAATCGAGCCGCGCGATGACCGTGCCGGCCTCGACCAACGCACCCGAGGCAACGGCCACCTCCGTCATGCGCCCGGCCTCGTCCGGCGTGACCGCTACCGAGGCGTTTGCGCGGCCGGTGCCGATAGCCTGAAGCCTGTCGTTGATGGTGGCCGAAGCCACGGTCGCGCTCACCACGGCCGTCTGCGGCCCGCCGCGGCCGGCACCGCGCGCGCCGCCGGCTGCGGCGGTCGTGGCCTCGGTGCGCGATGCTGCTGCGTCCGCCCAGTCTATGCCCCAGCGCGCCAGCATTTCAGGCGCGCCCGGAAAGAAACGCACCCAGGCGGCCGCGGCAACCAGAAGGAGAACAAGGGCAAAAGCGATTTGTTTCCAGGCAGCCATCGGCACTCCAGGGGTCCCACACAACAATGTCTTTGGCGCCGCTCGCGCCTTCTCGGAAGGCGTGACGGCGAGGATTTTAGACGCAAAGCAGCGCAAAGTCAGTAGCGCGCCTTTATGACGGGTCGCTTGCCCCGGCGCACCTTAAATATCGGTAATTATTGGCGGTGCCTGGCCACGATCACGCGCGTAAGCCCTGCTTCGAGCGGCTTACCGGGCTCAGCGCAGCTCTTCCATCTCGCGGATGCGCCGGGCGCTTTCGGCTTCCAGCGCGCGCGTAAGCTCTCCGATCAGCGCCTCCGCAAACACGAATAGCGCCGCCGACGAATCCCATGAGGATGGAACCGCCGTTCGCCCGGCGATGACATAGCGTGCGAAGCGGGCGATCGGGGACAGCCACTGGTCGGTGACGAGAACGATCTCGACGCCGCGGGCATGCGCCTTCTCGGCCAGCCGGATCAGGCTGTCCTGATAGCGGCGGATGTCGAAGATCAAGAGCACGTCGCGCTTGCCCATGTCGATCAGGCGGTCGCGCCAGGTGCTTTCCTGGCCGGTGAGGTGAAACACATTGGGCCGCACGATGGTGAGATGGGCGGTCATGTATTGCGCCACCGGGTCGGTGAAGCGGCCGCCGATCAGGAAGATCTTGGCGCGTGGGTTGGCCAGCCGGGCGACGATTTCGCCCATCTGCCTTTCCGACACGTGGCGGAAGGTTTCGCGGATGTTGGTCAGCGTGGCTTCCAGCACCGGCGAGGTCTTGCCGCGATCGGGCGCCGGCTCCAGCACCGTGCGCGACAGCGGCGACTGAAGCTGCGCGGCCAGCTCGTCCTGCAGGGCCGCCTGGAATTCCGGATAGTTGTGAAAGCCAAGCCGCGCCACGAAGCGCAGGATGGTGGGGGAACTGACGCCCGCATGCTGGGAGAAATCCGCGACCGTCTTCAGGCCGATCAGCGGATAGTTGGCGACCAATGTCTGTGCCGCACGGCGTTCGCCGGCCGGCATGGTGTCCATGCGCTCGGAAATCAGTTCAGCGATGCTCGATGCCATCTCGCCCCCTTCGGCCCGGATCGAGGGGTTTTCGCCCGCTCGCGCTCCGTTGGTGCAGCCGCTGCACAAACCCATTTGACAAAGTCCGGGAATATGTATGAAATCATCCACAAAGACGCAAAGAAATAAAATCCGTAACATACGATACGGCGTCTTGGGGGACTAAAAGCAATGGGAACTGCGCCGTCCGCAGTGCATGAAGCATCCGCTTCCGTCCGGGTTAGCCGGCGGCAGGGCGCCAGCCCCTATCTGCTGGTCTGCGATCATGCCTCGAATTTCATTCCGGCCCGATTCGGCACGCTCGGCCTCGACGAAGCCGACCTGACGCGTCACATCGCCTGGGATCCCGGCGCGCTGCCCGTGATCCGCCGCATGGCCGACGCGCTGGACGCGACGCTGGTGGAATCCTGCGTTTCGCGCCTCGTCATCGACTGCAACCGGCCGCTCGACGCGCCGGACCTGATCTCGCCTGTTAGCGAGGCGACGGAGGTGCCCGGCAATGCCGATCTTTCCGAGGCCGACCGGCAGGAGCGCATCGCCCTGTCCTGGCGGCCGTTTCACGATGCGATTGCCGATGTAGTTGCCGAGAGGCTGGCCGAGGGGCGCGAGACGCGGCTTGTCTCGGTCCATTCCTTCACGCCGGTCTACAAGGGCGTGGACCGCCCCTGGCACATCGGCATCATCCATGACGATGACGACAGGCTGGCCGGCCCGATGATCGGCGCGCTGCGCGGCGTGGTCGGCCTGGAGGTGGGCGTAAACGAGCCCTATTCGCCGGCCGACCGTGTCTATTTCACGCTGGAGCGGCACGGCCGCGCGCGCGGGCTCGCCTGCGCCATGATCGAGATCCGCAACGACGAAATCGGCGACGAGAGCGGCCAACGCAGATGGGCCGAGCTTCTGTCGGCCATCCTGGCCGGCGTCAATCCGGGCCAGCCGAATTTCGCCAACACGACAAGGTCCGCATGATGAGCGTAGCGACAGAAAGAGAGTCGGTCAGGAAGAGCCGGCTGGTCCAGGCGGTGAGACTCTACGTGCGGTATGTCGATGCCGTGAGCCACGGGGTCGGGCGCTTCGCCATGTATCTCATCTTCCCGATGGGCGCGATCCTGCTCTATTCGACCATCATGCGCGTGATCTTCGGCTATCCGATCAACTGGATCATGGAGATGTCGCAGTTCATGCTCTCGGCCTACTATCTGCTGGGCGGAGCCTACTCCCTGCAGCTCGACGCGCATGTCCGCATGGATCTGTTCTACGGCATGATGTCGCCGCGCCGGCGCGCCATCATGGACGCCTTCACCGTGTTGGCCGTGATCTTCTACCTCGTGGTCCTGTTCCGGGCCGGAGTTTCCTCGACCGAATATTCCATCACCTACAGCCAGAAGAACTACACCGCCTGGGCGCCGCTGCTGTGGCCGATCAAGGCCCTGATGACGTTCGGCATCTTTCTGATGCTGCTGCAAACCATCGCCACCTTCTTCAAGGACGTGGCTGAAGCACGTGGAAAGTCGCTGGCATGAGTTCCGAATTCATCACCATCTTCATGTTCGCGTCGATGCTGATCCTGATGGCCACCGGCCAGCGCGTGTTCGGCGTGATCGGTGCAGTCGGCGCGGCGGCCGCACTCTGGATGTGGGGCGACGGCGCTGCCGAAATGCCGTTCAACGCGGCCTTCCAGGTGCTCAACTGGTATCCGCTGATCACCGTGCCGTTCTTCGTCTTCATGGGCTACATGCTCTCGGAGTCGGGCATCGCCAACAATCTCTACCGCATGTTCCACGTCTGGTTCGGCCAGGTGCGCGGCGGCCTTGCGCTCGGCACGATGGGCCTGATGATCGTCATCTCGATGGTCAACGGCCTGTCGGTTGCCGGCATGGCCATCGGAGCCACGGTAGCGCTGCCGGAACTGCTGCGGCGCGGCTACGACAAGGTGATGATCACCGGCGTCATCCAGGGCGGGTCGTCGCTCGGCATCATGGGGCCGCCCAGCGTCGTGCTGATCCTTTACGCCATGATCGCGCGCCAGCCCGTGCTGCAATTGTGGCTGGCCGGCATCGGCCCCTTCATCCTGATGGCGGTGATCTTCACGGCCTACATCTATCTCCGCTGCCGCTTCCAGCCAGAAATGGGCCCGGCCTTGCCCGCCGCGGAACGCGAACAGATCACGACGCGCGAAAAGCTCGTGCTGCTGCGCGCCGGCCTGCTGCCCTTCGGCCTGTTCGCAGCCATCATGGGCCTGTTCCTCACCGGCACCACCAGCCTGGTCGAAACCTCGATGGTCGGTGCATTGCTGGCGCTGCTGTCGGCGTGGTTCACCGGCAGGCTCAATCGCCGCGTCATGGAAGAAACCACGCGCAACACGCTGGCCGTTTCCGCCATGTTCCTCTGGATCATCCTTGGCGCGCTCTGCTTCAGCGCAGTCTACGACGGTCTGGGCGCAATCAAGGCAATCGAAAACCTGCTTCTGCACACCTGGGATCTCAGCCCCTGGGGCGTGCTGGCGATGATGCTGTTTTCCTTCATCATCCTGGGGATGTTCCTCGACGACACCGCCATGCTCGTCATCGTCGCGCCGCTCTATATCCCGCTCGTCAAGGCGCTCGGCTTCGACCTGATCTGGTTCGGCATCCTCTACACCATCACCTGCCAGATCGCCTACATCGTGCCGCCCTTCGGCTACAACCTGTTCCTGATGCGGGCGATGGCGCCGCCGGAAATCACCATCGTCGACATCTATCGCTCGATCATTCCGTTCTTCTTCATGATGGTGCTGACCATGATCATCATCATGATCTTCCCCGACATCGCGATGTGGCTGCCCGACGTCTACATGGGGAAGAGATGAGATGAAGGCCGGGAGAGCATCCTTTGAATTTTCCAGAATAAGAACGGGGAATGGCGGAATACAAATTCGCTCAACCCCGCGTCGTGGATGAGATTTTACTGTATCTGTTAACGGGAGGAATGAAATGTCAGAGAACAAGACCATCAGCAAGCGCGATTTCCTGCGCAAGTCGATCTTGACCGGCGCTGGTGCGGTGGGCGCAACCACGCTCGCAGCGCCCTATGTCAAGGCCCAGGCCCCGATCAAGTGGCGTCTGCAGACCTATGCCGGCCCGGCCCTGGCCGAGCATGTGTGCAAGCCCGCCATCGATGCCTTCAACAAGGCGGCCAATGGCGAAATGGTGATCGAGCTTTACACCTCCGACCAGCTGGTGCCGCAGGGCGAGCTGTTCCGCGCCGTGCAGGCCGGCACGATCGACGCCGCCCAGAGCGACGACGATTCCATGGCTTCGCCGGTGGATGTCGCCGTGTTCGGCGCCTACTTCCCCTTCGCCTCGCGCTACAGCCTCGACGTGCCGGTGCTGTGGAACTGGTACGGACTGAAGGAGATCTGGGAAGAGGCCTATGGCGAAATCCCGGGCGTGACCTGGCTCAGCGCCGGTGCATGGGACCCTTGCAACTTCGCCACCACCAAGCCGATCCGCTCGGTGGCCGACCTGAAGGGCCTGCGCGTCTTCACCTTCCCGACGGGCGGCCAGTTCATCTCGCGTCTCGGCGTCGTGCCCGTCACGCTGCCGTGGGAAGACATCGAGGTGGCGCTGCAGACCGGCGAGCTCGACGGCATCGCCTGGTGCGGGGCGACCGAGACCTACACGGTCGGCTGGGCCAACGTGACCAAGTACTACCTGACCAACAACATCTCCGGCGCCTGGTCGGGTTCGTTCTTCGCCAACACCGAGAAGTGGAACGCGGTTCCTGACCACCTCAAGGAGCTGTTCCGGCTGGCGATGGATTCCTCGCACTACTACCGCCAGCACTGGTACTGGTGGGGCGAGGCCCACTACCGCACCACGGGCGGCAAGCTCGAACTGACGACCATTCCCGAGAACGAGTGGAAGGAAGTCGAGGACATGGCGCAGGCATTCTGGGACGAGGTCGCCGCCAAGAGCCCGCGCAACGCCAAAGTGGTCGAGATCCTCAAGAAATACCAGGAGACCATGCGCGGCGCAGGCGCACCCTATCGCTACGGCTGAGCAGAGCCAGTCTTGTGAAGTCGAACAGCCCGGCCGTGTGACGGCCGGGCTCACCTGTTGAAACAGCGATGCGCCGACTGCGGCGGAGTGGAAAATGGCCGGAAATCTTACATTCGATCAGTTGAAGAAGGCGGTTGCGGACGGGGAGATCGACACGGTGCTGGTATGCGCCGTCGACATGCAGGGAAGGCTGATCGGCAAGCGGTTTCTGGCCAGCTTCTTCGTGCAGTCGGGTTACGAGGAGACGCACGCCTGCAACTATCTGCTGGCCGACGACATCGACATGGAGCCGGTGCCCGGCTACAAGGCGGCAAGCTGGTCGAAGGGTTATGGCGACTTCGTCATGAAGCCCGACATGTCGACGCTGCGCCGGGTTCCATGGCTGGAGAAGACGGCGCTGGTGATCAGCGACGTGCAGTCCCATCACGGGCATGAAGACCTGCCGCATTCGCCGCGCGGCATCCTGCGCAAGCAACTGCGCCGGCTGGAGCAGCGCGGTTTCCTCGCCTATTTCGCCTCCGAGCTGGAATTTTATCTCTTCGACGAGACCTACAAGACCGCGCGCGAAAAGCACTGGCGCGGCCTCGACACCGCCTCTCCCTATATCGGCGATTACCTGATCGGCATCACCACCAAGGAGGAAGGCTATATGCGCCGGCTGCGCAACGAGATGGACGCGGCCGGCATTCCCATCGAGAACTCCAAGGGCGAGTGGGGCCCCGGCCAGGAAGAGATCAACTTCCGCTATGGCGAGGCGCTGGAAACCGCCGACCGGCATGTGATCCTGAAAAACGGCGCCAAGGAGATCGCCGACCAGATGGGCAAGTCGGTCTGCTTCATGGCCAAGTACAACTATGACCTGGCCGGCAATTCCAGCCACATTCACAACTCGCTGTGGAGCGCCGACGGCAAGACGCCGTTGTTCCTCGACAAGAACGGGCCCCATGGCCTGTCGGAACTCGGTCGCCAATGGTCGGCTGGTCAGCTCAAATATGCCAAGGAATATACCTACTTCCTGGCCCCCTACATCAACTCCTACAAGCGCTTCCAGGCCGGCACTTTCGCGCCGACCAAGATCATGTGGAGCGACGACAACCGCACCGCGGGCTTCCGGCTGTGCGGCCAGGGCACCAAGGCCGTGCGCATGGAGTGCCGCATCGGCGGCGCCGATCTCAACCCCTACCTCGCCTTCGCGGCGCTGATCGCGGCGGGCTTGGCCGGTATCGACGAGAGACTGGAACTGGAGAAGCCCTTCGTGGGCGACGCCTACCAGGCGGCCGAGCTGCCCGAGATTCCGAAGACCCTGCGCGGCGCTGCCGAAACGCTGGAGAAATCTACCATGCTGCGCGAGGCCTGGGGCGAAGATGCGATCGACCACTATGTGCACACCGCGCGCTGGGAGCAGATGGAATATGACCGCCGCATCACCGACTGGGAGCTGCACAGGGGCTTCGAGCGGTATTAATGTCGGCGCCCATCGCGGGCGCGGCGTGTGGCCCGCGCCCTGCCGGAACGACCAATTGCATTTCGCATGAAGAAGGACTGAAATCATGACCGAGACGGTCAAGCTCAAATCCCCCATCGACGGCTCGATCTATGCCGAGCGACCCGTCGCCAGCGACCAGGCGATCAACGCCGCGGTGGAGCGGGCCCGTGCCGCTCAGGCCACCTGGGCGCAGACCTCCATTGCCGAGCGCGGCAAGTACATGCTCGCCTTCCTCGAGGCGCTGGTGGCGATGAGCGACGAGATCGTGCCGGAGATCGCCTGGCAGATGGGCCGCCCGACCCGCTACGGCGGCGAGTTCGGCGGCGTCAAGGACCGCACCAACTACATGGTCGAGATCGCCGAGCAGGCGCTCAAGCCGGTCATGGCATCGGACCCGAAGGAGGGCTTCCGCCGCTATGTGAAGCGCGAGCCGCTTGGCGTGGTGATGGTGATCGCGCCCTGGAACTATCCTTATCTTACCGCTGTCAACACTATCGTGCCGGCGCTGATGGCGGGCTCGACCGTCATTCTCAAGCACGCGGCGCAGACGCTGCTGGTGGGCGAGCGCTTCCAGCAGGCCTTCGACAAGATTGGTCTGCCCAAGGGCGTGTTCCAGAACATCGTGCTCAACCACGCCCAGACCGAGAAGCTGCTCGGCTCGGGCAAGATCGACCATGTCAACTTCACCGGCTCGGTGGCCGGCGGCAGGGCGATCGAGAAGGCGGCGGCCGGCACCTTCATGACCATGGGCCTAGAACTCGGCGGCAAGGACCCGGCCTATGTGCTGCCCGACGCCAAGCTCGACCACGCCATCGCCAACCTTGTGGATGGCGCCTTCTACAATTCCGGCCAGTGCTGCTGCGGCATCGAGCGCATCTATGTGCACGAGAAGGTCTATGACGACTTCGTCGACGGTTTCGTTGCGCTGACCAAGGACTATGTGGTGGGCAACCCGCTCGACCAGGCCACCACCATGGGGCCGATGGCGCAGTCGCGCTTTGCCGACTTCATCCGCGAACAGAAGGCGGAAGCCCTGCGCAAGGGTGCCTCCGCGCACGTCAACATGAAGGTCGACCAGGACGTCGCCGGGTCGCCCTATCTGGCGCCGGAAGTGCTGACCAATGTTGACCACCAGATGAGCGTGATGCGCGAGGAGAGCTTTGGCCCCATCGTCGGCATCATGAAGGTGCGCGGCGACGAGGATGCCATCGCGCTGATGAACGACAGCCCATACGGCCTGACCGCCTCGGTCTGGACCAGCGACATCGAGCATGCCGTCTCGATCGGCGACCGCGTCGAGACCGGCACGGTGTTCATGAACCGCTGCGACTATCTCGACCCGGCGCTGGTGTGGACGGGCGTGAAGGACACCGGCAAGGGCGCGGCGCTGTCGGCCATCGGCTACGACAACTTGACCCGTCCGAAGTCCTATCACCTGCGCGAGAAGATCTAGTTCGCGGCACAGAACATGTTTTTGACCCCCACTCCGTCTCGCTGCGCTCGACACCTCTGTCCCGGGGTGGACCGGCGAAGCCGGGACGGAGTGGGGGTGCTTCTAACTTTCGGAAAGCAAAAATGACCAATCTCGTTTCCAAATGGAATTATCCCACCACCGTCCGTTTCGGCGCCGGCCGCATCTCGGAACTGCCCGACGCGCTGGCCGCGACCGGCATCAAGCGGCCTCTATTCGTGACCGACCCGGGGCTGGCCAAGCTGCCGGTGGTGGCGTCCACGCTGAAGATCCTCGACGACGCCAAGATTCCTTACGGCGTCTTCTCCGACGTGAAGCCCAACCCGGTGGAATCCAACCTCACCGCCGGCATCGTGGTGTTCAAGGAAGGCAAGCATGACGGCGTCATCGCCTTCGGCGGCGGCTCGGCGCTGGACCTCGGCAAGCTGATCGCCTTCCAGGCCGGCCAGACCCGGCCGGTGTGGGATTTTGAGGACATCGGCGACTGGTGGGCGCGTGCGGACGCCGACGCCATCGCCCCGATCATCGCCGTGCCGACGACGGCCGGCACCGGCTCGGAAGTCGGCCGCGCCGGCGTGGTCACGCATGAGGCGACGCACACCAAGAAGGTGATCTTCCACCCCAAGATGCTGCCGGCCATCGTGATCGCCGATCCGGAGCTGACCACCGGCATGCCGCCCTTCATCACCGCGGGCACCGGCATGGACGCGCTGGCGCACTGCCTGGAAGCCTATTGCGCGCCGGGCTACCACCCGATGGCCGATGGCATCGCAGTCGAGGGCATCCGGCTGGTGTTCGAGAACCTGCCCAAGGCCTTTGCCGACGGCCAGGACCTGACGGCTCGTGCGCACATGATGAGCGCTGCCGCCATGGGTGCCACCGCCTTCCAGAAGGGGCTGGGCGCTATCCATTCGATGTCGCACCCGATCGGCGCGCTCTACGATACCCACCACGGCATGACCAATGCCGTCTTCATGCCCTATGTGCTGGCCTTCAACCGCGACGCGATCGAGGACCGCATCGTGCGGCTGACCGGCTACCTGGGCATGGAGGGCGGCTTCGACGGCTTCGCAAGCGCAGTGCTGAAGCTGCGCGAGGAACTGAAGGTGCCCCACACCCTGCCCGAGCTGATCAAGGGCCTCGACATGGACAAGGCGCGCAAGGACCTGATCGCCGACATGGCGGTGGTGGACCCGACGGCCGGCGGCAACCCGGTGAAGCTCACCAAGGAAGCCGCGCTGATGCTGCTGGATAACGCCATCGAAGGAACTCTCCAGGGTTAGAGGGGGAGGGGGCTGGCAATCGAAAAATCATTAGCCGGAAAAACAAATGGCACGATTGCCAGCCCCGTGGAAAAGTAGTTAGATTTTGGCGCTCGGGGGAGGAGACCGGGTGCAGGTTTCACAAAACTGTCATTGGGCGCAGATAACCGCATCGCAGGCGTCGCAGGGCGTCAGTTCAACGGAGAGAGACATGTTCAAGTTCACGGGGAAAATTCTTTCCCTCACCGCCGCGGCCCTCATGGTGACCACGGCCGTCGGCTCGGCGCAGTCGATGGACGAGTTGGTCAAGGCCGCCAAGGAAGAGGGACAGCTCACCACCATCGCGCTGCCGCATGACTGGTGCGGCTACGGCGAAGTGATCGCCGGCTTCAAGGCGAAGTATCCTGAAATCACCGTCAACGAGCTCAACCCCGACGCCGGTTCGAGCGACGAGGTCGAGGCCATCAAGGCCAACAAGGACAACAAGGGCCCGCAGGCTCCGGACGTCATCGACGTCGGTCTCTCCTACGGTCCGCAGGCCAAGGCCGACGGCCTGATCCAGCCTTACAAGGTCTCGACCTGGGATTCGATCCCGGACAGCGCCAAGGACGCCGACGGCTACTGGTACGGCGACTATTACGGCGTGCTTTCCTTCATGGTGAACAAGGATCTGGTGCAGAACGTGCCGGAAGACTGGGCCGACCTGCTGAAGGACGAATACGCAAACAGCGTGTCACTGGCGGGCGATCCGCGCACATCCAACCAGGCCATTCAAGGCGTCTATGCGGCCGGTCTCGCAGCCGGTGCTACTGATGCGAAATCGGCTGGAGAAAAGGGGTTGGACTTCTTTAAGCAGCTGAATTCGAGCGGCAATTTCGTGCCTGTTACCGGCAAGGCTGCAACCTTGGCGCAGGGCCAGACGCCTATCATCGTCTACTGGGACTACAACGCGCTCTCGGGCCGCGACACGCTGAACGGCAACCCGCCGGTTGAGGTCATCGTTCCGAAGTCCGGCGTCGTCGCCGGCGTCTACGTGCAGGCGATCAGCGCCTACGCGCCGCATCCGAACGCCGCCAAGCTGTGGATGGAATATCTCTATTCCGACGAAGGTCAGCTCGGCTGGCTGAAGGGCTACTGCCACCCGATCCGCTTCAACGATCTTGCCAAGAACGGCAAGATCCCGCAGGAAATGCTCGACAAGTTGCCGCCCGCGGCAGCTTACGAGGCTGCCGTATTCCCGACGCTCGATGATCAGGCGACTGTGAAAGAGATCGTGACCAAGCAGTGGGACACAGTGGTTGGCGCGAACGTCAAGTAAACCTCGCTTTTCCGGGTGGCCGCACAGGCCGCCCGGACCCCCATTCTGGATTTTTGCCGCATGAGCGAAACCACATTTCCCGATCCAGCTGCTGCCCGGCAGGCCGTGCCGCCGGCGCGCGCGGAAGGCATGCGGCTTCCGTTGCACTGGCTGGGCGTCGCGCCCTTTTTCATTTTTGCACTGATGTTCCTGATCCTGCCGACCTTCTATCTGGTCGTCGGTGCCTTCCAGAACGATCAGGGCGAATTCACCCTTGCCAATATGGCGGCGCTGTTCCAGCCCTCGATCCTGGCCGCCTACTGGATCTCGATCCGCATCAGCCTGGCCTCGGCTGTGCTCGGCGCGCTGGCTGGCCTTGCCATTGCCGTGGCCATCGTCCGCGGCGGCCTGCCGAAGTGGGTCCGCTCGACCACGATGACGTTCTCGGGCGTTGCTTCCAATTTTGCCGGCGTGCCGCTGGCTTTCGCATTTCTGGCCACGCTGGGCCGGCTCGGTCTCGTCACCGTGCTGCTGCGCACGTGGTTCGACATCAACATCTATGCGCTCGGCTTCAATATCCTGTCCTTCGCCGGCCTGACGCTGACCTATCTGTTCTTCCAGATCCCACTGATGGTCGTCATCATCACGCCGGCCATCGACGGGCTGAAGAAGGAATGGGGCGAAGCCGCCGCGACGCTTGGCGCGACCCAGTTCCAGTACTGGCGCATGGTGGCCATCCCCGTTCTCTGGCCGAGCTTCCTCGGCACCGTCATCCTGCTGTTCGCCAACGCCTTCGGAGCGATCGCCACCGCCTATGCGCTGACCGGTTCCCAGCTCAACATCGTGCCGATCCTGCTCTATGCGCAGATCCGCGGCGACGTGCTGCATAACCCGCATCTCGGCTATGCGCTGGCATTCGGGATGATCTTCGTCACCGGGCTTGCCAACATCTTCTACATCTGGTTCCGCGTCCGCAGCGAGAGGTGGCTCAAATGAAGGCCGGCCGTTTCTGGGCATGGCTCACCTTCGCTCTCGGGGCCGCCTATTTCTTCATTCCGCTGATCGCGACGCTGGAGTTTTCGCTGCGCATGCGCCGCGGCGAATATTCCTTCGACGCCTACCGGGTGGTGCTTGGCGACGTGCGTTTCCAGGAAACCTTCCTTTACTCGACGGTTATCGCCTGCCTGACGATCGTCATCGGCGTGCTCCTGGTGGTGCCGACCGCCTACTGGATCCGGCTGCGCATGCCGTGGATCAGGCCGGTTGTCGAGTTCATCACGCTTTTGCCGCTGATCATCCCGGCAATCGTCATCGTCTTCGGTTACATCCGCATGTATGGCTCGAACTCGCCCTTGCCGTTCCTGGCGACCACGCGGGGCACCGACTTCCTGCTGATGATCGGCTATGCCACGCTGGCGCTGCCCTACATGTACCGCGCGGTGGATACCGGCCTGCGCACCATCGATGTGCGCACGTTGACAGAAGCCGCGCAGGTGCACGGCGCCGGCTGGACCACGATCATCGCCCGCATCATCCTGCCCAACGTGCTGATCGCGGTGCTTTCAGGCGCCTTCCTTACCTTTGCCATCGTGATCGGCGAGTTCACCATGGCGAGCCTGCTCAACAGGCCGGCCTTCGGTCCCTACCTGCAGAATATCGGCGCCAACCGCGCCTATGAGCCGGCGGCGCTGGCGGTGATCGCCTTCGCCATCACCTGGGGCTGCATGTCGGTGATCCAGGTATTGTCCCGCTTCGCGCCGAAATCGGCCAACAACCCGAATTGAACGAAAGAAACGACGCGATGTCCGAAACATTTCTCAGCATCCAGGGGGTTCGCAAGTCGTTCGGCCAGACCACCGTGGTCAAGGACTTCAATCTCGACGTCTCGCGCGGCGAGTTCGTTTCCTTTCTCGGCCCCTCAGGCTGCGGCAAGACCACCATGCTGCGCACGGTGGCCGGCTTCGAGGAGCCGACCGCCGGCCGTATCATGATCGGCGGCAAGGACGTCACCAAGCTGAAGCCCAACCAGCGCAATATCGGCATGGTGTTCCAGGCTTACGCGCTGTTCCCCAACCTGACGGTGGCGCAGAACATCGCCTTCGGGCTCAAGGTGGCCGGTGCGCCCAAGGCAGAGATCGAGCAGCGGGTGGAGGAGATGCTCGGCATCATCAAGCTGCCCGACTACGGCAGCCGCTATCCCTACCAGCTCTCCGGCGGCCAGCAGCAGCGCGTGGCGCTCGCCCGCGCGCTGGCGCCCAAGCCGAAACTGCTGCTGCTTGACGAGCCTCTGTCGGCGCTCGACGCCAAGGTGCGCATCTCGCTGCGCGAGGAAATCCGCGCGATCCAGAAGAAGCTCGACATCACCACCATCTTCGTGACCCACGACCAGGAAGAGGCGCTGTCGATGTCCGACCGCATCGTGGTCATGCATGACGGCAAGGTGGAGCAGGTCGGCACGCCGTTCGAGATCTACAACCGGCCGGCCACGCGCTTCGTGGCCAATTTCGTCGGCACGCTCAACGTGCTCGACGGAACCGTCATCGACCCCGCCACGGCCACCGTCAGGATCAACGATCGCGATATCTCGCTCGACAAGGGTGCGATCAACGGCGCCAAGGCGGGCGACGTGCTGTCGCTGGCGCTTCGGCCCGAAGCGATCGTTCTGGGCAAGCAGGAAGGGCGCGACACCAGCCTGGGCGGGCACATCGCCGACGTCAGCTTCCTCGGGTCGGTCATCCGCGTGCGTGTGGGGCTGGGCAAAAATGCCGTGTCTCTCGACACGTTCAACAGCCCCGCCAGCCCGCCGCCGGTGGTAGGCGAAAGGGCCGAGATCAGCTTCTCGTCGAGCGACTTGCTGGTTCTTCACTAACCTGCTGGTTCTTTACTAAAGAGAGCAATCACGCCGGCCGGCCCAAAGGCACGGCCGGACATGATCGTAAGTGCGCATGCGGCGATTAGTGGCCGCCGCCACCACCGTGGCCGCCATTTCCGCCGGAATGGCCGCCGTGGCCACCGCCACCATAGCTGCCGCCACCGCCGCCACCATAGCCGCCACCGGCGTGGCCACCCATGCCATGGCTGCCATGGCCACCCATCCCGTGGTGGCCGCCCATGCCGTGGCTGCCGTGATGGCCGTGATTGTTTTGACCGTGGTTATGATGGCCATGATTGTGGCGGTTGCGTTCAACACGCCGGAAGTCAACGAAATTGTTGCGACGGAGACGATCAACTCCACCGCCGACCAGCGGCCCGTAGTAACCGGGTGCGGTTATCCCGTACACACTGGAGCCGGTTGTACATCCAGATACTAGGGCTAGTACGCCCAACGATATTGAAGCGAGCAAAAGACGCATCGTCGTAATCTCCGTTCAGAGTATTCCGTTTGCGCTAAGCCTCCGCCAACTTCGCCTAAAGATGTGCCTGGGGCTGCTGCTCGACCAGTAAATTTGAAGTCACTTTCCAGAGAGCCAGAGTTGTCTGGAAATTCCCTTCGGGCTTTGCATGGCCCGGAAGATCTCATCACCGCACGCACCGCAGAGACACGGCTGCCCCGGGTGAAAAGATGGCTCGTGGACTGCGGGGAAGGCCCCAGCCAGAAGGGCAGGGGCCGAATTCGAAACTATTCGTTGATCGTGTAGGAACCGAGTTCGCACAGGTCCTGCGTATCGGTCGTGGTGTCGAGCTCGGAATCTTCCGAGAACTCGAACTTCATGTCGTATGCGCAGACGGTGCGGCCGTCGGCGATTGTCACCGTGGCGCTTTCACCCGGGTTCAGTACCTCCTGGCCGAGGACATCTTCCTCCCAATCGTTCACGCCCGTGGGCGAGGTGTGGAACTGGGTCAAAACAGAGTTGGTGCCGTTGGTAAGCGTGAAAACAAGATCTTCCGCCTGCGCCGCGCACGCGGAAGCCAAGCAGGCCGCGAACGTTGCAGCAGAAATGGTATTCAATCTAAACTTCATGATGCTTTTTCCTGCTCGAAATTGAGCAAGGCTGTCTAACAAGGCAAGGCACGGTTTGAAAATAGGCGCGCATCCGCATCCGCCAGCTATTCTTCGCATAGGGGCGAGGCGATGCCTCTGCACTGCTCCGGCGCGAGTAGTTCAAGCCGCACCGCAGTTGTCTTGTTCAAACAGGAAGCTTCGGCCCAGGTGAGGCGGCCATTCCGATCAAGAAAGACGGCGCGAGGGTGGCCGCCACCCGTCGCGCCGGAAAAACGAATGGCCTATGGGTCACGATCCTGTGAAGCGGCCTACACGTTCTTCGCCGCCAGGAACATCAGCGCATAGGCCGCCTTGCGCCTGTCCCATCCGGCGGCTTCTGCTTTGTCGAGCAGTTGCAGAAGCACCGGCTCCAGCACCTGCTTGCATTCGGTCTCATATGCAAATTGGGTCGGCGGGTGGCGCGGCGGCGCGATCCCCGCGAAAGCTTCCGTATTCGTCATGAAACACCTGGAGTTGTGCCGCACCGGATGACGGTGCAGCTTTGCAATTCTCACGCAAGTAGCGCCCGCCCGGAGGCGGGCACCGGGTCATGCGTTAGAAGTCCATGCCGCCTCCGGCGGGCATCGCGGGCGCGGCCTCCTTCTTCGGCTTTTCGGCGATCATGGCCTCGGTGGTGACCAGCAGGCCGGCAACCGAGGCCGCATCCTGCAGCGCAGTGCGTACGACCTTCACCGGGTCGATCACGCCCTGCCCGTAGAGGTCGCCGAACTCGTCTGTCTGGGCGTTCCAGCCATAGCCGAACTCGTTCTTCTCGCGCAGCTTGCCGACAATGATGGAGCCTTCGGCCCCGGCATTCTCGGCGATCTGGCGCACCGGCGCCTCGATGGCGCGGCGCACGATATCGACACCGTGCTTCTGGTCGGGATTGTCGAGGTTTACGCCCTCAAGCGCGCTTGCGGCCCGCAGCAGTGCCACGCCACCGCCCGGCAGCACGCCTTCCTCCACCGCCGCGCGCGTGGCGTGCAGCGCGTCGTCCACACGGTCCTTCTTTTCCTTGACCTCGATCTCGGTCGCGCCGCCCACGCGGATCACGGCGACGCCGCCGGCGAGCTTGGCCAGGCGCTCCTGCAGCTTTTCGCGGTCGTAGTCGGAGGTGGTTTCCTCGATCTGGGCCTTGATCTGCGTGACACGGGCCTGGATTTCGCTCTTGGAGCCGGCGCCATCGATGATGGTGGTGTTTTCCTTCTCGATCACCACCTTCTTGGCGCGGCCGAGCATGTTGAGCGTGACGTTCTCAAGCTTGATGCCCAGATCCTCGCTGATCGCCGTGCCGCCGGTAAGGATGGCGATGTCCTCCAGCATGGCCTTGCGGCGGTCGCCGAAGCCGGGCGCCTTCACCGCCGCGACCTTCAGGCCGCCGCGCAGCTTGTTGACCACCAGCGTAGCCAGCGCCTCGCCCTCGACATCCTCGGCGATGATGAGCAGCGGCTTGCCCGACTGCACCACCGCTTCGAGCACCGGAAGCATGGCCTGCAGGTTGGAAAGCTTCTTCTCATGGATCAGCACATAGGGCTCATCCAGCTCGACGCGCATCTTGTCCTGGTTGGTGATGAAGTAGGGCGAGAGATAACCGCGGTCGAACTGCATGCCCTCGACCACCTCGAGTTCGGTGTCGGCGGTCTTGGCTTCCTCGACGGTGATCACGCCCTCATTGCCGACCTTTTGCATCGCTTCGGCCAGGAAGCGGCCGATCTCGGCATCGCCATTAGCCGAAATGGTGCCGACCTGGGCGATCTCGTCGTTGTTGGTCACCTTGCGGGCATTGGCCTTCAGCTCGGCCACCACGGCCTCGACCGCCTTGTCGATGCCGCGCTTCAGGTCCATCGGGTTCATGCCCGAGGCCACGGCCTTGGCGCCTTCCTTGACGATGGCCTGGGCGAGAACGGTCGCGGTCGTGGTGCCGTCACCGGCCAGGTCGCTGGTCTTGGAGGCGACTTCGCGCACCATCTGCGCGCCCATGTTCTCGAACTTGTCCTCGAGCTCGATTTCCTTGGCGACGCTCACGCCGTCCTTGGTGATACGCGGCGCGCCGAAAGACTTGTCGATGACGACGTTGCGGCCCTTGGGGCCAAGCGTCACCTTCACCGCATTGGCCAGGATGTCGACGCCGCGCAGCATCTTCTCGCGGGCTTCGGAATGGAACTTCACTTCCTTGGCAGCCATTGGATCACTCCTTCGATAGGCAGTTTCGTTGACTGGTGGCGCAAGAAGCCGTCAGGCGGCCTTCTTGGCTGTTGAGGCGGATTCGATCACGCCCATCACGTCGCTTTCCTTCATGATGAGAAGGTCCTCGCCATCGAGATTGATCTCGGTGCCGGACCATTTGCCGAAGAGGATCCGGTCGCCGGCCTTCACATCGAGCGGCAGGACCTGGCCGCTCTCTGCACGCGCGCCGGAACCGACGGCAATGACCTCGCCCTCCTGCGGCTTTTCCTTGGCTGTGTCGGGAATGATGATGCCGCCGGCAGTCTTCTCTTCGGCCTCGATGCGGCGGACCAGGATGCGGTCGTGCAATGGACGGAACTTCATGTCGTTCTCCTCAAGGACAAACAGTTTTGAAAGCTCCTCCGCTCCGATCCGTGAGGCGGCGGAGCGGGGCGCGCGACCCTCTCCGGCATCGCGCGATATCGAGCTAGTTCCGGGGTTTTGACGTTTCAAGAGGATGGCGCAAAAATTTTGGCACTCGCTGCCTTGGTGTGCTAGCGCCATGAAAATACGGGCCTATTGGGCTGACCGCGAAGCCGATACATCGGCGACGATGCTGGCTTCGCAACCCGCGCCGCGCAACAGCCCTGTGCCCCACGGTTGGGGAAGTTCCCGGCCTCCGGATCGGCCTTAAACTCCAGTTAACCTGTGGATATGTACGCTGCCGTTCGTCCGGTATCGTACACAGGCGACGCGGGGCAGATGAACAGCGCGAAAGCAGCAAGGGTACGCGAGGCAGCAAGAAACCTCCCGCGCACCGAACAATGCTGCACGGGCAGGTCGGCCAGGGGGGAGTTTGGCGGCCGCAAAGGGGGAATTCGCATGGCAGTCATCGTCGGATGCATCCTGGCGTCATTCAGAACCATGCGGGCTGATCCTGAAGCAGCGCAAAGCAATTCAATGCAAGAATTGGAAAACCATATTTGCCGAAATCTTCTGAAGAGCGTGCCGTTCCGCGAATCTTCCGGCGCATGTCGCAATTCGTCAACCACCTCGCGCCTAAGCGCTTCAGGGTCTCGGCCTCTGTGCTGAGCGGTCGGCTTCCAGACGGCGCCGGCAAGCAGGAAAGCAATTGAGTTTTGTCACGTCCACGGCAAGGAAATACCCAATGAGTTCCATCGCATTCGACACAGAACTTCCCCGCCGGGCCGGAAAGTCCGGGCGGCGGCGATGGAGCTTCTCGCTGGCCGATCTCAACATCGTCCGCAAGCTGGCGCTGGGTTTTTCGGCGATCTTCATCGTCAGCATCGTCGTGGCGCTGCTCGTGATGCGGTCGCTCGGCACGATTGAAACCGCCAGCAGTGAATATGAATCTGCAAACCGCCTGCTGACCGAACTCAGCAAGGCCGAGGCGCTTCATCTCGACAGGCTCAACCTCGCGCGTCTTTACGCGTTGTCGCCGAACAACGATGTGCGGACCCGCTACGGCGACGCCACCAAGCTGCTCGAGGAGCATGTCGCCAACGCCAAGGCCGAGGCGGAAGGCAACGAAAGCCTGCTGGCGGCGATAGGTAAATTCCATACAGCCACCCGGAAGTGGCGTCTCGACGTTGGCGATCCGATCGTGAAGCTGGCGGCCGATCCGAACATGCTGCAGCGCGCGCGTGACCTTGCGGCGTCGGAGCACACCATCGACACCGAGATGGCTGCGCGCTCCGCGGTTACGGATGTGCAGACCCAGATCTCGGACTGGCTGCAGGATGTGCGCCGGCTCAAGGACGAGGCCGTCATTTTCGCCGAGCGGCTCCAGCTTGGCGGTGCCGGTCTGACGGTTGGGTTTCTGGTGCTGATTGCGTGGTGGCTGTCGCGGCAGATCGCGCGGCCGGTGAGCCAGATGACGGCGGCGATGCGGGCGCTGGCCTCCGGCGACCACGGCGTGGCGGTGCCGGCGGTGGGGCGGCGCGACGAGGTCGGCCAGATGGCGGCGGCGGTCGAGACGTTCAAGGCGGCGGCGATCGAGAAGCTGCGGCTCGAGGCCGAGGCCGCGGCGAGCCGGCAGCGCGCTGAGGAGGAGCGGGCGGCGGCCGCGGCGCGCAAGGCCGAGGAGGACCGCCAGAGCCAGATCGCGATCGCGGCGCTCGGCGAGGGGCTCGACCGGCTGGCGCAGGGCGACCTCACCCACCGCATCGAGGTTCCGTTCCACGGCCAGGCGGACAAGCTGCGCGGCGACTTCAACGCCTCGGTCGAGAAGCTGCAGCAGACGCTGCTGGCGATCTCGGCCAGCGTCGGCACCATCCATGCCGGCACCGGCGAGATCTCGAGCGCGGCCGACGACCTGTCGCGGCGCACCGAGCAGCAGGC
>NZ_JBDZDR010000008.1:0-197688 GCF_040049255.1 Mesorhizobium sp. KR2-14 | reverse complement strand
ATCGGGTAGACCACGGCCACGTTTTACAAACCCGCCCTCCGCGTAGTAACCCATTGATGTTGCTCATCGGAGGGCGGACAAGGACTAGCGGCGAGGACCCGATATGGATGTCGGGTGCGCCAAAACAGCTAGAGAAAATCAACAAGTTACCAGTTCAGATCAGCAGCGTCTTGCCAATTGCGGATATTCGCGATTTGTCGGCACAATTTCGGCACAGTGCAGAGCAAGGGCGGGTAAACAAAGTTGGCGACGATCAGGCAGAGAAGGGCGTGGGCCAGTGGCACGTCCAGATTCACAAGAAGCGCTTCCCTCCGCAGAGGGGCACCTTCAGGGCGGAGATTGAAGCCAAGGAGCAGGCGACCACGACTGTGGCGGACATGATCCGCGGCGTTCACCTCGACCGGACGGAGCGCAGCGTGAGACTCTGAACGGAAGGAACGCGTGAAACTCTATACCTCTTGACGCTCGACCTCTTCCTTTGGCGTCAGATCGGGTTGGCGCTCAAGGGATCGAGGCCCAGCATGTTTTCGTCCACATCGATCGCAACCGCGGCGAGCAAAACACAGATGCCGATCGAAGCATCAACCCTCAGGGCCGCATTCCCGCCCACCGATGAGGTCTATGCTAAGGCAGAAATGCGGAGCAATTGGCGGCGCGGAAACAACCCCGATCCAGCTTAGCCAAGCCGCCAAGCTGTCTCACCAGGCGGGACCACCTCAAACTGATGTCGGGTCACAGGCTGGAACTTGGTCTCACTGTTTTACCGTCCGTCTCGGGCAATATTTCTTGCGGGCTTTGTGACAAGTGCAAGCGGATATTATCTTCGAAGCGATTGAACGAATCACCGGCGCCCATTGAGTGGCGCCGCACGCCGCTCCTCGCTGATCTTAGGTCATCCCGTGCTTCTATTCGGTCCATGAGCGAGAGAATGGGGTCGGACGGACCTAGGATATAGGCTGCCGTTGAGGACGGGAACTCTTGCGCGAGCTCTTCAGGCTGCAAGCTAGCACCTAGGATGTTGCAAAGAACAATAGGTTTGCTAGTGATAAGGTACTCATTAAGAACTGCTGAAACATCGCAAATCATGAGATCGCTCCAGTTCATCCATTCATGAAGCGATTCCGACGCGTGCAGAAACTTCATTCCGAACTTCTGGCTAAGCTCTGACATTTCTTGAAGCGCAGCGGCGGTCTCCGCGCTCGTGCGGCCGGTGAGGGGGTGCGGTTTGATCGCCACTTCGTATTTACCGCTTGCGGCCAAATCCCTGAGCAGCTTCAACCCTACTGGTCCGACTGAACTGTAGCTGGTGGCCGCAACGCCTCCTTCCCAAGTCGGCGCATATAGTATTTTCTCAATGCGTTCCGTCTGAGGCACGTTAACAAGGAACAACTCAGCTTGCGGGCGTCCGACATGCACTATCTGGCCGTCTCTGATCGGCAAACCGGCCGACCTGAGACGTTGTTCAGCGAGAGGCCCGCCGACGAACAGGTAGTCGTATGCCATCAGCATCTTACTTTGGTTAACGCTTTTGTCCGACTCACCATGATTGATAAAGATGTGGGTCAGCTGATGGTGTCGGAGGGAGTTGACGTTTTTCTCCCGGTTATTCGGGTACAAAACTAGCTCAACTCCACCATTGTAAAAACTCTCGACGTCCCTCCCCTCTCTTACGAAAAAGACTGGTACCGTGGTCTTCTTCATGCCCTCAAAGATGTCCCGGTTTCTCAGGATGATCGCCACAGGCACGGACAAACGTTCTAACACTGGTAGCCACTGGTTCACCTGGTAGTAAACCTCTCTTGGGCCGCTCAGATAAAGCGCGACCTTTGGGCTTGTGCTAGCGAAGTCGTTCTGCGCTGACTTACGCAGCCTTCTCCTCAAGAGAATGTCCTTTAGGTAGATAGCCGCTGGTTTGGCGGAAGCCAGAGCAAGTCCTGCTGATAAGGCAATTGCAAGTATTGGTGAAATTACGCACGCCAGAGGTGCTATCGCACTTAATAACGCCGCCAGGTTAGCGTAACGCCAAAGGGGCGCAACGTCTTGGGAATTCAGTCGTCTCAACGGCACGAGCTTATCGCGCAAATTAGCCCCGTCGAGCAGCACGATCTGTGTACATATGCTAATTAGTGCCACGATAGAAACAAGCCAGGCATCTGCCGGCGATGCAATCGACGCTGCACATGACGCAAGGGCAGTGGCAGATACCACAATCGCCTGATAGGGCCAATGTACTCCGGCCAGAATTTTCTTAATCATCAATTGCACTTGCCCGAAGATTCTAATTCCAACGTGGCTCTCTCACCCGTTATCGGACCGGCGTCAATTCCAATCCGTCTCTCGGTGTGCTGGTTTTGCACCTACCCAGACACAAACGTCACAAAAGTGTCATAATCCGAGGAGCCGGTCTTCCTCTTGTATGTCCGATCTGCCACCTTCCGCCGCGCTGTTTCGGGTTAACGGAGGGTTTGCGTGGCGAAAACGGTCATAACTTTTGGGACGTTTGATGTATTTCACATAGGACATCTGCGCATCCTTGAGCGCGCTAGGGCGCTGGGTGATCGTCTCGTTGTTGGGGTCTCAAGCGACCATCTGAATTTCAAGAAAAAGCAGAAGTATCCCGTATTTTCGGAGCATGATCGTCGGTCGATCGTATCTGCACTCGCATGTGTGGACGAGGTGTTTTCTGAAGAGAGTCTTGAGTGGAAGGGGAAGTACATCAGCACCTACAATGCTGACATACTCGTAATGGGGGATGACTGGGCTGGGCGATTCGACGAATTCAAATCTTTATGCGAAGTGATCTACCTTCCGAGGACAGAGAACATCTCGACTACTGAAATTCTGGCCGCTGTGAGGGCGACTAGTGCGTAGATTGCTTGGGCGGATTTACGTCTATTTGGGAGGACCTCAGCCTGCGCCGATACGGGGCTTTTTCGCAGCCCTTGCGTGGCTAGTTTCGTACGGGCTCAGTTTTGAACCTAATGTTGCGGGCTTGACGGCTAAGCATTTCCGAGAAGACAGGTTCAAAATTGGATTGAGGTTTGTGGCGTGGCTGGTGCAATATAGCTGGCTGAAGAGACAACTGGCCTATGATCCACTTTTTATCTGCACCCTATTTCTTAGTCCGAAAGACGTCGCGGCGTTAGCTGATTTTGTCGGCAGTAACCGTGGGCGTGCCGAGGAACTGACAGCTGCCTCCGATCTCGTGTGCCTATACGCGAACCTGGCCCATGCCGCCCTGCTGGATGGCCGCCGCGAGGAGTATGAGAAATGGCGTGCGCTCCACGCATTGGAAATGGTTGCAGGATTGCCTCTGGCGCAGGCCGAAAAACCAAGACGAACCCGACTTGCGGAGGAGATTGGTCAACAAGCTAGGCACGTCTCAACCTCCGACGCTGATACTGCACTCAAAGACTTTAGTGACGTTTGCAAAGCGCTCGACATCGAGTGGTTTGCTGTCTCAGGCACATTTTTGGGTATCGTGCGAGAAAAGGACTGGCTAGCTCACGACTACGACATTGACGTTGGCATCATGTCAGATCTTTTTACGGCAGACGCGATTGTCGAAGCACTTATTCAAAAAGGGCATTTTTCGGTTCAAAAGTATGACTTACAAGTGCATTTCTTTGGCCCAGATGGCGCAGCAAATGTCGAAGAAGTCCCGGCCTGCCTCAAGCTCATTCATAGGAGCGGGGTGCCGGTGGATGTATTCATCCATTATGTAGAAGGTGACGTTTGTTGGCATGGCAGCTCTATGAACCGGTGGGATAACTCTCGGTTTGATCTGATCAGTTACAGCTTTCGAGGCTTCTCCGTATTGGGGCCTGCGGACCATGATCGGTACCTGACAGAGAATTATGGGCCAGGATGGCGTGTCCCGGTTGTCGAGTTTCACAGTACAGACGGTTCCGGAACTCCCAATCTAGTTCTTGTTCGGAATCTGTTTAGCCTTGGCATCTGTCTTAAGCGTTTGTCATGTGTGGATGAGCCGACCCGTCGTAGGTTGGTGGCAATGATGACAGCGGTGGGTGCCATTTCTGTAGAAGCTGGTCAGTGGGTTTACAATATCCGGTTCTGCGGTGTCGATTTGAACCACGACGTTACGACGTCACTTAATTTTAGGGAAATCTCCGATAGTGCTGCGCCAGCTTAGAGAATTTATTGGAACCGTCGCTATATTTTCGGTGATCGTGCACGTCAGCGATTTCGCGAAGTTGCCCCCGAGGAACTCCCAGTTCGCCAAACTTATTCAACGGGTCGGAGTGCGGGCTTTGAGGCTGGCTTCGAGGGTTTGGATCTCAGGCCCCAAATGCTCGCCGCGATAGACGATCGATGTCTCGTGACGGGCGAATTTGCCGGTCCGGTGGGCGCTAAACCAATTGAATGAGCCGACCGCAAGCAAAGCGTCGTCCACCCATACCATTTTGCTATGAAGCTGTTCGACAGCGTGGAGCCTCGCGCCGATAGGGGTCAAAATCTCGCGGGCTTCCGCGAACATATCTTGGTCGGAGTTGTTGCGGTCGCGGGTTAGATAGGGGTCGGCGTAAATCTCGACCTCGACGCCCCTCGCGCGGGCTGCGGCGATGGCGTCCGTGAATCCGACCCGTTTCATGGTTGCGGTGTTGATCCACGGAGAGACAATGCAAAGCCTGCGCCCGGCATTCGCAAATTCCCGCAGCAGAAAAGCGTCGTGCTCGGCCGCATCGCGCAACGATTCGAGCGTTCGCGTTCCTCGCGACAGATCGGTTCGCGATGGCACATCGAAGGCCATCTCTTTGGAGAGGAAGCGCGCAAGGACGGATCGGGGGCTACCCGGAGGTGCGGAAGCCAGCGTATCCATGTCTCCAAAGACGAGAAAGGCATCTTTCGCGCGCGAGACCGCCACGTTGAGCATGCTGGGCGAGAGATCGATGAAGCCGCCATCAGCATGTTTGGAGTAGACCGGCGAAAAGATGACCACATCGCGCTCGGCTCCCTGCAGTGCATGCACTGTGCCGACAGTCATGCCTTGCCGTCCGACGTCGATGCCAAGAGAAGCGCAGGCGTTGCGGATTTCGCGAACCTGGCGGCCGAAAGGCGTGACGATCCCGATGATGTCTTCCAGGCGCTTGCCGTAACGTGCTTTCAGATTTTCGGCATTGGCGGCGAGCCACGCTGCAATGGTGTGCGCCTCCAGCGGATTGAACCGGCTGCCGCCCGCCGATATCGCCATACCGTCTATATGGAGATAGCCCATCGGACGCAGTAGGCCATCCGCGGCCGAGCCACGCATAGGCTGCAGTGTTCCCTTGTAGCAGAGCTCATTGCAGAAGCCGATGATTTCGTCCAAGCAGCGGCGGTGTTCGAAGAGATAGAGGCCCCGCTCCAGCTCCGGATAAGGGTAGAAGCGGCAGGCTGACTGCGCCAGCCGCATCGTGCTACCGCTGCGCGATGTAAGGCCGACCTTGTCGAGGTCCTGCAAAGCCTCCCGGCCTCCGGCGGGCGGCAAGAGCCCTGCCTCGATCAGGTTGCCGGTATCGACGGCGGCGGCCAGTGCGGAGATGGGCTCGATCTGCTGAATGTCCCCGATCACCAGAGCCCGTTTCGCCAGCGCGAAGGATGGTCCCGCTACCTCAGGCAACACCTGACCTGCCTCATCAACGATCAGAAGATCGATATGATTGAACAGATATTCCGTCCGATAGCTGCCCGAGGCATTGTCCCGGCAGGTCATCTTGCGCGGCAGCGTCGCGAAGGTGGAAACGGCGCATGGCGTCAACATCATCCGGCGAGACCACATGGGTTCGACCATGCTGCGGTCGTTGCCGCCGCGGCCGTTTTTCTGCACCTGCTGGAGTGCAGGCAATGCTTTTTCCATCTCCAGCAGCCAGCGCCCTTCCCAGTAGTGGGTGGCGAGAAGGAAGAGAGGAAAACGCACGGAACGATCGGCAGCGCGGTCGAACGCCAGCAGGTCGGGGCCATCGTGTGAATTTGGCAGAAGAGTCGCCGCTAGCGTGCGCCATGCCTCTTCCCGCAGCCTTTGCTCTGCCATGGCCTGCTCCGCCGAATGGCAAGCTGCCGTGACCGTTTTCGCTCGCGCGGCGGCATCGCTCGCATGCGCCTTCAAACGGGCGTCGATGGCATCGATCCGCTCCACCGCTGCAACTTCATCGGGTGCATGCGCTTCGCGCAAAAATACTCGCGCCCGCAGAACCCGCTTTTTCGCGACCAGCGGCAGGAAACCGAACAGAGAAAGCAGTATCGGCTCAGCCGCAAGCCAGCCCTCCCATTTGTGCAGCAGATCCTCGGCTGCGGCGTTTTCGGCTGTACAACGCTCCTTCGTGTCGCGAAGCCGAGAGATGGCGGCACTCGGATCATCCCCGAGCATTCGCTGGACAGCATGATACGCCGCGCGCCATTTCGCGTCAGCCTCATCGGCCCGAACGAGCACGGTGCTTTCCTCTTGCAAGCGCTCATGCAGCGCATCGATGACCGCCGCCACGTCCGCCAGCTTCAGGTGTGGGAAGGCGTTCCGAGCCGCCTGAAGATACGCTGCGCGGGCGCGGTCCAGATATGCTGGCGTTTCGAGCTTCTGGAAAAAGCGTTCAGTCTGATATTTCTCCGAGGCTTCCTCTTCCCGGCTGGCTGCGGCGAGAAACAGGCCGAAGCTCTTGATGACGGGCAGCCAGCGCCCCGCAAACGGGCCTTTCCCCTGCCCGAAGTCCTTGCCGAAGGCGTCGATGATGTTCGTGACTGCCTGATTGTTGGTGGATGCCGCCACGATTAACGGCGGATTAGCTTGCTCTAGCGCGCCGCGCACCCATTCGCCGGCTATTGCCGACAGGAGCAACGTCGTCTTTCCGGTGCCCGGCGGGCCGTTCACGGCCAGAATATCGCCATCCCGCGCCACAGCCAGATGTGCAAGCACTTCGCGCTGATGATCGGCGACGGGAAACTTGTCGTTGGAATGGCCGAGACGTTCCGCCAGCGGGAAAGGGGGCTGGCGTGCGGGCTCGATGTCGCAGGGAGCCCTGCGTGCAAAATTCGCTAGAAGCGGACTTTCCGGTGCCTCATGGATAAGGGTATCGCTCAGATCGAGGATCTGCTTCACTGTCGCAGCAGCCTCGGTCGCCGGTCGAATCAGCCCATGGCCGACGATCTGGTATTCCGGGTCCGAAGCTGGCCAGCCCCCGCCGACTTCTGCCATCATCTGTTGCCAGTGGTCCCGGTATTGTTGCCAAAGATCCGGATCTTCGTCTGACGGGCTGGGATGGGCCGTCAGGAAGCCGTCGAGATCTGCGACGCGGCCGACCGAGAAGGCGCCACGCGCGAGCGGATCGAGTATGTCCCGTGCAATGACGCTGTGGTTGGGAATGATGCGGCCTTCACGCGTGACCTGTGCTTCAGTCACAACCGGGGTGACTTCGAGTGGCAGGCCATCGCCACGCGGTCTTGTATGGCGGCTTTGCCGACGAGCATGGAGCGGGCGGTAGCTGACCGCAATGCGCCGCACATGCTCCGGCACCTTGTCAAACAGGAAATCGACGGCCTCCTGCCCCAGAATGCCAGTCTCGGCCTCCTCGCGTGACAGGCTGTGAAACTCCTCGAGCATCTTGCTCGTCAGGCAGGCGTCTCCAATCGCACTGTCCGCGACCGCCGATCGCCAGTATTTCAGAATGGCGAGATCTGTCTTAGCCATTACTTATCCAGGGAATGCGTTGCTCTAACTGTTATCTCCCATAGGGTTACCGGGTGTTCAACATTTGCTGTGGATGACATGCCGTCTGCTCTAAAAGATCGCGCCGCAGGTGGGTGCGGGCCAGGTTCCCGTACACGATCTGGGGCCGGAAGCTGTCCGTCCGCTATTGGAATGAAACCGCGACAAGCAGCCATCCCGCTAACAGCTAGGTCATAGCGGCCAGCAGCCAATCAACCAAGTCCACCGACCGACACCAGCGGCGTCTCTCCAGTCATGCGTCCTGCCTCCCATGGTCTACTCTTTCTTCCCAGGCCAGCGCATCGCGAACTCGTCTGCGCCGACGGGCCACGCAAGGCCTACTTTGGCTTATCGAGCGTAGCGGCCGTTAGGCGATGAGACAAAGGCCTCTTCCGCACCGATAAGCCGTTGTCGAAAGCCCGCACCGAAAGCACGGGGTACCCGTCGATAAACGCCATCACCTCCCTGACGATCTTCCTTGCCTCCCGATCGGTTGTCTCCTCCGTGTACCACCAGCTGGCTTGGCCGCTCCCCACATTGCCACGGTGCGACCGCAGAGTCCGCTGCTCCGGTAACCCTGAACGCGGTGATCTTGTCCTTGTGATGCTGGGCGGAAGGATTGTGATCCTTGAAGTGCTGGCGAAGTCGGTAGAGCCGCGCGTGCGATACCACCCGACCACCACGCACGGATCGTGGCCCTCTTTCAGGGCCATCAAGACGATGTCCACGCCGTCGACAAGCTATCCGACCCGTCGTCTCCGAGCTTCTCGATGCGCACCTGTCGATCCAACTCGCTCTTGATCGTCAACAGGAGCCTCCATGATGTTGCGAAGCATCAAACAGGTTGAACTGCTGGAAAATCAATCATCCCCAGCTTCTCACGCATCCGGTTCACCGGCGGTAGCCGTCAGGCATTGACCTTCATGCGGGTCGCGCGCCAGCCGCCGTCGACCCCCAGTACCTCTCCGCTGACGAAAGATGCGTCCTCCGAACAGAGAAATGCCACGGCACCCGCCACCTCGGCCGGCTTTCCGGTGCGGCCGAGCGGCGTACCGTTAAGCATCAGGTCGCGATAGACGGCATCCTGGAGCAGCTTTTGGGTCATCGCCGTTTCTATGAGGCCCGGCGCGATGGCATTCACGCGGATGCCCTTTGGGCCATAGTCCGCGGCCATCTGCTGGGTAAGTCCCACGAGAGCGGCCTTCGATGCCGCATAGGCCGCAATGCCCCGGTAACCGACGACGCCGAAAACGGAGGAGACATGGACGATCGCGCCGACCCCGCGCTGGACCATTCCGGGCAGAACGGCGCGCGAGAGCCGGAAAGCCGCCCCGAGATTGACGTTCAGGATCGTCTCCCAGCTCTCGTCGTCGCTCTCGGCAACCGGGCGCGCGCCGCCGATGCCGGCATTGTTGACGAGCACATCGACAGGTCCCAGTCGCTCGGTGGCGACGGCGATCACCTCATCCGCCGCGGATTTATCCGCCAGATCAACCTGGTGAAACACGCAGTTCACCGAAGCCTGGCTGATTTGCGCGGGGGCGCGGTCCACGGCAAGCACCGCATAACCGTCGCGCAGGAAGCGATCGGCGATCGCTGCGCCGATGCCGGCCGCCGCGCCGGTCACGACCGCCACGCGCGGCCTCATGCGAGCCGCCCTCCGTCGACCGGCAGGCATACGCCGGTGATGTAGGCAGCAGCCGGCGAGGCAAGGAACACGACCGCATCGGCAACCTCGATCGGCTTGCCGAGCCGGCCGAGCGGATGAAGCGCGATCATCGCCTGCCGCTCGGCATCCGGATCGGCCGAGGTCAGCGTGCGATCGAACATTTCGCTGTCGATGGACCCGGGGCAGACCGCGTTTACCCGGATGTTCTCCGAAGCAAGGCTGAGCGCCAGCGAACGGGTCATGGAGATGACGGCCGCCTTGGAAAGCGCATAGACGCCGAGACGCCGCGACCCAAGCATTCCGGCAGTGGACGACAGGTTGACGATGGCGCCCCCGCCACCGGCTTCCTTCATGCGCAGCACCGCCTGCTGGGCACAGGCCAGGCTTCCGCGCAGATTGACGGCAAGAACCCGGTCCACTTCACCGAGATCGCAGCTTTCGAGCGGTCCTGAGGGCCCTGCAATGCCGGCGCTGTTGACCAGCACGTCGCAGCGCTCGATGGCGGCGAAAGCGGCCGACACCGCCTGGCTGTCGCAGACATCGACCTGGTGCGTTCGCACACGGGCGCCGGTCAGCCTCATCGCTTCGGCGCTGCGCTCCAGCCGCTCCTGCGAAATGTCGATCAACTCAAGTGCTGCGCCGCACTCGGCCAGGCGCATCGCCGCGGCAGAACCGAGGCCGGACGAGGCACCGGTCACCACAGCGACTTTGCCGGAGAAGTCCCCTTCCCTCATTGTCCTTCATTCCCCTCCGCCCAAGCGGTGGCCACATCGTGGCCAGTCGCGATCCACACGTCCTGCTTGCTCATGATGTGCTCGATCATCCGGCGCAGCAGCAGCGTGCGCGAGGGCCTGCCAGTGAACTGCGGATGCATGACCAGATTGAACAGGCCACCCCACTCGTGGATCGCGTCGAATTCGTCTCGCCAAACCTGAAAGATATGGTCGTTGGTGAAGAGCGGGCGCGGCGTCTGGACGGCGAACATCATGTAGGGGGCGTCGTCGGTCGACCAATGCCAGGGCAGCTCGACCGGCCCGGCTTCGCCGTTTTCCAGGATGTGCCGATAGGGCATAACATCCGTCATCAGCGAGGAATCATAGAGTAGGCCGTGCTCTTTCAGCAGCGCGATCAGCGTCGGGCTGGTCTCGCCGGCAGGCGAGCGATAGCCGGTCGGCCGGATGCCGGCGACGCGATCGAGCGCCTCCAGCCCCTTCTCGAAGGTCGCGCGCTGCTCGTCGGGCTTGTCGGGGTCGATCCATTCGTGGAGATAGCCGTGATGGCCGATCTCATGGCCGTCGGCCAGGATGGCGTCGATGCGGTCGGTGTATTTCTCGGCTGTCCAGCCCGGCACGAAAAACGTCGCCGGAAGGTCATAGCTCTTGAGCACCTTCAGGATTTCCGGCACGCCGCGGACGGCACCATAGATGCCCTGCGAGAGCACGCCGGGCTTCTTCGCATTGGCGGGATCGCGAGACAGCCACAGCGTCTCGGCGTCGAAATCGAAAGTCAGCATCACTGCGCAACGCGCGCCATTCGGCCATTTCATGTCTCAACTCCAATCAGAAGCTGACCCCGGGGACACCGGGGCCAGCCTGTTTCGGTCAGCTCGCCTTCCTGGCCCGGCGATAGGTTTCGTTCACCCCGATCGCCGACACGACGACGTCCTCGTAACGGGTATCGAGGAGCGTCGGGAAGTCCACCTCGACGAGCCAGGCCATCGGCACATCCTCGGTAAGGATTTTCTGGACTTCGGAATAGGCCTTCTGACGTTCCTCATCGCTGGTCGCACTCGCGCCTTGCTCGAAGAGCTCGTCGACACGCGGATTCGAGTAGCCGGTGCAGTTGGAGTAGGCCACGCCCTTGCGGATGTTGCTTGAGACGAAGAAGCGCGAAACCCCGAGCGCCGGATCGCCGAACTGATAGGGGTAGTTCGACGTCATCTGGAACTCCCAGTTGGCGTAACGCGAGGTCCAGGAAGCCGGATCGGCGGCTTCGATCTCCACCTCGACGCCGATTTGCGCCAGAGACTGCTTCACCACCTCGGCGAAGCGAGCCCAGGTCTCGCCCCAGGGCAGACGCAGAAAGCTGACTCGCGTGCGGACGCCCTTCGCGTCGGGCGTCAGGCCCATCTCGTCGAGCAGAGCCTTGGCCTTTTCGAGATCGTAGTCATAGACCTTGACGTCGCTGTCATGAAAGCGCGTGCGCTCGCTGATCGGTCCCGTCGCAGGTTTGCCAAGGCCGAAGAAGATGGTGTCCGTCATCATCTGCTTGTCGAGAGCGTGGCAGACGGCCTGCCGGAAACGCTTGTCGTTGAACGGCGCCACGCGCGTATTGAACTCGATGCGCGCGACAGGCGCATAGAACTCGTAGCCCTTGGTGGTCAGCTCGACGTGCGGCAGGTCCGCCAGACGCAACACATCGAACATCTCGACATCGAAGAACTGCGCCTGCTGCACCTGCCCCTGTTCGATCGCGACCGCACGCGAACCGGCATCCGGAAGAATCTGGAAGGTGATTTCGTCGAGATGCGGTTCGCCCTCGCCATGATAGTCCGGGTTCTTTTCGAGCCGGATGTAGGTGCCGCGATTCCACTCCGCCAGCTTGAAGGGGCCGGTGCCGACTGGATTGTTGTTGTTCGGATTGGTACGGAAATCCGTACCACGATAGAGATGGGCCGGGATCATCGGAGCGGTCGACATCTCAAAGCCCATCAGGAACGGCGCGAAGGGCTTCTTGAGCACGAAGCGGACCGTATGCTCGTCGAGCGCCTCGATCGTCTCGCAATTGGCGAAGATGCCGCGAGCGCGCGGGTGGACCTCCATCAGGAATTCCTTGGTGGTGAAGACCACGTCGTCCGCGGTGAACGGCTTGCCGTCATGCCACTTGGCATTCCTGACCAGGTTGAAGGTGTAGGTGAGGCCATCCTCGGATACGTCCCAGGACTCCGCCAGGCCGGGGCGAGGCGTGAAATCGAAGTCGAATGTCAGCAGGCTCTCGTAGATCTTGCCGGCCACGGTCTGGGTGGAACCATTCTGGTCGAGGCCGATGAACAGCGTCGGCGGCTCGGGAAAAGCGATGACGTTCATGCGTGCGGGCTCGCCCGCCTGAGCAAACGCGACCCTCGGCATCATGGCAGCCATGACGCCGAGGGAGCCTCCCAGGAGCACCTTGCGCCTGTCTACAACGATTTGGTTCATGCGTATTCTCTCCTCTTAATAGGCCAGGCTCAGGCTATCGGCGCCTGTTCGCCTTTCTGATGCCAGTCGCGGCCCGGCACAGCCGCGATAAGCTTTTGCGTGTAGGGGTCTTGCGGAGACTGGAAGACGGCGGTGGCCTCGCCCTCTTCGACGATCCCGCCCTTGTGCAGCACAATCACCCGGTCGCAGATCTGCGACGCCACGCGAAGGTCGTGGGTGATGAAGAGTATGGCGAGATGGAACTCGTCTCGAACCTCCCGCAGCAGGTCGAGAACCTGGGCCTGGACCGACACGTCCAGCGCCGACACGGCCTCGTCAGCCACGAGAAGGTCCGGTTCCACCGCAAGCGCGCGGGCGATGCCGATGCGCTGCCTCTGGCCTCCCGAGAATTCGTGCGGATAGCGGTCGGCCGCCGAGCGGTCCAGGCCGACGCGGTCGAGCAGCCGCTCCATGCGCTGTCGCGCCTCCACCGGGCTCACGCCGTGCGCGAGCGGCCCTGCGAGGATGCTACGGCCGATCTTGTGCCGTGGATTGAGTGAAGCAAACGGATCCTGGAACACCATCTGGGCCTTCGCCCGGTAGGCTTTCAGGTCCCTGCCCCGGGCCGACGCGATGTCGCGCCCCTGAAAGGCAATGACACCGCCGTCGATGCTGCTGATGCGCAAAATGCACTGGCCGATCGTCGACTTGCCCGATCCGCTCTCGCCGACCAGGCCCAGGGTTTCGCCGCGCGCAATCGTGAAGGAGACATCGTTCACCGCGACAGTCTCGCGAGCGCCTTCGAAGAGTCCGCCTTTGCTGCGGTAAACCTTTCTCAGGCCGCAGACCGAAAGGATTTCTTGCCTTTGCCTGCCCTCCCAGGCCTGCGTCCGGAAACGCGGCACCGCATCGATAAGCGTACGCGTGTAGGGGTGTGCCGGGTTGACGAGAACCTCGCTGGCCTGCCCGATCTCGACGATTTCGCCTCTCCTCATCACCGCGACCCGGTCCGCGATCTCCGCAACCACGCCGAAATCATGGGTGATGAACAGAACGCCCATGCCACGCGAGCGCTGAAGGTCGCGGATCAGCTTCAGGATCTGCGCCTGGGTTGTCACGTCGAGCGCCGTGGTCGGCTCATCGGCAATCAGGATGTCGGGCTCAAGGGCGACCGCCATGGCGATCATCACGCGCTGCCGCTGCCCGCCCGACAGGCGGAACGGATAGCGCTCGGCCAGGGATTCTGGATCGGGCAAGCCTACGGCTTGCAGCAGTTCCAGCATGCGCGGGCGCCGCTGTGCCTTCGGCACGTCATGCGCCTCCAGAACCTCTTCGATCTGTCGGCCGACACGCATGACCGGATTGAGCGACGTCATCGGCTCCTGGAAGATCATGCCGATCCTTGCGCCGCGTAGCTTGCGCATCTCGTCTTCGCCGATCTTCAGCAGGTCGCGCCCACCATAGTGGATTGCGCCCGATTCGACCCGGAGCTGATCGCTCGGCAGCAGGCCCATCACGGCCGAGGCGGTAATGGATTTGCCTGAGCCGGACTCGCCTACGACGCACAGGATCTCACCCGCCTTCAGCTCAAGGCTGATGTCGGTGATCGCGTTTTGCCGGTCGCCCGCGAAGGGCAGCGCGATGGTCAGGTTTTCGACATGGAGAAGGGGCGCGCTCATCCGTGACCTTTTTTTCGCGCAAGGCGCGGGTTGAGAACGTCGTTCAGCGCTTCGCCGACCAGGTTGAGCGCCAGCACCACGAGCAGGATGACCATCCCGGGGAAGAAACTCATCCACCATGCCTGGCGGATAACCGTGCGCGAGGCGCCGATCATATAGCCCCAGCTCATGCGGTTGGGGTCTCCCAGGCCGAGAAAGCTGATCGCGGCTTCGTTGAGGATGGCAGTGGCAACCATCAGCGAAGCCATCGCGATCACCGGAGACATGGTGTTCGGCAGAATCTGCCTGAAGATGATCTGGCGGTTGGACTGGCCCAGCACGACGGCCGCCTTCACGAATTCGCGGCTGCGCAGGCTGGCGAATTCGCTGCGGACAAGCCGCGCGACAGGTGGCCAGCTGACGATGCCGAGCGCCACGATGATGGAGGTGACGGACGGGTTGAAGATCGCAACGAGCAGGAGCGCGAAGATGAAGGTCGGGATCGTCTGGAAAAATTCGGTCACGCGCATCAGCGCATCATCGATCAGTCCGCCGTAATAGCCCGCCAGCGCCCCGAACAAGATGCCAACGCCGAGCGCCACCAGCGTGGAGACGAAGCCCACGATCAGAGAGACCTGTGCACCATGGGCAAGACCAGCGAAGATGTCACGGCCTAGCATGTCGGTGCCGAGCCAGTAGCGCCCGTCCTGGAACGGAGGCAAGAACGGCCGGCTGACCATGTCCCACGGGCTGCGTGGAAAAAGGACCGGCGCCAGAAAGGCGGCCAAGACCACGATCAGGATGACCGAAAGCCCGATGACGGCTTTGGGGTTGGACAGAAAACGCCGGACGTTTGCGTTCATGCTGAAGCTCCGATGCGCGGATCGGCGATGCGATAAATGAGGTCGGTGATGATGTTGAAGACGACCACCATGACCGACGTCACCAGGAAGACGCCCATGAGGACCATGTAGTCACGCTGCAGGAGGGCATCGAAGGCGAGACGCCCGATACCCGGCCAACCGAAAACGGTCTCGGTCAGGATTGCGCCGCCCACCAGTTGACCCGCCTGGATTCCCGCGAGCGTGATGACGGGGAGGATAGCGTTGCGCAGAATATGCCTTCGCACGGTGGCGCGGTGCTTCAGGCCCTTGGCCTTGGCCGTCCGGACGAAATCCATATCGCGCACTTCCAGCATCGATGCACGCGTCATCCGCGCATAGACGGCCATGTAGAAAAGCCCGAGGGTCCCCGCCGGCAGAACGAGATGCCTGGCGACATCGAGGACATGCCCCCAACCGGTGTAGCCCGCGCCGATCGTCTGCATGCCGACGGCCGGGAACCAGCCGAGATGCACCGAAAACAGCAGGATCGACATCAACCCCACCCAGAACAGGGGCGTGGCGTAGAACAGCAGCGACGCAATGGAGATGACGAAGTCGGGCAGCCGGCCGACATTCATCGCCGCTATGACACCGAGCCAGACACCGGCCAGTATCGCGAAGATGAAGGCCGAGACGGTCAGCAGCAGGGTTGCCGGAAGCCGGTCGACGATCAGCTCGGAAACCGCCGTACCTTGACGATAGGAGTAGCCGAGATCGCCCTGCACCACGCCGGCCAGATAAATGCCGGCCTGCTCGTAAAGCGGACGGTCGAGCCCGAACCGCTCCCGCAGCTGCTCCATATATTGAGCATCCGCCGCACCAATCTCGCCAGCCATGACCGCAGCGGGATCGCCCGGCGCCATGCGAATGAGCAGGAAATTGAGCAAGACGATGGCCAGGACAACCCCGACAGCCTTCGCAGCCCTTGAAAAAATGGCGCGCAATGTGTCCTTCATGGCCGGCTCCAGGGGCGAGAAACCGCTTCGGGTTGACCGCCCGGACGCACCCGGCGCGAAGCGCTCGACACAGATAGACGCAACTTCATCAGCCCCTCCCCAGCGCCGGATCGCCAATGCACGTTCAGCATAGGCTTTGCCGCCCCCCAAACGGTCGTATTGCTTATCAATACGACCGTTTCGATTTATATCTTATTTCGTGTTGAAACGCCCGTCAATGCCGCTAAGAATGCGCACACAAGATGAGGAGTGAGCATGTCTGCAAGGGATGACGGGGAAAGTGTGGACGAGCGGCTGTTCCTCCGCTCGGTCGCGCGTGCCTTCCAGGTCCTCGAGGTTTTCGGCAAGGAAGCTCGCCCGCTTTCGCTGCGCGAAATCGCGCAGGCGGCGGGGATCGACAAGAGTGCCGCCCAGCGCATCGCCCAGACGCTGCTGAGCATCGGCTACCTGGAAAAGGCGCCCAACGACGCCGGCCTTTTGCCGGGCAAAGCCCTGCTCGACCGCTCTTTCGACTACCTGCGGATGAATCCGATCGTCGAGCGGGCCGCGCCGGTGCTGACCTCGTTGCGAGAGGCCACGAAGGAACGCGTCGACTTCAGTCTGTTCGACCGCTTCACGATCATCTATGCGCTGCGCCTCCAGAGCAAGCGGGAGACCTTCTTTGCAACGCTCATAGGCCGGCGCATACCCACTTTTTCGTCGGCCGGCGGCAGGGCCTGCCTGGCGCACCTTGACGAAACCGCGGCGCGCGCCATCGTGGAAGGTTCGGACAGAAAGCCGCAGACTTCGAAGACCATCGTCGACCCTGAAACGATCATGGAACGCGTGGCTCAGGCTCGGCTCGATGGCTATGCCTGCGCGCTGGAAGAAAGCCTGATCGGCGAGATTGTCATCGCGGCGGCCGTTACAGACAAAGGCCGGCCCATCGCCGCCGTCCACATTGCCGGCTCTCTCGGCGAATGGAGCGAAGCCGAATTCCGGCGAAAATTCGCCCCCCTCGCAATCGAAGCCGCCCGCGCGCTTTCGGTTTAGGCCAGCGGACGGGCGACCGCCCCTTACTGCGGCGACAGCACGATCCGTGCGACGGTCTCGCGGTCCACGGCCTCGCGCGAGTACACGAGCGGATTGTACTCGCCCTTTGTCCAGGCCGTCGTCAGGTCGCGGTAATGGCCTGATTCCGGTGCGCCGGACTGCCCCGGCAGGTTGATGAACAGGCCGTTGTCCCAAGCGCCGACGTCTATGACCATCCGCACCGAGGGGCCGGTGATCGTCTGGTAATCGTTCGGCCGATAGACCGCGTACATAGGGGTCGAGCCGCTGCCTCCGAGTTCGATCGCCTCGATGTCGAGCGCGGCAGCCGTCTCCGGAAATGCCTTCGCAACAGCGTGCTCCAGCAACAAGCGATGCAGCTTACCCCATTCCCATTTGTCGGGCCGGTCACCGAACCGGGCGGCGCAATCCCGCCAGGCGGCTTCAAGCGTACGCTCCATGATGGCATTGCGATGTTCGAAAGCATCGCCCTCGAACCAGTCGGCGGGACTTTCCATAACGTCCAGAACCGATTGGATGTCTCCCGGCTGCAGCAGCGCCCTAACCTTGGGGTCGCTCGCAAACTGCTCATAGAGCGCCGGCTTCAAATGACTGGTCACCCAGACTTCGAAGAGAGCCGCAGCCGAGGACTGCGCACCCATCCAGCAATCCCACCCCAGAAGGTGGCTAGCCGCCTGTCGCGCCAGGTCGAGCCCGAAAGCCAATGGGCGAAGGACCGCCTGCATGCGCTCGGCCGGCATCGAATGGAGGTCGTTCTGCAGTGCGCAGGAATCCTCGAGCCGGTGGCTCGGCTGGCCTTCGAGCACGCTATGGATTCGTTGCGCGCGGCTTGCGTCGATCCATTCGTAGCCGACCGGCGAATGCTTCTCCAGCCATTCCTGCGGAAGGTTCATCTCATTGGCGGTCGCGAGGAAGCCACTTTGCGGATTGGTCGATGCAGGCAACGCGTCCGGCGCGACAAAACCATCCCACTCGTAGCGGCCGTCGCCGGGAACGGGGACAAGGCCGTTCCAGTTCGGCCTGACTGGCGTCATGCCCACCGTCTGCCAGCCTATGGTTCCAGTGACGTCGGCGTAGAGATGATTGATCGAAGGCGTTCCCCAGTTGCGCAACGCGCTTCTGTACTCGGATATCGACTTTGCGCGCATGACCGAAAGGCTGGTCATGTAGGGCGCAGAACCCGGTTCGGTCCACACGGTGCGCAGGGCGTAGGCCCGCTGCATTTCGCGGTCTTCCAGCAGCACCGGACCGTGACGCGTGAATTGCAGAGACAGGCGCTGGTCGGGATACCCCTTGACCTCGAACACCTCCTCCACGACCGACATTTTCTCCCAACCATCCGCATAACGGTAGGACGCGGGATCACCGTCTCTGGTTTCGTAAACGTAGACGTCCTCCTGATCGCCGCCGAAAATCGTCAGGGAAAACGCGCTGTGACCATTATGGCCCATTGAAATGCCGGGCACCGCGGGTTCGCCGGCACCGATGGCATCAAAGCCCGGCATCGACAGATGCACCATGTAGCGCAGCGACGGCACGGCATGGGTACGGTGCGGATCCATGGCCATGATGGGGCGGCCGGTCGAGGTTCTTTCCGGCGCAATCGCCCAGTTGTTCGATCCTTCGGATTCCGCGCGCTGGACAATATCGCCAACGCCGTTGACCTGAATCCATCGACCCGCAGCCTCGAGCGGTGCGTTCAGGCGTTCAGGACTGAACGAAACGGAGGCGGTCGCGAGCTTGAAGACATCGAGCGCGGCAAGCGGGATGCTGGAAAGGTCGAGGTCAGGCGCGGTTACCGGAGAAACCGAGGGCGTGAGCTGCTTGCGGATGGCGTCCGCCTTGTCGCCGGCCTTCGAGAGCACGATTGCACGAAGGATTTCCGAGATTCCGTTGCGCGTCAGGCAATGGCTGCGGATGCGCACGACATCTTCGGCCTTCCAACGGGCCGGGCGCGTCTTCAGCAGCGTAAATTCGAGCGGCAGCTTCTCCTCGCCACTTTCGATGCGCGCCACATAGCTATTGATGCCGGCGACATATGCCTCGCATATCTGTCGGGCATCTGGCGCATAACTTGCCCATTCCCGGTCCATCTCGCCACGATAGAGGAAAAGCCGCGAGGCGCGGTCCTGCGCGAGATAGCCCGGGCCGAAATCGGCCGCCAGAAGGCCGAGGCCGCGCTTGCGCCAAAGATCGATCTGCCAGAGGCGGTCCCGAGCGGCGTTGTATCCTTGCGCGAAGAACAGATCATCGGCGTTGGAGGCCCGGATATGTGCTATGCCCCAACGGTCGACCGCAATTTCGACGGCGTCCTTCAGGCCGGCGATCTGCAGCCGACGCTCGCTCGGCATCTGAATCTGTTGCGTTGACAGCATGAAATCTCGCTCGTTTCGAAGTCTGGAAAGGTCGGTCAGCCGGGGCGGCTAGCACGCCCTGCCCTGCCAATAGGGCGCTGCGGCTCGCTGGTATTGCGGCGGCACGTCCACGCTCGCACCAAGCTGTTTCGCCGCCTGCCACGCCCAACGCGGGTCGTCGAGAAATGCGCGACCGATGGCGACCAGATCGGCCTTTCCTTCGGCCACGATCGCTTCGGCCTGCGCCGCCGACGCAATCATGCCAACCACCTGCGTAGCTATTCCAGCCCGCTGGCGCACCTGCTCGGCGAACGGGACCTGATAACCCGGCCCCACCTTGATCGGCGCCGTGGCGACCCCGCCCGATGTGACGCAGACCATGTCGATGCCTTCCCCCTTCAGCGCCGCCGCCATTGCGACGGCATCGTCCGGAGAGAGGCCGTCCTCCAGCCAGTCGCTGCCGGTGATGCGTGCCGACACCAGAATTTCAGCCGGAACAGCGTGGCGGACAGCACGCGCCACTGCGAGGGGAAAGGCGCGGCGGCGTTCGGCATCCCCGCCCCAGGCGTCCTGTCGATCGTTGCTCAATGGAGAGTGAAACTGGTGGAGCAGGTAACCGTGAGCCAGATGAAGCTCGATGACGTCGAAGCCCAGCCGCACGGCCCGTTCGGCCGCATCGACGAAAGCGGTCCGGATGCGCTCGATGCCGGCATCGTCCAGTTCTTCCGGCACATGCCACCCGTCCGCGAAGGGCGCGGCGGAAGGCGCGACCGCCTGCCATGGATCGTGCGAAACACCAAGCGCGCGCCCGCCTTCCCAGGGCCGCTCCGTCGATGCCTTGCGTCCGGCATGGCTGAGCTGGATGCCAAATTTCGTGCCGTGCGGGGCCACTTCGCGGGCGCTCGCCAGAACTCGGGCCAGGCTGCGCTCATTGGCATCCGAATAAAGCCCCAGATCGCCATGCGTGATGCGTCCCGCGCGCTCCACCGCGGTTGCCTCCAGAATGACGAGGCCTGCGCCGGACATGGCCAGCGTCATGACATGCTGCAGGTGCCAGTCGCCCGCGCAGCCGTCGTTGGCGGAATACTGGCACATCGGCGAAACTGCGATCCTGTTCGACAATTTCAGTGGGCCGCAACGGTAGGCCGAAAACAAAGCCGACATGAAATCCTCCTGTCAGGTGCGCTCTTCACAGCGCTGAAGAACCGTTTCTGAGGATTTTTTATAGCCCGATCGCATCGATATGCAATACGACTGGATTGTTTTTGTGGAATGAACGATCTTCCGAGAGTATGTATCGAGCTTGCAACACCACATGCATGGCAGTGTCCCAGAGGAGGATCTCATGACCCGCACCGGAACGACCAATGGCGCCGAGCGCCTTTGCGATTCGCTTCTCACGCATGGCGTCGACGTCTGCTTCGCCAATCCCGGCACTTCGGAAATGCATTTCGTAGGAGCGCTGGACAGGCGCCCGGAGATGCGCTGCGTGCTCGGCCTGTTCGAGGGCGTCGTCACCGGCGCTGCGGACGGCTACGCACGCATGGCCGACAAACCGGCTGCGACACTGCTTCATCTGGGCCCGGGCCTCGCAAATGGCCTGGCCAACCTGCACAATGCTAAGCGGGCGCGAACGCCGATGATTAACGTGGTGGGCGACCATGCGACCTATCACCTGGAATTTGACGCGCCGCTGGCCAGCGACATCGAAAGCCTGGCGCGGCCGATGTCCAATTGGGTGAAGCGGGCATCAGATCCCCACCGCCTTGCGGAAACCGCCGCGGAAGCCTGGCAGGCCTCGCTTGCCAGCCCCGGCATCGCAACCCTGATCCTGCCCGCCGATGTCGCCTGGGGTGAAGCCGATGCCCTGCCGATCGAGAAACGCGCACTGCCGGAGCCCCGCAGAGTCGATCCCGAATCCATCCGCTCGATCGCGAAGGAAATCGCGAAGGGCGGCCGGACGATCTTCCTGCTTGGCGGCCGAGCTTTGCGCGCCGACAAGTTGGCCATGATCAAGGCCATTTGCGACAAGACCGGCGCCGAGTTCGTCGCCGAGACATTCAATGCGCGGATCGAACGGGGCCGGGGGCGAGTGCCCGTTGCGAAGATTCCCTACGCCATCGACCAGGCCGTCACTTACCTTGCGGGCGCAGCCCGGATAATCCTGGTCGAAGCGGCCGCGCCCGTCGCGTTTTTCGCATATCCCGACAAACCCAGCCTGCTCTACGGCGAGGACTGCAAGATTCTCACCCTCGCCGCCCCCGGCGACGATCTCGGTTTCGCGCTCGACCGGCTTGCCGGCGAAGTGGGTGCGCAAGCCGTGCCGCCAATCGCAGGCGATCGGCTCGAAACCACCGGCCCCTTGCCGACGGGAGGCCTCACGGCCGAGAACGTCTCGCATATCGTGGCTGCACTCATGCCCGAGAACGCGATCGTCAGCGATGAATCGGTGACCTCCGGCCGCGCATTCTATGTCGCAAGCGCCGGCGGATCTTGCCATGACTATATGCAGCTTACGGGCGGCTCGATCGGCATCGGGCTGCCGCTGGCGACAGGCGCGGCCGTGGCCTGTCCCGATCGGCGGGTCGTTTCCCTGCAGGCCGACGGCAGCGCGATGTATACGATCCAGTCATTGTGGACCCAGGCGCGCGAAAACCTCGACGTGACCACGGTGATCTGTTCAAATCGCGCCTACGCGATCCTGGAGCTGGAGATGAAGAATGTCGGGATCGAGCAATATGGCGACAACGCCCGACGCATGTTCAAGCTCGACACGCCGACGCTGGATTGGGTGAGTCTGGCCCGAGGCCACGGCGTCGAGGCCGTTCGCGTCGAAACCTGCGAGGCGTTCGCCGACCTGCTTCGCGCCTCGTTTTCACGCAAGGGCCCGTTTCTCATAGAGGCCGTCATCTGATATTCGTTGCAGGTTCCGACAACTTCCAAGGCGATCATCGACCCGTCGTGCGACGGACCACCTTCCGATCGATCGGCCAGAATTCGCCTTCCATGAGCACACTCCCCCTGTTTTTAGGCAGCCGGATTGGGTTTGGAGCTTTGTGCTCAAATCTCGGCGCGGCTGCCCCGCACCGATGCGGCGGATGCTGAGGCGATCTGTGAGGCGGTGACACGGCCAACCATGCGCTTCGTGCCGGTGAAGTCGGCCGAGCAGCAGGCGGCGCTGGCGCTGCACCGGACGCGCGATCTGCTGGTGAGGCAGCGTACGCAGCTTGTTAACATGCTGCGCGGTCTCCTGGCTGAGTTCGGCATCGAGATGGCGCGTGGCCTCCACCATGCCTTGCGACTGGCGGGGCGGCTTTCGGCTGTCGAGGCCCCCGAGATGCCACCGTCGGCGCGGCTTTACACGTGCGCGGCGACCGTTCGCACACCCGAGCAACCCGGATACGGACACCGGCTTCAGGAATAGGGAACGCCTCTCATCCCCGTGACCTGCCAAGCCCGGCACAACGATTTGCGAACGTAATGCTCCGATAGCGAGTTCTTATTTCCGGTCGATCGCAGCTCTTTCTATAATTCAGAGATGCCGGAAAGGCGCGAAACGAGTGAAATCATGAACGTCTACGCGAAGGGCATGCCGAACGAGCTTCTTCGGCTGCAGAAGATGCACAATGGCGAAAAGGCGTTCCCGACATTCAGCGCAGCCGAGATGCAGCGCCGGCAGGACGGGCTGCGTCGCATCCTGGAAGACCTCCAGCTCGATGCAGCGATCCTGACTTCCTATCACAACATCTGCTATTTCTCGGACTTCGTGTACTGCTACTTCGGCAGGCGCTATGCTTTCGTGGTGACCGACGAAAAGGCGATCTCAGTCTCTGCCGGCATCGACGCAGGACAGCCGTGGCGGCGCACTTTCGGCGACAACATCACTTACACCGACTGGCAGCGCGACAACTATTTCCACGCTCTCCGACAGACATTGCCGGGTGTGAAGCGGGTCGGCATCGAGTTCGACCACGTCAATCTGGAGTTCAAGAAGCTGCTGCAGGATGCGTTTCCGTATGTCGAGTTCGTCGACGTCGGCGCACCCACCATGTGGCTGCGTACCATCAAGTCCGGCGAGGAGATCGCACTCATCAAGGAGGGTGCCCGCACGGCCGATATCGGCGGCGAAGCGATCCGGGCGGCCATCCGCGAGAACGTGCCCGAATACGAGGTCGCGCTCGCGGGGACCCAGGCCATGGTTCGGCACATCGCGGAAACCTTTCCCCATGCGGAGCTGATGGACACCTGGGTCTGGTTCCAGTCCGGGGTGAACACAGACGGCGCCCATAACCCCGTCACGTCGCGCCGGGTGCAGAAGGGCGACATCCTTTCCCTCAACTGCTTTCCGATGATTGCCGGCTATTACACGGCACTTGAGCGCACGATGTTCCTCGACCATGTCAGCGACGAGCACCTGCGCATCTGGGAGGTCAATTGCGAAGTGCATCGGCGCGGCCTCGATCTGCTGCGGCCGGGCGCGCGCTGCGGCGACGTCGCGACTGAGCTCAACGACATCTATCGCCGCCATAACCTCTTGGGCTACCGCTCCTTCGGCTACGGCCATTCGTTCGGCGTGCTCTCGCACTACTACGGCCGCGAGGCCGGCGTGGAACTGCGCGAGGACATCAACACCGTCCTCCAGCCGGGCATGGTCGTGTCGATGGAGCCGATGGTGACGATCCCCGAAGGGATGCCGGGCGCCGGCGGCTATCGCGAGCACGACATCCTCGTGATTACCGAGAACGGCGCCGAAAACATCACCGGGTTCCCGTTCGGGCCTGAACACAACATCGTTCCGGCCTGACTCCTGCAACGCCTGGACTTGGCCTCACCGCCTCGGATGATGCGTGCCCCAACGCACAAGCCCGGAATTGAATCGATTTCTCCCGAACCTTGTGCGTAGATTCAAGGCGTTACGGCGCCGCTTGTCGAGCTGGTCAGCAGTGCCGTAAGCGTCTCGTACTGGAGCCAAGCCATGCGCAACATCCCGACCGACCTTCTCCGGGCCTTCGTGACCGTGATCGACCTTCGCGGTTACACGCGCGCCGGCGAACAGCTGGGCCGCACGCAGCCGGCCATCAGCCTGCAGATGAAGCGCCTTCAGGACCTGCTCGGCGTCACGCTCTTCGCCAAGGAGGGTGGCGCCCAGCTCACCGAGCATGGCGAGCTCGTTGCCGGCTATGCCCGCCAGATACTGGCGCTCAACGACGAGATGATGCTCCGGCTTTCCAACCGCAATCCCAAGGGGAAGCTGCGGCTTGGCATTCCCAACGACTATGCCGACCATTTCCTGCCCAAGCTCATGGCGAGCCTCGCCAAGGACGGCGCGGACGTTACCTTCGACGTGGTCTGCGACCTCTCGCATAACCTGCTCCAGGGGATGCGCAGCGGGCTCTACGACATCGTCATCGCAATGACGCCTGACGGGCCCGCGGAAGGCGCCTTCATGACCTGGCGGGAGCCCCTCGCCTGGGTAGGCGGCACCGCGGAAGACAACGACCCGGCTTCGACGCTGCGCATCGTCTGCTACCCGGAGGGCTGCCTCTATCGCCGCAACATGCTGACTGCCCTGCAACGAGACGGCAGGAACTACGAAATCGTCTACACCAGCCCGAGCCTTTCAGGGCTGGAAGCGGCTATCGGCGCCGGCTTCGGGATGACGGTGCTGGCACGACGGATCATCTCGCCCAAGCTGCAGATATTGGACCCTGCCGGCCACCTGCCACGCCTCGCCGACGTCGTGGTCGGCGTCTATGTCAACACCGACCGCAACCGGTCCACTGTTGCGCAGAGCTTCGCCGCGCGCTTCGCCGACATGTTCGTGGCAGATGAAGGCCGCCCGCTGGCAAACTGAGCGCGCGTTTCTGCTCGTTCACCTCGACGCCGGGCGCCCCCGCCGCGTCAGCAGCGCCACGACGCCGAATAGCAGGACTGACAGGGTCAGCAGCAGCGTGGCCGCAGCCATGATGGTCGGATTGATCTGGTCACGGATGCCGGAGAACATCTGCACCGGCAAGGTCCGCTGCTCGGCCCCGGTCATGAACAGCGCCACGACCACTTCGTCGAACGAGATCGCGAAGGCAAATATGCCGCCGGAGACCACACCGGGCAGGATGTTGGGCAGCCCCACCCGGAAGAAGGCGGAGAGCGGCGAAGCGCCAAGGCTCAGCGCGGCGCGCGTGAGATTGGTGTCATAGGTCGAAAGCGTGGCCGTGACCGTAACCACCACGAAGGGCGTTGCCAGTGCGGTGTGGGCCAGCACCAGCCCTGTCCGGGTGTTTGTGAGGCCGACCTGCCCGAAGAAGAGGTAGCTGCCCACTGCCACGATCATGACCGGCACGATCATGGGCGAGATGAGCAGCGCCATGACCAGCCGGCGCGCCGGAAAATCCGGCCGCGAAATGCCAAGCGCTGCCATGGTGCCGAGCGTCGTGGCCAGGATCGTCGTCAGCACCGCTGCAACGACGCTGTTGAACACGCCGGAAATCCAGCGGTCGTTGCCGAAGAAATCCAGGTACCAGCGCAGCGAATAGCTCTGCACCGGCAAGGTGAAGAACGGATCGTTGGAAAACGACAGTGGCACGATGATGAACAGCGGCGCCACGAGGAAGACCAGCACGGCGGCCGCGAATGTCACGACCAGCGTCCGCACCAGACGTTCCGAAGGCGTTGAATAGGAAGGCAGCCACATCGCTTCAGCCCAGCTTGATCTTGTCGGCGCCCACCAGGCGCAGGAACAGGAGATAGATGGCGAGCGTGACCACAAGCAGCACCACGCCAAGCCCCGCCGCCAGCCCCCAGTTCAGGTCGCGGTTGATGTAGACGGAGATGAAATTGGAGATCATCTGGTCGCGCGGTCCGCCGACGAGGGCCGGCGTGATGTAGTAGCCGAGCGACAGGATGAAGGTCATCAGGCAGCCGGCCACCACGCCCGGCAGCGTCTGCGGCGCGTAGATCCGCCAGAAGGCGGAGAGCGGCGTCGCCCCCAGCGAACGCGCCGCCCGCAACTGGGTGGCGGGGATGGCTCGCATGACGCTGTAGATCGGCAGGATGGTGAAGGGCAGCTGGATATGCGTCATCGCCGTCACCGTGCCGACGCGTGTGAAGATGAGCTGCAGCTTCTCGCTGGTCAGGTGCAGGGCCATCAAAATGTCGTTGATGACGCCATCGGACTGCAGCAGCACCACCCACGCCGTCGTACGCACCAGAAGCGAGGTCCACAGTGGCAGAAGCACCATCAGCATCATCACGCTCGCAACCGCGGCCGGCGCGATCGTCAGCACATAGGCCACCGGATAGCCCAGGATCAGTGTCGCCAGCGTGACGAGGCCAGCAACGAAGAGCGTCCGGCCGAGCACGCCGAGGAAAATCGCCTGATCGCCCTCGACACGGCTTATCGAGCCGTCTCCCGCCTGTTTCAGATCAACCGAGGTCAGGAGATAATAGGGCGTGAGCGCCGAGCCGTTGCGCTTGATTGTCGACCAGATTTCGGTCGAACCCCAGTCCTTGTGCAGCCCCAGGAATTTTTCGCGATAGGGGCCGGTCTCCAGCGGTTCCACCATGCGGGCCGCAGCCACGATGCGGCTGCGCATGCCCGAGATCTCGTAGTTGAGCCGCTTGCCGAGAAGTGCGGCGGTATTGTTCTGCTTCGCCGTCTTCAGGTCGGCCGCAAGCGCCGCGAAGACCGGCTCATCGGGAAGCGACTTTCCATCCCAGCCGTCGAGCGCCGCGAGCGTATGCGGCAGCACAGTGCGCGTCTCCGGGTTTTCCACGGCCGTCACCAGCAGGTAGAGGATGGGAGCAACGAAGACGACGAGCAGGAATGCGACGAGCGGCAGCGCAAGCGCGAACGCCGCCCGCCTTGCGGGCCGCTGGGCGCGGCGCACGGCCATAAAGACGTTGACGCGGTTCATGTCCACGGCGGCGGTGGTCATGGCTCAACCCTCCAGCAGTCGACACTCGTCGACATGGCATTCCAGCACGACCTGTTCGCCCGGCTCGAAATGGCGAGCCTGCCGCGCCGGAATACGCGCCGTGAGCTTCTGGCCGCCGAACGCTTCGACGCAAAGCCGCATATGGTCGCCAAGAAAGAAGACCTCCTGCGCCGTGCCGCTGATCCTGTTGACGTCGGGCCCTGGGGTGGGCGTGGCAAGACCGAGGCTTTCGGGGCGGATCGAGAGGGTCAATTCGCCACTTGAGCGGGAAGCCGGCGCATTGCAGGTGCGCAGCATGGTTCCGTCGGCAACCCTGACCTGCGCGCCTTCCCGCTCCCGCCCAGCAAGAATGCAAGGGACGGTGTTGTTTTCGCCGATGAACTCGGCAACGAAGCGGTTCTGCGGCCTGTTGTAAAGCGTCTCCGGATCGGCGAGCTGCTGGATCCTGCCGTCATGGAAGACGGCGATCCGGTCCGACATGGTCAGCGCCTCGCCCTGGTCATGGGTTACATAGACCATGGTGATGCCCAGCGCCGTCTGGAGCTGCTTGATCTCGATCTGCATGCGTTCGCGCAACTGCTTGTCCAGCGCGCCCAGCGGTTCGTCCATCAGCACCAGCGACGGCTCGAACACCAGCGCGCGAGCCAGCGCCACGCGCTGCTGCTGGCCACCCGAAAGCTGCGAAGGACGCCTGTCTTCCAGTGCTTCCAGGCTGACGCGCCCCAGCGCCTGCCGGACCCGTTCGGCCGCCTGCCGGCCTTTGATGCCGCGATAGCGCAAGGGGAACGCAACGTTCTCGGCAACGGTCATGTGCGGGAACAGCGCGTAGTTCTGAAACACGAAGCCGATGTTGCGGCGTTCCGGCGGCAGCCGCTCGACGGGCTTGCCGTCCAGCAGGATGCGGCCGAGCGTTGGCCTCTCGAAGCCGCCCAGCATCATCAGCGTGGTCGTCTTGCCAGAGCCAGAGGGGCCAAGCATGGTCAAGAATTCACCGCGGCGGACGGCGAGGTTGAGATCCTTCACCACGAAGTTGATGCCGTCATAGGACTTCTTCACCTGTTCGAAGCGCACGAGTGCATCGTTCTCGTTCGCCGCCACGTCGGGGTTGGACCGCACCGCCTGCGCGGAAGTCCATGCTTGGCTGCCGTTCATCGCTCTTCTCTCGTCATGGAAGGCTCGGGCCGGAAATCACTCCCGCCCGAAAAGCACTCATGGACCTGGCATGCCCGGCCTGCGGGTGGACAAGCCGGGCGTTCCAGCTTGGCTATTGCGCCAGCCAGGTGGTGAAGCGCTTGCGGATTTCGTCGCCGTGGTCGGCCCAGAACCCGTTGTCGAGCGTGAGCGAGACCGTCATGTTCTGCGGGCTGGTGGGCAGGTTGGCCGCGTCTTCGGGCGCCACGAACTCGGCCGCCGTTTTGCGCACGGGGCCATAGGGAATGTATTTGGTCGTGCCCGCAAGAACCTTCGGCTCAACGGCAAACTTGATGAATTCAAGCGAGGCGTCGACGTGCTTGGCGCCCTTCGGGATCGTCCAGAAGTTGGAGTCGAGGATCTGGTTGTCCCAGACGATCCTGAAGTCCTTGCCTTCCTTGTTTGCGTTGTAGATGCGTCCGTTCCAGGCGGTCGTCAGCGCCACCTCGCCCGAGGCCAGCAGCTGCGGCGCCTGGGCGCCAGCCTCCCACCAGACGATGCTGTCCTTGATGGTGTCGAGCTTTGCAAAGGCGCGGTCGACACCTTCCGGTGTGGCAAGCGTTTCGTAGACGTCGGCCGGGGCGACGCCGTCCGCCAGCAGCGCGAATTCGAGGTTGGTGGCGGGGTTCTTCCACAAGCCGCGCTTGCCCGGGAATTTCTCGGTATCGAAGAGGTCGGCGATCGTCTTGGGGCCGTCCGCGATCTTGGCGCCGTCATAGGCAAGGATGGTGGCATAGACGATGGTCCCCACGCCGCAAGGCGAGGTCGTGCCCTCGATCCACTCGTCCTTCGGGCCGATCTTCGACCAGTCGATTTCCTCGAAGATGCCTTCGTCGCAGCCCTGCAGCAGCGTCGGCGCGTCCACATCGACCACGTCGAGCGTGGTGTTTCCGGATTCGATCATCGCCTTGATCTTGGCGATCTCGCCGCCATACTCCTGCTCGATGACCTTGACGCCCGACTGGGTGGCGTAGGGTTCGAACACCGCCTTGCGCTGGGCTTCCTGATAGGCGCCGCCAAAGCTCATGACCGAGAGCGCATCCTGCGCGAACGCCACCGACGATGACAGATATACGGCCAGCGCGGCGGCTGACGCTAGGGTACGACTGACTGACATTCTCTCCTCCATTGTGTTCCCGTCTCTGCCGCGGGTGGTGTTCTTGTTTCGCGGCTTGTGGAGGGAAGGCTATCCAGCCCCCTCTCGTGCAGCAAATAAGTAGCTGTCATGGCACCATGAGGGGCGCTTATCGGGGTCTGTCGGAGTTGTCCGGGAAAGTCGTAACGCAGGAAAATCAGCAGCGCCGTCGATCGACGCTCAACTATGAGGTGGCCCTTCTCGCTGGCAGGCAATTGGCGATGGGCATGAAGCACCCTCCCATCGCCACGCGGATGTAAAAACCCGGAGGCCGTCGGCGGAGCAAGGGGAACTCCCCCAACGCGCCGACAGCTCGGCCTTTCAGGCGGTCGCCTCGACCTCGCCCTGGCGCCGCGTGAAGGCCAGCAGTTGGGCAAGCCGCGCCGGGTCGAGGTTGTGGAAGTCGCCCTTGTAGTTGATGCCGGTGCCGACGATGAAGCAATCAACGAAGGGTGCGTAGAGGTGGGCGTTCTCGGGCGTGATGCCAGATGCCAGGGCAAGCGCCGCGTCCCCGACCCCGCGCCGGAAGGTTTCCACCTTGCCGAGGTCCGGCGCATGGCCGGTGGCCACGCCGGAAGTGGTCACCACGTCCATCCAAGATACGGCGATGTTGGCCGAAACCTCATAGTATTCCGGCGCGACCTCACGCTGCTTCTTGAAGCAGGTGCCGCCCATGTAGAGCCCGTCCCAGCCGGAGAACTTGCGCGCGGTCTCGATGAGCGCCGCTTCCTTCTGGTTTGCCGCGTCGTTCAACTCGTCCAGGCAGGCGTCATCGGCCCAGTAGGCATCGACCTTGACGCCTTCGTCCTGCAGCTGGCCGAGGATGGGGAACGCCGCCTTGCCGGTCACGGCCAGGAAGTTCACGCCCATCCACAGCGCCGGGAATTTCGCGCGGATGGCGCGGATGATGGGCAGGAACGCCTCGACCGTAATGTCGTGGTTGATCAGGAGCACGCCGGGCGCGCCCTCGTGCACCGCCGTGCGCACGTTGCGCTCCGTCTGCTCCACGTCGATGACATGGATGACCGGCAGCACCACGGTGCCGGGCGTCTTGAAGAGCTTGCGAAAATCGAGCCTGTTCATTGCGAGTTCCATTCCTGCGAAATTGATGTCTTAGGGACGCGCTCAGCCATGCCGCCGGATCGCTCCGGCAGCCCGTTCAGTCCCTCGATGTTGTTGTGCGGCTAGGCCGTGACGATCTGCAGCGCTTGGGCAGACCAGCCGAGCTGGACCTTGTCGCCGGCGGCCGGCGGCCCGGAGTCGGCGAAGAAGTTCTGCTTCACGGTGAAGTTCGGCTGGCCGGGAAGATCGAGCCTCAGCCGCGTGTGGTCGCCCAGGAAAATCGAGTCGACCACCCGCGCCTCGTAGCGGTTGTCGCAGGCAGCGGCAGCCGCTCCGACAAGAGCCCGCTCGGGTCGAATGTAGAGCAGAACCGCATCGCCTGCCCTAAGATCTAGCTGCGAACGGGCCGTGAGCAGCAGGCCTGCATCCGTGCGGATCTTGATCCACTGGGTGTCGGTGCCGACGACAGTGCCAGCCAGTCGATTGTTCTCGCCGACGAATTCGGCCACGAACGCGCTGCGGGGCTCGTCGTAGAGCGTCTTGGGCGCATCGCATTGGAGCAGTTCGCCCTCGTGGAAGACCGCGACCCGGTCGGACATGGTCATCGCCTCACCCTGATCATGGGTGACGTAGACCATGGTCACCGAGGTCTCGCGATGCAGTTGCTTGAGCTCCAGCTGCATGGTCTCGCGCAGCTGCCGGTCTAGCGCACCCAGCGGCTCGTCAAGCAGCACGACGCTGGGCTCGAACACCAGGGCGCGCGCCAGCGCCACTCGCTGCTGCTGGCCGCCGGAGAGTTCGGCAGGCCGGCGCTCGCCCAGCGCTTCAAGCTTCACCATCTCCAGCCCGCGGCGCACGCGGCGCCGGATCTCGTCCTTGGCCATGCGCCTTGCCTTCAGTGGATAGGCCAGGTTCTCGGAAATGGTCATGTGCGGAAACAGGGCATAGTTCTGGAAGACCACGCCGATGTTGCGCCGATGCGGCGGAATGCCCTCGATGGGAGTGCCCTCGAGCAGGATGCGGCCGCTGGTGGGCGATTGCAGGCCGGCGAGCATCATGAGCGTGGTGGTCTTGCCCGAACCCGAAGGGCCGAGCAGGGAAAGAAACTCGCCCCGCTTGATCTCCAGGTTCAGGTTCTTCACCACTGTCAGGCCGCCATAGGCCTTCATGACATTTTCGTAGCGGGTCACGACATCGCCGGCCATCGCATCACTCTCCACGCTTCGTCTGCAGGTTCTCGCCAGGCAGGCGGCACATCAGCCTGAACCGGTCGGCAAACTCGACCCAGCCGCCCCTGCCCTCGCTGTCCTCGGCCTTGCGCCGCTCGGCGACATAGAAATAGGAGGCTGGCCCGTTCAGCCCGAACGCAGCGGCGTGCCAGACGCCAGACGCCATGACCAGCGCCGTGCCCTGCCGCAGCACGAAGGCCCGCGCCTTGAGCGCGTCCGGCCGCTGCGTGCCGGCCTGGTCGCACGTACCCGGGGCCACGACCTGGACGATCTCGCCCGTCACCGGAATGACGATCTCCGTTCCCGGCTCCCGCTCCATCTCGATGATGTCCGGGTTGCCGGCTGCCGCCTGGACGAAGCCGACCCACTGCCTTCCGGCGCTGAGCTCGGCGCAGCCTTCCCAACATTTCCACCACTCGCCTTGGCTGGTCGCCGGCGCGTCGAACACCAGCGCGCGGCCGAACTCGGCGGCCGCTGCGGGCGAAAAGTGCTCGACCTCGATCTCGCGCAGAACGCTCATCACGCAAGGTTCCGGCGCGGCCCGGGCGTGAATGCAAGCCCCGCCACGAGCACCAGGTTGCAGTAGGGAATGCACTCGCCGGTCCGGATGATGCCCTTCACAGACTTGGCATGGTCCCGGAAGGTCACGTGCGGCTCGTCCTCGACAGCGATCTCCTCGCCCTGGGCCTCGGCTGCGGCAGCGATGATCCGCTTGACGTCGCGATAGACCTCGGGACCGTGGTTCTGCATTTCGGAATCGATGATGACCTTCTCAATGTTCAGTTCCTCGGCGATCACCGCGAACACGTCCGTCAGCCTCGGAACCCCATGGGTGAGGCAGATGTCGTAGCGAAGATCCTTCGGGATCGGCCAGCCGGCATCCACGATCATGATCTTGTCGGAATGGCCGAGGTCGCCGATCAGTCCGGTGATGGGGCCGTTCAACAGCGCGCCGTTACGCATGTCTTGTCTTTCTCTTGCTGGACGAGGGAATAATCAGTTGGTCTTCCGAGCATAGGCCTCGCTGCGCCGGCGCAGGAACTCGCTGAGGATCAGCACCAGGATCGCGAAACCGACGAGCATGGTGGCAACCGCGAGGATGGCCGGGCTGAGATGCTCGCGAAGGCCGATGAGCATCTGCCGCGGGATCGTCTTCTGGTCGTAGCCGCCGATGAACTGGATGACGACGACTTCGTCGAGCGAGGTTGCGAAGGCGAAGATCGCGCCGGCAAGAATGGCCGGCCGGATCAGCGGCAGCGTGACATGGCGGAAGGTGTAGAGCGGGCCTGCCCCCAGCGTTGCCGAGGCCGACACCAGCCCCCAGTCGAAGCGCTCGAGGCTTGCGCGGATGGTGATGACCGCCACCGGGGCGGCGAGCACCGTATGGGCGATGATAACCGCCGTGTAGGTGCCGACAAGCTTCAGGTCGGAGAATGCCGAGTAGAGCCCGCCCGCGATCACCACGATCGGCACGATCTGCGGCAGCAGGATAAGCGCGGTCCACACGCTCTTCAGCGGGGTACCGCCGCGCGACAGGCCGAGTGCGGCCAGCGTCCCGAGTACGGTCGAGAAGGCTGCTGCCGAGAGGCCGATGAGCAGACTGTTCTTCAGCGCCAGCATCCACTCCCGGTCGCCGAGAACCTCGCTGTACCAGCGCATCGAATAGGCGTGCGGGTCCAGCGCCAGCATTTCGGGCGTGTAGAACAGATACTGCCCGGCGGTGAACGAGAGCGGGACGAGGACCAGCAACGGCAGGGCCAGGAAGCCGAGGCCGAGGGCCACCCAGAACTTGACGAGGAGCTTCATTGTCTTTTCCCGCACCAGCTATCTTTTCGACGCCTGCTTGGGCGCAACCGCGCGCAGCAGCAGCGCGGCCGCCGCGATCACCAGCAGCAGCATCGTCGCCAAAGCACCCGCCAGCCCCCAGTTGAGCGACTTAGAGAAGTTGTAGGCGATGAGGTTGCCGATCAGGCTCCCGCTCGGACCGCCTACCAGTTCCGGCGTCAGGTAGAAGCCGAAGGACAATACGAAGATCAGGATGCCGCCTGCCAGCACGCCGGGCAGCGTCTGCGGAAGGTACACGGTCAGGAAGGCGCGCAGCGGCGTCGCGCCCAGCGTGAGAGCCGCGCTGAACAGCGTCGGCTGCACGCGGTCCATAACCGCATAGGTGGGCAGCACGGCGTAGGGCAGCAGCACATAAGACATGACCAACACGGTCGCGAACAGGTTGTGCAGAAGTTGCGGGCGGTTCGCGTCGGCGATCAGGCCGCTCGCCACGAGGATGCTGTTGATGACGCCACCGGTCTCCAGCAGGATCACCCAACTTGCAATTCGGGCCAACAGCGGCGTCCAGAAAGGCAACAGCACCATGCCCATCGCAAAGGCGAAGGCGATGCCGCGCGCCTTGGACAGATAGTAGGCGATCGGATAGCCGATGACCGTGCAGACGCAGACCACGAACAACGCGACGAAGATCGTCCGCAACCACAGCCGCAGATAGACCTGCTGCCCCTCCGGCTTGGCCTCGATCGAGAACGCCGTGGTCGGGTCCGCAGTCCTGAGGTCCAATGCGTTGAGATAATATTCGAGAATGATCGGCTTGGTTGCCAGGCCAACCGCGCGCCAGGTCTTCACGTCGGCCCAGCGCTTGTCCAGCGCCACGAAGGCCTCGCGGCCGGGTTCGATGCTGCCGATCTGGGAGGCCGTCTTGCGGACCAGGCTGTTCATGCCGCCCTGGAAGAAATTCAGCCGGGCGCCCAGCTTGGCGATGCCGCCGTTCGCCTCCTCGCGGGCGAGGTCGCGGCCGAAGGCGACGAAAGCCGCATCGTCCGGCAGGTCCGATCCCTGCCAGGTTTCCAGCGCCGCCGCCGTCTCCGACAGGGCCTGCGCCACTTCGCGGTTGTCGACACTGAGCAGCACGAAGCGGAAAAGCGGCACGATCAGGAACAGGATGATCAGCAGCGCAAGCGGGGCCATCAGCAGGAGGCCAACGACCGAGGTCCGCTGCAGCCGCCACGGCGTCGCGCGCAAGCTTGTCGATGGAAGTGCTGTGTCTGTCATGAGATCGTGTTCGCGCTTTCGCAGGGCATGTCGGGAGCCCCCGGAGATGTTCTCCGGGGGCTCGACGCGTAACGGGTCAGAGGCTGGCCTTCCAGGCGATCCAGCGTTCGTTGACCTCGTCCTGGTGGTTCTGCCAGTAGTCGGAGCCCATCTCCAGGTAGTTGGTCATGTTTGCCGGGGTGGTGGACAGGTGCGGACCCACATTGGTCTTGCCGTCCTCAGACCACGGCTCGTTGGCCAGGATCTTCTCGACAGCCGACTTGCGCCACGGCGCGTAGGGGATGTAGCGCGCACTCTCGGCGATCTGGTCGGTGGAGGTCGAGAAGCGCAGGAACTCCTTGGCCGCCTCCGTATGCGGGGCGCCCTTCAGGACCACGAAGTTCTGGAAGTCCATGATCTGGCCGTCCCAGACCTGCTGGATGGGGGCGTTTTCCTTGACGACGGCGTCATAGAAGCGGCCGCTCCAGCCGGTCGACATGACGACTTCGCCCTTGGCCAGCAGCTCCGGCGGCTCGGCACCGCCACTCCAGAACACCAGGCCACCGTTCGCGTCCTGGTGCAGAGCCTTCAGCTTGGCCAGCGCGCGGTCGATCGCTTCCTCGCCGGATTCCTCGAGATAGCTGTAGATGTCCTTGGACGCGACGCCGTCGGCCATCAGCGCAAGCTCGATCGCCTGCGTGGGGCTGCTCCAGATGCCGCGCTTGCCGGGGAACTTCTTTGTATCGAAATAGTCCGCGACGGTGGTCGGCTGGTTGCCCGAGAACGCCTTGTTGTTGTAGGCGAAGGTCCAGGAGTAGATCACCGTGCCGATGGCGCAGTCATTGGGGCGCTTGATCAGATAGTCGTCGACGGTCTCCCCGTTGGGGGCCTTTTCGGTCACATCGGCCAGGTCAATCTTCTCGAAGATGCCCTCGGCACAGCCAATGTTGGAGTCGGCGTTGTTCATGTCGACGACGTCCCAGATGACGTTGCCGGACTCGACCTGCGAACGCACCTCGCCCAGACCGCCCGAATAGACGTTCCAGTTGATCTTGTTGCCGAGCTTTTCATAGGCCTGGCCATAGCCAAGCTCCTGGCTGCGCTGGTAGGCGCCGCCAACCGAGGTGACGTTGACCTCGCTTGCCTGGGCCGCGCCGGCGGCAACCACCACCAGAGCGGCGGCGCTGCCCAGCAGCAATCGCTTCATGTTCATTATATTTCCCCTTTCTTGGTTTCTTCTCGTGAAGCTGCAGATGTTCAAATCGCGAGCGCAGGGGCAGCACCTGCGCCCTCCGCGTCGCGGATGAAGGCCTCGATTTCGGCGACTGACGCCCGGCCGCCACGCGGGCCGATCCGGGTCGTGGAACGGGCGGCTGCGGCATTTGCGAAGCGCGCGGCGCGCTCCACCGACCAGCCGGAGGCGCGACCGAACAGATAGGTCGAGTTGAACGTGTCGCCGGCACCCAGCGGGTCGACCGCGTCGACCTTGTGGCCCGCGAGCCGGACCTTGCCCTCGGGCGTGATCACCTCGCAGCCATCCTTGCCCAGCGTGGTGATGACCTCGCCGGAGGTGGCGGCCAGAAGCTCGGCGATTGCCGCCTCGCTGGAGGCGCTGCCTCGGAATTTGGCCAGACTCTCGTCGTTGAGCGAGACGAAGTGGGCAGCTGAGAAGGCCCACCAGTCCTCCTGCGCCGAGCGGAAGGATTCAGCCTCCACGTCGATGAAGAGCTTGGCGCCGTTGGCGCGAGCCTCGGCAAGAACCTCCTTGATCGAGGCGATCCGCCGAAGATGGGCGATGGTGGAGTAGATGAACCGCGCCCCGGTGAAGACCGCGCGCTCCTCTGCGTTCAGGTCGAAATCGTATCCGGGATCGACGATGACCAGCGTCTTCTCGTTCGGATTGGCGTCGCTCAGGAAATTGTAGGCATAGGAGTTCTTGAAGCCGGCAGAGCGACGGAGCAGCCGCGTGTCGATGCCGGCCTCTGCCATCTCCGTCAGGATGGGGTCAGCATCCTCATTGTCTTCAAGCGGCCCCATCAGTGTCGGCGGGCGGCCGTAGCCGGCGAAGATCGAGGCGGCGTTCGGAATCATGCCGCCGTAGACGCGGCCTTCGGGAATCGCATTGATCTTCTGCCCTTCCGTCGGCCAGCAAGGGCAGCGGAGGTAGTGGTCGACGGCGTGGCTACCGAAGAAGACAACGGTGTCGTCGCTGATGACCTTGTCGGACATCATGCCCTCTCTGTCTGGTTTTTAGCGGAGGCCTTTTCCTGCGGGGCAGGCTGCAAGGAGCGCTAGGTTGGATGAGATGTTTGGCTGCCCCAGCGTGATCGAGCAAGCGCAAAGACCTAACGGGTGGAGTAACCGAGGCTTACGGCAGCGCCGTGCCCCCTGCAATGGAAGGCCTGTGCCTTCCATGGCCGGATGCAAGCCACGTAACCCGGCCTGTCTTCTTTGGAGGGCTGCCGGAATTCTGCCTTGTCGATGCATAGGCTCGTTGTGCTAGACAGGGGTCGGTTTGCCGACCATGGCATCCAACCTTGCCCCCCGCATGCGGCAGCCGTGAGGCACGTCGAAGGGCGAGGAACAGCATAACGGAACACATGGCGCTCACGCATTTTTCCCTCACCGCGCTTCGCTCCTTCGAGGTCGCGTCAAGGCACCTCAGCTTCACGAAGGCTGCGGAAGAACTGTTCCTGACGCGCAGCGCCGTAAGCCAGCAGATCAGCCAGCTCGAGAACCAGATCGGCGTAAAGCTCTTCCACCGCATCAACAGCCGACTGGTGCTGTCACGGGAAGGCAGCCTGCTTGCGGCGACGGTGCGAAAGTCGCTGCTCAACATCGAGAGCGTGCTGGACAGCATCCGCTCCAGCGACATTTCTGGGAAACTGGTGATCGGGTCCCTACCCTCGTTCGGCGCGAAATGGCTGGCCCCGCGACTAAAGCACTTCGTGGACCTTCATCCCAATGTCGAGATCAAGCTCCTGTCCTATGTCAGCCTGGACGACGTGATCTCGAACGGCGTCGACATCGCGATCAGCTTCGCGAAGGAAAAGCAGCCTGGCATCTGTCAGGAAATCCTGCTGCAGGACGAAATCTGGCCGATCTGCTCGCCCTCCATCCTGCGGGACGATGGCGGCATCGCGACCGCCGGCGACCTAGCCTCCTATCCGATGCTGCACACCACGCTCGAGGGGCTGGATTTCGGCGCCAGCTGGGACGAGTGGCTGGCGGCGCTCAACCTGCCGCCATTCTCATCGCAGCGGTCGCTGTCATTTTCCCGCGCCTACATGATGATCGAGGCGTCGTCGCTTGGCCAGGGCGTCGGCATCGCCATGCGCTCTCTCGTCGAGCAGGATGTGCGCAGTGGCCAGTTGATGCGGTTGTTTGATTTTCACGTCGAGGCGAGCAAGCTGATCGCCCTGTTCTACCCGGAGGCGGCCGAGCACCGGCCGGCCGTGCGCGCCTTCAGCGACTGGATTCACGAGCGGATAGCCATAGAGCGCGCCTAATCTCATTCGGCGCCTAATTTCAGCCGATGCGAGAGCGCCTGAAGCTCACGCGGGTTCTTGCCGGTGTTGTCTGCAAAGAGCCTGTTGAAATTCGACGGCTCTTCGAAGCCGAGTAGGCGATCTCGGCGATCCTATTGTGCGAGTACAGAAGCTGCCCTTGCGCTCGAGGACGGTTTCAGCACCGTCAACAGACCGCCGCATGATGGCGATTAAGCAGCCGATCAGCATTGTCTGCACGATCACCCCATGGATCGGAGGGCTACGCCTCGTTACTGGGCGAGCTGAAGGGCGCATCCGAACGCTCGCCTCAGAGCTGTTTCGCGGACTTGCGGACCGTTTGCCTACTAGGCGTTGAACGGAACCAATGGGACACCATGAGCCGTGGACGTCCGCCCTCAAGCGGCTTATGTGTGCTGGAACGACCGCAGGCTGGCGGCATCAGCCGCAGCGCATGGCCAAGCTTCGTCAATTCGCGTGCCCAATGACGAGCAACACCGGTCGAGAAACCCACGGCGGCGAAGACAGGTGACAGCTTCTGCCGTTTCGTTACCGACAATCTTGGCGAGATCGAGCACCAGGCGACCGTTTCCGTCGCCCACTTTCCAGCCCCGCTCGACAGCTATGTGGAGAATCGCATCTGCGACATTCTGCAGGAACCATAGCTTGACCGCTTCGAAGCCCGTGTCACGATCGACCTCTGCACCCACCTCGGGCGCTTCATAAAACGTCACTGCCCTGCCCTCTCAATTGTCCCGCCCGATCTGCGCTCTGCGTCATCCCGCGAGATTGAGTTCTTCCTCGCCCGGCAAGGGGAGGCAAATATCCGCAGCACGGTCGCCTCGATCATTGAGAGGGAGCGCCCAAGAGGACAGGGGAAGTTTCTGTTCGGTCCCCTCGGCCGCTGGCTCCGAAGCAACTCGGAGTAACCAGCGTTCGCCGAGCTCATCGAGCTATTTCAGGACATCGCGGAACACAACCTGCCGTACGGCCCGGGAGAGATGTTCTTCGTCCCCGTGCTATGCAGATATCTGCATAGCGTGAAATCAGCGTGCATCGAATACGGCCTGTTCACTGACAGGATCGTGGCTCTGGTAAAGCGAGCCGGACTAGTCGAAGACGATACCCTGTCGTACGGTCGCATCCACTTCGATGCAGATAAGGCTCATGACGTATCGGTGTGCATCCAATCTACGATAATTGCGGCAACGTCAGATCCGACATCAACCACGCTCCGATCGTGATCCCAAGATTCAAGAAAAGATAATACTGATCCGCCGATCAGAGATGTTCGGCGGGTCATCGAGACCAGCCTGCGCAATAGATGCGAAAGCGACAAAGCAGATAGATGCAACAAGCGCCCTGAATTTCATTCACAAGTCCCCATCTTTTCCTCCGACTGAACTGATCGGCTATATATGCAAACAATCATATATTAATGCGACGAGCAAGCTTGTCCATCGCCAATTCATTAACTTCGGCGAGAACTGACGCGCCTTTGATGGCACCGATAGCGCGGGCTTCTTCAAGAACAATTGAGACGCAGCGTTTGCGTCTAATCTCCCATTCCTCTTCAAAAAGGTCACGGTGCGGGATCGTACGCACGTAAGTCCGTTCTGGATAGCGCTTCGCGAGGTCCTTCACGGGCGGCGGCCACGTGGGGATGAACACCCAGTCTCGTGACGGGTCCAGCGAGGTCATCGGCCAGACCTCCCGAAGGCCTGGCCCGGATATCGTCGCCCACGCCGAAAATGATCGGCACGCGAATATTTGAGAAGCGCAGGACCTCGATTTCCTCCTCGCTCGCTCCGACCGGGTCGGTCGGGTGATGTCGGAGCTGCGTTCCAGCTTGGCGACTACGGCGCCGTCACGATGACGCGGCCTTTCATGTTGGGGTGAAAGCGGCAGTAATAGTCGGTCGACCCCGCCGCCTCCACGACCAGGCTTGCCGACTTCTTGGGCGGGATCATCACGTCCCAGCCGCCGTCCACCGTGGCGGTGTGGGCCAGTATGTCCTTGTTGATCCATTCAATCGTGTCACCAACCTTCGCATCGATCTGCACGGGCGAAAACTCCAAGTTCTCGATCGTGACCTGGAAGGTTTCCGCCCGGAGCGGAGCGGCGCCCAGGCCCAGCGCCAGGGCGGCGCTGGCAGCCCGGACAAGTGGTTTGCGCAACATGGCCTGCCTCACTTGAGCTCGGCGGCGACGTGCTCGGCGTGCTGCTCGTGGCCCTGGAATATCTTCAGCCCGGTTTCGAGCAGGCTCTTCAGCTGGGCGTTGCTTGCCGAAGGAATGAGCACCGTCTGGAGAGCGCCGTTCACCTGCTTGTGGAAAGCCACCTCGTTTTGCACATAGGCCTTGTCGAAGGCTGCTCCGTCGAGCTTGGCGAGCTTGTCGCGTTCGGCGGCGGCGGCCTTGCTCAGCGCCTCGCTGGTGGCATTGTCTTGCGGCGTGACATTGAGCTTCTTGAGCAGGTCGAGCGCCTGCGTGTTCACGGCTTCATGGTCGCGCACCATGTCCTTCGCAAAGGCCACAACGTCCTTGTTCTTGGATTTGGCCAGCGCCTGCTTGGCCGCGTCGATGTCGATCACCCCGGCCGTGTAGGCGATGTGGGCGATCTGGGGGTCGCTGGGTTTGTCGGCAGCCTGGGCCAGAGGTGCTGCCCCGAGCAGGCAGAGCGTGGTCAATATCGCGATCGGACGAATGTGCATGAAAACCTCCTTCACCCGGCACGATGGCGCCGGCGTTGTCTCGAAGTGACGATGCTTGGATGCGGCGGAGCGTAAAAGGTTCCCGGAAAGTTCAACCCTCGAAACCGAGCCGCTTCATCACCGCCGTGGCCAGGCGTTCGCAGCGCCGGCCGGCAAAGGGAAAGGCGTCCAGCAGCACGGGGCCGATCTGCGCATCCAGTTCCTTGCGCACCAGCGCGCGGGCGCGATGCAGCCGCGTCTTGACCGTCTCGGGGCGTATGTTCAGCAAGTCCGCCGTCTCATCGACGCTCAGCCCCTCGATCACCCTGGCCATGAAGACGGCCCGGTAGAGGTCGGGGAGGTTGTCGGTAGCACGTTCGACAAGCTGCAGGATCTGCCGTTGCGCCATCGTCCGCTCCGGATCAACGAGGCCTCCACCAAGCGGGAACTGAATGATTTCGGCTTCCGCCGCGCGATCGCCGGAGACGGGCACTTCCGCGGCGCGCTGTTTCTTGCGCAGGCGTCCGAGCGCCTCGTTGATGACGATCCGGGAAAGCCACGTCGCCAGCGTGGACTCGCCGCGAAAGCTCCCCAGGTTGGCAAAGGCGCGGACATAGGCTTCCTGAACGATATCCTCGGCTTCGCTATTGTTGGGAAACACGCCTCGGGCGATGCGATAGAGCCGCTGGTTGTATTTCCGCATGATGGTGCGGAATGCGTGCCCGTCGCGGGCAAGCGCCCGGCGCGTCAAATCCAAATCATCGGCGGCCACGATCCTGACCGCGTCTCCTGGAACCTGCGGCATGAGCTTTCTCCTGACCGTCAATAGATGCCGGCCGGCCAAAAAGGTTCCCGGAACTCGGACCCGGCAACGTCAGCGAGCCAAAAAGCTGAGCGGGGTTTACCCAGGCCACGGCGGAAGCGGTTGCGGCGGCGTCCCCCCCCCCCCCGCGTTTTCGCGGGCGAAATCCGCTGTGACACAATTTTGCAACAGTTCGAGCAAGAATCTGCCTCATTGCAGTCGGTCAGTAGCGGCATCCGAAAATAAGGTATAGATTCGCCGTGTACTTGGCAGAGGCATCGTCATGCCCCTAGAATCTGCCAGGTGGACATGCGGTATTTATGTGTAAGCGCATATCGCCTTTCTTGGCTACATAGAAGTAACAGCGTTTCTCAGTGCATCTAGATCCGGGCGTGGCTCCGATATTCGTGAGTGGGCGGGATCCATAGAATTTCTGAACTTAACGCGGGTGGCCGACCGCACCCGATACTATGTTCGCAGAGGGGAAGAACAAATGCAAACAAGGCTGTTGGCACGCGTCGCGATCGCAACTCTTGCCGTCTGCGGGACAAGCGACGCCGTCCTCGCCGGATCGGTGACCCAACCGGGTGAAACCGTCGGCATCGCAACGGGCGCACCGCTTCCGGAAGGTTTTTACTTCGTCGATACAGCCGATTGGGGCCAAAGAAATACATCGCCCGAGTCAACGAGCGTGGGCGTCAACATCCCCGTGCTTGCCTGGTCCACGCCTTGGACGCTGCTAGGCGGCAGGCTGCAGTTCCTGGCAGCCGCACCCCAGGTCGCAGTGGGCGTCGCCGATACGGATTTTGCCTCCGGGATGTACAATCCATACTTCGCCGGGCAACTGGCATGGGATCTCGGCAACAACTTCGGGTTCAGCTACGCACTTGGTGCCTATATCCGCGTTGATAACGAGGTTGCCTTCAACACATCGTCGCTCAACCAGCGATTTGCTCTCAGCTATACAGGGAACGACTGGAACCTGACAGCCAATGCAATCTGGGGCATTCAGCAACACAGCGTTACAGACGGCGTAGACAACCCTGATTTTCTTAACATCGACCTGACTGCCACCAAGAAATTCGACAAATGGGAGATCGGGCCTGTCGGGTTCTATTCAACCGACCTCAACCGGCCGACTGCTGGCTACCAAAAGGAGAGCCAGTTCGCCCTCGGCGGACTTGTCGGATATAATTTTGGACCGGTCACGCTGCAGGCCTATCTGACCACCGATGTGTGGGAGAGGAATTACGGCGGACGTGATACGCGTGGCTGGGTCCGTGTCATCATACCGCTGGGGAATCCGTTCGCGGCTCCAGCACCAGAAATGGTCAGCAAGTAACGCTAGGCCCGACCGAGATCGGCCGAAACGGCTGTTTCTTGATCGCGCCAGTTTGACGAATGCTGGTCGGGAGGCATCTCGCCTCCCGACCAGGCTCTGTCCGCGGCCCAACTCGGCTATTTCACCGGGTAGAGCTTGGCCGGCGAGGAAGAGCCACCGCGCTGAGCGGCTATTACCGTGGCCGAGCTGGTGCCGACATCAGGTATGTTCGGCTCCCCTGCAATTTATCCATGCGCCGTCGACAACAGTCCCTCGGCGGTTCGGCTCAACCCAATCCATCAAATCCCAGGCATGAAGACGAAACGGACTGCGTAGGCTCCGTCAATGAGATGATGGGTGCCAAGTTGCCTGCAGACGATTGCAGTGTGACTGAGGGCGGTCACGACGACTGCTTTCCTGATGAACATCGCACATCCAGGACCCTGCGATTGCAATCAACTGCACCCAATCAGAACAGTGACAGGATACACGGAAGGCGGCACGCCCAGACACACCGCCCACAAGTCCTCTCCGCATTCATCCAAGTTCCTGCATAGCGATCCACCTGAAAGTGTATCAAGGCCTACAACGTCTTCGCCTATGATCGGCGTCAACTCACCGAATCATAGTTACGTTGCTGAACTAGACACAGCTTCTCGACAGTATAAAATGGGCGCAATGTCCGGTCTTTAGAGGGCTCGCGCATGAACGACCTGTCACGACGTGGCGTGATGTTGGGCAGTTTGGCATTCCTGGCTGCCGGCTGCACGCCATTGGGAACGCAGACGTCCGTAATGGCGACCAATACGCAGTTCGTCGTTGATCCGCGCTACAAGCGAACGCGCGTGAAGTACGACGGCAATCAGCCCGTCGGAACCATCGTGGTCAATACATCCGAACGTTTTCTTTACGCCATCGAAGATGGCGGGTGGGCGATGCGCTACGGCGTCGGTATCGGCGAAGAGGGGCGCACGGTCAAAGGCAAGGCGATCATCGGCCGAAAGGCGAACTGGCCGGCGTGGACACCCACCGTAAGCATGATGCAACGAAAGCCGCGCCTCCTCAAATATGCAGGTGGAGTACCCGGCGGACCCAATAATCCACTCGGCGCACGCGCCCTTTATCTGTACCGTGACGGAAAAGATACTATGCTTCGCCTGCATGGTACAAATGAGCCATGGACTATCGGCACTGCGGTTTCGAGTGGATGCATCCGACTAACCAATGAAGATATCATTGACCTGTACGAACGTACGAATGTTGGAACAGAGGTCCTGGTGCTTTGATGATGACGCACTGGAATACTCCGATAACACCGCGTAAACTGCTTTACAAAATGTGTCATTGCTGCACTATGCCTTGGCGTATTTGACAGTTATGTTGTAATTGCCCACACTTGTTGTGGGGGCTGCATGGAAATAATTCCACCATAAGCGGGAAGGATAGCTTATGAGCAGATTTCTGATCGCATTAGTCGCAGTACTCGCCGTCGCCAGCCTGAGCGGCTGCACCACCATCGGCAAAGGCAAGGGCAAAGCCCCGCCGCCCGCGCCAGTGGTCGAACCAGAACCCGTCTACAAGTAACAGAAATTGGTGGGAGGGCCGTAGTCGTCCCTCCCACCATAGTCCGCAGTACCGACTGCGGCAGGCTTTCGACCCGGCAGGCCAAAGTCGTCGGAACGAACTGGGCCGATATCGTTCAAACTCAGGAGTGGAGCCACGGGAATGACGCTTCTATCAGGCGTCCGCGTATCTGTTGTGGCTTTTTTGGCGCTTGCGACAGCAGCATGCCAGGACACCAGTCCCGCACCGAGATTCGTCTCGAGTGCCAATGGCACGAAGCCGGTTGTGGCGGCGCCCACGGCCGCACGCGAACTCAAGGAAGATACATCCAAAAACAAGACATACGGATATTTCATCGAATTCCGCTCGCGCTACGCGCTCAGCTATGGCCACACCTATGTTGTATTTGGCCGTTCCACCAAAAACGGGGAAATGATCAATCCGGAGGTTGCGGGCCTGCATCCGCGCTCCGAAAGCGCGGTCCCCTATGTTCTGGGCCATTTCCTCCCCGTGGAAGCGGAGACCGGATGGAGCGACGGAGACCTGGAAGAACAATACAGGTCCGCGAGTTGGCGCGTGATGCTGACGGAAGCCGAGTACAATAAGGTTGTCGCCAATATTCGCAAGCTGCAGGCCAGTTCACCTGTCTGGCATGCGGCATTGTATAATTGTAACGCGTTTGTTGCGGACATTGCCCGCTCGATGGGTTACAAGACGCCAAGCATCCAGCTTCGGCCGCAGCAATTCGTCACCAAGCTTCGGGAGCTGAATGCGAGACAATCGTAAGCTTCCATCGCCAATACCGGGCGCGAAAACTGCGCATTGATGGGGTCGCTTACGAGCCGTTCAGTGGCGCGGGGAGCGTAAATTGACGATATCGATAGCTTCGATCGGCCAGATTGCTTGGGTGCTTGGCATCATTGCCTGGTACGTCATTCGCTATCCTTTCGAACGCCGCGCCAAGCGCGTTCGGGTGGTGAGCGATCGCCGTTCTCCCGCCGACATCTTTGGGCTTGCCTGTGCCTTGCTCGGTCTTGCCATCGTGCCCGCAATCTATGTCGCCACCGGCATGCCCGCAGGGGCCGACTACCCGGCGCAGGCGTGGGCCGTCGTCGTTGGAGCGGCCATCTTTTTTAAGGCGCTGTGGGTTTTTCGCAGGTCCCACAAGGAACTGGGCCGCAACTGGTCGATCACCCTGGAGATTCGCCAGCAACACGAGCTGGTAAGCGGTGGGCCGTACGCCTTCATCCGCCACCCCATGTACACCTCCTTTTTGCTGATGGGAGTGGGGCAGGCCTTCCTGCTGTCGAACTGGTTCGCAGGGGCGGCAGGATTGGTCGGGTTTGCGGTTCTTTTCTTTCTTCGGGTGGACAAGGAAGAGCGCATGATGCTCGAAATATTCGGCCCGCGTTATAAAGCCTATATGGAAAGGACAAAACGGCTTATTCCTTATTTCTATTGATTGTTATCATAGCGGAGCTGCCTGATGCGAGGCCGAGCCCTCAAGCTTTCGGAACCGCGACGTCTCGTCGGAGACCTGATGAGGTTTTCGATGGGGGTGCCACGGGTCACCGTGCAGCGCCAGATGCGCCTTGAGGCGCTCCAGAAAGCCAGGACCTCGCAGAAGCACAGATCGTCTTGGACTGTGCTTTTCCTGAAGGGATATGCCCTTCTGGCGCGCGAAGTTCCGGAGCTGCGGCGTGCTTACGTCAAATTGCCCCGGCCGCATCTTTACGAATTCCCGATGAGCGTAGCCTCGGTGGCGCATGAGCGCGAGCTTGACGGCGAACGTGTTGTCCTGCTGAGCACCATCAAGGGCCCCGAGCGCAGCTCCATCGCCCAGCTCGAAGCGCTGGTCCAGGCAGCGCGGTCACGTCCAGTCTCGGAAATCAAGGAATTCCGGCGCGCCCTCAAAATGGCCCGCGCGCCGGCTCCCGTCCGATGGCTGCTCATGTGGCTGGGGCTGAATATTGGTCGACAGCGGGCACGCTATTTCGGCACTTTCCAGCTTTCGGTCTATTCCGGCCTTGGGGCGGAATCCCTCAACCCTCTTACGCCTATATCCACCCTGCTCAATTACGGCCCCATCGGCGAAGACGGCTCGGTAAATGTCCGCATCCACTATGACCACAGGGTCATGGACGGGGCGAATGTCGCGCGTGCGCTGGTGAGATTCGAAGAAATCCTGAACAGCATCGTGGCTGGCGAAGTGGAAGAGCTGGCCAAAGCACAGTCCTTGCCGGTTCGGCAACTTTCAGAGACAGATGCATGAGCATGAGCAAAGAGCCTCGCCCGGCGGTGGTCGTCGTCGGCGCCTCCCGCGGGATCGGCAGAGCCATCGCCAGGGTCGTCGCCCGCGAGCGGCGCGTGGTCGTGCTCGTTGCGCGTTCGGCTGAAGAATTGGCCGCCGCCGCCGCCGAGGTGCGAGAAGCCGGCGGGGAGCCGTTCACTCTTGCACTGGATCTTGTGGCGCATGATGCGGCGGCGCGGCTGGAGGCCTTCCTCACCGCGCAAGGCCTGACCTGCGATGTCCTGGTCAACAGCGCGGCCTACGGCCTGCGCGGCGCGGCAACGGCACTTCCTGCCGATGACCAGCTCGGCATCATCGACCTCAACATCCGTGCCCTTTGCGACCTCACGCTGCGCTTCTTGCCGGGAATGGTGACGCGGCGGCGCGGCGGGATACTCAATATCGGTTCGGTCGCTGCCTTCACTCCAGGCCCATACATGGCCTTCTACTATTCAAGCAAAGCCTTCGTGCGCAGCTTTTCGGAAGCGCTGCATCAGGAAACGCGCCGAAGCGGCGTAACCGTAACCTGCGTAGCGCCCGGGCCCGTCGAGACGGCGTTCCTCCAGAGTTCGGGTGCCGATCTGACCGTGCTATTCAAGGTCTTGCCAAGGCTGACTTCGGATGAGGTAGCCAAACGCGCGTGGCAAGGGTTCAAGTCACGCCGTCGGCTGGTCATACCGGGCACTTCGGCCAAGCTTGCCGCTCTTTTCGCAGCATTGGTGCCCTCGGCTTTGCTGTCGCCCCTGATCGGCAGGCTGCAACGCAACGGCAACGACCCCTGCCCGTGTGGCTCGGGCAAGAAGTACAAGAAATGCTGCAGCAGCCGCGCGCACCAGCGCCGCCGCGACGAGTCACGCCTGGTCACCTGACGATTTCAGCCACGCCATCAACGTGTAGAGCCGTGTCGCCGGTCCTCCCGCGCGACCAAGGTGCTGACCCGAAGCATCGACCATCGAGGGCCCGCAAGGCGGCGTCGCAACTGTCGAAGCTATCGAACGTTTCCGCGCGAACAACTCACGTCGCTGCTAGAGCGATGCCGGACGATCGCGGCAGGAGCCCAACGCCCCAGGCCTAGATGTCGTAGTACAGCACGAACTCGTAGGGATGCGGCCTTATGCGTATCTCTTCGATCTCATGCGTGCGCTTGTAGCTCAGGTAGGTTTCGATGACATCGGTGGTGAAGACATCCTGTGCCAGCAGGAACTTGCCGTCGGCCTGAAGCGCGTTGAGAGCCTCGTCCAGCGAGCCCGGTGTCGACGGGATCTGGGCGCGTTCGACCGGCGGCAGGTCATAGAGATTCTTGTCGATCGGTTCACCCGGGTCCAGGCGGCTGCGAATGCCGTCGAGCCCGGCCATCAGCATGGCCGCGAAGGCCAGGTACGGGTTGCAGGAGGGGTCCGGGCAGCGGAACTCCACGCGCCTCGCCTTCGGGTCGGGCGAGTACATCGGAATCCGGCACGCTGCCGAGCGGTTGCGGCGCGAGTAGCCCAGATTGACCGGCGCCTCGAAGCCCGGAACCAGCCGCCGGTAGGAGTTGACGGTCGGTGCGCAGATGCCGAGCAGCGCCGGCGCGTGCTTGAGAAGCCCGCCGATGTAATAGCGCATCACCTCACTGGAACCGGCATAGCCGTCGCCGGCAAAGATCGGGCGATCCTTCTGCCAGATGCTCTGGTGAACATGCATGCCCGAGCCGTTGTCGCCAAACAGCGGCTTTGGCATGAAAGTGGCGGTCAGGCCTCGCCGGCGGGCAACGTTCTTCACCACGTATTTATAGATCATCACATTATCGGCCATCCGCGTCAGCGATGCGAAACGCATGTCGATCTCGCCCTGGCCGCCAGTTGCAACTTCGTGGTGATGCGCCTCAACCGGAATGCCGATCTCTTCCAGCAGCCTCACCATTTCGGTGCGGGCGTCCTGAAGCGTGTCCGCCGGCGGAACCGGGAAATAGCCTTCCTTGGGGCGCAGCTTGTGCCCAAGCCCCAGGCCGGCTCGCCCGGTCCAGTTCGCCTCGACCGCGTCGATGTCGTAGTAGCCGTAATTGGTGCCCTGATCGTAATGGACCTCGTTGAACACGAAGAATTCGAGTTCGGGCCCGAAATAGGCGACGTCACCGATACCGGTGGCCTTGAGGTGCGTCTCGGCCTTCTGGGCGATAAAGCGGGCATCGCGGCTGTAAGGCAGGGTGTTGGTCGGGTCCATGATATTGCAGATCAGGACCAGCGTCGGCACCTCCGTGAACGGGTCCAGGAATGCCGTGGTCGGATCAGGCACGACGAGCATGTCGCTTTCCTGGATTTCCTGGAAGCCGCGGATGGAGGAACCGTCGAAGCCGACGCCCTCGGTGAAGCTGTCCGGCCCGATGGTCTTCGGCGGCACGGAGAAGTGCTGCCACAAACCGGGAAGGTCCACGAAACGCAGATCGACCATCTCGATGTTTTCATCCTTGATGACCCGGAGAACGTCGTCCGGACTGGCGCAGTTGCAAGGCATTGGCGTTTCCTTTCCCTGTCTAGATCGCCCGGTCCCAGGCCGAGTGCCGCTGGCAATGCGCGCGTCTGCGCGCCTTCTGTCGCCGCTCCGTCCGATCCTTCGGCACGTCTGTTCAGCCGTTCGCCGGCAATGAACCTCCATGGCCGGCGCTGAACCGCCCGTGGCGCACCTTCCCGGTCAGCCGCGCGAACTGGGCCTGCCTCATGTGGACGAGCGTGGCGTGGTCGCCCCCCTCGAAATACACTTCCGGCTGCTGAAGAACCTTGTCCTCGATGATGACGTCGAGCCCGTAGCATTCGCCGACCGCAGGAACGGCGCCGCGCGTGCAATCCGTGATCAATTGGTCCAGCTCAAGCTCGGTGGCGAGGGTGAGCCCCTCTCCGAACAGCGCCTTGAGGCCATCGAACTGGAGGCGCCTGGAGGCCGGCAGGATCGCGAGAAAGTAGCCGTCGCGACCGCGCAGCACGACGGCTTTGGCCAGGGCACCGGCCGGAATGCGGCAAGCCCGCGCAGTCGAGATCGAAGAGCTGGTCGGCCTATGCTCGACCAGATCGTACTCGATGCATTTGCGCTCGAGAAATGCCTGGAGCGTCAAGGCAAGGGTCATTCTCCCACCCTCCAGGTGAGCAGACCGAACCTTAAAAACCTACGCCATGATACATCCTGGACGCCGTCCTTGCCAGTTCGATGCCGAGCACCGGATCGCGCCTCAGGAGCTCCCTGATCATCCACGCCGATAGCCGCTTGCGCCGCTTTCTTGCCGCCTCACGGCGACACATAGGGATGGTTTGCGGCTGCAAAGCAAAATTTAACCATATTTGTTCATCTTTGCTCGATCACTGGTTCAAGATGGGGACAGTCCGGAAGTCTCGCAATTGAGGTCGTTGGTCGGCCTCGAGCCCTTTGCGGGGTTGCCGGTAGAGTACGCGTTGGTGAGTAAGATCGTTCGTGCACAGCCTTTGCGCCGCCTGGTGCGCCCGCTGCTAATCACTTGCTTTGGGACCGCTTTTGCCGGTGCTGCCGCCTGGTCGGTGGCCGGGATGATCGCTATGGGCAGCACCTTTGCCCTGAGCAGCGGCCAATACATGCCGAAGCCCCAGATCTACCCGGCCAAGAGGATGCAGGCGCGGCTCTCGGGCGGGCAAGCCTTGCCGGTCAAGTCGCCAAGGCTGGCTGCCGCATCAGTGCAGCCCTTTGTGACCGGAAGCATCGCCGCCACCCGTGACAAAGCCGCCGACCAAAACGATGTTGCGAAAGCCGCTGACGCGAGCAGCAATGCCGCGCGCTTCGAAGACGTCGTGAAGAAGGCCGGGTTGACGCCCGAGAAACTCGCCAGCCTGTTCGCCACCGGTTCCGCCAAGCCGACGCGCACAGCAAAGATTGCTGCGCCCGCGCCGCAGCATGCGACGCCGCAGCCCGTCGCGCCGGCCAGCCCGTCCCAGACCGTGCTGGCCTATGCCGATCCTTCACCAAGTGGCGCAGCCGGGGCCGCCTTGTCCGCCTTGCTGGCAGCACCTTCGGAGGAGGACCTCGCCGCACAGGATCTGGACCTCGACGACGCAACCGCGATGCTCCCGGGCTTTGAAGACACGCCGCTCGACAGTCCCCTGCCGCAGCCTCGTCCGGTTGGAAACCAGGCCGGCAAGGCTGCCTCGGATACGCAGCAGCCAGGTGCATCGAAGGCAGACGAACCAAAGAAGGCTGACGGCAGCGAGGCACAAAAGTCGCAACAACTCGCCTATGCGCGGCCGGACGATCCGTCAGAGAAGAGAAGCCGCGGCCTGGGCCAGACGCTGCAAAACCTGTTCGGCGGCCGCCCCAAGACCGGGGGCGTGGCGGTCTACGACATCAGCGCCGCGAAGGTCTATATGCCCGACGGCAGCGTGCTCGAGGCCCATTCAGGCATCGGCAAGATGGCCGACGATCCTCGCTACGTGCACGTGAAGATGAACGGGCCGACGCCGCCGCACACCTACAACCTCAAGATGCGCGAATCCCGCTTCCATGGCGTCGAGGCGATCCGCATGCTGCCGATCGACGGCAAGAACAAGCATGGCCGCGACGGCTTTCTCACCCACAGTTACCTGCTGCGAGGCAAGCAGGCGCAATCGCATGGCTGCGTAGCGTTCAAGGACTATGACCGGTTCCTCACCGCCTTCAAGCAGGGCAAGGTCAAGCAGATGATCGTGGTGCCGAGCGGCGGGCAGGAAACGATGCGCATCGCCTCCAACGGCAACAGGGTTTGAGGGGGCGGCGACGTCCCCTCCATCGCCGCAAAGGCTAACGCGGCAAGCTCTCGCCCACCGCGCGCCAGAACTCGTCGACGATCGGGCGCGTCGCGGTCGCATGGCGATAGATGCGTATCTCGACCTCGATGTCCCAGGACGGATCGTCGGTCGCCCGCACCAACGTGCCCTCGTCCAGTTCCTGCCTGATCAGGCCTTCGGGCAGCCAGGCGACGCCCCAGCCAGCGAGCGCCATGGTCTTGAGGCCGATCGATATCGTGTTCTCGTGGACGACACGGCGCCGGAAGCGCGGCTTGCTGGCGAACAGCTTTGAGAGCGCGACACCGAAGAACGAAAAGTCGCCATAGCTGAGATAGGGCAGTGGAACTCCACTGCTGATGGCGTGGTCCAGTTGGGCGCCTTCGGTTGCCGGGCTGCTGACCGGCAGCAGGCGTTCGGTCCCGAGAACCAGATGGGGGAAGCGCGAGCTGTCCATGAGGAACGGCACGGAGGCATGCGCATAGGTCAGGAAAAAATCCGCCTCGCCCTCGACCAGCGTGCCGATGTTCTCTTCGATCCCGCCCTTGTCCGGGCTCATGCGCGTGCGCAATTCGCCAAACCGGGAGCGCATCTGCTGCAACCATTGCGGAAAGAAAACCACCGTCAGCGTGTTGAGGCCAGAAAAGATGAGCGTCTGGTCGCTCTGCGCCCTTGGCGGCTGCAGGGCATCGCGGGTGGCGTAAAAATTCCTGATGGCTTCCTGCGCCACCGGCAGGAATGCCTTGCCTTCCTTCGTCAGCTCGGCAGGAAACGTCACCCGGCTGACGAGGGTCACGCCAAGCCAGGCTTCGAGCTGCTTGATGCGGCGGCTGAAGGCCGACTGCGTGATGCGCCTTTCCTCTGCCGCGCGGGAAAAGCTCAGCGTATTCGCCAGGCACGCGAAATCCTCGAGCCATTTCAGTTCCATGGAATCCTCCGCTGCCGCAGCTTGGCCAGACGCGGTTTACACCGCCGGTGGGTGTTATGCAAAAATTGCATAAGGATGGGAAAACAATGCATTGGACGTAGCAAAATGGATTCCCTAGCGTCCGGCGTCTTGAGTTTTCGGGGTCCGAATTGAACAGAACCATTTATCTCAACGGAGACTTTGTCGCCGAAAACGAAGCGAAAATTTCGATTTTCGACCGCGGTTTCCTGTTTGGCGATGGCATCTACGAAGTAACCGCCGTGATCGACGGAAAGCTGGTCGACAATGATCTTCACCTCAGCCGGCTGGAACGCTCGCTGAAGGAAATTTCAATTCCGCTTCCGCTTTCAATGGAAGAAATCGTGGACGTGCAGCGCGAACTGATCGCGCGCAATTCTCTGGATGAAGGCGTCGTTTATCTTCAGGTCACCCGCGGCGCCGCAGACCGCGACTTCGGCTTTGCCGACGACATGAAGCCTTCCTTCGTCGCGTTCACCCAGGCAAAGAACCTGGTCAACGCCAATTCGGTCAGGAACGGCGTCGCGGTCGACATCGCGCCAGACACGCGCTGGGCCCGCCGCGACATCAAGACGGTGATGCTGCTGGCGCAGGTGCTGGCCAAGAAGGCCGCCAAGGCAAAAGGCTTCCACGAAACCTGGCTGGTTGAAGACGGCTTCGTCACCGAGGGCGCCTCGTCCACCGCTTTCATCCTGACCAAGGACGACGTGATCGTCACCCGTCCAAATTCGCATTCGGTGCTGCCGGGCTGCACCCGGCGCGCGGTCATGAAGATTGCCGAGGAGCAGAATACCCGCGTCGAGGAGCGGCTGTTCACGGTCGAGGAAGCGCAGCAGGCCAAGGAGGCCTTCCTCACCAGCGCATCGAGCCTCATCACGCCCGTCATCCGGATCGGCGACCATGTCATCGGCGACGGCACGCCCGGCCCGATCACCAAGCGCCTTCAAACCATCTATCTGGAGTTGGCCCGCAACTAAGCCTGCTTCGGTGGAAAACAGAAGCCACCCAACATTTTTGAGGAGGGGAAACTATGACGATCTTCAACACCACGGCAAAGCTCGCGCGGCGTGCTTTGCTCGCAACGGCTCTGACCTTCGTTGCCGGAGGAGCAGCGATGGCGACGGAAGGCTATGGCGACTGCCCGCTGACCGGCGAGAAGGGCTCTGCCTCGATCACCCCGGCCGTTCCGGGCCAGTTCACCGTCATCATCAACCTGCCGGCCGTCGGCCAGTTCAACGGCGACACGCCCGAGACGATCAAGGACGGGTATGAATTCTGCATGGCAGTCAACATTGCCCACCGCCTTGGCCTCGACAAGGTCAAGCTGGTCAACGCCTCCTTCGATTCCATCGTCGCCGGCCAGAACAAGGACTTCGACATCGCGCTGGCGCTGATCTCGGTCACCGAGCCGCGCAAGAAGGTCGTCGACTTCTCGGCCCCGTACCTTGCCTCCGCCCACGGCGTTGCCGCCAAGGCCGGCTCGACCCTGAATGAAGAGACGATCAAGCAGGCACACGTCGGCACGCAGGCCGGCACGACGCTGGTTCCCTTCGTGCAGGACACTCTGGGCGTTTCTCAGCTGGACGTGTTCGATGACACCGCCTCCATGTTCACGGCCGCTGTAGCCGGCAAGGTCGACGCGGTGATGACCGACCTGGGCATCGTGCTCGGCCAGGTCGCCAATTCCGGCGGCAAGCTCCAGGCCATCGGCAAATACGCCAGCGACGAACTGACCGCCGGCATCTACCAGAAGGGCTCGCAGAACGCCGAGACGATCGACAAGATCATCGAGGATCTGAAGGCCGACGGCACGCTCAAGAAGCTCGAGGCAGCATATCTGCTCGAGTCCTTCGGCGGCGTTTCGCCCGACGACGTCCCGACCTGGAAGCCCTGAGCCAAGGCTAGAGAAACCACATGTCCACATCGGCTCTCGAAGCCAAGGACGAGCGCGCCAGGAGATGGCGCGCTCGCAACCAGGTCCGAACCTTTGGCAAGCGCTCCTTCGGCGTTCTGCTCTGCGCGCTCGCCACCCTCGCGGCGCTGGCCTATACGGCGCAATACATCCGTTCTTTCGTGATCGAGGAAGGCTGGGCGTCAATGCCGGTGACGGTAGTCGCCGCTCTCGCGTGCCTGCTACCGCTGTTCGTCGTGGCGCTCGCAGCCCGCGCCCTGTCGTGGTCGTCGCAGGCCGCCAAATCTGCAGACATCTATCTCGGGCGTGAGCTCGGGGCCAAAGCATCCGATGCATCGTGGAAGGCGCTCGCCTATTCGGCGGCCCTGCTCATCCTCTGCTCGCTGTCGTGGTTCCTTGTCGTCAACGACGCGGCCGTCAGCCGGACCTTCTTCGACCTCGCGCTGATCGTGAAATCAGCCGGCGCCGTGCTCAATGCCTTCGGCACCAACATCTTCATCTTCACCGTTTCCGCCGTGCTGATCCTCATCTGGGCGCTTGTGGTCGCCGTGGCGCGCACGTTGCCCGGCGAAGCCGGCAAGCCGATCCGCGCACTGGCCATCATCTATAGCGACCTGTTCCGCGGCCTTCCGGCGATCATCACCATCTACCTGATCGGTTTCGGCCTGCCACTGACCGGCCTGCCGATCCTGAAGGATCTGTCTTCCAACGCCTACGCCATCATCGCGCTGACGCTGACCTATGGCGCCTATACTTCCGAAGTCTACCGCGCCGGTATCGAAAGCGTGCATCCGAGCCAGATCGCGGCGGCGCGCTCGCTCGGCCTCTCCTATTTCAAGACCATGCGCTACGTGGTCATTCCGCAGGCCGTGCGCGGCATAGTTCCGCCGCTGATGAACAACTGCATCAGCCTGCAGAAGGACACGGCACTCGTCGCGATCATCGGCACGATCGACGCCTTCAACCAGTCGAAGATCATCGCCAGCAACAATTTCAACCTCTCCGCCGTCACCACCGTCGCCATCCTCTTCATCGTGCTCACGATCCCGCAGGCTCGTTTCGTCGACAAGCTGATCGAACGCGACCGCAAGAAGATGCGCTCCTGACCCCTCGAACGGATGGACTGAAAAGATGGCACTGGTCGAAATCGACAAGGCATACAAGCGCTACGGCGCGGTCGAGGTCCTTTCCGGCATCTCGCTCGACATCGAGGAACATCAGGTGGTTTGCCTGATCGGCCCATCGGGCTGCGGAAAGTCGACGCTGCTGCGCTGCATCAACAGGCTGGAGACGATCAACGAAGGTGAAATTCGCCTTCACGGCGACCGCGTCACCGGCCCCGGCGTCGACCTCGACGCCCTGCGCCGTGAGATCGGCATCGTCTTCCAGGGCTACAACCTGTTCCCGCATATGAGCGTGATCGAAAACGTCACGCTGGCGCCCACCAAGGTGCTGAACATGTCCAAGGCGGAGGCCGTGGAAAAGGGCAAGGCGCTGCTTGCCCGCATTGGGCTGCAGCACAAGGCGGATGAATATCCGGACCGCCTGTCGGGCGGCCAGCAGCAACGCGTGGCAATCGTGCGCGCGCTGATGATGGACCCGACGCTGCTTCTCCTCGACGAGATCACCTCGGCGCTCGACCCGGAGCTGGTTTCGGAAGTTCTGGACATCGTCCGCGATCTAGCCAAGAACGGCATGACCATGGTGCTCGCCACGCATGAGATGGGCTTTGCCCGCGAAGTCGCGGACAAGGTCTGCTTCCTGCAGGCCGGCAAGGTATATGAGGAAGGCCCGCCGGAACAGATCTTCGGCAAGCCACAGGGCGAGCGCACGCAAGCCTTCCTGAAGCGCATCGTGGAAGCCGGCCGGCTCTGAGATCCGGGCAGTCAAGATAGGTTGAGGTAAGATCGGTGAACGCACGGGATTTTGGCATCGTCTGCGGAATTCTTCCCACGGGCGAGAAGAACGCGATCACCGATGTGCCCGGCGTGCGCGTCGGCCACCACACGATCCGCGACGGCGACATCAATACCGGCGTCACCGCCGTGCTGCCGCATGCCGGCAATCTCTACCGGAAGAAGGTGCTGGCGGCGAGCGACGTCATCAACGGCTTCGGCAAAAGCACGGGGCTGGTGCAGATCGACGAACTCGGCACGCTGGAAACGCCGATCCTGCTCACCAACACGTTTGGGGTCGGCACCTGCGCCAACGCGCTGATCCGCGAGGCGATCGCCGCCAACCCGGACATCGGCCGCCAGACCGCGACGGTAAACCCCGTGGTCTGCGAGTGCAACGACGGGCCGCTGAACGACATACAGGCAATGGCCGTCACCGAGGAACATGCTCGGCTGGCGCTGGCGAATGCGCACGAAGGCGCGGTCGAACAGGGCAATGTCGGCGCCGGCACCGGCATGACCTGCTTCGGCTTCAAGGGCGGCATCGGCACCTCTTCGCGCCGGCTGGAGCTGGACGGCCAGACCTTCCATCTCGGCACGCTGGTGCTTTCCAATTTCGGCCGCGCCGGCGACCTCGTGCTGCCGGACGGCCGCCGACCCTCCCCTAACGCCGCAAAGGAGGCGGAGAAGGGCTCGGTCATCATCATCCTCGCCACCGACGTTCCGCTGGAACATCGCCAGCTTCGGCGCGTGACCCGTCGCTGCGGCGCGGGGCTTGCCCGGCTCGGCGCCTTCTGGGGCCACGGCAGCGGCGACATCGCCATCGGCTTTACCACGGCGACCACCATCGATCACGACGAGAAGAGCGATCTCATCTCGATGCGCGCGCTCAACGAGAACCGCATCGACAAGCTCTTCCGCGCCGCCACTGAGGCCACGCAGGAAGCGGTGCTGAACTCCATGTGCGCGGCTGAAGCCATGACCGGCCGCGCCGGCAATTTTCGTCCCTCGCTAGCCGACTGGCTGCGCTGAGCGCATCGGCGACGCGCCCGTCTACATCACCTTCGATATGGATTCGCTCGACCCGGCTGATGCGCCCGGGGTCTCCAATCTGGAGCCCGGCTATCCCGGCATCAGGATCGGCGAGGCGGTTCGCATGCTGCAGGGCTTGCGCGGCCTGAACGTGGTCGGCGGTGACGTCGTCTGCCTCATGCCCACCAAGGACAGCCCCAACCAGATCACCGCCATGAACGCCATGGTCGTGATGTTCGAAATGGTCTCGCTGATGGCGGACTTCATCGCCACAAACAAGAAGTAGAATTGCGGCGGGGCGGAGCACCTGCGCTCCGCCCCGCCGCAACAATCGGCTGCTTTTCTGATCGCGATCAGGACCGGCCTGTCGCCAGCACACGCGCATCGGCTTCCGCGACAGCGCCTTCCGGCGTTTCGCCGCCGGTCTCTTCCAAGACGCGTTCTTCCAGCCTGCGGCCGTTGTCGGCATCAAAGAGATGAATGTCGGAGGGGTTGACCGCAAAAGTGAGCAGGTCGCCCGGCATGCGCACGCGCCCGTCCGTCACATGCGCAATCAGCGACTTGCCCGCAAACGTACCATGTACGAGCCTGGCGGAGCCGAGTTCCTCGGCGAAGTCGAACTTGCCCGAAATGCCGCCCGGTGCAAGCCGCACCGCTTCAGCGCGAAAGCCCAACGTCACGGGCCCGTAGCCCACATTCGGCCACCGGCCGCGGTCGTAGGCCATACGCTGCCCATCCGACAGCACCAGGGAGCCGCTGTCCGGATCGGCCGTGGCATCGATAAGGTTGAGCCCCGGCGTGCCGATGAAATTAGCGACATAGGTGGTCTGTGGACGCTGGTAGACCTCGGCCGGCGTAGCCACCTGTTCGATCACTCCCTTGTTCATGACCACGATGCGATCGGCGAGGGTCATCGCCTCCACCTGGTCGTGCGTCACGAAAAGGGTCGTCGTCCCGAGCCGCTGGTGCAGCTTGCGGATCTCGATCCGCATGGCGACACGCAACTTGGCGTCCAGGTTCGAAAGCGGCTCGTCATAAAGGAAGATTTTGGGCTCGCGGATCATGGCGCGCCCCATGGCCACACGCTGTCTCTGGCCGCCCGAAAGCTCGGCCGGCCGCCGCGCCAGAAACTCCTCCAGCCCCAGCGAACGCGCCACTTCGCGCACCCGCTCCTCGCGTCGGGCCTTCGGTGTGCGGGCGATCTTCAGCGAATAGCCGATATTCTGCGCCACCGTCATGTGCGGATAGAGCGCATAATTCTGGAACACCATGGCGCAGCCGCGCTCGCGCGGCTCCAGCTTGTTGGCGACGCGTCCGCCCAGGACGATCTCGCCGTCGGTCACGCCTTCAAGGCCGGCGACCATGCGCAGCAAGGTCGACTTGCCGCAACCGGACGGCCCCAGGATGACGACGAACTCGCCCGCCGAGATATCGAGATCGACGCCGTGGACGACCTCGTTCTTGCCGTATGACTTGCGGACGTTGCGCAGGGTGATTTCGGCCATGGCTGAACCCTATTTTTCCGTTGAGATGAGGCCGCGCACGAACCAGCGCTGCAGAAGGATGGTGACGAGCACGGGCGGAGCGAGGACGATGAGGTTGGCCGCCATGGCGATGTTCCATATCGGCGGGGCGCCAAATAGCGGGCCGGGCACCACCTTCTGCAACTGCATTGTTGCGGTGGCGTAGTTGGCATGGTCGGTGACAATGAGCAGCGGCCACAGATACTGGTTCCATGACCAGACGAACATGATCGTGGCCAGCGCTGCCATGTTCGTCTTCGACAGTGGCAGCAGAACCTCGATGAAGAAGCGCATCGGCCCTGCCCCGTCCATCTTGGCGGCTTCCGTCAGTTCGTCGGGAACGGTCAGGAAGAACTGGCGATAAAGGAAGGTGCCGGTGGCGGTCGCGATCAGCGGCAGGATCAGGCCCGAGTAGGAATTCAGCAGGTTCCATTCCGGCAGCTGGATGCTCAGGCCGAGCAGGTTCAGCATGGCCTGGAACGGGCCGAGCGCATTGGCCGCCACCGCGTAGGTCGGCACGATGCGCACCTCGAGCGGCAGCATCAGCGTGATGAAGATGAGCCAGAACATCAGCATCCGCAGCCGGTAGCTGAAATAGACGATGGAGAAGGCCGACAGCGCGGCAATGCCGATCTTGCCCGCAGTGACGCCCAGCGCGACGATGAGCGAATTGATCATCACCCGGTCGAAATTGCCCTGCTTCCAGGCCACCGACAGGTTCTCCAGCAGGTGATTTCCGGGCCAAAGCGGCATCGGCACCTGGTTGACCGTGTGGAAATCATGGCTGGCGGCGACGAAGACCACCCAAAGGGGCATCAGCAACGCTATCAGGCTGAGCACCAGAATGGCCTGGGTAACGAAATCCAGAATTGGCGTGCGTTCGATCATGACGTTTTCCGCTCAATTGTAGTGAACGCGCCGCTCGATGTAGCGGAACTGGACGAAGGTAAGAGCGACGATCAGCACCATCAGGACGATCGACTGCGCAGCGGCCAGCGAGTAGTCCTTGCCCTGGAAGCCGTCGGTGTAGATCTTGTAGACCATGAGATCCGTCGCGCGGGCCGGACCGCCACCCGTCGTGATGTCGACGATGCCGAACGAGTTGACGAAGCTGTCGGTTATGTTGATGACGATGAGGAAGAACAGCGTCGGCGTGATCAGCGGAAGCTGGAGGTCCCACATGCGGCGCAGCACGCCGGCACCGTCCATGGCCCCGGCCTCGCCCATCGTGCGCGGAATGGATTGCAGGCCAGCCAGGAAGAAGATGAAGTTGTAGCCGACGAGGCTCCATGCCTGGGCCAGCACGATCAGCAACATTGCATCGAAGCCGTCGAGCGCCGGGTTCCACAGGCCAGGGAAAAAGCGGTTGATCGCCGACACGAAGCCCGCGTCAGGCGAGAAGATGAAGCGGAAGGCAAGCCCGACAGCCGGCGCGGCAAGCGCATAGGGAAGGAAGAAGGTGAACTTGTAGACCTTGTGCCCCGGAAGCCGCCGGTCGACGAACAGGGCGAGCAGCATGGCGATGACCAGCGAGAGCGTGGTGGCAGCAACCGCAAACAGCAGCGAAATGCGCACCGAGCTCCAGTATTTCGGATCGTTGAAGACGTTTTCGAAATTGTAGAGGCCGACCCATTCATTGCCGCCGCCGAAGGCGCGTTCCAATGTGAAGGCCCAATAAAGCGCTTCGCCCGAAGGCCAGTAAAAGAACACGAAAACCAGCAGCATCTGCGGCGCGATCAAGGCCGCCGCCAGCCAACGGTTGGAAAATGTGGCGCGTTTCTCCAAGGCACAGGCTCCCTGCGGTGAACCGAAAGGGAGGCGCCGCTATTAGCGGCGCCTCATTCTGCGTGTCTGACCCCCGACCTCAGGGCAGGTCGGTGCCACGATAGGTCTGCTCGTAGCGACGCAGAATCTGGTTGCTGCGGTCGGCAGCGTCGTCCAGTGCGGTCTGGATGTCCTTCTGGCCGGTGAAGGCCGCCTCGAGTTCGGAGCGAACTTCAGCGCGGATCGAGGTGAAGTTGCCGAGACGGATGCCGCGAGAGAGCGGGGTGACACCCGATGCGGTGAGCGACTCGATCGCCACTTCACGGCCGGCATAGCGCGGATCGGCATAGAAGCCATCCGACTTCAGAAGCTCGAAGCCCTTCATGGTGACCGGAATGTAGCCGGTGTTCTCGGCGATGAACTTTTCGCCGGTGTCCGCGGCAGTGACGTATTTGAGGAAGGCAGCAGCGGCCTCGTACTCTTCCTTCGACTTGCCTTCCATCACCCACAGCGAGGCACCGCCCACGATGGAGTTGGTGCGCTTGCCGTCCTCAAGCGTAGGCAGCATGGCGACGTCCCAGTTTAGGCCGTCCACCTGCGTCTTCTTGATCGTGCCGTGATTGGCGATCGAGGTGGTGGTCGATGCGCAGGAACCATCGGCGAAGGACTGGACGAGAGTCTTGCCGACCTGTGCGGTCTGGATGCGCGCATAGCCGGCGTCCAGCCAATCCTTGAACAGCTTCATGTGGTCGACAAAAGCGGTCTTGTTGAACGCCACTTCGGCGCCGAGGCCGCCATAGCCATTTTCGTTCGTGGCCAGCGGCAGGCCGTTGATGGCCGAGAACTGCTCGAGGTTCATCCAGGTGTCGAAGTCGAACGCGAAGCCGCATTCAACGCCGGCCGCCTTCATCGCCTTCAGGTCTTCGCCCAGCGCAGCCCAGGTCTTCGGCGCTTCGGACTTGCCGATCTTGGCCCAGGCGTCCTTGTTCCAGTAGAACACTGCCGTCGAGGAGTTGTAGGGGAACGACCACATCTCGCCCTTCGAGGTGGCATAGTAGTTGGCGATGCCCGGGATATAGGCGCTCCAGTCGATGTCCAGCTTGTAGTCTTCGGCGAACTTGTTGGCCGGGTAGATGGCGCCCGACAGCATGAAGTTCACGGTGCCGGCGTCGTAGATCTGGACGATGGTCGGGTGCTGCTTGGCGCGATAGGCCGCGATCGTGTTCTGTTCGGCCTTGTCGTATCCGCCCTGGCCGGAACAGACCGCCTCGTACTTGTCCTGCGACTGGTTGAAGAGCGCGCAATGCTTTTCCATCACCTCGCCGAGGTCGCCGGTCAGGCCGTACCAATAATTGAACTTGATACGCTCCTGCGCCTGGGCGGCGCCGGATGCGATTGCCATGACCGAAGCGGCCAGTGCGAGAAGGGAAGTCCGTTTCATTACAGTCTCCAAGGAAAGAATGTCGCGGGTCCGTCCCCCGCCGTGTGTCTCCCTAGAGCCGTTGCATGACAGTTCTGTTCGCGTCCGATTACAATCCCGTGACGGCGAGATGAAGTTTTGGTCAAAAACGCGATTTCATGGAACCGTCACGATAAGTCAGACGCCTGTCACGAAACCCGAAGATTGTCCCGAGATGTCAATGGCCGCACGAGCGGCCTTCATCCGTGAAATCAAGGGAAAATCGAACATGCTGGCCAATGGTGCTACAGGCACGGGCATTTCCGCACACAAGCGGGCAAACGACCTGAGCGACTTCGCTGACGAACTCGACATGATCGAAGGGCTCGGCGTCGAAGCAATCGAACTGCCGACCTATGACATGGATATCGTGATCGGCGGCAAGATCCGCCGTCAGCAACTGGAAGCGCTGAAGCGCGCCTGCGCTGGCCGCGACGTCGTCTATTCCGTCCATGGTCCGCTCTCGATCAACTTCATGGACGAGGCCTGGCGCCTGCCACGCCACATGGAAGTGCTTGAAGCCTCGCTGGAGGTCGCCGCGGAAGTTGGCGCGGAGCACTATGTCATCCATTCCGGGCTGGTACCGCAGCAGCAGGCGCAGGGCATCGAGGCCGCTTATGAGCGCCAGCGCGAATGGCTCGCGCGCGCCGGCGACGTTGCCGCCAGGCTCGACCTTGTTCTATGCGTGGAAACCTTGTTTGCCGGCTATGAAGGGCGCGCGCGCTCGGCTTCGCCTGCCCGCCTGGCGGCCGAGCTTGCAGCGATCGACCACCCGAACGTCCTTGCCACGCTCGACTTCAGCCATGCCTATCTGAAGCTCGACTATGACGGCCAGCGCGATAGCTTCGTCGAAGAGGTCAAGGCGATCGCCCCCTGGGCACGCCACCTCCACATCCACGACAGCTTCGGGCGCCAGGACGATATCTGGATGTTCACGGAAGGCGAACGGATGGCATACGGCCATGGCGATCTGCATCTGCCGGTGGGCTGGGGCGACATTCCTTGGGACCGGATCGTCGCGGAGTGCGAGTTCCCCGAAGGCGTTCTCTTCAATATCGAACTGAAGGAGCGCTACTGGTACGCCGCGCAGGAAACCGTCGACGCCACCAAGCGTCTGGCCGAAACGGCGCGCGTCATCGGCCGGGCGGTCGCAGCCTGAGCCACCGAGCGTGGGAAACGCAGAAGGGGTGGCCTCGGCCACCCCTTCCACTTGAGTTCCAGATCGAGTGCCGTAATCAGCGCGGCAGCACCGCCGTCGCCTCGATCTCGACCCTGGCTTCGTCTTCCATCAGGGCCACCACCTGCACCATGGCCATGGACGGGAAATGCTTGCCCAGCACGTCGCGATAGGCGGCGCCGATCTCGCGCACATTGGCGATATATTCCTGCTTGTCGGTGATGTACCAGGTCAACTTGACGATGTGCTCCGGCCGCCCGCCGGCTTCTTTCAGCACGTCGACGATGTTCTGAAGGGTCTGGCGCGTCTGGCCCACCAGATCCTTGGCCTCGAAGACCTGATCGGCATTCCAGCCGACCTGCCCGCCGAGGTAGACAACGCGACCGTCCGCGACGATGCCATTCGAATAGCCCTTCGCCGCCTTCCAGTTGGCCGGGTGAAGCACTTCGTGAACGGTTTCGGTGGTCATGGATAGTCTCCAGTTCTGGTAGTTCGTGGATTTTGCGCGGCGTCTCAGACGCCGAGATAGCGGTCCTGCAGCTCTGCCGTCAGGGCTGCGGGCGCACCGGAAAAAACCGTGCGGCCCTTTTCCAGCACAAAGCAGCGGTCGGCGACTGGCAGCAGTTCGGAAAGGGTCTTGTCGACAACCAGGATCGACTGGCCTTCGGCCTTGAGGCGGCGGATGGCGGCCCAGATGTCGTGCCGGATCACCGGCGCCAGGCCCTCGGTGGCTTCATCAAGAATGAGCAGCTTGGGGTTGGTCATCAACGCCCGGCCGATGGCCAGCATTTGCTGCTCGCCGCCCGAAAGCGTGTTTGCATACTGGTCGCGCCGTTCGGCAAGGCGCGGGAACAACTCGTTGACGCGGGCGAGCGTCCACACGCCGGGGCGCGCCGCGGCGACGAGGTTTTCCTGCACGGTGAGATTGGGGAAGCAGCGCCGCCCCTCCGGCACCAGCCCGACGCCGAGCCGGGCGATGCGGTGCGGGCTCAGCCCGCCGACCTCCCTGCCAGCAACACGGATGCTGCCGCCGCGCGGCCTGACCAGGCCGAGCACCGAGCGGATGGTGGTGGTCTTGCCCATGCCGTTGCGCCCCATCAGCGCCACGACCTCGCCCTCCGCCACGGCAAGATCGACGCCGAACAGCGCCTGCGAGGCGCCGTAGAAGCTCTCGAGTCCGGCGATCTCCAGAAGCGTCATGCCGCCTCCCCCAGATAGGCGCGGCGCACTTCAGGGTGGCTGCGGATTTCGTCCACCGTGCCGCTGGCGATGATACGGCCATAGACGAGCACGGAGATGCGGTCAGCCAGCGCGAAGACGGCGTCCATATCGTGCTCCACCAGCAGGATCGGCGCCTCGTGGCGCAGGCCATCGAGGAATGCGGTGAGGCTGCGCGAGCCTTCAGGGCCCATGCCCGCCATCGGCTCATCGAGCAGGAAGGCCTTCGGCCCCAAGGCCAGCGCAATCGCGATCTCGAGCTGGCGGCGCTCGCCATGCGAAAGCTCGGCCGCCGGCACGCGGGCACGGTCGGCGAGGCCAGCGCGCTCCAGCGCCGCCATGGCCGGCTCGACCAATGACTTGTCGCTCATCACGGGCTTGAGGAAGCGGAAGCTCGAACCCTGCCGCGATTGCACCGCGAGCATCACATTGCGTAGCGCGGAAAACTCGGGCGCAAGCGAAGAGATCTGGAAGCTGCGGCCGAGACCGCGCCGCGCCCGCTCGGCCATGCCGAGCGCGCCGACATCCTGCCCGAAGAAATGGATGCTGCCGCTGTCATGCCGGATCGAGCCGGCGATCTGGTGGATCAGCGTCGACTTGCCAGCACCGTTCGGCCCGATCAAGGCGTGGATCTCGCCGGGGCGCAAGTCGAGGCTGACGCCATCGGTCGCCTTCAGCGCGCCAAAAGTCTTGCGCAGGTCGCGGATGCAGAGAACCGCCTCAGCCATGACGCGCCTTTCCGGCAACGATGCCCATCAGGCCGCCGCGCGCGAACAGCACAACGCCGAGCAGGATCAGCCCAAGGAAAAACTGCCAGCGCTCCGTCAGGCCGCCAAGCACCGATTCGAACAGCACGAACAGCATGGCGCCCGCCAGCGGCCCGAACAGCCGTCCGGTGCCGCCGAGGATGACGAGCACGATGAGTTCGCCCGACATCTGCCATGACAGCATGGAGGGGCTGACGAAGCGGTTGAGATCGGCATAAAGCGCGCCGGCCACACCGGTGATGGCCGCGGAAATGGCGAAGGCGACGAGGCGCACCGGGAAGGGCGCGATACCCACTGCGGCAAGCCGCGTCTCGTTCTGCCGGCCGGCCTGGAGCGCCGCGCCGAAGCGCGAGCTGCGGAGGGTGGCGAACACCAGCAGCGCGACCAGCAGCAGGCCGTAGCAGACCAGGAACAGGCTGAGCGGGCTGGCCGTGTTGAGGCCCGGGAAGGCGTTGCGCGCCAGGATCGACAAGCCGTCCTCGCCGCCATAGGCGGGCCAGGACATGGCGAAATAGTAGATCATCTGGGCGAAGGCCAAGGTGATCATGATGAAATAGACGCCGGAAGTGCGCAGGCTGATCGCGCCGATGGGAAGCGCCACCAGCGCACTCACCAACATGGCGAAGATCCAGATGACGGGCATCTGGTCGCTGCCCGTGAATTCGAACGGCGTCGAGAGCAGCGGCTCCTGGTTGAAGGCGTGGGTCGCGAAGATGCCGGCGACATAGCCGCCGATGCCGAAAAAGGCGGCGTGGCCGAAGGAGATCAGCCCGCCGAGGCCAAGCGCAAGGTTGAGCCCCACTGCAGCCAGCGCCAGGACGGCCATGCGTGTGGCGAGCGTTATGTAGAAGGGCTCGTCAATAGCCAATGCCACCAGCGGAAACGCCAGCAACAGCACGGCCAGGATGAAACCGACGAGAGTTTCGCGCGTCATACCCACCCCGTCACGCATTGGCCGCGAACAGGCCGCGAGGCCGGAAGGCGAGGATAAAAGCCATGACAATGTAAATCAGCATGGAGGCGATCGCGGCGCCCATGGTCGTGCCCTGCGCCGGGCCCATGAAGGCTGAAAACAGTTTCGGCAGCAGGAAACGGCCGAGCGTGTCGACCAGGCCGACCAGCACGGCGCCGAACAGCGCCCCCTTGATCGAGCCGATGCCGCCGATGACGATGACCACGAAGGCGAGGATGAGCACCGGCTCGCCCATGCCGACCTGCACCGATTGCAGCGCGCCCACCAGCGCACCGGCGAGGCCGGCAAGGGCCGCGCCGAGTGCAAATACGACGGTGTAGAGGGTGCGGATGTCGACGCCGAGCGCACCGATCATCTCGCGGTCGGACTCGCCGGCGCGGATGCGCATGCCGAGGCGCGTCTTGGAGATGAGCAGGTAAAGGCCGGCCGCCACGACGATTCCTACGCCGATGATCGCCAGCCGGTAAAGAGGATAGCGCCCGCCGCCGGGAAGCTGGATCGCGCCGGACAGCGTCGCCGGAATGTCGAGATAGAGCGGGAAGGAACCGAACAGCCAGCGCGTGCCTTCCGAGAAGATCAGGATCAGCGCGAAGGTGGCGAGCACCTGGTCGAGATGGTCGCGGTCGTAGAGCCGGCGAATGATGGCCAGTTCCACCAGCGCACCGGCGGCTGCCGCCGCTGCCAGGCTGGCGACAAGGCCGAGCCAGAAGGAGCCGGTCGCTGCCGCGACTGCAGCGCAGGCGAAGGCGCCGACCATATAGAGCGAGCCATGCGCAAGATTGATGAGACCCATGACGCCGAAGATCAGCGTCAGCCCGGCCGCCATCAGGAACAGCATGACGCCGAACTGCAATCCGTTCAGTAATTGCTCGATCAGGAGCGCGGTGGACAAGGATCGGGTTCCATCAGTTTAGAGGAAGCGAAACTGCTTCGTTCCTTCAATTCATGCCCCTTCTCCGTCTCTCGGCTTCGCTCGGCACCTCTCCCCCGCAAGCGAGGGAGAGGATAGCCGCGGCGAGCTGGACGCCCATCCTCTCCCCTCACGAAGTGGGGGAGAGGTGTCGAGCGAAGCACGGGCGAGACGGAGAGGGGGAATTTCAAGCCCGGCCACAGGTGAGGTGACCGGGATTTTCGTCACATCTTGCAGTCTTTGGCGTAGGCGTCCTCGTGGTCGGTGAAGCTGGTGGCCACGATCTTGTTGGTCAGCACGTCGCCTTCCTTGATCACCTCGCGAACGTAGATGTCCTGGATCGGATGGTTGTTGGAGTTGAACTTGAACTTGCCGCGCACGGAATCGAAGTTTGCTTCCTTCAGCGCCGCGCGGAATGCGTCGGCATCCTTCACGCTGGCCTTGGCGGCGGCGGAAAGGATCAGGTTGGCCGTGTCGTAGCCCTGCACCGCATAAAGCGACGGCAGCCGGCCATATTCAGCCTGGAAGCCCTCGACGAACTTCTTGTTCGCTGCGTTGTCGAGGTCCTTGGACCAGTGCGAGGAGTTCTTCACGCCGAGCGCAGCATCGCCGATCGCGCCAAGCACGTCCTGGTCGAAGGAGAAGCCCGGCCCCATCACCGGCGTCTCGACGCCCGACTGCGCATACTGCTTCATGAAGGCGATGCCCATGCCGCCCGGCAGGAAAAAGAATACGGCATCGGCGCCCGAATCGCGGATCTGGGCGATCTCGGCGGCGTAGTCGGTCTGGCCGACTTTGGTGTAGACCTCTCCGGCCAGTTCGCCCTTGTAGTAGCGCTTGAAGCCGGTCAGGGAGTCGGTGCCGGCGGGGTAATTCGGCGCCAGGATGAACATCTTCTTGTAGCCGGCGGTGTTGGCGTAGTTGCCCATCGCCTCGTGCAGATTGTCGTTCTGGTAGGAGACGTTGAAGTAGTTCTTGTCGCACTTGGTGCCCGCCAGCGCCGAAGGGCCGGCATTCGTCGACAGGTAGAACTTGCCCTGCGCCACCGCATTGGGAACCACGGCCATGGCCAGGTTCGACCAGATGATGCCGGTGAGCAGGTCGACCTTGTCGCTCTGGATCATCTTGTCGGCGATCTGAACCGCCAGTTCGGGCTTCTGGGCGTCATCTTCGGTCACGACCTCGATGTCCTTGGCATCGGCCTGCTTCAAGGCAAGCATGAAGCCGTCGCGAACGTCGACGCCGAGACCAGCACCGCCGCCGGAAAGGGTGGTGATCATGCCGATCTTCAGCGGGTCAGCAAATGCCGATCCCGACACACCCACAGACAGCGCCAGCAGGCTGGCAGCAAGAATTTTCCTCATCGTTTATCCCTCTCCCGTTGTATCCATGATTTCCCGCGCCCTCCTCCGGGCCCGGAATGGCTTTGCTAAAGCTCGGTGCGAACTTTCCAGAGTTCCGGAAACAGTTCAACCTCCAGCATCTTTCGCAGGTAAGAAACACCGGAGGTACCGCCGGTGCCGCGCTTCAGGCCGATGATGCGCTCGACCGTGGTGACGTGATTGAAGCGCCAGCGCCGGAAATAATCCTCGAAGTCGACCAGCTTTTCCGCCAGCTCGTAAAGCATCCAGTGGCGCTCCGGGTCGCGGTAAATGTCGCGCCAGGCCGTCAGCACCTGCTCGCTTTCCGACCGCTGCTCGCGCCAGTCTGTGCGCACAGCATCGGCACCTATGTCAAAACCCTGCCGGGCCAGCAGTCGAAGCGCTTCGTCGTAAAGGCTGGGGCCGGAAAGAATGTCCTCCAGCGCCTCGACGACATCATCCCTGTGCGCATGCGGCTTCAGCATCGCCAGGTTGCGGTTGCCGGCCAAAAATTCGATCGCGCGATACTGGTAGGACTGGAAGCCGGAGGATTGGCCGAGCGAGCCGCGAAACTGAGTGTATTCGCTGGGCGTCATGGTGCGCAGCACGTCCCATGCGCTGTTCAACTGCTCGAAGATGCGCGCCACGCGGGTCAGCATCTTGAAGGCAGGCTGCAGCCGGTCCTCCCGGATCGCCACGATCGCCGAGCGGATCTCGTGGATGGCGAGCTTCATCCACAGTTCGGAGGTCTGGTGCTGGATGATGAACAGCAGTTCGTCATGCGCGCTGGAAAGCGGCTCCTGCGCGTCGAGCACCTTTTCCAGATGGAGATAGTCGCCGTAGGACATGCGTCCGCGAAACTCCATCTGGGCTCCCTCGGCGGGATTGTCAGCTTTCGTCATGCGAGCCCTTCCCGGCGGAACCAGCCGCCGCCTCCTCTACGAAGAGGATTGCACTCCGCCAGCTACATTTCAAGCATGAAATTTTATGATTAAAATATCTCTTGGCGAAGAGCGCTCAAGCCTCATCCCCTCCCAATATAGGGCATCTTGGTCGCCATCACGGTCATGAACAGCACATTGGCGTCCAGCGGCAGGCCTGCCATGTAGAGAACGGCCTCGGCCACGCGCTCGACATCCATCACCGCCTCCGGCGCAATGGTTCCGTTGGCCTGCGGCACGCCTCGCGTCATCGGCATGGCCATCTCGGTTAGCGCATTGCCGATATCGATCTGGCCGCAGGCGATGTCGAACGGCCTGCCGTCCAGCGCCAGCGTCTTGGTGAGGCCGGTGATGGCGTGCTTGGTGGCGGTGTAGGGCACGGAACCCGGCCGCGGCGCATAGGCCGAAACCGAGCCGTTGTTGATGATACGCCCGCCCTGCGGGTTCTGCCGGCGCATGGCGCCGAAGGCAGCACGCGCGCACAGGAACGAGCCGGTGAGGTTGACGCCGACCACGTCGTTCCAAACCTCGACCGGGATTTCGTCGATCAGCGTCGACTTGTAGCCCATGCCGGCATTGTTGAAGAGCAGGTCGACGCGCCCGAATGTTTCGGCAGCGCCGGCAAACAGGGCATCGACCTCGTCGGCTTTGGAAATGTCGCAGGCAATTGCCAGCGCGCGGGCTTCGGTCGGACCGGCCTGGGCGATCGCGTCATCAAGCAAGGGTTTGCGCCTTCCCACGAAAACCGTGTTCCAGCCCGCCCTCAGCAGTGCGGTAGCGACCGCCTTGCCTATGCCGGTGCCCGCGCCGGTTACGATTGCGGTCTTGCCATTCGTCATCGCGATTACCTCCCCGAACGTTTCGGCATCGCAGAAGTTGGGGCGGGAGGCAAGCCGGTTGAACCCGGCGCAAAAAAGGGGCGGCCATTGGCGACCGCCCTCAGGATCAGGAACGCTTGGGAGGAGGAACCGCGCCCCCGTATGGCGAAATGATGCGCCTGACCGGTTAACAAAACCTTGCCGGCGAATATCGCGCCGTCAGAGCCCGGCGTCCTCCGCTTCGCGCGTGGCCGTGACCTTGGCCTCTGCCACAGTGGCTTCGATGTGATCGACCAGCGCGTCCGGCAAGGCAAGTCGTCCGGCCAGCATGTCGAGGAAGCCGCGCTCGGCGCGGGTGTCCGGATCGATCGTCAGGCGAGCCGCGGTATAGAGTTCGATCTTCTGGGCGTCGGTCTGTGCGGCCGCGACCAGGGCGTCAATGTCGAGCGGCCGAGAAAGTTCGCCGAGCAGGAAGCTCTCGGCCTCGCTGTCGATCCCGGCGCCAGCCAGCTTCTCGGCGATCTTGCGGCGCTCTTCTTCGTCGACATGACCATCAGCCTTGGCTGCCGCGACCATGGTTCGGACCAGCGCCAGGGCAAATTCGCGCTCGCCTTGCGGCGCCTGGGCAGGGTGGAAGCTCGTGTCGGCCGGCGGCGGCAGCAGTTCCGGCTCGCCCTCGCCGACTGGCGCCGGCTTGGCGCCGTTCTGATAGTTCTGGTAGGCCTTGTAGGCCAGCCCCGCGATGGCAGCCAGGCCGCCGAGCCGTACCGCCGATGCCGTCACCTTGCGCCCGGCGCCCGTGCCGAGCAGCACCGCCACCAGCGCACCTGCGGCCAAAGGATTGTCCCTGGCGAGTTGCGCCGCCTGACCGGCCTTGTCGCCGACCGTCGCATCGGTCCCCGGAACTTTGGAGCCGAGCAGGTCATCAAGCAGCTTCTTGGGATCCAGCATAATGCCTCCGGAAATTGGGTCCGCAGCCGCGGACGGTTTCGGATGCCGCTGAATTAGGCAGCCCACCACGACATTGCAATGACGGTAGGGATGATTTCCGGACGCGCCCGAAGGGCCCCGCCTCCCCCTGCCGCCTCGTCAGCTGCCGATATGGCGATTGCCGCGACGGGCCGCGAGTTCGACCTGCCGATGCCGTTCGGCGTAGCGGGCGCGATCCTCTTCGCTGCGGGCCTCGACACAGTGGGGGCAGGAAACACCCTCCTGGAAATGCGGCGAGGCCTGCTCCTCGGGCGTGAGCGGATGGCGGCAGGCCCGGCACAGCACGGCACTGCCCTGCTCCAGACCATGCGAGACGGCCACGCGCTCGTCAAAGACGAAGCATTCACCCTCCCAGAGGCTCTGCTCGGCCGGCACCTCTTCCAGATATTTCAGGATGCCGCCCTTGAGGTGGAACACTTCGTCGATGCCGAGCGACTTCACATAGGCCGTGGCCTTTTCGCAGCGGATGCCGCCGGTGCAGAACATGGCAACCTTGCGGCCCTCGAGTTCGTCCCGGTGCTGCTCCACCCAGGCGGGAAACTCGCGGAAACTGCTGGTCCTGGGGTCGACCGCGCCGCGAAACGTGCCGATCGAAACCTCATAGTCGTTGCGGGTGTCGACGACGATGGTGTCGGGATCGGCAATCAGCGCGTTCCAGTCCTGCGGCGCTACATAGGCCCCCGTCCCTTCAAGGGGATCGATGCCCTCCACGCCCATGGTCACGATCTCGCGCTTCAGCCGCACTTTCATGCGGTGGAACGGCATTTCGGCCGCCCGGCTGTATTTGAGCTCAAGTCCGGCAAGTTCGGGGATGGCCTCCAGCCACGCCACGAGTTCAAGGATCGCCTCGTCCGTTCCGGCCACCGTGCCGTTGATGCCCTCGTGGGCCAGCAGCAGCGTGCCCTTGATCCCGCGCGCGCAGCAAAAGTCCGCCAACGGCGCGCGCAAGGTTTCGAACGCCTCGAACCGGCAGAACCGGTAGAGGGCGGCGACGCGGAAATCGTTCTGTGGCGTAGGCTGGTTCATTGCCAAGGGCAGTAACGCCAGCGGCGTGCGGATTCAAGACAAGATGGCGAGCGAAGGCACCTGCATTGCGAATGGACCCGCCATGCCCCCGCGCTAACTTCTCCATAATCGCCGGCGGCGATAAACATCCGTCAGGTGACTTGCAGGCGATGCTCTGCTAAATCGTTTGAAATTGCTTTCCAGCCCAGAGAATCCGATGTCCAGCAAGACCGAAAAGCTCATTTCACTTCTCGACGGCCAGCCCGTCATCCCCGTGCTGAAGATCGATGACGTCGCTTCGGCCGTACCCCTGGCGCGCGCGCTGGCGCGCGGAGGATTGCCGGCCATCGAGATCACGCTGCGGACGGCTACGGCACTGGACGCAATTCGACGCGTGATCGGCGAGGTCGAGGAGGCGATCGTCGGCGCGGGCACCATTCTCGACCCGCGCCAGTTCGAGCAGGCCGCGGAAGCGGGCTCGAAGTTCATCGTAAGCCCCGGCGTCACCCGCGACCTGCTTGATGCAGCGAGCGACAGCCCTGTTCCGCTGCTGCCCGGGGCGATCACGCCCGGCGAAATGATGATGGCACGCAATGCCGGGCTCGATTTCCTGAAATTCTTTCCCGCCGAGCAGGCGGGCGGCGCGGCCTTCCTGAAGGCTCTGGCCTCGCCCCTGGCGGAGATCCGCTTTTGCCCGACCGGCGGCATCACCGCCGCCAATGCGCTCAGCTATCTCTCCCTTCCCAACGTGGCCTGTGTCGGCGGGTCGTGGGTTGCGCCCGATAATCTCGTGAAGTCGGGCGACTGGGCTGCAATCGAAGCGCTGGCGCGCGAGGCAGCCGGTCTGCGCAAGGGCTGAGGAGGCTCGGTGCGCTCCTGAAGGCTGCGCCTGTCCTCCTACGGCGCTGTTAAGAAAACAAGAAAGCGCCGGGCAGAACCGGCGCTTTTTTCGTTTGGAGCATCTGAGGCAGCTAGATCAGTTGAAGCGGGCCACCGACAGGAACTGAACCGCTTTGCCGCTGAACCGGCTCGCATCCGCGACCTGGTTCCCCTGCTGGAAGCCGGCCGTGTAGACCTCGCGCGGCGCAGTGCGCACGATGTTGTAGGCAAAGGACGGAGCCTTCGTCCCTGTTGTCGCCTGAGCCACATGGGTGCCGTGCAGCACCCAGTGGGCAGCCTGCGGTACAGCCGCAAGCGTCACCGGCTTGGGGTCGGGCTTGGCATCCTGGCTGCTGGCGCGAGCGGCCTTCGGCGTGGTCTTGGCCCCGGCGACTGCGGCAGCCGCATCGGCCTCCGTGGCACGCTGGACCATGGCTTCAGCCGGAGCGGTCGCGCTGGTCAGTGCCGCCATGCGCGCATTGTTGGCCTTGATCTCTGCCTCCACGACGGAGGCACTCTCGGCCGCAGCGAGCTCGGCAATGGGATCAGGCTTGACCGTTTCGGGCAGCGCAGGGCGCGCTTCCGGCAGTGCGGCAACCACCATCTCGGCCTGCGCCAATTCCGGCCGGCTGGAGGGCAGCGGAATTGCAACATCGCCGATGGCCTGGCTCTCAGCCGGTTCCGCAAGGGCGAGAAGCGTGGCCGCCTGCTGCGCCGACGGCGTGTAGTCCGGCCGATGCGTCGGCAACGGAACGTTGAGCGCAATCTCATGCGCCGCGCCAGCCGGCGTTGCCGGCAGCGGGTCCTGCGCCATGCCGAATGGGACATTGGCGGGCGTTGCCGCGGCCGCAAGCGCCAGGGCGCCTACGTCGTCCTGTGGCCGTGGTGCCAGTGCCGGCAGAGGCACGCTGCGCGCAGGCAGCGCAGCAATGATGGTTTCCGGCGTTTCCGAGGACTGCTGCTCAGCTTCGTTGAACGGCGGAACCTCGGCGCGCTGCGCCTCGTTCGGCGACAGGATCTGGATGCCGCTGGCGGCAGACGCGGCTACCGCAGGCGCAGGCTTCACGCTCGCCTTCGGCGCAGGTGCCGGGGCAGCAGCCGCCATGACCGGTGCGCTATCCTCCTCGTCATCGGCGCCACCGCCGCCTCCGAAAAGCGTAGCCAAAAGGCTACGGGAGCGCTTGGGGCTGCTCTTGCCGGTCGCCAGCGCAATGGCGATTTCGCCGCTATTCTTGCGGGCCTCGTAAGAGGCCAGCGCCTGGTCGAAGCCCGGCAGCGGCTTGCCGTCGCTCGGCACATGCAGGGTATTGCCCTTCGGGAACACCGCCACCAGCTCCTGACGGCTCATTCGCGGCCAGTGCCGCACATTGCCGACATCGAAATGCACGAAGGGCGAGCCGGAAGTCGGATAATAGCCAACGCCGCCGGCCTCCAGCTTCAGGCCGATTTCGCGCATCTTTTTCAGCGGCACGTCGGGAAGATAGAAGTCCATCGCCTTGCCGAGCATGTGCTGGCTCTTTTCGGCAACGCCCTTGCTGCGGCTGCGCAGCATGCTGTTGGTCGCCGGCGAGCGATAGGCTGAGACGACGTGGACATATTCGCGAGAACCGGACGCGCGATACGCTTCCCAGACCAAATCGAGAAGCCGCGGGTCCATCTTCGTCGGCTCGTTGCGGCGCCAATCGCGCAGGAGGCGGTTGATCTGCTCCAGGCCGGCCGGATCGTAGCGGCCGTTGCGCTTGAAGGTGATCTCGCCCTTCTCTCTGGTATGGACGAAGTAAAGCTTCAGGGACCGCGTTTCGGCGCTTGCCGACGATACGCCCATGGTCAAGGAACCTAGTGCGATCAGCGAAGCGGCCAGCATACGCCAGCGATCACGCCTGTTTTTGGGTCGCTCGGTGTCAGTCAAATCAAAGGCCCTGTAGAGTGCCGTTTGTCCCCGGATTTGAATCCCGGACGTTAAAAACCACGCCCGAATATCGATCCTAATGGTTAATCAGAGCTTATTGAAGGGGGAATGCGGTAAGACCGTGGCGATTTCCGGGCAAAAACCTTACGCTGGCGTCGTGGTTAACAGACGATTGCCGCGGCCTTGCCCGGCAAGACACGCGGCTCCTAGCGGTCCGCCACCGGGTCGAGGCCGTATTCCTTGAGCTTGCGATAGAGCGTGGAGCGCCCGATTCCGAGGCGGCGCGCAACCTCGCTCATGCGGCCATTGTAGTGTTCGATCGCGAGCTTGATCATCTCTAGCTCGACCTCCGCCAGCGTCCGCACCTCGCCCTGCTCGTCGACGCCCTTCAGCAAGCCGATGCCGGCCTTTGCAACGGGTGATTCGGCGACAGCGGATTCGGCTGGCCGCACACGGACCGGCTCGGCCGCGTCAGCCGGCGCGGCCGATCGCTCGGCAAGCACCACCGCACCTTCCACCTGCGCCCTGATCTGCGGAAACTCCTCCTCTGTCAGAACGTTGCCCTCGCACAACACGGTGGCGCGGAAAACGGCATTCTCCAGCTGGCGGATGTTTCCCGGCCAGTCATAGGCCTGCAGCATGGACAGGGCCTTGGCCGAGATATCCATTATGCGGCCGCGCGGCTGCGTGTGCCCGACATTGGCCATGAAATGGCGCACGAGCAGCGGAATGTCTTCGCGGCGTTCGCGCAGAGGCGGAACGAAAATCGGGTACACGTTCAGCCGGTAAAACAGGTCCTCGCGGAACTTTCCGTCCTTCACCTGCTGCAGCAGGTTGCGGTGGGTGGCAGAGATCAGGCGAATGTCCACCTTGACCGTCGAACGTCCGCCGACCGGATCGACCTCGCCCTCCTGCACCGCGCGCAACAGCTTCACCTGCACGTCCATGGGCAGGTCGCCGATCTCGTCCAGGAACAGCGTGCCTGTGTGGGCCTCGACGAACTTGCCGGTATGCCGCTCCGTGGCGCCGGTGAACGAACCCTTCTCATGGCCAAACAGGATGCTCTCGACCAGATTGTCGGGGATCGCACCGCAGTTCACGGTCACAAACGGCTTCGACCTGCGGGCGCCGGACCCCTGGATCGCGCGGGCGACCAGTCCCTTGCCGACGCCGGATTCGCCTTCGATCAGGATCGGGATATCGGACGCGACCGCCTTCTGCGCCACGCGCAGCACCCGTTCCATCGCCGGGCTGCTGGTCACCAGGTCCTTGATGGTCAGCACGCCGCCGCTTCTTTTCGGCCGCGAAGCCTCGCCGCTAAGTGCACCGACCTTGAGCGCATTGGCGATCGCCGTCTTCAGCCGCTCAGGCGAGGCCGGCTTGACGACGAAGTCGAAGGCACCGTTGCGCATGGCCGAGACCACCGTCTCGATGCCGCCTTGCGCCGTCTGGACGATGACCGGCAGTTCGATGCCGCGTTCGCGCATGGTCTTCAAGACGCCGATGCCGTCCACGCCGGGCATGGAAAGATCGAGGATCATGCTGGCGATGTCGCCGCCGTCGGCTCTATCGAGCGCCTTCAGCCCGGCGGCTCCATCGTCGGCCAGGATGGCTCTATAGCCGAATTTCGTGACAGCCGCCTCCAGCAGGCGCCGCTGCACCGGATCGTCGTCGACTATGAGGATGCTGGTTGGCATGAAATGTTCGAAGAATCGCTTTAGAGAGCATGGTGCCGTATGGATCATGCTGGCACAGGGTTCTAAATAAGGTTTCAAAAAAGCCGGTGAACGAAGTCCTTAGATTTACCGGCTCTTTATTCTTGTCTTGAAGTCGGAAGGAAATGCGATGCGCATAGTTCCGGAGCGGAACGCCGCTCCTCTGGGCTCCAGCCAGAGCGCGGTCGACCTCGGCAACCTGCCGGAATGGGATCTGAGCGATCTCTATGCGAGCATGGATGCGCCGGAGCTGAAGCGCGACCTCGCCAAGGCCGCCGAGGATGCGGTCGCCTTCGAGACGCGCTGGAAGGGCACGCTGGCGGCGGAAGCGCAGAAGGGAAGCGAAGGCAAGCTGGGCGAGGCATTGCGCAGCTATGAGGCGATCGAAGAACTGATCGGCCGCATCGCCTCCTTCGCCGGGCTCGTCTATGCCGGCGACACCTCCGATCCGCAGCGCGCCAAGCTCTATGGCGACGTCCAGGAAAAGATGACCGACGCCAGCGCGCACCTGCTGTTCTTCGCGCTGGAGCTCAACCTGATCGACGACGCGCAGCTTCTCGCCGCGCTCGACTCCGACCCCGCCTTCGGCCATTACCGGCCATGGGTGCTCGACCTCCGCAAGGACAAGCCCTACCAGCTCGAGGACCGCATCGAGCAGCTGTTCCATGAAAAGTCGATCACCGGGCGCGGCGCCTGGAACCGCCTCTTCGACGAGACGATGACCGATCTTCGTTTCGACATCGACGGCGAGCAGATGACGCTGGAGCCCACCCTCAACCGGCTGCAGGACGCCGATGGCGAAGTGCGGCGCAAGGCGTCCGAAGCGCTGGCCAAGACGTTTAAGGAAAACCTGCGCACTTTCACGCTGATCACCAACACGCTGGCCAAGGACAAGGAGATTTCCGACCGCTGGCGCGGCTTCCAGGACATTGCCGATTCCCGCCATCTCGCCAACCGCGTCGAACGCAGCGTCGTGGATGCGCTGGCATCCGCCGTTCGCGAAGCCTATCCGCGCCTGTCGCACCGCTACTATTCCATGAAGGCGCGCTGGCTCGGCATGGAGACGATGAACCACTGGGACCGCAACGCTCCGCTGCCCGAGACACCGCAGGCGACGATCGGATGGGACCAGGCGAAGGATACCGTGCTGTCGGCCTATGGCCGCTTCTCTCCGCAGATGGCCGACATTGCCCGCACCTTCTTCGACCGCCGCTGGATCGATGCGCCGGTGCGCCCCGGCAAGGCGCCGGGCGCCTTCGCGCATCCGACGGTGCCGTCGGCACACCCTTACGTGCTGCTCAACTATCTGGGCAAGCCGCGCGATGTGATGACGCTGGCGCACGAACTCGGCCACGGCGTGCACCAGGTGCTGGCCGCCGGCCAGGGCGCGCTGATGGCCGCCACGCCGCTGACGCTTGCCGAAACGGCTTCCGTCTTCGGCGAGATGCTGACCTTCCGCTCCCTGCTCGACCAGACCACCGACAAGCGCGAGCGCAAGGCCATGCTCGCCCAGAAGGTCGAGGACATGATCAATACGGTCGTGCGCCAGATCGCCTTCTACGAGTTCGAGCGCAAGGTGCACACCGAGCGCCGCAACGGCGAACTGACCGCCGACCGCATCGGCCAGTTCTGGCTGGAGGTGCAGGCCGAAAGCCTCGGGCCGGCGATCAAGCTGCGCGACGGCTACGAGACCTTCTGGACCTACATTCCGCACTTTATCCACTCGCCATTCTACGTATATGCCTATGCCTTCGGCGACTGCCTCGTGAACTCGCTCTACGCGGTTTACCAGAACGCCGAGCAGGGATTTCAGGAGAAGTATTTCGACATGCTGCGCGCCGGCGGCACCAAGCACCACTCCGAGCTGCTGAAACCCTTCGGTCTCGATGCGTCCGATCCGGCCTTCTGGCAGATCGGCCTCGCCGTCATCAGCCAGCTGATCGACGAGCTGGAAACGCTGGATTGAGGCGCCCCGCCTTCGCTGCTGCAGGTTAGAAGAATGCCAGCCTCCCCGTTCGTTCTCTTCCGGGACGATCCTGCCGGCCACGAACTCCTGTTCGATCGCCCAAGCGAGATCATCGTTGCCGACACGCCGGACAATTTCTTTCCGGCGCTGGATGCAATCCAGGCCGCGCATGACGCGGGCAAATGGCTGGCCGGCTATTTTTCCTACGAGGCCGGCTATCTGCTCGAGCCCAAGCTGCGGCCGATCCTGCCGGAGGGGCGGCGCGCGCCGATGATCTGTCTGGGCGTCTTCGACGCCCCATCGGAGACCGAGCTTCCCTCCTTCCGCAAGTCGGCCACCAACGGGCCGATCTTCGATGCAAGGGCGACATGGTCCTTCGCCGATTATGAGAGCCGGTTTGACCGGCTGCACCAGCACCTGCGCCAGGGCGACTGCTACCAGGGCAACCTGACCTTCCCGATCCGTGCGCAGTGGTCGGGCGACCCGCTCGCCGCCTTCGACGCTCTGACCGAGCGACAGCCGGTGAAATATGGCGCGCTGGTTTCTCTGGACTGCGGACCGATCGTGCTGTCGCGCTCGCCCGAACTGTTCTTCCAGGTGGATTCGGATGGCTGGATCGAGACCCACCCAATGAAGGGCACCGCCCCGCGCGGCAAGACCCAGGCCGAGGACGATGCGCAGCGCGAGTTCCTGCGAAACGATCCGAAGAACCAGGCCGAAAACCGCATGATCGTCGACCTGCTTCGCAACGACATCTCGCTGGTCAGCGAGGTGGGCTCGCTCGACGTGCCGGAGCTGTTCCGCGTGGAAAGCTATCCGACCGTGCACCAGATGGTGAGCCGCGTGCGGGCGAAGCTGCTGCCCGACGTCACGATTGCGCGCATCTTTGCCGCGCTCTTCCCCTGCGGCTCGATCACCGGCGCGCCGAAAATCCGTGCCATGGAGATCCTACGCGAGCTGGAGGGTACGCCGCGCGATGCCTATTGCGGCGCCATCGGCTGGATCGCTCCGGGCGGCACGATGCGCTTCTCGGTTGCGATCCGCACCATCTCGCTCTTCCCCGAGGGCGAGGCGATCTACAATGTGGGCGGCGGCGTGGTGTTCGATTCCACCGCACGAGAGGAATATGACGAATGCCTTCTGAAAGCGCGCTTCGCGACGGGAGCCCCGCCGGCTTCGAGCTGATCGAGACGCTGCGCTGGGAGCCTGCCGAAGGCTTTTTGCGGTTCGACCGGCACATGGCTCGGCTCGAGGCATCAGCGCGTGCACTTGGCTTCGCCTTCGACAGGCCGTCCGTCGAAGAGACGTTGGTGCACGCGGTCGGCGGCGACACTCCGCTGCGGGTTCGGTTGACGCTTGACAGCGACGGGCAGCCGAACGTCACCATGCAGTCCTTCGTGCCTCTGCCCGCCGGCACAGTCTGGACCCTGGCGATAGCTGCCACCCGGCTGGACGCCAAAAACCCGCTGCTGCGCCACAAGACGACGCTGCGCAACGCATACGATGCCGCGCGGGCAGAGTTTTCGCGCGAGGCGGCCGACGAGGTGGTCCTGCTGAATGACGCCGGCAATGTCTGCGAAGGCACCATCACCACCATCTTCGCCGACATGGGCGATGGCGCGTTGAAGACACCGCCGCTGGGCAGCGGACTGCTTGCCGGCGTGCTTCGCGCCGAAATGCTGGACGCCGGCAAGGCCGTGGAAGCGGTGTTGACCGTCGACGATCTGAGGAACTCGCGCGCCCTTTATGTCGGCAATTCGTTGCGAGGCCTGATCCCCGCCCATCTGGCCTAGTCATCTCCGGCTTGCACGCTTTTTACGAGGCTGCTTATCTCGCCCCAACAGACAAGAGGGGAATAAACAGCCTTGAACACCATGCCTGCCCATACGCCGTACGATGGCTCGACGAAGCCGTTCACAATCGCGCTGAAGCCTCTCGACCCACAAGAATGGATCGAGATCGACGCCGACCTTCAGGCCTATCTCGCGGAAAAGGACAGGCTCTATGGCTCGATTGCCGACAAGGTGTTCGTCGAGCAGGCCGACACAAGCGCCGCCCAGCGCGAAGTGCTGGACATGCTGGTGCCTTATCTGCTCGAGCATCACCCCGACATCTACAAACAGGACGGCCAAGAAATCGTGGTGGGCGGCACGCACCGCATCGACATAAGCGAGGCATCAGAGCAGCCGCTGCGAGCCGCCTCGCGGCTGGTGCCGGAAGACCTTATCCTGATGCGCAGGGGCGATATTGGCTGGCGCCTCGCCGCCGGCTCGCTTTGCTTCCCATCGTCGTGGTCGCTCCGGGAAAAGTTCGGCCTGGCGCTGCAGGAAATTCATGAACCGGTGCCGGCCTTCGGTCGCGGCACACGCACTGCCGACATCATCGAACGCATTTTCGACCACCTCGCGGTAGAACAGCCGGTCCAGCGGTTCAACTGGTCGCTGCAGGCCGGCAATGCCCTCTACATGCCGTTCTCGCACCAGCAACGCATCGACCGCGCCACCAACCGCCCATCGAAATTCAGCACTGACGAGATTGCCGCGCAGGCCTTCATTCGCATCGAGCGCCAGACGCTGCGCAAGCTTCCCATTTCGGGCGACATCCTGTTCACGATCCGCATCTATCTCGACCCGCTGACCATGCTGGCCAGGCATCCGGAGAAGGCTCAGTTGGCTTCTTCGTTCGCCGCCCAGCTTGCCGCCCTCAACCTGGACCAGCTCGACTACAAGGGGCTTACCGCCGACCGTGACCGGCTGGTCGCTGTGCTGGAAAAAATGGCGGCGGGTGCCTGAAGCGGACTTCGATTTTTCTTTATTGTGAGGCCATTCTGTGATTGGCAGTTCGCGACCGACCGGGCCGATGGCAGCGGCGGCGCGAACCCCAAGGAGTTTTCATAGAATGGCGAATGACGAATGGCCCGTACACGGTGAGATCAGCGGCCCGGTGGTGATGATCGGCTTCGGCTCGATCGGCCGGGGAACACTTCCTCTCATCGAACGCCATTTCAAGTTCGACAAATCGCGCATGACGGTCATCGACCCGCGCGACGACAACCGCCACATTCTCGATGAGCGCGGCATCGACTTTCTCCAGGAGGCGGTGACCAGGGAGAACTACCGTGAGCTGCTGACACCCCTGCTCACCAAGGGCGGCGGCCAGGGCTTTTGCGTCAACCTCTCCGTCGACACCTCGTCACTGGAGCTGATGCGGCTGTGCCGCGAGCTCGGCGTGCTCTACATCGACACGGTGGTTGAGCCATGGCTGGGCTTCTATTTCGATACCGAAGCCGACAACGCCTCGCGCACCAACTACGCGCTGCGTGAAACCGTTCTCCAGGAAATCCGCGACCGGCCGGGCGGCACCACCGCCGTATCCTGCTGCGGCGCCAACCCCGGCATGGTGTCGTGGTTCGTCAAGCAGGCGTTGGTCAACCTCGCCACCGATCTCGGCCTGGAATTCACCGAACCTGCGGCCGGCGATCGCGACGGTTGGGCCAGGCTGATGCAGCAGGCCGGCGTCAAGGGCATCCACATCGCCGAGCGTGACACCCAGCTCACCAGGAACCCGAAACCGCTCAACGTGTTCTGGAACACCTGGTCGGTGGAGGGCTTCATTTCCGAAGGCCTGCAGCCCTCCGAACTCGGCTGGGGCACGCATGAGAAATGGCTGCCCGAAAACGCAAAGGGGCACCAGACCGGCTGCGGGGCGGGCATCTATCTGGAGCAGCCCGGCGCCAACACCCGCGTGCGCAGCTGGTGCCCGACGCCGGGCGCGCAATATGGCTTCCTGGTCACCCACAACGAGGCGATCTCGATCGCGGACTTCTTCACCGTGCGCGACGGGAATGGCGAAGCCATCTACCGGCCGACCTGCAACTACGCCTACCATCCCTGCAACGACGCCGTGCTTTCCATGCACGAGATGTTCGGCGCGGCCGGCCGGCCGCAGCCCGTGCAGCACGTGCTTGACGAGGACGAGCTGGTCGACGGCAAGGACGAGCTGGGAGTGCTGCTCTATGGCCACGGCAAGAACGCCTACTGGTACGGCTCGCAGCTCACGCTCGAGGAAACGCGCGAGCTCGCCCCCTACCAGAACGCCACCGGCCTTCAGGTGACTTCAGCCGTGCTGGCCGGCATGGTGTGGGCGCTTGAGAACCCGCAGGCCGGCATCGTCGACACCGACGCCATGGACTACCGCCGTTGCCTCAAAGTGCAGCGTCCCTATCTTGGTCCGGTGACGGGCCATTATACGGACTGGACACCGCTGGAAGGTCGGCCGGGATTGTTCCCGGAGGATATCGACACGCGGGATCCGTGGCAGTTCCGTAACATACTGGTTCGCTAGGCGGGCTTCGACCGGCAAACCATCCCGGCAATGTCTTGCAATCGCCCTGAAATGGGGCGATTGCTTTTTCGATGCGGACTGAGGAGAGGGTTTTTCAACCATGACGATTGCGCGCAAACTGATTTCGGCGGCGGCGATTGCGGCCGCAGCGGCCAGCCTGGCCGGATGCGTGGGTTCGGGGCCGGGGGTCGGCGGACCGATTTCGGTTGCCCCCAGAGGCGTCGAGGGCGAATGGATGAGCACTGACGGCGTTGCCGTGTCGCAGTTCTCCGGCGGCGCCTTCCAGACCAATGCGCTGGACACCGGCAACAAGCTGGCCGACGGAAGCTACCGTATGGCCGATGCCCGCACGGTGGAGATCACCGTGCGGTCGCTGATCCGCCAGAGCACGACCAACGTCAACTGCGCGCTGGTGACCCCCAACCAGCTCAACTGCACCAGCTCCAACGGCCAGCAATTCGTGCTGACGCGCCGGCAGGTGACAGGCTGAGCCGGAAGGCAGGCGCGACTCTCCAACCTATTCAAAGCGCGGGGCCCGGCCTCGCGCTTCGCCAGTCGGCGCCCGCCGTCGACCGGACAAGCTCCGGCATCGCCGTGAACGCGGTCGCAAGAGCCCGCCGTCATGATATGTGGCGCAGACTGTCTCGCCCGCCCGGTTTCGTCCACCGCGGGACCTCCCCCACACCGCTTCCGCTTTAACCATCGCCCCGCCGCTGCCAGGATTGCGCTTGCATGGACCCGGGCGCGATGTGAACATGCGCCCCGAGAACCGTAGCAAAACGGTCAAAGACAGCGGGCACTCTATTCGTCAGCATCAATCGGGAGACAGTTCATGAAGAAATTTGTCGTCGCCGTTACGCTGGGCGCATCGGCCCTGGCCCTGTCCACCGGCGCTTCATTTGCCGACTACACCTTGACCATCCTGCACATAAACGATTGGCACAGCCGCATCGAATCCAACAACAAGTATGAATCGACCTGCTCCGCGGAAGAGGAAAGCAAGGACGAATGCATCGGCGGCGCGGCCCGTCTGGTGACCGCCATTGCCGAACGCCGCAAAGCGCTGGAAGGGCAGAACGTGCTTCTGCTCAACGGCGGCGACAATTTCCAGGGATCGCTGTTCTACGCCACCTACAAGGGCGCCGTGGAAGCCGAGTTCCTGAACCAGATGAAGTTCGACGCCATGACCGTGGGCAACCACGAGTTCGACGACGGCGAGGATGCGTTGGTGCCCTTCCTGGAAAAGGTGCAATTTCCGGTGCTGAGCGCCAATGTTCACCCGAACGCCCAGTCGAAGGTGGGCGACCGCATCAAGCCCTCGATCGTGCTGGAAGTCGGCGGCCAGAAGATCGGCATCGTCGGCGCAGTGACGAACGATACGCCGGAAGTGGCGGCGCCCGGCCCGAACATCGCCATTGAGGACGACATCAAGACAATCACCGCCGAGGTCGAGAAGCTGAAGGCCGAGGGCGTGAACAAGATCGTCGCGCTGACCCATGTCGGCTATCCGCGCGACAAGGAGATGATCGCCAGGATACCCGGGGTCGACGTGGTGGTGGGCGGGCATTCGCACTCGCTGCTTTCCAACACCGACCCGAAGGCCGAGGGGCCCTACCCCACCATGGTCGACAACCCCGAAGGCTATAAGGTGCCAGTCACGCAGGCAGCCTCCTATTCGAAATATCTCGGCGAGTTCAAGGTCGTGTTCGACGACAACGGCATCGTCAAGGAAGCCAGCGGCGACCCGCTCTATCTCGACGCCAAGATCAAGCCCGACGAAGCGGTGCTGGCGCGCATCAAGGAGCTTGGCGCGCCGATCGAGGAATTGAAGGCCAAGCAGGTGTCGGAGACAACCGCCGACATCGACGGCAGTCGCGAAAACTGCCGCGCCCGGGAATGCGAGATGGGTAACCTGATCGCCGATGCCGTTCTCGACCGCGTGAAGGGACAAGGGGTCCAGATCGTGTTCCAGAACGGCGGCGGCATCCGCGCCTCCATCGGCAAGGGCGTGGTGACCATGGGCGACGTGCTGACGGTCCTGCCCTTCCAGAACACGGTGGCGACATTCCAGCTTTCGGGCAAGGACATTGCCGATTCCATCGAGGCGGGCCTCAGCGAGATCGAGGAGGGCAAGGGCAAGTTCCCGCAGGTGGCGGGCCTGAAATACAGCTTCGACAAATCGGTGGCAGCCAACCAGGGTCGGCTGAAATCGGCGGAGGTGATGGAAGACGGCGCCTGGAAGCCGCTGGACCCGGCCAAGATCTATGGCGTGGCTGCCAACGACTTCGTGCGGGCTGGCGGCGACGGCTACAAGATCTTCGCCGAAAAGGCGCAGAACGCCTATGACTACGGGCCGAGCCTGGAAGACGTGGTGGCCGATTATCTGGCCGCAAACCGCCCCTACACGCCCAAACTGGAAGGCCGCATAACCGAACTCGCCCGGGCAGAAGCCCCGGCCGAAGCCGCAGCGCCCACGCCGGAAGTCGCGCCCGCCGCCGAAGCCAAGCCGGCAGCCGGCGACAGCCACTCTATCGTGGCTGGCGACACCTATTGGCACATCGCCAAGAAGGCCTATGGCAATCCGTCCAAGTGGCGGCTGATCGCCAAGGCCAACCCGAAATATGCCGCGCGGCGTCTGCCGGTGGGCGCCACACTCACCATTCCGGCCGTGCAGTAGGCAAGCCGGCGAGACGGAAGAAAGGCCCTCCGCGTGTCCGGCGGGCCCTGCCGTTGTGCCCCGCGTCCAAGCGTCGGTCGCGCCAGGCGGGTGCAACCTTGCCGTGATCTCGTGAAGGAGGCTGCGGCCAGACGCTGCATTGGAATTCCGGTTCGACATCACTAAGTACCGGGCCTGCGCGGGAGAAATGCCGAGATGAGCTTGACCACAGACGACGTCCAGACCGGAAACCGGAACATCGGGCCGCTGCCCGCCGGCCATCCGCCGGTCAAGCAGCCCAAGGTTGGCATCATGCTGGTGAACCTCGGCACGCCGGACGGCACAGATTTTGCGCCGATGTGGCGCTATCTCAGGGAATTCCTGTCCGATCCGCGCGTGATCGAGCTGTCGCGCGTGGTCTGGTATCCGATCCTCTACGGGCTGGTGCTGACCACCCGGCCGAAGAAATCCGGCGCCAACTACAAGACCATCTGGAACGAGGCGAAGAACGAATCGCCGCTGCGCACCTACACGCGCGCGCAGGCCGAAAAGCTCTCCCAGATGCTGGCCGACAAGCCGAACGTGGTGGTGGACTGGGGCATGCGCTACGGCACCCCGTCGATCGCGAGTTCGGTTCAGCGCTTGATGGACCAGGGCTGCGAACGCATCGTGATGTTCCCGCTCTACCCGCAGTTCTCGGCCACAACCACCGCGACCGCCAGCGACCAGCTTTTCCGGGCGCTGATGAAAATCCGCGCCATGCCCGCGATCCGCACCGTGCCTGCCTATTACGATGAGCCGGCCTATATCGAGGCGCTGGCCAATTCGGTGAACAGCCACCTTGCCACGCTCGACTTCGAGCCGGAGGTGGTGCTTGCTTCCTATCACGGCATACCGAAAGCCTATTTCGAGAAGGGCGACCCCTATCACTGCCACTGCCTGAAGACGACGCGGCTGCTGCGCGAGCGGCTGGGCTGGGATGACAAGAAGCTCATCACCACCTTCCAGTCGCGCTTCGGCGCACAGGAATGGCTGCAGCCCTACACCGACAAGACGGTGGAGAAGCTGGCCAAGGAAGGCGTGAAGTCGATCGCCGTCATCAACCCCGGCTTCTCGGCCGACTGCATCGAGACGCTGGAGGAAATCGCCGGCGAGGCCGCCGAGATCTTCCACCATGGCGGCGGCAAGAATTTCACGCACATACCTTGCCTCAATGACAGCGACGACGGCATGGCCGTCATCGATACGCTGGTGCGCCGCGAACTGGCCGGCTGGGCCTGAGCCGCAGCCGGCTCACGCGCGCGACGCGCGGCCGGAGCGGGACTGAGCTTCGATCAATACCAGGCTCCTGCCCGCCGGCTCATCGGCGGGCGGCGGGCGGCGGAACGGGCGCGGTCACAGCGGCATCGGGCGAGGGCGAACCCGCGGGCGCGGCAAAATCATCGGCGCGCCCGGGCTGTGGATCGGGCGCGAGGCCCTGCTTCATCAGTTTCTCGTTGGGCGAACGTGGCGCCTGCCGCGTCGTCGCCTGCGCGCCAAGCAGCTCGCCGCCACCGTCCAGCGCAGGGTCGCTCAGCGAGACCGGCGGCGTGCGGTCGACAGGCTTTGCCTTGTCGGCCCCGGGCGCCGGCGCAAACACACCGGGCGCCAGCGCTTCGCCCGGCTCGGCAGCCACGCCCAGCATCTTGCGAAGCGGCTTTTCGGCGTAGAAGGCCAGCTTGCGCTTGCCCGCCCTGGTGAAGTTGATGCCGTCTTCCCCCCGCAGGCGCTCGGGCTGGCCATTGACATTGGGGCCCGTGCTCACGAAGGCGCCGTTCTCGTCGACGAAGCCATCCCACACATCCACGAATTCGCCGCCGGCACCCTCGCTGGCCGCGCGATAGATGTCGTTGAAGGCCAGCATGTCGGCCGTCGTCTTCGAAAGCCTGAACGCGGGCATGCCGACCCAGATGAAAGGCACGTTGCGCGCCGCAATGGCCTTCGCCATCTCATCAGCGCGGCGGGTGTATTCCTCCGTCCAGTTGTCCGTTCGAAGCGTCTCGCTCGTCGCGCCGACGCGCATGCGCTGGCGGTCGTTTGACCCGAGCATGACGACAACTGCCGCCGGCTTTTCGGCCTCTATCAAGGGGCCGATTTCCTTGCCCCAGTTGAAATGGTCCTCCCGCACGAAGCCGGACGAGCCTTTCGAGCGGTCGATGACCCGGACTTTCGGATTCTGCGCATAGACGGTCGACAAGCCCTCGGCGAGCCCGCTTCCGAGAAAATCGCCGACGACCAGCACCACCTTGGCGTCGGGCGCCTTTTCAACCGCTGCCACCTCCGGCTCGTGCGGAACGGCAGTGGCCTTGGTGCCCGGCGACTTCTTGGCGGCGCGAGCCTTGGGCTTCGGCTGGTGGTGCGGCACCGGAACCCTCTGCGCCGGCGGCTCGTAATATCTTTCCCGGCGCGGCAGGAAGAGGTCGAACAGGTTCCAGGGCCGTATCATCCGTTCCTGGGCGTAGGCCGGAGATGACAGCGCCTCGGCGAAAAAGCCGGCGGACGCGACCGCCAGCGCCAGAAGCAGCGCCGGCAGCCACGCACGAAATGTCGGCTTTCTCGATGGCAATGCCGGCTCCGTTGGGGTTGGCCCGGTTAACGCTTTCTCAGCCGCAACAGCACTTCCATGCTCGGGTGACCGTCCTGCTCCAGGCCGGCCTGGGCCTGGAAGGCACGGATCGCGGCGCGCGACCCTTCGCCAATCTTGCCATCGAACTTGCCTTCGTAATAGCCAAAAGTGGAGAGGCGCTGCTGAAGCTCCTGCTTTTCCTGGAAGGATAGCTTGGTGAAGGGCCGGTTCCAGTCGCGCACCAGGCCGCCATATCCGGCGATCTCGTCGGCAAGCAGGCCGACGGCGAGCGCGTATTTATCGGCGTTGTTATACCGCTTGAGGACCGAGAAGTTCTTGGTCATCAGGAAAGCCGGGCCGGAACGCCCGTCCAGCACCTTCAACTCCGCCATCTCGTTGCCATCACGGAAAGGCTTGCCTCTGGCGCGGGTGATGCCCAGGCTCTGCCACTTGGCCACCGAGAGCGAGCCGTTCGGGAACTTGCGCCCCTCCGGCAACTTCACCTCGTAGCCCCAGGTGCGGCCGGTCTGCCAGCCATTCTTGGCGAGCAGGTTGGCGGCGGTGGCGAGCGCATCCGGCACGGAGTACCAGATGTCGCGCTTGCCGTTGCCGTCAATGTCGACGGCATAGCGCTGGTAGCTGGTGGGAATGAACTGGGTGTGGCCCATGGCGCCGGCCCAGGAGCCCATCAGGTGGCTTTCGTCGATGTCGCCGCTCTGCAGGATCTTCAGCGCCGCGATCAGCTGCGTCTGTGCGAACTTGGCGCGCCTCTGGTCGCCATAGGCAAGCGTGGCCAGCGAGCGCACCACATTGCGCATCACCTTGTCGTTCTTGAGAATCTCGCCGTAGTTCGATTCCATCGACCAGATGGCGAGCAGGATGTGGCGATCGACGCCGAAGCGCGCCTCGATGCGGTCGAGCCAGGGCTTCCACTGGCGCGCCATGGCGCGGCCGTTGGCCACCGCCTCCTCATGCACGCGGTTGTCGAAATAATCCCAGACCGGGGCGGTGAATTCGGGCTGGAAGCGCGCCTTCTCCAGCACCTCGGGATCGACATCGCGCACATTGCGAAAGGCGCGATCGAAGGTGGTGGCGGAAATGCCGTTTTGCAGCGCGGTGCTGCGGAAGCCCGCGATCCACCGCTGGAAACCAGCATCGGCAAAGGCTGTGGTGCTTGCCGAAAACAGCAGGGCAAGCGACAGGCCGGCAGCCGCCGCGACGCCTGCGAAGCGAGTTGCGGTCTTACGAACGAGCATGATGTCCCTCCTTATCGGTCCTCGAAAAATACATTCATCGCGCACCGGGGTTATCAATCGGTTTACCATAGCGAAATTGGTTGCTATCGCCTTCGCGGCCTCCCAGCCGCCGTGGCTGTGGCAGTGCGATGTTCAGTATTCATCAATTTCGACGTGAAAATGTCTCATCCCGTGATAGGACCGACTCGCCTATTGGACCGTTCGCCATGAAAAAAGTACGCAAAGCAGTTTTTCCTGTTGCCGGGCTCGGCACGCGGTTTCTCCCAGCCACCAAATCCATCCCGAAGGAGATGCTGACGGTGGTCGACCGCCCCGTCATCCAGTATGTGGTGGACGAGGCGCGCGAGGCGGGGATCGAGCATTTCATATTCGTGACCGGGCGCAACAAGGCCGTCATCGAAGACCATTTCGACGTCCAGTTCGAGCTTTATGACACGCTGGCGCAGCGCGGCAAGGACGACCAGCTATCGCACCTGCAGCGCCTGCAGCCGCAGCCCGGACAAACCAGCTTCACCCGGCAGCAGGTGCCGCTGGGCCTGGGCCACGCGGTGTGGTGCGCGCGCGACCTGGTGGGCGACGAGCCCTTCGCCCTGCTCTTGCCCGACATGATCATGCAGACGGACCAGAGCTGTCTGAAGGAAATGGTCAAGCTCTATGAGCACACCGGGCAGAACATCGTGGCCGTACAGGAATGCGACCCGGCCGAGACCCACAAATACGGCATCGTCGGCCGCGGGCAGGACGTGCATTCGGGCTTCGAGATCACCGGCATGGTGGAGAAGCCCAAACAGGGCACCGCCCCTTCCAATCTCTACATCAACGGCCGCTACATATTGCAGCCGGAAATCTTCAAGATCCTGGAAGGTCAGGAAAAGGGCGCGGGCAACGAGATCCAGCTGACCGACGCCATGCTCAAGCTTGAAAAGCAGCAATCCTTCTATGGCTATCACTATCAGGGCCGCACCTTCGACTGCGGCTCGCCGGAGGGCTTCATCGAGGCCAATGTGGCCTTCTCGCTGTGGCACCCGGACATGCACGACAAGGTCGCAGCCATGCTGGGCAGGATGCTGGACGAACTGAAGCCCATCGAGAGGCGCAGGGCGCCGCGCTGAGCACAAGCGAAAAGGCCGGGTTCTCCCGGCCTTTTTTTTAAGCGCCGCGCCGGGTCAGCGCTGCAGCTTGAGGCCGAGGAAGGCGCTGTTGGCGTCGTAGTCGCGGTCCGGCAGACTGCTTCGGAGCCTCTCGTGCCGCAGCCTGCCGCTGATGCCGGCATAGCGGCTCAGCCACCATGTGGCGCCCGCCTCGGCCAGGAAGGTCACGTCGCGGCCATCCGAATGCGCATAGTTGCGATAGCCGATGCCCAGCACGGCATTGCCGGTGAGATTGGCGCGGATCGCGCGCTCGGCCGAAAGGGTGGCGACGTTCAGGACCGAACCGCTTTCGCCAGCATTGGTGGTGTTCTCGATGGTGGTCGAGGCAGCCAGATTGACCAGTGTGCCGCGCTCCGGCGACCATGTCAGCGCTGCGGCCACGCTTGGCGTCGAAACCGGGCCGAGCCGGGCGTCGTCAAAGCTTTCGCGCAGCCAGCCGGCCGAGAATTCGCCCGAAAGCTTCTCGCCGAGGTCGAGCGCCACGCCGGCGCGCGCGCCGACAAGATTGGAAGAGCGTTCATAGCCGCTGTCGTCAATCTTCTGGTCGTAGTAGCGGCGGCCAAGTTCCACCTCGGCAAAGGGCGTCAATGCCGGCGATACCTCGTAGCCGCCGCGCAGGGTTATCGACGCCAGGGTCGAGTCGCGATCCTTCTGCGAGAGAACGCTGCCGTCCCAAAGCTCGGCATCGCCATAAATGTCGCGTTCGACGCTGCCGGTGACACCCAGCAGAACGCGGCCGACATTCCTTTCGACGCCGAGGCTGGCGCCCAGCGTCTGCCGGATCGGCGACGATGCCGCGCCAATGATGGCGACGGGCGACGAGGCGCTTTCGGGAGTGCGCAGATAGCCGAATTCTCCACGGCCGTTCAGGCTCTCGCCAAGGTCGAGGTCCAGCCGCAGGTCGACGCCGATCTCGTCGTCCCTGACCTGCTCACCGGAAAGGGTGCGCTGGATCGCGCCATAGGCGTCAAGCGTTGCCGAATGGCCGCCCCAGTCGCCGATGGCATTGAGGCGCAAGGCGGTTTGCGACAGAACCGCGCTCGAGCCGCCGGGCTGGAGACTGGCATTGGAGGTGCCGACCAGCCCCTGCTCGAGCGTGGATCGCAGCAGAAAGCGGCCGACATGAATGCCAGGTGCGGCAAAGGGAGCCTCCTCCCGTGCCACATTACGGGCCTCGATGGCGTTCTCACGCTCTGCGCGCCGGACACTCTCCGGGTCCTCCTGCACGCCTTCCGAGGGCACGCGCACCGCAGCGGTGACAAGATCTTCGTCGACAGCGCCGGCTCTGCGGTTTTCCCGGACCGGCTGAGCACCCGCCGCTACGCGCGCGGCCTCGGCCCGCTGGCGTGCTGTGGAAAGCGGCCGCGCGCCCGATGCAGTCGACGGCCCGTCGAACGCGTCGGCATTGGCCGGCAGCGAAAACAGGTCCGGTTCGGCCGGGCCGGCATCCGGCACCGCGCCGGTGCTGACCGGATCATATTGCCAGGAAGAAGTCTGATCGGCCTGGGCTGCCTGGCCGCGCGGCAGGGGCGCGTTGGCGTTCGTGGCGGGAAGAGAGCCGCGCAAGCCGGTTTCCTGGGCCTCGGCCACGGCGGCGCCGAGCACGCCGGCGGCACCGGCCATGCACAGCACGACCGGCAGCAACCGTCGACCTCGGCGTCGTGACTGATCGGGGCGCACGCCTGACATTCTCACCTGACTGCATTCCGTGGCGCGGGGCGGCGCCAGCATTACCGAATCGTAAATTCGGATGGTTAAGAGAGTGTTGAGGGCGCAGGCAGCCCGGCAGCGCGCGCATCGATATGGACAGCCGCCCGACAACACGGTAATCGCATGCAACATGCACGCACGAACCCTAAAGACACCGCCCGACAGGCAGGCCTCCATAGCATCGGCGATGCGCACCGTGACGACGGAGCGCGCCGGCGTCGAGGCACTGGCCGAGGCGCTGCAAAATGGATTGTCCGAGCCTTTCGCCGAAGCGGTGGAGCTGCTGTCGGCAATCGGCGGGCGCGTGATTGTGACCGGCGTGGGCAAGAGCGGCCATATCGGCTCCAAGATCGCGGCGACGCTCGCCTCCACCGGCACTCCGGCCTTTTTCGTGCATCCCGCTGAAGCCAATCACGGCGACCTTGGCATGATCGCGCGCGACGACGCGATCCTGGCCATCTCCTGGTCGGGCGAGACGGTGGAGCTGAAAGGCATCATCGCCTATGCTCGCCGCTTTGCCATTCCCTTGATCGCGGTGACCGCCGGCGAAAATTCGGCGCTTGCGCGCGAGGCCAACGTGGTGCTGAAGCTGCCCAAGGCGCAGGAAGCCTGCCCGCACGGGCTGGCGCCCACCACCTCGACCCTGCTGCAGCTGGTGATAGGCGATGCGCTGGCAGTGGCGCTGCTGGAGGCGCGCGGCTTCACGGCCGAGCATTTCCGCACCTTCCATCCGGGCGGCCAACTGGGCGCCAACCTCACCCGCGTCGCAGACATCATGCATTCCGACGACAGGATGCCCATTGTGGCGCTCGGCACCAGCATGCCGGATGCGGTGGCCGAACTGTCTCGCAAGCGCTTCGGCTGCGTATGCGTGGTGGATGCCGATGGCAAGCTTTCCGGCATCGTCACCGACGGCGATCTCGCCCGCAACCTGCACCGCAACCTCGGTGAGCTGAAGGTTGAAGACGTCATGACGCGGCAGCCCCGGACCATCGAGCCGCGCATGATGGCAAGTGCGGCGATGGCGGTGATCAACGAACACAACATCAGCGCGCTGGTCGTGGCCGAGGACGAGCGCCCGGTGGGCGTCGTGCATTTCCACGACCTGCTGCGCATCGGCGTGGCGTGACGCCCTGCCCCGAACCTTGTCGGGGGCAATTCGCAAACATAGCAAACTGCGGAGAAAGCATGACGGCCAAAGCCGTCACGCTTCCTGGATTTGCACTCAGCGCGGCAACACGCTCGTGCCCATCAGCGCTTCATCGATAGCGCGCGCCGCCTGGCGGCCTTCGCGGATCGCCCACACCACCAGCGACTGCCCTCGCCGCACGTCGCCGGCCGCATAGAGCCGGTCGACGCTGGTGCGGTAGTCGCGCTCGTTGGCTTCGACATTGGTCGAGCGGCGCGCATCGAGACGGGTCTTTAGCCCCTCGCCCAGCTCCTCGGTCACGCCGCCGGGCATCGGGCCGGCGAAGCCGATGGCGATGAAGGCGAGGTCGGCGCGGATGACGAATTCGGTGCCAGGGATGGGCTGGCGCTTCTCGTCCACCTCGCAGCACTTGACGCCGGTGAGTTGCCCTTCCTCGCCGATGAACTCCAGCGTCGCCACCTGGAACTCGCGCTCGGCGCCCTCGGCCTGGCTGGAGGAGGTGCGCATCTTGGTGGCCCAATACGGCCAGACGGCAAGCTTGTTTTCCTTTTCCGGCGGCTGCGGGCGGATATCGAGCTGGGTGACGCGCACCGCACCCTGACGGAAGGCCGTGCCGATGCAGTCGGAAGCGGTGTCGCCGCCACCCACTACCAGGACATGCTGGCCGCTGGCGTAGATCGGCTGCGAACGCCACGCAGTCGACTGGATGTCCTCCTGCGCGACACGCTTGTTCTGCTGGACCAGGTAGGGCATCGCGTCATGCACGCCTGCGAGCTCCTCGCCGGGGATGCTGGCCGCGCGCGGCTTTTCGGAGCCGCCGCAATAGAGCACCGCATCGTATTCGGCGAGCAGTTCCGACACCTTCTTGTCGACACCGACATTCACGCCGCAGAAGAAGGTCACCCCCTCGCCCTGCATCTGCTGGACGCGGCGATCGATGAAGTGCTTCTCCATCTTGAAGTCGGGGATGCCGAACCGCATCAGCCCGCCCGGACGGCTCTCGCGCTCGTAGACATGCACGTCATGGCCAGCGCGGCCGAGCTGCTGGGCCGCGGCCATGCCGGCGGGGCCGGAACCGATGATGGCCACGCGCTTGCCGGTCATCTTCTCGGCCGGCTGCGGGCGGACGAGGCCGAGTTCGTAGGCCTTGTCGGCGAGCGCCTGCTCGATCGTCTTGATGGCCACCGGAATGTCCTCGAGGTTCAGCGTGCAAGCCTCCTCGCAAGGCGCGGGGCAGATGCGGCCGGTGAATTCGGGGAAGTTGTTGGTGGAATGAAGATTGCGGATCGCCGTCGCCCAGTCGCCGTTATAGACGAGATCGTTCCAGTCCGGGATCTGGTTGTGGACCGGGCAGCCCGTGGGGCCATGGCAGTAGGGGATGCCGCAATCCATGCAGCGTGCGGCCTGCTTCTCGACTTCGCTATCCGACAGCGGCAGCGTGAATTCCCGGAAGTGCCGGATACGATCGGCGGCGGGCTGATACTTGTGCACCTGCCGGTCGATCTCCAGAAAACCTGTAACCTTGCCCATTTCAAAACTCTTGTTCGTGGGTCGCCGCGCCCGCGCGGCAAAAAAGCAATTTCAGTGAGGATGGCGGCCTCGGGCGGCCGTTTCGCCGCCCGTCGCCGTGCGCTGCAGCGGCTATTCCGCCGCCACGCCCATGCGCATGCGTTCCATCTCGATCAGCGCGCGGCGATACTCGACCGGCATGACCTTGCGGAACTTCGGCCGATAATTGGCCCAGTCGTCCAGGATCTGCTTGCCCCGCGTCGAACCGGTGTAGTGCACATGGTTCGAGATGAGCTGGTACAGGCGCTCCTCGTCATGGCTGCTCATGTCCTCGGACACGTCGACGCGGCCCTTGTGGTCGATGTCGCCGCCATGGTGGAGCAGCTTCTCCAGCATGTCGTCTTCCGCCGGAACCGGCTCGAGCTCGACCATGGCCATGTTGCAGCGCTCGGCGAAGTCGCCGGCCTCGTCCAGCACGTAGGCGACGCCGCCCGACATGCCGGCGGCGAAGTTGCGCCCGGTCTTGCCGATGACGACGACAACGCCGCCGGTCATGTACTCGCAGCCATGGTCGCCCACGCCCTCGACCACCGCCACGGCACCGGAGTTGCGCACGGCGAAGCGTTCGCCGGCGACGCCACGGAAGTAGCACTCGCCCTCGATGGCGCCGTAGAGCACGGTGTTGCCGACGATGATGGATTCCTCGGCGATGATGCGCGAGTTCTCCGGCGGGCGGATGACGATCCGGCCGCCCGACAGGCCCTTGGCGACATAGTCATTGCCGTCGCCGACCAACTCGAAGGTAATACCGCGCGCCAGGAACGCGCCGAAGGACTGCCCGGCGGTGCCGGTCAGCTTCACCGTGATGGTGTCGTCGCGCAGGCCCTTGTGGCGGAAGCGCTTTGCCACCTCGCCCGACAGCATCGCGCCGGCGGAGCGGTCGACATTGCGGATTTCCGTCTCGATGGTCACCGGCTGACGTGCGTCCAGCGCGGGCTTGGCCTGCTCGATCAGCTTGCGGTCGAGCACGTCGTCGATCGGGTGCTTCTGCCGTTCGGTCCAGTGCGTCTTTTCGGGCGCGGCCTTGGGCTTGTGGAACAGGCGGCTGAAGTCCAGCCCGCGAGCCTTCCAGTGCTCGATCACCGCCCGCTTCTCCAGGAGGTCGGTGTTGCCGACGATCTGGTCGAGATGGGTGAAGCCCATCCGGGCCAAGAGCTCGCGCACCTCTTCCGCGACATAGAAGAAGTAGTTGATGATGTGCTCGGGCGCGCCCTTGAAGCGCTTGCGCAGCACCGGGTCCTGGGTGGCGACGCCGACCGGGCAGGTGTTGAGATGGCATTTGCGCATCATGATGCAGCCCGCCGCAATCAGCGGGGCGGTGGAGAAGCCGAACTCGTCGGCCCCCAGCAGCGCGCCGATGACGACATCGCGTCCGGTGCGCAAACCGCCATCGACCTGCAGCGCAACCCGGCTGCGCAGGCCGTTCAGCACCAGCGTCTGGTGCGTCTCGGCAAGGCCCATCTCCCACGGCGAGCCGGCATGCTTGAGCGACGTAAGCGGCGAGGCGCCCGTACCGCCGTCATAGCCGGCGATGGTGATGTGGTCGGCACGCGCCTTGGCGACGCCCGCCGCGACCGTGCCGACGCCGACCTCGGAGACGAGCTTGACCGACACGTCGGCCGCCGGGTTGACGTTCTTCAGATCGTAGATCAGCTGCGCCAGATCCTCGATCGAGTAGATGTCGTGGTGCGGCGGCGGTGAGATGAGGCCGACGCCCGGCGTGGAGTGGCGGGTCTTGGCAATCGTCGCGTCGACCTTGTGGCCGGGCAGCTGGCCGCCCTCGCCCGGCTTGGCGCCCTGCGCGACCTTGATCTGCATCATGTCGGAATTGACGAGATATTCGGCCGTGACGCCGAAGCGACCGGATGCCACTTGCTTGATGGCCGAGCGCTCGGGATTGGGCTTGCCACCCGGTAGCGGCAGGTAGCGGTCGGGTTCCTCGCCGCCCTCGCCGGTGTTGGACTTGCCGCCGATCTGGTTCATGGCGCGCGCCAGCGTGGTGTGCGCCTCTCTGGAGATCGAACCGAACGACATCGCGCCGGTGGAGAAGCGCTTGACGATCTCGGCCGCCGGCATCACCTCGTCGAGCGGCACCGGCTTGCGGCCGGTTTCCTCCGCGAGCCTGATGTTGAACAGGCCGCGGATGGTCTGGGCGCGTGCCGTCTCGCTGTCGATCTGCTCGGAAAATTCCTTGAAGGTTTCCCACGAGCCCTTGCGCACGGCGTGCTGGAGCGAGGCCACCGCATCAGGCGACCAGATATGCGCCTCGCCACGCATGCGGTACATGTACTCGCCCCCCACCTCGAGCGAATTGCGCAGCACCGGATCCTCGCCGAACGCCTCGGCATGACGGCGCACGGTCTCGGCGGCGATCTCCTCCAGCCCCACGCCTTCGATGAGGGTCGCGGTGCCGGTGAAATACTTGTCCACAAAGTCCGACTTGAGGCCCACTGCGTCGAAGATCTGCGCGCCGCAATAGGACTGGTAGGTCGAGATGCCCATCTTGGACATGACCTTGAGGATGCCCTTGCCGATCGACTTGATGTAGCGGTTGACCAGTTCCCGTTCGTCGACTTCCGACGGGAAGGCGCCGCGGCGGTGCATATCGATGAGGGTGTCGAAGGCGAGATAGGGGTTGATCGCCTCCGCACCGTAACCGGCAAGACAGCAGAAATGGTGGATTTCGCGCGGCTCGCCCGACTCGACCACCAGGCCGACCGAAGTGCGAAGGCCCTTCCGGATCAGGTGGTGGTGCACCGCAGCCGTTGCCAGCAGCGTCGGGATGTCGATGCGGTCCGGCCCGACCTGGCGATCGGACAGCACGATGATGTTGTAGCCGCCGGCGACCGCCGCCTCGGCACGCTCGCACAGCCGCTCGATTGCCGCCGGCATGCCCGCCGCGCCCTCATTGGCCGCATAGGTGATGTCGATGGTCTTGGTGTCGAAGCGATCCTCGGTGTGGCCGATGGAGCGGATCTTCTCCAGGTCGGCATTAGTGAGGATCGGCTGGCGCACTTCCAGCCGCTTGCGCCGCGACGTGCCGACAAGGTCGAAGATGTTGGGGCGCGGTCCGATGAAGGACACGAGGCTCATCACCAGTTCCTCGCGGATCGGGTCGATGGGCGGGTTGGTCACCTGCGCGAAGTTCTGCTTGAAATAGGTGTAGAGCAGCTTCGGCTTGTCGGACATCGCCGAGATCGGCGTGTCGGTGCCCATCGAGCCCACAGCCTCCTGGCCCGTGGTGGCCATGGGCGACATCAGGAGCTTGAGGTCTTCCTGCGTGTAGCCGAAGGCCTGCTGGCGATCGAGAAGCGAAACGTCCCGGCGCAGCGCCCGCGGCTCCACCGGCTTCAGGTCTTCGAGGATGAGCTGGGTGTTGGCGAGCCACTTCTTATAGGGGTGCCTGGCCGCGATCTCCGACTTGATCTCCTCGTCGGAGACGATGCGGCCCTTTTCCAGGTCGATCAGCAGCATCTTGCCGGGCTGCAGCCGCCACTTTGCAACGATATGCTCTTCGCCCACCGGAAGCACGCCGGCCTCCGAGGCCATGATGACGCGGTCGTCGTCGGTGACGATGTAGCGCGCCGGGCGAAGCCCGTTGCGGTCGAGGGTGGCGCCGATCTGGCGGCCATCGGTGAAGGCCACCGCCGCCGGGCCGTCCCATGGCTCCATGAGTGCTGCGTGATACTCGTAAAACGCCTTGCGGTCGTCATCCATGAGCTTGTTGCCGGCCCAGGCTTCAGGGATCAGCATCATCATGGAATGCGCGAGCGAATAGCCGCCCTGCCAGAGGAACTCGAGCGCATTGTCGAAGCAGGCGGTGTCCGACTGGCCTTCGTAGGAGATCGGCCACAGCTTGGAGATGTCGTTGCCGAAGAGCTCGGAATCGACCGAAGCCTGCCGCGCCGCCATCCAGTTGTTGTTGCCGCGCACGGTGTTGATCTCGCCGTTGTGCGCGACCATGCGGTATGGGTGCGCCAGCTTCCACGAAGGGAATGTGTTGGTCGAGAAGCGCTGGTGAACCAGGATCAGCGCCGTTTCGAAGCGCGGGTCCGACAGGTCCTTGTAATAGGCGCCCACCTGGAAGGCCAGGAACATGCCCTTGTAGACGACGGTGCGCGACGACATCGACACGCAGTAGGCGCCGATGTCGCGGTTGTTGTTCTCGGCATAGATGCGGCCCGAGATCACCTTGCGCAGGATGTAGAGCCGGCGCTCGTAGTCGTCATCGCTTTCCAGTTCGGCAGGGCGGCCGAAGAAGGCCTGCCGGTGATAAGGCTCGGAAGCCACGATTTCAGGCGCCTTCGACAATGAGGAATTGTCGACCGGCACGTCGCGGAAGCCGAGGAAGGGGATGCCTTCCGATTGGGCTGCCTCGCGGATCAGCGCCTCGATATGCTCGCGCTGGGCGGCGTCCTGCGGCATGAACCAGTGGCCCACGGCATAGTGGCCGGCCGGCGGCAGCTCAACGCCCTGCCCTGCCATCTCGTCGCGGAAGAAGCGGTCGGGGATCTGCACCAGCACGCCGGCGCCGTCGCCCACCAGCGGATCGGCGCCGACAGCGCCGCGATGGGTCAGGTTGTTCAGCATGAACAGGCCGTCGACGATCAGTTGATGCGACTTCTGCCCCTTCATGTTGGCGATGAAGCCGACGCCGCAGGCATCGTGCTCGTTGCGCGGATCGTAGAGCCCCTGCGCGGCCGGGGGAATACAAGTGCTCGGCGGGATAGTGGTGGAGTTGGTGGTTTTGGCGTCCATGGCTTTCGTCTGCGCGGGCGCCCAAGGCTGCGTCGTCACAGATGTCATGTGCGTCATCTTCCTACCTTTTTCGATCTCCTGCCCTCAAAGCGGGCATCTTTCCACTCCCTGCCAGCAGGCGGCTGTTTCCGTCGGCCGGCGGCACATCTTGTCGAGATCCATGGAAGGGCACACTGCGGTGGCGGTATGCCGTCCTTGGCAGATGCGCGGAATTGTGCCGCGCCGTACTCGCGGCAGGTCCGGCATCCATCGCAGCCATCGCCGGACTGGGGCGCAATTATACGCCAGATCCGCCGTCTTTTGCGCAGACAAAATAAGACAGCACTGCTGTCCTAATTTTCTATCGCAGACTTTTTTTTCCGGCACAAGAGACGCTTTCACAAAAAAACAACGAGGAGAGCGAAACAAAGTTTCACTTCTTCATGACAGGCTGAAACTTTCGCACGTTCGCCAAACTCGGCGGCTGAGGCGACTGCCGGGGCGGCGGACGGAATTTTGCACCCCAGGGTCTTGCGGAGGTGCGCCGAAACCGGTCAAGGTCCGCTCACTTTCAACCCGCATTTCCCGGAACGACAGCATGTTTTTTGCCTCAGACAACTGGGCCGGCGCCCACCCCAGGATCTCGGCCGGCCTTGCGGCCCACGCCTCTGGATTCGCCTCGGCCTACGGCACCAGCGACATCGACCGGAAGGTTGGCGAACGGTTCAACGAGATCTTCGAGCGCGAGGTGGCGGTGTTCTTCGTCGGCACCGGAACGGCGGCCAACACGCTGTCGCTGGCGGCGTTCAGCCGGACCGGCGGCGTTTCCTTCATGCACCGCGAGGCGCATATGCTGGAGGACGAATGCGGCGCTCCGGAATTCCTCACCGGTGGTTCGCGCCTGCGGGCCGTGGACGGGCCGCTCGGCCGCATGACGCCGGAAAACCTGGAACGGGCGATCTCGCATTTCGAGCCGGAATTCGTCCATTCCGGCCGGCCGATGGCCGTCTCGGTCACGCAGGCCACCGAGGTCGGCACTGTCTACAGCCTAGCCGACCTCGAGGCGATCGCGGCGGTCGCCAAGAAGCGCAACCTGCCGTTGCACATGGATGGCGCACGCTTTGCCAATGCGCTGGTGGCGCTGGACACGACCCCGGCCGAAATGACCTGGAAGCGCGGCGTCGACGTCGTTTCCTTCGGTGGCACCAAGAACGGCTGCTGGTGCGCCGAAGCCGTGGTGCTGTTCGACACTTCCCGGGCGCATGAATTCGGCTTCCTGCGCAAGCGGGCAGCACAGCTTTTCTCCAAGTCGCGCTTCATCGCAGCGCAGTTCGATGCCTATCTGGCCGACGATCTGTGGCTGGAAACGGCGCGCCACGCCAACGCCATGTCCGCGCGGCTGGCCGAGGCAATCGCGGCCTCGGGCAAGATGCGCCTTGCCTGGCAGCCGCAGGCCAACGAGGTGTTCGCGGTCATGCCGAAGGCGACGATGAAGGCGCTGAACGACAGGGGAGCGGTGTTCTATCCCTGGAACACACCGCGCAGCTATACCGACCCGATCGGCGTGGACGAGACCATGTGCCGCTTCGTGACCAGTTTCGCCACGACTGCCGAAGAGGTCGACCGCTTCGGTGATCTCATCGCCTGAGACCGCATGACCACGCAAAAAAGAGCGGCGCCCTGAGGCGCCGCTCTTTTGCTCGGGAGGAGCGTCCGGTTACGACCGGTCGGGTTTGTCAGTGGGTGGCCTTGGCCTCGATCTGCATGGCGTCCTTATCGGCGGCCTTGGCGATGGAAATCCGGCGCGGTTTCAGCTCTTCCGGAACCGTACGCTTCAGGTCGATGTGCAGCAGGCCATTCTTGAGCTTTGCGCCGACAACGTCGACATGGTCGGCAAGCTGGAAGCGGCGCTCAAAAGCGCGCGAGGCGATGCCGCGATAGAGAATTTCCGCGCCTTCGCCCTCGGTTTCCTTGCGCTCGCCCTTGATGCTGAGCACGTTCCGGTGGGCTTCGATCGCGATATCATCTTCCGAGAAGCCTGCCACGGCCATGCTGATGCGATAGGAGTCCTCGCCTGTCCGCTCGATGTTGTAGGGCGGATAGGACTGGCCGCTTTCCGGCTGGCCAAGGGAATCGAGCATCGTGAAAAGGCGGTCGAAACCGACGGTCGAACGATAGAGCGGCGAGAAATCAACGTGACGCATGGTTCTGTTCTCCAGTTGAGCAACACGGTTTGCGTTTGACCAGCGGGGAAATCCTGAGTGGCATTTCGTCCGGTCAGCGGCCCCGTTCTGGCGGCCGCATCAGTCATTTGGGGGCCCTGGGATGCCGTTTCAAGAGCCTGTTCGAGCTGGTGGCGCTGGCCGCATAGTTCCCTCTTGCAAGGGCCGGGGCGGAGATGAACGAGCGATGAACCGGGCCTTCGGCCGCGGTTCAGCAGGGCTCGGCTAAACCTTTCATCAACATCGCAATTGCAGCCCACGGGCTGTGGCGATGCCGACCCGGGCTGTCACGTCCCTTCCTCCCGGATCGATACGGCCGGAAGCCAGCCGCGCGCTGCTTCCGGCCGCTTTTTTTCACCCGCACGGGCGGTGGGAATTTCTTTGCTTTTGGTGGTTACGCTTCCTATCACCAGGGCAACGCCCGGAGCAGGCGAAGCGATGACCGACTTCCTCTATGACATTCCCGAGAATCCAAGGCCGGAAAAGGGCGTTTCGGGATTTCTCACCCGGCGCGATGGAAAGCGGTTGCGCTACGCGCGGTTCGCGGCGACCACGCGGCCACTGCACGGCACGGTGGTTCTTCTGCCCGGCCGCAACGAAAGCATCGAGAAATATTTCGAGACCATACGCGACCTGGCGCGCCGGGGCTTTGGCGTGGCCACGCTTGACTGGCGCGGACAAGGCGGCTCCGACCGGCTCCTGCGCGACGGCGCGCGCGGCCATGTCCGCAGCTTCGACGACTATGTGCACGATCTGGAGCAACTCTTCACCGAGATCGTGCTTCCGGATTGCCGCGGGCCCTACTACATTCTTGCCCACTCCACCGGCGCGCTGGTTGCGCTGCTGGCCGCGCCCTCGCTGAGCAATCGCGTGCGCCGCATGGTGCTGCTGGCGCCCTTCCTGGCGCTGTACAACGCGCCGCTTTCGATGAAGGCGCTCGGCCGGGTGGCTTCCATCTGCTACGGACTGGGGCTCGGTCGCCTCTATGCGCCCGGCACGCGGGACACGCGCACGCCTGTGCCCTTCGCCAGCAACGTGCTGACCAGCGACCCGCAGCGCTATGAGCGCAACGGGCGGATATGCGCGGCCTATCCGCAGCTTGCGCTCGGGGGGCCCACGGTGGCCTGGATCCGCGCCGCGAGTAAGGCGATTGCGCGGGTCTCGGAACCCGAGTTCATGGCGCGGATTCAGATACCCACACTGCTGATTGCCGCCGGCGCCGACAAGGTGGTTTCAAGCCACGCAGTCGAGGACTATGCAAGGCGGCTGCGCGTTGGCTCGCTGCTGACCATCTACGGCGCCCGCCATGAAATCCTTCAGGAATCGGATTTCTACCGCGAGCAATTCCTGGCCGCCTTCGACGCCTTCATTCCAGGCAGCGACGCCCCCACAGGGCACTAGCCCACCTGCGTATCCAGCCCGAAACTCAGCCGTTCATGATCGCCATGGCAGCCGCGTGCAGCTCGGGCGTGGCGGCCGCAATGATGTCGCCGCCCTTTTCGGCCGGGCCGCCGCTGAAAGTGGTGACGATGCCGCCGGCCTTCTCGATGATCGGGATCAGCGCAACGATGTCATAGGGCTGCAGGCCGGGGTCGATGGCAATGTCGGCATTGCCGGCCGCAACCATGGCAAAGGCGTAGCAGTCGGTACCGTAGCGGGCGAGCCGCACCTGCTGCTCCAGCCGGTCGTAGAGCGCGCGCTGGCCGCCCTTGAACAGCGCCGGCGTGGTGGTGAACATCGTCGCCTCGGCCAGCGAGGTGGTCTTGCGGGTGGCAAGCTTTCGGCTGCCGCCCGGTCCCTCATAGTAGGCGCCGCTGGCGTCGGCGTAGAACAGCTCGCCGGTGAAGGGCTGCGACATCATGCCGGCGACCGCATCCCCGTCTACCGTCAGGCCCACCAGCGTGCCCCAGACCGGCAAGCCCGAAATATAGGCGCGGGTGCCATCGATGGGATCGATCACCCAGACATGGCTGCTGGTTGCATTTACGGTGCCGTGCTCCTCGCCCAGAATACCGTGCTCAGGGAATTCCGCGTTGATGACGGCGCAAATGGCGCGCTCGGCCTCGCGGTCGGCCTCCGTGACCGGGTCAAAGCCGCTCGCTTCCTTGTTGGAGACCGCGTTCTGCTGGCGGAAACGCGGCAGCGTCTCGGCCGCGGCCGCCTCGGCTATGCGCCGCATGAATTCTACGGTGACTGGCAATGGATTCTCCCGATTTCCGGCTGTTCGCCACTAGCCCTAGCCCCGCCTTGTCGCATTGGCCAGGGTTAAAAAAACGTAAATGTAACTTGACATTTGTGCAGCGCACAATAGCTTTATGGGCAGACAGCTTTGCCTGTCGATGCCCTCTTTGGGCGTTTCCTCCCTAGACTCAAGCCGCGTTGTGCAAGCAGCGCGGCATTTTTTTGTTCGCCGCTTCTATTCGGCGGCCAGGGGCGGCGCGCCGATGTCGCTGTCCGGTGTGGCCATCAGGTCGGCGCAGAAGCGGGTCAGGTCGTCAGCCAAGGCATGGAAGCCGGAAGTCCTCTGGAACGTGCGCTCGTTCATATAGAGCCCCCGGTTGACCTCGATCTGTAGTGCGTGGAGGTTTCGCGAGGGCCGGCCATAATGCTCGGTGATGAAGCCGCCGGCATAGGGGCGGTTGTGGGCCACCGTGTAGCCCATCGAGATCAGCAGGCCGATTGCCCTTTCCGTCAGGGCGCGCGACGCCGAGGTGCCGAAACGGTCGCCGATGATGAAATCCGGCCGCATGCCGGTTTCGCCAACGCGGATGCTGGCCGGCATGGAGTGGCAGTCGATCAGCACTGCGAAGCCGAAGCGCGAATGGGTGCGCGCCAGCAAGCGCTTGAGCGCGTCGTGATAGGGCTTGTAGACCGTCTCGATGCGGCCGAACGCCTCCGAAAGCGGCAGCCGCCCGGGATAGATGGTGAGCCCCTCGCCCACCAGCTTCGGCACCGTGCCCAGCCCCCCGGCCACGCGGGCGGAGCGGATGTTGGCGAATGACGGCACCGGTTCGACGAACATGCGCGGGTCGAGTTCCCACGGCTCGCGGTTGACGTCCAGATAGGCGCGCGGAAAATTCGCCGCCAGCAAAGGTGCGCCCAGCGCCACCACGCCGCCGAAAAGCTCTTCGACATAGCAGTCCTCGGACCGGCGGATGGCGTCACGGTCGAGCCGCACCATGGCCAGGAAGCGTTCCGGATAGTGGCGGCCGCTATGCGGCGAGTTGAACACGAATGGCACGCGCTGCTCGGCGGCTTCACGCGCCTCGAAAGGCGGCACCGCCGAAAAGTCCTCAGACGCCGTCATGGCGCGTATCCAACCCTGAGAAAAGCGCTGTTCATGCCATGAAAGTGCCATCGGGCCGGCTTTATGTCTAGCGCTTCGGCGTGGGCGGCATGTGGCTTCCGGCGGCCGGCGGAGCGCGTCATTCACTTGATGTTTACCCTCCGCACTTCATATAGCACGTGGTTAACCGGCCGCCCGACGCAGCGACCGCGCGGAGCGATTCGAACAGGACACCCATGGCACGAATTCTTCTGGCCGAAGACGACGACGATATGCGTCGCTTTCTGGTAAAGGCGCTGGAACGCGCCGGCCACGACGTATGCGATTTCGACAACGGCGCCAGCGCCTATGAGCGCCTGCGCGAGGAACCCTTCTCGCTGCTTCTGACCGACATCGTGATGCCGGAGATGGACGGCATCGAACTGGCGCGCCGGGCCACCGAGATCGACCCCGACCTCAAGGTGATGTTCATCACCGGATTCGCCGCGGTGGCGCTGAATCCCGATTCGAAGGCCCCGCGCGACGCCAAGGTCCTGTCGAAACCGTTCCATCTGCGCGATCTCGTCCACGAGGTCGACAAGATGCTGCACGCCGCCTAGGCGGATTTGGCGGCTTCGGGAAAGGACTTTGAAAAAAGCTACATCTTTCCCGTTTCCGCCTATTGACGGGCCGGACCAAAAATGGTCTATCCGCCCGCATCGGATGGGCGTGTAGCTCAGCGGGAGAGCACTACGTTGACATCGTAGGGGTCACAGGTTCAATCCCTGTCACGCCCACCATCCGAAATCTCTTTTAGATCAACGATCTAGCGAGAGACGCCAGCCACTCAAAATGCATCGCAATTCATCGCTGTCACAGCGCGAGGCTTTGCAAGTTCCGCAAACGTAACGGCAAATATCCGTCGCCAGGGCCAGTGCAAAAAGATCGCTGGCGCAGACCGACAGCGCGGCATTTGCGGACTACCGGATACGCGCTTCGAACGGTTCAGTCTTGCGCGATCAAGCGCGAACTCGGCATCCTGCAACACGCCTTCGACATCGCTGTTCGGGAATGGTCCGTGCCGCTATGCACCAATCCCCTTAAATCCACAGCAAAGCCTACCGGATCGAACAGACGCGACCGGCGCATAAGAATGGGTGAGCTCACGCGACTTGAGTCCCAGCGCGCCGGGACCTGACGCTAAACCGCCGCTGCGGCCCGCTCGAGCTTGTCGAAGACGAGGTCGAGTTCAGCGTCGGTGATCGTCAGCGGTAGCGAAAGGCCGATGCTTACGGGCCCCTTGGAGGTGGTGGATAGGCCCTCGGCCATGCAGGCGCTGACGAGGCGAGCGGTGAACTCCGGCCCGGCAACCATACCACACGCGGCCGGATCGAACTCGACCGCAAGCAGCAGGCCACGCCCCCGCACGCCGATTATCGACGGCCTTCGCCGGGAGAGTTCGGCGATGCGCTCAATGATCCGCGTCTCGAGTTCGGCGGCGCGCTCCACAAGCCCGTCGCGCTCGATGATTTCGATGGTGGTCAGGGCCGCCAGCGTGGTGAGCGGGTTCTTCTCGTGGGTGTAGTGGCCGAGATCGAGTTCCGGCGCCACATTGAGGCGCGCGTCTGCGACTACAGCCGCAATCGGCAGGATGCCGCCTCCCAGGCCCTTGCCCATGACAACGGCGTCGGGCACCGCGCCGACATGCTCGAAGGCGAAGAAGCGGCCGGTCTTGCCGAGGCCGGACGGAATCTCGTCGAAGATCAGCAGCGCGCCGTGCTGGTCGCACAGGCGGCGCACTTCCTGCCATAGCCCCGGCGGCGGCACATGGCAGTTCGAGCGGATCGGCTCGGCGATGACCGCGGCGATGCCTCCGTCCGACTGCGCGAATGCACAGCGCATGTCCTCGAGCATGCGCTCGGGCCCATTGTCCTGCGCCCAGTATGGCGTCGCGTGCCAGCGCCCCGGCAGGAGCGGCCCGAGGCGAGCGTCGGGCCGGGCCCGCGTAAGGCCGAACGCGCCAAAACCGTGGCCGTGATAGCAGCCTTCAAGCGAGATCGTTTCATGGCGGCCGGTGGCCACGCGCGCGAGCTTCAGGGCAATCTCGATCGCGTCGGATCCGCCAGTCGCGAAAAGCACCCTGGCCGGCGCCCCCGGCCAGCGCGCGAGCAGCTTTTCGGCAAGCGCGACGGCGGGCTCGTTGGTGAAGCGGCGCGGCGAGAAGGGCAGCGTCTCCAACTGCCGCTTCAGGGCCGCCACCACCTCGGGATGCCGGTGGCCTATGTGGTGGACGGTGTTGCCGTGCAGGTCGATGAAGCGGCGCCCATCAACATCCTCGAGCCAGATGCCTTCCGCCGCGCGCAGCGCGGAGATGCATGGGCTCGACCCTTCCTGGTGGAAGAAAGCTGCGGCGTCGCGATCGACGAGGTTGTTTGGCATTGTCTTGCTCAGCAATTGTTCGTGGAGAAGCGAGGAAGCGGCGACCAGCGCCGCAGGGAGAGGCGACGGCTGACGAGGCTCTTGCGCTTCTCGATCAGCCAGGCGAGGCCCATGGCCGCGACCGCGAATACCAGCAGCACCAGGCTCTTGGCGGCGGCGTAGCCATATTCGCCCGAGTTGGCATGGTTGAAGATCGCAACCGATGCCAGCTTGTGATTGCCCGAGACCAGGAAGATCACCGAGGACAAGGTCGTCAGCGAGTCGATGAAGACATAGAGCATGCCGAGCAGGAGAGCCGGAAGCAGCATCGGCAGTGTGACGCGGACGAAGCGCGACACCAGGCCCGCGCCCAGGCTTTCCGCCGCTTCGTCGACGGACCGGTCCATGCGTTGCAGAGCCGCCCGTGCCGCGAGCACGCCGACGAACACATTCGCAAACAGGATGTTGAGCACGAGAATGGCCGACGTGCCGGTAAGCGACAGGCTATCGATGCCGAATGGAAGGTTGAAGGCGACGATGTAGCCGATGCCGAAGATGATGCCGGGCAGGATCGCGGGCACCAGCGCTAGGAAGACGATGAGATTGGCGCCCGGCGGCCGCAGACGCTCCACCACATAGGCGATCACGATGGCGAACAGCCCGCCGAGCGGCCCGGCGATTGCTGCGAGGCGAAGGCTGTCCCAGACATTGTCCAGCCCACGATCCGAACTTCCATAGCCGGTGCCGGCAAGCCCGACATCCACGCCGCTTTCGGAGAAGTAACCGAGCGTCAGGCTCCAGTCGACGCCCCACACGCGGGTTACCGCGCCGAGCGCCATGGTGCCGTAGATCGCGAATATCAGGGCAACCACCGTACCGGCGATCGACGTCAGCGCGATGCGCCAGGACCGCGGCATGGAAAGTTCCGAGCGACTGCTGGCGCTGGTGCTGGAATAGCCCTTGCGGCGGCCAAACATCTCGAGCCCGAGATAGAGCAGCAGGGAGGGAATGATGAGCCAGACGCACAAGGCGGCCGCGAGCGGCGTATTCCGGTAGGCAGTAATCTCGTCATAGACGACGCCGGCAAGCACGGGCGTGTCGCGGCCGAGGATCATCGGGTTGCCGAAATCCGTCAGGCTCATGATAAAGACGAGCACGACGGCGCGCTTGAAGGCCGGAAGAGCCATCGGCAGCGTGACGTGGCGAAAGGTGGTGAAATGGTTGGCGCCGAGGCCGGCGGCGGCTTCGTCGATACGGCCGTCCTGCCTGCGCATGACGTTGTCGAAAATGATCAGCGTGGCGGGAACGAAGGACAGCACCTGCGCCAGAACGACGCCGAAGAAGCCGTAGAGATTGGTCTCGTCGGCGTTGATGAGCCCGAGGCCCTGGTCAAGAAAGGTGTGTGTCACCAGCCCGCGGCGGCCGAACAGCATGACGGTGGCAGTGGCAATCAGCACCGGCGGTGCGACCAGCGGCATCAGGAAGGCCACGCGCATTGCGGATGGCCACGGTACGCCGCCGCAATTGATGCCGTAGGCGAGCGCGAAGGCCAGCGACACCGTGAAAACGACTGAAAAGCCGGCCAGCGTAACGCTGTTGATGGCTGCGTTCCACAGATACGAATCCTGGAACGGCTTGAGGTAGTGGTCGAGGCCCCAACTGTCGTCAGTTCCGTTGCGCAATGTGTCGAAGGCCTGCTGGCCAAGCTGATCCTTGACCTTGAACGCCAAAGCAGTGCGCTTGTGAAGCATCACATGGGCGATCGCGTAGTTGTCCTCGATGGTTGCCCGCAGGTCGGCCGGAAGGCTCGCCATGGCAGCCTCCATCGCCTTGGCCTGCTCTGAATAGGCGGCGCTGCGGTCCCATTCGATCGGGACCTCAGCGAGATTGAATGCAGCGGCCGTCGCCTCGACGCGCTCAGCCTCGGTCGCAGAATCGACCCATCGCTGAACCGTGCTGTCCCTCTCGGTCTGGGGCAACTCGGCAATTGCTTCCATCGTCACCGCCTTCAGGCGAGCCGGCGGCATCGTCCCGGAGATGACGAAGCTTTCCACGAGGACCATGCCGATCGGCACGGCGATGAAGACCGCCAGGAGAAACGCCACGATCCCGGTAACGACCGCGCGCGGCAACTGGCGCATGAAGCGCATCATGGCTGGTTCTCGCCAGGGATGATCATCGCGCGCTGCGCGTCGGGCTTGAGCGAAACCATCATGCCCCTCGACCAGAGACGGGCGGCCTCATGCGAGGGCCGGTCCACGATAACGATGCGCCCGGACGCAAGCCTCACGCCGAGGCGAACGACAGGACCGAGGAAGGTGGTTGTCTCGATTTGGCCGGCAACGCCGCCGCCACCCTGCACGACCCCGATGTGCTCGGGGCGGTAGAGCACGTTGATGGTTTCACCGGGCGCCAGGTGAGGCCCCAGGACCAGCGGCCAGAAATCGCCCGACGAATCCAGCCCGCCTGCAACCACGCGCCCTTCGACGAGATTGGAGCTTCCGATGAACTGGGCCACGAACCTGGATTGCGGGCGGTGGTAGATCTCCGCCGGGGTTCCGATCTGTTCGATGCGCCCGTTGCGCATCACGGCCACCCGGTCCGACATCGCCAGCGCTTCCTCCTGGTCGTGCGTCACGTAGAGGGTGGTGATGCCGAGCCTGTCGACGATTGCGCGCAGCTCGTTGCGAAGCTTTACGCGGATGCGCGCATCCAGTGCCGACATCGGCTCGTCGAGCAGGAGCACTTCCGGGTCGCAAGCCAATGCGCGCGCCAGCGCCACGCGCTGTTGCTGGCCGCCCGAGAGTTCATGCGGATATCGGTCGAGCAACCCGTCGATTTCGGCGAGTTGCGCAAGCTCGGCCACGCGCCGCTCGCGTTCCTTCCGGTCCCGAGAGCCTATCGTGAGCGCGAAGCCGATGTTGTCGGCGACCGTCTTCGTCGGGAACAACGCATAGGACTGGAACACGAAGCCCATGCGGCGGCGAGCGGGCGGCATGTCGGTGACATCCTGCTCCGCCCTCGTTACGCGCCCGCCGTCCGGCTGGGCGAAGCCGGCGATGATCCTGAGCAGCGTAGTCTTGCCGCAACCGGAATCGCCGAGCAGGGTCACGAACTCGCCCTTGGCGAGTTCAAGTGTCACGTCGTCAACCGCACGGCCCTTGCCATAGGCCTTGACGACGTTGCGAACCGCCAGATGCGGCCGGCCCTCTGTGAGGGCCGGCTGCGACGGTGCAAAGCGAAGGGCCGCGTCCGCCATTACTGCTTCAGGATGCGGGTGGCGAAATCGCGCTTGAAGGCCGACATGTCGACCGGGCGGCGCATTTCCCACAGGGTGATGTCCTTGAGGTCGACGAGGCCGTAGCCGGGGGCGGCGGTAGCGCCAACGACCTTGCCCAGGACCTCGGCCGCGTCATTGCTGGCCATGAAGTCGAGGAAAATCTTGGCCTCGGTCGGGTTGCGGCCGCCCGCAACCAGGCCGCCGCCTTCCGTCACGTTGGGCGTGATGCGGCCGTAGACGATTTCCACGGGCTTGCCGGAGGACTTGGTCTGGAAGCAGGTGGTGTCGAATGTCAACCCGATCGAGACTTCGCCAGCGCCCGCCATGGCCGCACCGCCCGAGCCGCCATCCGAATACTGATAGACGTTCTCGTTGAGGTTCTCGACGAACGGCCAGCCGAACGCGTCGACGAAGGTCGACAGGATTGCGCCACCGGTTCCCGACTTGAGCGGCGACGGCAGGGCAATTTCCTTGCTGTACACCGGCTTGATCAGGTCTTCCCACGTCGTGGGCATGGGCAGGCCCTTCTGCTCCAGCCGCTCCTTGTTGACGACCATGCACATCGTGGTGGCGAAATACTTGTTGTAGAAGCCATCGGGATCGCGGAACTCGGGAGCGATCTTGGAGTCCTTCGGCTCATAGGGCTCGAACACGCCGGCCTGCTTGAGCTGTTCGAGCGCGAAGTTGTTGACGAGATAGATCACGTCGGCCTGCGGCTTGGCCTTCTCGGCAATGGCGCGTTCGGCGATCGGGCCGGTGGAACCCGACACGAATTTCACTTCGATGTCCGGGTGCTTCTCGTTGAAAGCGCTGACCAGCGCGCTGTTGACGCTGTCGGAGGCGTTGTAGATGACGACCTCCGCGGCATGGGACGTGCCGCTTGCCAATGTGACTGCGGTGGCAGCCAGAACGGCAATCCGCGCGATGTTGGAAATTGAACGGGTAGACATGAAAAACTCCGAGGCTGCGAGAACTTCTATGCTATAAGTTTCGCTAAATCGTGTGACACCCGTATGAACGTGAACTTATGCAGCCGCAGAAAATCGTCATGAACCTCGCCCAGCTCCGCGCCTTCCATGCCGTCGCCAGTCACCGCACCTTTTCTGCCGCCGCCCAGGCGTTGGGAGTGAGCCAGCCGGCCATCACCCAGCATGTGAAATCGCTGGAGGACGCGGTCGGAACCAGGCTCTTCATTCGCATGGCCGGAGGGGTGGAACTGACACCCGATGCCCTGGACCTGTTGCCAAGGGTCAGGCAGGTGATTCTCATGCTCGACGACATCGGGGCACGGGTGGATGGCGGGCGCAGCCTGGCCGTCGGGCACTTGGCAATCGGCCTGTGCGCGCCTTACGTGGCCATGCCCATCCTGGAACGGTTTACCGCCGCACATCCGGGCGTGCGGCTCGACGTGCGGCTGGAAAACTCCAGCAGCCTGCTGGACCTCGTCGCGCAGAATCGGGTCGACGTCGCCATCGTGACGATGCCGACGCCACACCCGGATTTCGCTTGCGACCTACTGGTCTGCCAGCAGGTGCAAATCCTTGTGCACGAGGGCCACCCCTGGTGGGACCGCAGTGAAATCAAGGCTCAAGAGCTTCTCGGCCAGCGCCTGGTGACACGCGAGGCCGGCTCGATGACACGTCAACTGTTCGAGACGGCCCTGGCGAGCCACTCAATCGAAATCCCACCGCACCTGGTTCTCGGCAGCCGGGAAGCGGTGAAGGAGGCCGTCGCGGCAGGGATCGGCATCGGTATCGTGCTCGATCAGGAATTGGGGCGCGATCCGCGGCTGCGTGCCATTCCCATTTCCGACCTACGGATCACGGCGGGGGAATATCTCGTCGCAAGGCAGGAAACCCGCGGCCTGGGTGCCGTTGCAGCCTTTGCCGCGGTTGCGCACGAGGTGTTCAAGGGGACAGACCCAGTGCTGGACTGACGTGCAGGGGACAGCAGCGTCCTCAAGCACTAGATGCCCGGGGGGGTTACCCGCGGGGCCGGAAGGACCCGCGAATACCAAATGAGCTGGCGCGCCAAAGGAGCGCCAGCTCATCGCCGGTTATCACCAAAATCGGGAGATACTCTCGATTGTTGGGCCGATACCAGAAGGGCTTCCTACCGCGGCTTGCGCAGCATCAGTCCTTGCAGTTGTTCTGGTCGGCCTGAGCGGCTGCTGTCTTGCCGTGTTTCTGTTGCGACTCAACATCCTGCTGGGATGTGGCGAGGTCCTTGTTGCCGCCACCCTGTTTGGAAGCCAGTGGCATCGTGTCGCCGGTCTTCTGCGCAGGTTTGCCCGCATCGCGCTGCGGGGTTTCTAGCGGGGCATGCGTACCGTCCTTGGAAATGCCGGCTTGGCGATCGGGGCAAGCTGCAAATGTCGGTCCGCTGGTAAGCGCCATGAGGCAGCATGCCGCTACAGTTGCGATGAGCGCTTTCATGTCATCAATCCCTTTGCTGGTTGGGACAGGGAACGCACAACCGATGGCGAGAGCCGTTGTTCCAAATTAATTTAAGACGCAGCGGACGCTCGCAAGGCAAACCGAACGTCCTGAAAACCAGCTGCCCGACTGCTTTGCACCCGATAGCCGCAGCCGGGGCGGCGACGTTTTTCGCGCCGGCCGGGTTCTGCCATAGTCCTTCCCGCCAAGGCTGGTTCCTCTGTTGGGGTAAGCTGCACTGCGTCAGGCTCTTCTTTCGCTTGTCAGCATTTTTCCCGACTTGCTCAGTCCGTCGCCGGTCTGAGACGCTCATGGCGCCGCGGGATCAACCGCGGCTCTGGAGGGTAATCGCGATGTCTGGGAAGCTGGACGTGGTAGAGGAGCTGCTTGTGCTGGCAAGAGACCCGGAACCGTTCACCCGGGACGATCTGGCGGAGATTGCTCTGGTCGCCGCAACCGAGATCATAAAGCTCCGGCGCTACGATGCCTGGCTTGAGCGCCCCCAAAGCAAGCGCCCTCGCCAGCGCAGGCAGATGTCGCCGCAACCGTCCTCCTGAGCCTCGAAGTTCCGGCCCTGGCGCGACGAACGGGAGGAAGAAATGAAAGCGTCGTCGACAAGCTTTCGCGCAGCGGTGCTGCTGGCTCTGGTCGGCATGGTGTGGGGTATTGTCATGGCGATCTCGCAGGATCACTCCACCATGCCGGCGCATGCACACCTGAACCTGCTTGGCTGGGTATCGCTTTTCCTTTTCGGGATATTCTATCGGCTCAACCCGGGCATCGACCGAAGCCGCAGTGCGCGGATCCAGGTGGGTGTCTGGATAGTGGCCACGGTGGTACTCACGACAGGCGTGGCGCTCGAACATTCAGGAAATCCCGCTGGCGACCCCATTGCGGCCATCGGCTCACTCGCCGTGCTTGCCGACATGGTGCTCTTTGGCTGGCTCGTGCTGCGGCATGAGCGAAATGCCGACGTGGTCGGTTCCAAACCGATGCCGGCGGAATAGCCAACGCAAGAGAACTCATTTTTCGGGCGCTGTCTCCGAGTGCGGGGAAAAGCAAAGAGCCTGCCGAGTGGAACTCAGACAGGCTCTTTATGTATAGCCACCTACCCCTAGTTGGCTCTGCCCCAATAACGGCATTCTCACAAAATGGTTCCGGCCAAGGTGAAAAAATGCGGCAGGCCAGAGGCGCCCTTTCGAAGATTGTTACCGCTGGCCTCCTCAGGCGCTTTTGGGTCTCTTCTGAGAGCGGGCGGCGCGCGCTGCAGCCTTGGCAGATGTGTTCAGCGCCACGGCGGCGCGAATGAGCGCCTTCAGGGCCTCCTCATCGAGGCTGTCATCCTCGTGGAAATCGATGGCTCGTCGGGTATTGCCCTCCAGGCTGGAGTTGAAGAGGCCTGAGGGGTCCTCCAGCGAAGCACCCTTGGCGAAAGTCATCTTCACGACCTTCTTGTAGGTCTCGCCGGTGCAGATAATGCCATCGTGCGACCACACCGGAACCCCTCGCCACTTCCACTCCTCGACCACGTCGGGGTCGGCCTGCCTGATGAGATTTCGGATGCGGGCGAGCATTTCACCGCGCCAATCACCGAGCTCCTTGATTCTCGCATCGATCAGCTGCGAGGGAGACGCTCCCTCTTCAATCGAACCGCTCGCCATCATGCTTGCTTCGCCTTCTCCATCGTGGTTGTCACTCTAGCCTCCGCGCATGGGTCGCTCACATCCGTTCGCCAGGCAGTTGGCTGGCCTGCTTGACCCAGGCGGCGAGTTGAGCTTCGTCGACCCGGTCGTCCTCATGGATATGGAGGTAGCGCGTCTCCTTGCTCCTGGATTCGCCGGGAGGAACAGGATGCAGCGACGTGCCGCGGAAGAAGGCCACCTTCACATATCTGGTGAAGCAGTGAATGCCGAGGAACCAGCCCTGGCCTTCCACGCCGTACAGCGGCGAGTTCCATTTGACGGCCTTGCGCACCCCCGGAACGGTACGCACGATCAGCTCGTCGAGGCGGCGTCCCACTTCGCTCTTCCAGCCGGGCATGGCGGCGATATAGGCCTGGACGGGAGCGTCACCCTCGCCTTTCGCGATTTGAGGGTTGCCGCCCGCGAGCAGGGCCGGCTTTGCGGCGGCCTGGCCGGCGGCCTTGGGCGAGTCGGCGGGCGTCTTTCTAGCCATTGCGTGCTTCCCCAGAGAGACGCAGAGGATACTTCGATTTTTGGCGATGTCGACCCGGCCGCCGAGCGGGATCGCTACTCGGTCGGTGTCAGGGATTCCAGAAACGCGATCAGGTTGGCCTGCTCCTCGGCCGTCAGGTCGAGCTGGCGCAACTCGCTGTGCCCGGCCGGAGCGGCCGGCGCGGCATTGTAGTGCGCTACCGCCTCAGCCAGGCTGGCGATCTGGCCTGCGTGCATGTATGGCGCCCGCCCGGCGACATCGCGCAGCGACGGCGTCTTGAACGCGCGCACAAGCTCCTCTCCTTCCGTTTTCATGAACGCGAGTTCCGCGCACTCGGCAGGTGCTGCATCGCTGAACTCGCCAAGACAGTTGAACGGGTCCTGTCGGACCTTGGAAGCACCGTCCATTCGCCCGATATCCTCCGGCAGCGCCGGGACGGAAGCCACGCCCGTGTTGTGGAAGTCGTTGTCGGTAAACAGCGGGCCGTTGTGGCAATTGATGCAGCTGGCTTTGCCGATGAACAGCCGCAAGCCTTCGATTTGCGCGGGCGACAGTGCATTGGAGGGCTTGCCCGCCGCCAGAGCGTCGGCATACCGGTCGAAACCGGACGCGGCAGGCATGATGGTGCGCTCGAACGCGGCGATCGCCTTGCCCACATTGCTGAAGGCGCGGTCGACCGAGGTGTCGCCGGGAGCCACGCCGAATACGTCGGCATAGGCTTCGGCATAGTGCTTGGCCACGGTCGCCACGATGTCGGCGCGATTGCTTCCGTGTTCAACCGGGCTCTCCAGCGGCCCCAGCGCCTGGGCCCACTGGCTGTCGGTGCGCCCGTCCCAGAACAGCCAGGGGCTGTAGGCCGTGCCGGCGATGGGCATGGCGCGGCGCGTGGTCGTGCCAATGCCCTGAGCGAGCGGCTTGCTGTCCTGAAACTGCTTGTCCGGAAGGTGGCAGGTCGCGCAGGCGACCTGACCATTGGCGCTGAGGCGCGTGTCGAAGAACAGCGCTTTTCCCAAGGCCGCGGCAGCGGGCATGTCCCCGACGGCGTTGGACGGGTCGGGCGGCAGCGGCGGCAGGGCGCCGAGCGACAACGACGCTATGCGCTGGCGCTCTTCGGCCGACCACGGGCTGCCTTGGCCCAGATAGAAAAAGGCCGTGGCAGCCAGGGCCACCAGGGCAATCAGAGCCACGGCCCGGATGGGAAACAAGGTGCCGCGCATGGTCAGAGCGCCAGGTTGAAGACGGCGGTGTCAGCGCCCGCCGCGCCATTGATCTTCACCTCGATGCGCCACCAGCCCGGCATGTTGAATCTGACGCCGCTGACGACCTTGCGGCCGGAAGCGTCCTGGCCGGTCACGCGAGGCACGGAAGGCAGCCCGTGGCCGTGCTGGGGCATGCCGCCGTCAAACTCGATCTCGGCTTTTGCCGGGCGGCCATTGGGACCTGTGACGGTGACGGTCCATTCATGCATTTTGCCTACCGGGATCGGATCGATGCCGGGTGCTACGGTAACGAGATAGTGTCCGCCGTTTGAGGCATGCGAACGGCTGTAGTCCAGGCCGGCCGGCGGCTTGCCGGCCATGGCCAGTGAGATGCCGCCTGCAACCAGAACCGCGGCGGCAGGGATGAACCAGAGGGTCTTGCGAAACATGTGTCTTTTCCTTTCGAGCATTGGGTGGCGCTCGAATAGAGAAGACAGCGGGGAAACACTTGAACGAAGGGGCTGGATCTACGCGATTTGTTGTTGCAGCTGCGCGGTCGTGTCGATCCGAATGGATGTAGGGGTCAGGCCGTACATCCGCCGGCAGGTGCGCGTCAGGTGTGCGGAATCCGCGAAATTTGCCGCATGGGCCGCTTCCGTCCACGAGTAGCCGCCGAACCCCATTTCGAGCGCGCGGTTCAGGCGCGCCCACAGCACAAATGGGCGGAAACCAATGCCGGTCTGTTCGACGAAGAGATGGCGCAGTCGCCCCTCGCTCAAATTCGCAACCGCGGCGACGTCGGCAAGGGACATAGGCTGGTCGAGGTGGCGTCCGATCCAGTCCATGGCCTGGAGGATGCGCGGATCGGCGGGATGGCGAGGCGGCGCCGACCCCGCAAGGCCGGAGATGAATGCCAGAGCCTTCTCGGCCAACACCTCGTCGTCGACGCCCTGGTCATAGGCGCCGGCCAAGTCGTCGACGTTTGCGTCGAGGGCCATGATCGGCCCGCCTTCGAAGCGTTCCAAAAGCGCTCGACCCAGCTGGCTTTCCGGTTCCAGCAGGATGTTGGCGATACGCCGGCCGGGTGCGCGGAACTCATGCGGTGCCCCCGGGCGAACGAGCGCTCCGTGCTCGTATCTGGACCAAGGCACACCGGCATCGAGCCGGAATTCCACCGGACCGTCAAACCCCACGGCAAGCTGAATGGCGTGATGCGCATGCAGATCGACCGGAGCCACGGCAATCCCGATCCACAGGTTGCCGCCTCCCCAAAAGATGACACGCCCGATCCCGCTGACTTTCATGAGCGGACTGTAACCTTGGCGCGGCTCAAGTACAGCCCCGATGCAGGATTATCTGCGCTGATGTGTGCTACGGAGCTAGAAGTTGGTTCGAGCGCGAAGCCAGCGTAGCCGCATCAGCCGGCAAAAATCGCCCACGGATCGCCGCACCTTCGACCACAATTCCGGCAGAGGCAGGCCGGCCGCACCCCTGCGGTTCTTGAAGGCGCGGGTAATCGGCTTTTCGATCAGTTCGTAGGCCGCCACGCCCACTCCGACCCCGCCGACAACCGCAAGCGGCAGGGCCACGAGAACCGGAAGCGACAGTATCGCGGCAAGCTTGGCCACGACCGAGATCGCAAAACTGTGCCACAGATAGATCGAGTAGGAGGCATCGCCCAGATAGGCTGCCGGCCGAAAACCCTCGATGACGCCGCCGCGCTCGAGCGCCAGCGTGCCGATCACCAATGCCGCGGCCGCCGGGCCGAAAACCCAGGGCGTGAAGCCGGCGCCTGTGGCGCCGACGAAGGCAAAGCAGAGGAAAGCCACCAGAACCAGCCCTAGCCCGGTGGTCGGCGCGGCGATGTTTTCGTCGGCCCAGGCCTTGCCGATCAAGGCCCCGAGCAGGAATTCGAGAATGATCGGATTGGTGTAGGTGGCAAGCAGCGGGTTGCCGCTCTCAAGCAGCGAGCCGAGGGCCACGAGCCCGACCAGAACCGACGCCAGCGCGGCGAGCCGATGCCGTGAAGGCAGAAGCAGCGTTGCGGCAAACACGGCATAGAAGAACATCTCGTAGTTCAGCGTCCAGCCCTGAACCAGCACCGGCCAGATATCGCCGGTGCTGGGCGATCGGTGTGGGATGAAGAACAGCGAGCCAAGGACATGGCCGAGCGTGAGCTTCAGATTGGGAAACAGGCCAAACAGCGCTCCGCCGACCATAACGACGGTGGCGATCCAGTAGACCGGCGCGATCCGCTCCAGGCGCTCGCGCAGGAAGCGTGTCGGCGCCACCGGCCGTGCCTGCGCGATCGTCCACATGATGAAGCCGCTGACCACGAAGAAGACGTCGACGCCCGCCGCGCCGATGGCGAAATGCGCGCCGCTGCGCTCGGCCGCGTGGAAGATCACCACCGCAAGCGCCGCCAGCGCGCGCAGGTATTGAATGCCGTAGAGCCTGTTCATCGGGCGTGCCGCAGACCGAGCGGTGCAGGGGTCGGCGAGGTCGCAACGAGGCGCCGCGTCGCCCGGGAGGTCGCAAGCAGGCCGGCGGTATAATAGAGCATGAAGGAGCCCACGGCGTAGGGATGGATGATGTCGACCTCGAAAAAGGAACGCACGAGGAGCATGGCGACCAGCCCGAAGGCGACATGGGAAGCAGCGTTGTCGCGGTCGTCCAGCAGCCGCAGCAGGTGCCCCGCCGGCACGCACAACACGATCACCGCCAGCAGCAGCAGGCCGACCGCGCCGAGTTCGACCAGTACCTCGATATAGGTGTTGTGGAAATGGAAGCCGCTGCGCGAACCGATGTAGAACTCCTGCCACAGCCGCTCGGCCTCGGAAAAACCCTGCACCCAATAGGCCTGGTAGCCTACGCCGAAGACGGGAGACTCGGCCCAGGCGGCGAGCCCCTCGCCCCAGAGATAGGTGCGGCCGGTGAGCGTCGAATCCTTGCCAAAGGCACCCAGCAGCAGGTCGATGCCGCCGACATTCAGGCCGACGAAGACGACGCACAGCGCAGCGACCAGTCCGGCCAGGAAGAACATTTTCCGCGTGCGCGGGGCAAACAGAAGCAGCGGGCGCAATGCAACCAGCATTCCGAGCGTGGCAGCCGTGGCGATGATGGAGGTGGCCGACTGCGAGGCCAGCAGCGCATAGCCGGCAAGCGCAAAGGTCGCGAGCGCCAGCAGGCCCCACACGCCACGCTCGCGCAGGATGAAAAGCGCGGCGAAGGCGAAATAGACGCCGAGCGAAGAAAAGAAGCCGAGCAGGTTCTTGGAGGAGAATGCGCCGACGAAGCTGTAGTCGCCGTCGAGCGGATCATAATGATAGCCACCGAAGGCCAGGGAATAGAGCACCACGAGGCACACGCCGGCGAGCGCGCCAAGCGTAAGCGTACGCACGCTGACGGTGCGCGCGGCAATCAGGGCGCAGACTATGTGCGACAGATATTGCACCCCTGCCCGCGCTGTCACGTTTGGCGCGGCCGACCAGAACAGCGACAGGCAGGCAAGCAGGCCGAAGGCGACGATCCAGTGGAACCTGGCGTAGTTGCCCAGCGAATGGCGATAGTCCACCGCGACCAGCGGCAGCCACAGCGCATAATAGAGCAGGATCGAAGCCTGCCCGAAACGCGTAGAATAGGCGAAGACGAAGATAGACAGCGCGATCGCGACGAAGCCGTACGCGAAATTGTGGTCCGGGCTGACGAAGCGAGCCTTGGCGATCTTCATGCGGCTGCGCTCAGCGCTCGGCCGGCATGGCGACGCCGACCTTGATGACATCGCCGGGCAGAACGGGCGTGTTCTCGTCTGCCGGGACCTCGCTTGCCTTGCCGTCCCTTTCGCGCACGATGACATAGGCGATAGTCGGCGCGTGCTGGCCCTTGGCACCCGCGGCTGCCTGCGGACCATGCGACAAGGCCTCGCCCATAAGATCCTTGTACATGGCTATCTTCAGGTTCAGCGCCTCGATGTCTGCCTCCGCCTGCTGGCGCGCCTGGGCGATCTCGGCGTCGCGATCGCTTTGCAAGTTTGAGGCATCCTGGGTGGCCTTGCTGATGTCCTGCCTGGCGCGCAGGATCGAGGTTTCCATGTCGAGCACCTTGCTCTCCAGGTCGGCAACCGAGCGCTCCAGCGACAGCACTCGGGAGTTCACCACCAGCCCGCGCTCGGCAAGATTGCCGATGCCGTCGAGTTCCTTGCGCGACAATTCCATCTGCCGGCTCTGGCTGGCGATCTTCTTCTCCAGCGAGGCCACCTCGTTCTGCAGCAGCGTCTTGAGATCGTTCAGCGCCGCCAGTTGCACCTGCAGCCGCTTTTCGCGCGCAGCTCTGAAGGCGGTCTCGTCGGCGATCAGCTTCTTGCCCGCCTCGGTCTGCTTCAGTTCCTCGGGGAAGTCGATTTCGGCCTGACCGGCCGCCTCGGCGATCAACCTTGCTCGGCGCGCCAGAAGCCCATCGCGCTGCGAGACAAAGACATCGTAGTTGCCGCGCGCACTGATGAAATCCCTCTCGACGCGAATGCCGGCTTCAGCGCCACGCCGCAGCCCGCCGGCCAGGCTCACTGCCTTCAGAACGGTCAGGTCGGGCACATAGGCATAGCGCCCCGGCGACTGCACATCGCCCGAGAGGAAGACGGGACGGTATTCGGCTATTTCGACCGAGGCTTCGGGCCTGTCGACGAGGCCCAGTCTCTGCTGAAGTTCCGCACCAACGGCCGAGGCAATCTCTGCCGTGGTCTTGCCGCTGGTAGGCATTTCGCCGACGAACGGCAGCGAGATAGAGCCCGATTGACCGATCGTGTATTCACCGCTCAGCGACGACCAATCGCGCACGGCGCCTTCTGCGGTGCGCCATTCGACGACACGGATGCGCAGCCTGTCCATCGCGCCCAGCCTGTAGTCCTCGGCCTGCGCCAGCGTCGGTGCCAGCCACGCGACGACCGAAATTGCGAGAACTGCGCGGGCGGAGCGGACGGCCGCGAGCCTTTCGAGACGTGTCTTTCTGATCTGTCCGGTCAAAACGTGCCTTTCCTGACGATTTTCCTTTGCGGCGCAGCGGGTCAGTAGCTGCCGCGCGACGACAGCACCGCGGGCACCGTCCTTGCGATGATTTTGAGGTCGAAGGTGAAGGACCAGTTCTCGACATAGTGCCGGTCGAAGGCGACGCGGGCATTGTAGGAGACGTCATTGCGGCCGCTGACCTGCCACAGTCCGGTAAGGCCCGGGCGCGTCGACAGATAGATGTCGGCCGCCGCACCGTAGAGTTTCAGCTCTTCCTCCACCACGGGCCGCGGCCCGACGATGCTCATTTCCCCGCGCAGGATATTGATGAGTTGCGGCAGTTCATCGAGGCTGAGCTTGCGCAGCACGGAGCCGACGCGGGTGACGCGCGGATCGTCCTGCAGCTTGCGGGTGGCGTCCCACTCCGCGCGCAGATGCGGGTTTCGGGCGAGGTGCTCGGCCAGCACCTCATCGCCGTTTTCGACCATGGTGCGGAATTTCAGGCAGCGAAAGCATTCGCCCCCGCGCCCGATTCGGCGGTGGCCATAGACGATGCCGCCGCCATCGGACATTTTCACCAGCGCCGCCAGCATGAGCAGCAGTGGACTGAGCAACAGGAGCGCGGCGGCTGCGCCCAACACATCGAAACCGCGTTTGACAGCGCCGCCGATCGGGGGCTGCGCCTTGCATTTTGGGCTGATCCCGGGGGTCAAATTGGCCAGCTTGGCAGCATATTTCATATGGCAGCTCCGCAATAAAAATGGCTGTGACAATAAAAAATGCCGCACTGCAGCACGACGTCGGCCGTGCCCGGATAGGCCAAGTGTGTGATCGAAATCAGACGACCGGGAAATATCCGATCATATTTTGTAACAGTGGCTTACAATGCGCCCGTCTCACGACAGCAATTACCGGCAAAGACATGACGAGGCACACGCCGAAATGAAAGTAAAATATGATATTAAACTGTGAAATCCTCACAAACAGCGGATTCATGCTAACAATTCGACAAATTCACGCGAATATATATTGGTAGTCTCGCCGATAAGTCCTGCAACCTCGAAAGAAAGCCGGACACCTCAACGATCGGTCCGAGTCATCCCGCCAGTACGAAGATTCAGCCGCCAGTTGCGCGTTTGAAGCGGGAAAGGAAGTCCTCCGCCATGTTGCCGCGCGATTTGGCGTCCAATATAGATGGAACGCACGCCTCTTTGCGATAACGCCGGTTTTCGAAGACTTCGAAGGTAAATTCAGGCGCGCCGGCCTCGAAGAAGCGGTGCCTACTTGGGCGAAGGGCGACCGGGCATGATTTCCAGCGCATATGAGCGCGCAGACTGCACAAGGGCGTAGGCATGTCCTTCGTGCTGTTTTTCCGCGGCCTCGTCGGTGTGCTGATAGCGTTCGCGATCACCACCTACATCGTCACCCAGTCGGTGTGGACCACTTTTGTCCAGACCGTGATCTGCGCGGTCCTTCTGCAAGCCGGCTACTTTGCGGCTGTCCTGTTCATGATCTGGCGCGCGAGTGCCGAGCCTGCCCAAACCGAGGCGAATGCCAAGGCTGATCAGCAAGCCTCAGCCGACGGCGACGTTCACGGCAAGGACGGCCACCTGCCCGGCGTGCCGCCTTCGCCGCACCACTAGCGCTTTCCCCCACAACCCGGGTCACACAATCGCCTTTCGCAAATGCGAACGGTCCATCTTGCGATTCGAGCCCTGGCGGGCGGCAGTGCGAGATGGAGAGGCACATGACATCAGGCCAGGCGCCAGTGTGCGTCGTTATTGCAGCCATGAACGCCAGCGGCACAATCGCCCGCGCCGTTGGTTCGGCGCTTCGCGAGCGCGAGGTCTGCGAGGTGCTGGTGGTCGACGACGGGTCGAGCGACGACACGGCGGAGGTTTCGCTTGGCGCGGACGACGGCACGGGACGACTGCGGATCTTGCGGCTGGAAACCAACCGGGGGCCGGCCTTTGCCCGAAACCATGCCATTGCGCGCTCCACCGCGCCGCTGATTGCCATTCTCGATGCCGACGATTTTTTTCTTCCCGGCCGCTTCAAGACCTTGTTGGCGCAAGACGACTGGGACTTCGCCGCCGACAACATAGCTTTCATCGACGCGCGCCATGCGCATGCCGAGCAGCAGGTTGGCGCGTTCGCGCCTGAGCCACGCGTCCTTGATCTGGCAGCCTTCATCGAAGGCAACATCTCGCGGCGCGGCGCCTCGCGCGGAGAGATCGGCTTTCTGAAGCCGGTGATGCGCCGCGGCTTCCTCGAAGCGCATGGGCTGCACTACCGCGAGGAACTGCGGCTGGGCGAAGACTACGACCTTTATGCCCGCGCCCTGCTGCGGGGCGCGCGCTACAAGGTAGTTCATGCCTGCGGCTATGGCGCGGTGGTGCGCCACAATTCGCTAAGCGGGCAACACCGAACGCTCGACCTTAAACGGCTTTATGAAGCGGATCGCGCCATGCTCGCATCCGGCGAAGTGCCGGCCCATGCGCGGCGCTTGCTGGAGAAACACGAGCGCCACATCCGCGCCCGCTATGAGCTGCGGCGCTTTCTCGATGAAAAGAAGGAAGGCGGGCTGATGCGGGCAGGCCTCCGCGCCCTGACGCGGCCCACCGCCCTGCCCGCCATTGTCGGCGGCGTCGCAGCCGACAAGCTCGAGGCGTTCAACACGAAGCGCGAGCCTGTGGAGGACGACGGACCTGCGCCGCTGCGCTACCTGCTCCCCGCCCGGCCCGCCGCTCAGAAATAGTCGCGACGAATTTCTTCCAGCACATGGCGCAGACGCTGCTTGCGCTCGGTAAGTGCAGCATCGGCGCTGAGCTGCGGGGAGGCACGCCGCGCCTGCCACAAGGCGAGCGTGGAAGGTGCCGCCAGCGCCTGCTTGGCCAAGCCGCGCAGGCCCGCCGAGCGCGGCGGCTCTGCGCGCGCCATCACCGGGCTTTCGTCGAATTGACGGCTGTTCGGGTTGTCGTTTTCCGAAACCTTGCTTTCGAACTCCATGCCCCAGAAGCGCGCACCCTTGGTGATCGCCTCGGCGCGAGACGAAATCGGCACATGGCGCGGCCGATAGTCTACGCCAAGGCTCGCCGCCCAGTCCTGCCACTTGAAGCTGTTGATGGAGCGTGACGTGCTGACAGCAACCCAAGGCACGCGGAAGGCATCGGCCAGGATGGCCGCGTGCATGGATTCGGCCACGACCAGTTCGGCCTGCGCGATGGCGCGAATGACCGCCTTGGCCTCGCCGCACGGGTCGACATAGCCCAGCCCCGCCGCCTGGCAGACGACCGGCCAGATCCCGCCGACGGTGGATTCCCAATGCGGCACGAAAATCGCGCCGCCCGTCTTCGGCAGGTTCTGGAACTCCGGCATGTCCGCCACCATCACCGCGGGGTCGACGATGCCGAGGCTGTCGGCGATGCCGAGCTTGCCCGCCGTCAGCGGCCCGCGCACGCAGCGAATGTCCCATTCAAATGGATCGGAGAAATCGGGCAGGGAGCCATAGCCAAAGCCGCTGCCGATCACGAGCTTCCTCACGCCATGCGGCAGCAGCGCACGGTTGAGCACCGTGCCGACGCCGACGAGAAGCACGTCGGGATGAACCTCGCGAAAGCCCGGGAGCAGGAAGTCCCAGAGCCAGAGGTTGAGGTCGTCGCCGAAATTGCCGTGAGCGGATTCCCAGTAGAACGGATGCATGAGGCCTCGGCTATTTTGAGATCTTGGCTACGGCGAGTTCGACGGCATTGCGCAGGATGCGCGGGTCGCGCCAAGCCCATTGCGCAAGCAGGCGCAGTTGCGGCGCTTTGCGCCGTTTCAGGAGCCGCGCCTGCCCCCACAGCGCCTGGTTGCGCGCGGTCTGCTTGTAGGCGTGGATCGAAGCCTGGTCCTCCGCCCCATGCGAGAAGCGCTGCTCGAGATGGTCGAGCGCAACCCAGGTGTTGAACTGCTGCTTAAGGAACAGCGGCGAATCCGCGTCCATGCCGTGGAAGATGTTGATGCCCTCGCCGCGCGTTGCGCCGACACTTTCGCACAGCACCGTGCGGCGTGCAGCGCGCGCGCAATCGTAGAAGAACAACACGTCTTCAGCCGCCAGTCGCAGCGCCGCCTCGAAACGCACGTTCCGGAACAGGTTCTTGCCGATGACCATGCAGGAGAGATGCATGAAGCTCCAGTTCTTCAGCATCACGCCGGCAAGGTCGGGCACCTCGACAAACGGCGGATCGTCGGAGAGCCGGTCGACCTCGGCAATGCCGGCCAGGTCGGCCACGCCGAAGTGGTAGTAGAAGGCTTCGCCGCCCGCGATCGAGGCCCAGTAACAGTCGGCATCAAAAAGTGACAGGCCACCCACAGCATTCTTCAGGTGGTCGGGGGTCCACTCATCGTCGGAATCGAGGAAGGCGGCATAGGAGCTGTCCGCCGGCACATGGTCGAGCCCGGTGTTGCGCGCGCCGCCGGGACCAGCATTCTCCTGTTTTATAACGGCTATTCGCGCTCGCTCTTCCAATGAAAGCCCATGGAGCTCGGCCTCCACGGGCAGCGGCGAGGCATCGTCGACGACGATCACGTCATAATCTGAATGACTTTGGGCAAACACGGAATCCAGCGCGCGACGCAGAATACCGGGCTGTCGCTGGTAGTATGGAATGATGGCAGTGCACTTCGTCATTCTTTCGCGCCTTAAAAAAAGTCCAGGGAGGCTCGCAGGCTATCGACTGTTCAATGGCTCGCGATTCGATGGCCCGGAAAACCCGGGCTCGTTGACGATGCAGCCCTTACGCAATGACAAACGGGGCTCGTTCATGGCGCCAGCAATCAACCTGAAGACTGTGACAAACAATGTCGGCTGGAGCGTCCTTTCGAAGACCAGCACATTCGGGCTGAAATTTGTCACCGTCCCGATCCTGGCGCGCATCCTCAGCCCGCAGGACTTCGGCGTGGTGGCAGTGGCGCAGACCGTGGTGATGTTCCTGACCATGATCGGAAGCGCCGGGCTCGCCACCTCGCTGGTGCTGCAGAAGCAAGAGGACATGGAAACCGTGCATACGGTTTTCTGGGCCAATCTGCTGATGGCGACCGTGATGGGGGCGGCGCTTTACATATGGGCCGACCTGTTTGCCGGCCTGCTCGGCGCGGCCGACGCGGCCTATCTGCTCCGCATCATGGCGCTGCTCATCCCCATCCAGCTTTGCGGCGACGTCGCCTATTCGCTGCTTGCCCGACGCATGGCCTTCGACAAGGACGCGGCCTGGAGCGTACTTTCCGAATCCGTCGGCGCGCTGGTGGCGGTGGGGCTGGCGCTGCTTGGGTGGGGCGTGTGGGCGCTGGTGGCGCAGCTGTTTTCCTCGGCGCTGGTGCGGCTTGCGGGCCTGTTCTACGCCACCGGCTATCGGCCGCGGCCGTCTGTTTCGCTGCCTAAGCTGGCAGGCCTGACAAAGTTCAGTCTCGGCATCACCGGGTCGGAAATCTTCAACTTCATCACCTTCCAGTCGCCCCTGGTGGTGGTGTCGCGTCACTTGGGCCTCACGGATGCCGGCGCCTATTCGGCCGCCAACCGCTTTTCCAGCATTCCCAATCAGGTGGTGATTTCGGCGCTGATGGGCGTGCTGTTTCCCGTTTTCAGCCACATGCATGGCGAGCAGGAGCGCCGCACCAACGCCCTGATGCTGAGCACGCAGCTGTGCACGCTGTTTCTGGCACCGATGATGTTCGGCATGTGGGCCGTCGCCGAGCCGGCCATGCTGGTGATCTTCGGCCAGCAATGGGCCCATGCATGGCCGGTGCTCGGGCTGCTTGCCCTTTCAAAGGGCATCATGTCGCCCTGCAGCACATTCATCCCCTATCTGAAGGGCGTGGGCCGCAGCAATGTGCTCTGGTGGGTTTCGGTGGTGCGCGCCGCCCTCGTCTATGGCGCCGTGAGCTACGGCGCGATGAGCGGCGGGCTTGTTGCAGCGATGGTGTGGCTGTGCGCGGCCAACGCGGCAACGCTGGTATTCTATTCCTGGGCGGTGTTCCGCACCGACGGCAGCGCCTTCCTGTCCGGCTTCTATGTCACCACCCGGCCGATGATCGCCTCGGTCGTCATGGCGGTGGCGGTGCGCTTTCTGCTCGACCAGATCAGGGAAGCGGTGCCGAGCGCGGCCTGGCAGCTCGTCATCGGCAGCATTGCCGGCGCGCTCATCTACGGGCTGCTGGTGCTGCTGACCGAGCGCGCCCTTTTGCGCAAACTGCTGGAGCTGGTCAAACAGCGCCGCGCTTCGCAAACTGCCACCGAGGCGAGCATCTGACCCCGGCCTTGGCCGCAATTTCATCATTGGCGGGCGCGTGGTAGTTTCGTTTCGTATTCCTCGATCAATCTGAAGAGGCCGGCATGGCATTGTTCCGCTTTCGAACCAGAAGTCCCGGCCGCGACAGCGCCACCGATGAAAGCCGTCGGCAACGCCTGCAGCAGCTTCTGGATACGCTGAACGCGGAGATCGAAGCCGAGCGCAACGGCCTGCGCAATCGCTACGACAAGATCGTGGCCGACGCCGCATTCTCGCAGCAGGCCTTGGAGCAGAAAAGCGCCGGCGACGACATCTCTTCGCGCATCGACGAGTTGACCGGCGCCATGATGCGCTACACCGAGCGGCTCTCCGCATTGGACCGGCAAAGCGCTTTTGTTACCGAGATGCATAGCCGGCTAGAAGCGTTTTTCCGGGAGAACACAAGGTTCGCGGACTCCGGGAGGAACCCTGGCGCGAAACCGGAATAACGAGCGCTTACAAAATGTTATCCGCTCCGGCCGGCTATTGTCGGCCGCGGTCACAATCTCATCTCCCCCCTGTCCTATGCATCCAGCCATTCTTGCTGTGATTTTTGAAGGACGCGGTTTCTCCGGAAACCGCAGAGCATAAAGGGGAGAGGCCACGTGACGCCAATCGCGACCAGAACCACCCGAATCAATTTCAACTTCGCTCTCATGGGGGCGGCTGCACTTCTTGCCTCGACGGGCGCCGCCACATTGCCAAGCCTCGCGCAGGACCCCATAGGCGCATCCTTTGTCGAGAACTTCGACAAGCTCGACAGGAGCCGCTGGTACATCTCCGACGGCTGGTCGAATGGCGATCACCAGAATTGCGTCTGGTCTAAGAACCAGGTCTCGGTTGCCAATGGCGTGCTCAAGCTGGGTTTCGCAAAGCAGACGCTGAAGGACCGCAATCATGTCTGCGGCGAGATCCAGACCAACGCGCGTTTCGGCTACGGCACCTTCGAGGTGCGTATGAAGGCCGTGGCCGGCTCGGGCCTCAACACCGGCTTCTTCACCTATATCGGCCCCACGCACGGACAGCCCCATGACGAGATCGACTTCGAGGTTCTCGGCAAGGACCCCTCGAAGGTGCAACTCAATCAGTATGTGAATGCCAAGAGCGTGGGCAGCGCAGCGCTGGTGGACGTGCCGGGCGGCGCCGCCAAGGGGTTCCACGACTATGCCTTCGTCTGGGAGAAGGAGCGCATCCGCTGGTATGTGGACGGCAAGCTGGTCGGCGAGGCCACCGACCCGGCAAAGATCCCGAGCCATCCGTCAAAAATCTATATGAGCCTCTGGGGCTCCGACATCCTGAAGTCCTGGATGGGTGCCTTCGTCGAGCCCGCGGGACCGGTCGCCGCGGAGATCGAGCGCGTCGCCTACACGGCGCCGGGCGATGCCTGCCAGTTTCCTGAATCGGTTGCCTGCAAGCTGAAATAGCCGCGGAGCAACCCGATGCTGCACGTACTCTATCTCGTGCATGACCTGTCCGACCCGGCAGTTGGCCGACGGGTGGCCATGCTGCAGGCCGGCGGCGCCGAGGTGTCGCTGGCCGGCTTCCGGCGTGCCGACAAACCCGCGCCCGGCCTGGAAGCTTTGGCGCCAATCGATTTCGGCTCGACGCGGGACGGCAAATTCGCACAGCGCCTAGCAGCCGTAGGCAAGGCGGCGCTGGTGCTTGGCGCACGCCTGCGCAAGGTGCGCCGGCCCGATGTCATCATCGGGCGCAATCTCGAAATGCTGGCGCTGGCACGGCGGGCGCGATCGCTGTTTTCGGCCGAGGTGCCGATCGTTTATGAATGCCTCGACATTCACCGGCTGTTGCTCGGCAGCGGCGGCATCTCGCACGCCATGCGGGCGGCGGAAAGGCGGCTCGGCGACGATGTCTCGCTGCTGATGACAAGCTCGCCCGCCTTTGTGCGCAATTATTTCCAGCGGTTCGACCAGATCGAGGCGCCAGTGCTGCTGCTGCACAACAAGGTGCTGGAACTGGACCGCCAGCCGGCGGCCCGGAACGGCGCCCCCCCGCCCGCGCCTGGCGACCCCTGGGTGATTGGCTGGTTCGGTGCGTTGCGCTGCCGCAAATCGCTGGAGTTGCTGGCGGCCTTCACGAGACAGGCGCAAGGCCGCTTCGAAGTCGTGCTGCGCGGTCGCCCCGCATATTCCGAATTCGCGGATTTTGACGGTTTCGTCGCGGCCGAGCCGCACATGCGCTTCGAGGGGGCCTACCGCAATCCCGAGGACCTCGCAGCCATCTATGGCGAAGTGCATTTCGCTTGGGCGGTCGACTTCTTCGAAGAAGGGCTGAATTCCAGCTGGCTGCTGCCCAACCGGCTCTATGAAGGCTGCCTGCACGGAGCAATCCCGATTGCCATGGCCGATACCGAAACCGGCCGCTTCCTGGCCGAGCGGCAGATCGGCCTTCGGCTAGAAAAAGCTTCCCCGGATGCATTGGCGACGCTTCTGAGCAACATCGATGCCGACGGTTTTGCGGCCCTGCGCGGTGGGGTCACCGCCCAGGACCGCGGCACATGGGTTTGCGACAGGCAGGACTGCCTGGCGCTGGTGGAACGGCTGAGAGGGCTTTCGACACGAAGAGAGCCCGCCGCCCTGCTTGAGGCGGCCTGAGAACAGCCAACAAATGAGCGTGACGATGACCGAAGCGAAGCTGCCGGCCCGGCCGTGCATGATTGTGATTCCCTGCCTCAACGAGGCACAGAACATGGAGGCGCTGGTGATGCGGCTGGAACCCTCCGCAGAGCGCCTCGACATGGCGATCGTTGTGGTGGATGGCGGCAGCACCGACGGCACGCCGGAAATCGTCGAGGCCCTTGCGGACTCGAACCCCCGCGTGCAGCTTCTTCACAATCCGCAGAGGCTCCAGAGCGCTGCGGTCAATCTCGCCGTCGAACAGTTTGGCGACGTTTTCCGTAGCTTCATCCGCATCGATGCGCATGGCGACTACCCCGTCGACTATTGCGAGCGGCTGATCGAGGAGGCCGAGACCACGCACGCGGATTCGGTCGTCGTCGCCATGGCCACGCGCGGCTTCAGCGCTTTTCAGAAGGCGACGGCGATGGCGCAGAACTCGAGGCTCGGCAATGGCGGCTCGCCGCACCGCCGAGGCGCCAGGGGCCATTGGACCGACCACGGTCATCACGCCTTCATGCGCGTGAGCGCTTTCCGCGCCGTCGGCGGCTATGACGAAGGTTTTAGCCACAACGAAGATGCAGAACTGGATTATCGGCTGCGGGCCGCCGGCTATCGCTTGTGGATGACCGACCAGACCTTCATGGTCTACTATCCGAGAACCACAGTGCGGGCGCTGTTCAGGCAATATCTCGGCTACGGCAGGGGGCGGGCAAAGAACATCCTCAAGCATCGCGCCGTTCCGAAAATCCGGCAGATGATCCCGCTGATGGTCGTTCCGGTCGTCGCAGGTGCTTCGCTCGCGGTGCTGAACTGGGCGGCGGTGTTGCCGGCCGCGCTCTGGGCCTCTGTCTGCCTCGGCTACGGCGTGTGGATGGCTTTGGGCCAGCGCAACCCCTATGGGCCGCTGGCGGCCTTCTCGGCAATGGTCATGCACCTCGCCTGGTCGGCGGGCTTCTGGTTGCAGCTTCTGGATTTCCGCAAGCGCGAGGAAACGGCATGAGCACGCCTGGCACCAGCGCACCAAAACCCCGGCGCATCGACATCGGCGTTTGCACCTTTCGCCGGCAGGAACTCGAGGACACGCTGCGCTCGCTAGGCGCGCTCACGATCCCGCCTGACACGATGCTGCGCGCAATCGTGGCCGACAATGACGCGGTGCCGAGCGCACGCGGCCTCGTCTATGCTTTGGCGAGCCAGTTGCCATTTGACCTTGTCTATGTGCACTGCCCTGCCGCCAACATTTCGGTCGCCCGCAATGCGTGCCTCGAGAGCAGCAACGGTGACTTCCTTGCATTCATCGACGACGACTCGACGGCCTCCCCCGCCTGGCTGGCCGAGTTGCTGAAGGTCGCCGACGCCACCGGCGCGGATGCTGTGCTGGGGCCGGTTCAGGCGGTTTATGGCCCCGGCGCGCCCGGCTGGATGAGCCAAGGCGATTTCCACTCCACCACGCCAGTCTTCGTGAAAGGCCAGATCCGCACCGGCTACAGCGGCAACGTGCTGCTGCGTTGCGCTTCGCCATACGTCGCCGGGCGCCGCTTCAACCTGGCGCGTGGCCGCAGCGGCGGCGAAGACACGGAATATTTCGCCCGCCTGCACCTAGCCGGCGGCACCATTGCCTATGCGCCGGGCGCGGTGGTGGTCGAGCCGGTTGCCAGCGAGCGCGCACGGCTTTCGTGGCTGCTCAAGCGGCGCTTCCGTATCGGACAGACCCACGGCCGGCTGCTTGGCGAACTGCAGCAAACCCGGCAGCCGCTGCCCCAGGCCGGGCTGGCGTTTGCCAAGGCCGCCTACTGCTTCGCGGCGGCAACTGCGAACGCAATTTCCGCAGAACGGCGCAACCGCTTCGGCCTGCGCGGGGTCATGCATATCGGCGCTGTGAGCGGAATTCTGGGCGCGCAAGAGATCGAACAATATGGCAAGCGGCAACCGGCGGGAGAACGCGGCAATGCAGCCTGACGTGACTTTCATCATGGCGGCCTACAACGCCGAGGCGACGATCGCCCACGCCCTGCGCAGCGCGCTTGACCAGAAAGGCGCGAGCGTCGAAGTGGTGGTGGTCGACGATTGTTCCCGCGACAGCACGGTCGAAGTCGCCCGGGCCTTTCCCGAGGACACGGTCCATGTCGTCGCGCTAGGCCAAAACCGGGGTCCGGGCGGGGCTCGCAACGCCGGCCTCTCTGTGGCGCGCGGCCGCTGGATCGCGGTGCTCGATTGCGACGACACCGTCTCGCCGCAGCGCCTCGCCCGCATGATCGGCCGCGCGGAAGCGGCGGGCGCGCAAATTGTCGTCGACAATCTCGATGTCGTCCGCGCTATCGGCGCCCGCGAAACCATGTTCAAGGCCGACTTGCTGGAAAGCATTGGCGAACTCACCCTGCCTGCCTTCATCGCAGCCAACATCATGTTCGAGGAGACGTTCTCCTTCGGCTACATGAAGCCGGTGTTCGAACGGGCTTTCATCGAGCGGCACGGGCTGCGCTATGACGAACGACTGCGCATCGGCGAGGATTATATCTTTCTCGCCTCCGCCCTGGCCACGGGCGGCCGATGCGTCATCGAACCGGAGGCAGGCTATGCCTACCACATCCGCGAAGGTTCCATTTCGCGCGTGCTGGAACTGCGCCATGTGGAGGCGATGCTCGCCGCCGATGCCGAGTTTGTGCGCGACCATCAGTTGGATGCGGCGGCCCAGGCCGCGCAGGCGCGACGCACCCGCAGCCTCCGGGAGGCTGCAGCCTTCCTGTCGTTGGTGCAGCACCTGAAGGAAGGGGCGCCTTTGAAGGCTGCTGGCGCGGCACTGCGCGACCCGGCGGCGCTGAGACACCTCCGGATGCCCATTGCCGCCCGCTTGCGGCGGCTTGCAACCACATTTCAGTCTCGCCAGACGCCCGGTCGGGCCGGCTGAGACGACAAACACCGGTATTGGGCGGGGATTGCTCGATATCCGACCAACAGGAAGAGGGAAAAGCATATGATGAAGAAGGTGAAAAAGGCGGTGATTCCGGTCGCGGGGCTCGGAACCCGGTTCCTGCCGGCCACCAAGGCGATGCCGAAGGAAATGCTGACCGTGGTCGATCGGCCGGTGGTGCAGTATGCCGTGGACGAGGCGCTGGAAGCCGGCATTGAGCACATCGTTTTCGTCACCGGGCGCAACAAGCATGTGATCGAGGACTATTTCGACATCCAGCCCGAACTCGTGGACACGCTGACCCGCTCCGGCAAGAAGGAACAGCTTGCGTCGCTGGAGCGGATGCAGTTGCCCGCCGGCTCCATCAGCTTCACGCGCCAGCAGGCCCCGCACGGGCTGGGCCATGCGGTCTGGTGCGCGCGCGACATCGTCGGCGACGAGCCTTTCGCGCTGCTTCTGCCGGACATGGTGTCGTTCGGCGAAAAGGGCTGCCTGGCCGGCATCATGGAACTGTACGAGCACACCGGCGGCAATGTCATCGCCGTCGAGCAGTGCGATCCGACGGAAACCAACAAATATGGCATCGTCGGCAAAGGCCGCGTGGTGCAGGGCGGCGGCTTCGAGGTGACGGCGATGGTTGAGAAGCCGGCTCCGGCGGCCGCACCGTCCAACTATTACATCAACGGCCGCTACATCCTGCAGCCGGAGGTGTTCGACATCCTGGCCACCCAGGAGCGCGGCGCCGGCAATGAAATCCAGCTGACCGACGCCATGAAGCGGCTGTCCGAGAGCCAGGCATTCCACGCCCACCACTTCAAGGGCCGCATGTTCGACTGCGGCTCGAAGGAGGGCTTCATCCAGGCCAACGTGGCCTTCGCCTTGGAGCGTAGCGACATCCGCGGACTGGTGTTCGAGCCCATCGCGCAGATGATCGCCTCGCAGACGCGCCGTAACGAAGCCGCCTGAGCAGGATGATTTCGCGGCCGGCGGCATCCGTCGCCGGTCGCAATCGGCGCGCGACAGTCCAGAGGATCAACCCGCGGGAGTGGCGGCCAGGCCCATGCACCAGAAAAACATTCCATTGAACAGCAGAATGCCCCGGGAAGCCGAGGACGCCGACCGCTTCATCGATCTGGAGCGCCTTGCCGCAATCGCGCTCAGGCAGGCGCGGGTGGTGGCTGTCGGCGCTGGGATCGGCCTGGCGCTCGGCGCGGCCTATCTCGTTTTCACGCCTTCCGAATACACCGCCGCCACGCGCATCCTGCTGGACAACAGCCTGACCAGGTTTGCCGAGGAGAAGAACCCCGCACCCGCGGCCATGCAGGCCGACTCGATGATTTCCAGTGAGGTCGAGATCCTGAAATCGGCACGGCTTGCCCGTGCAGTCGCCGTCGCCCAGAACCTGCAGGCCAACGAAGCCTTCCTGAACCCGCCACGCTCGCCCATCGGCTGGTTGAAGGGGCAGGTGAAGGCGGTGACCGGGCTGTTCTCTTCCGCACCCGAACCGTCGCCTGCTTCGGTCGAGAACGCGAGGATCGGCAAAGCTACGGCATTGCTGCAGGCGGGCCTCAATGCCGAGCGCGTCGGCCGCAGCTATGTCATCGAGGTTTCGTTCCGTGCCAACGACCGCAAGCTCGCCGGTGCGATCGCGCGCGCCTATGCCGATGCCTATCTTTCCGACCAGCTCGACGCCAATTTCGATGCCACGCAGCGCGCGACTGTGTGGTTGCAGGGAAGGCTCGCCGAATTGCGCGAAAGCTCGCAGGCGGCCGCACTGGAAGTCGAGAAGTTCCGCGCCGAACATGGGCTGACCTCAGCCCGTGGCGAACTGATTTCGGAACAGCAGCTTTCCGACCTCAACAGCCAGCTCATCCTCGCTCAGGCCGACACGGCGAATGCGTTGGCACGCTACGACCAGTTCAAGGCGATCATCGACAGCGGCCCTGACAACGCCGTGAGAAACGCGACCATTCCGGCTGACAAGGGCGGCAACAACGCCGTCATCAATGATCTGAAAGCGCGCTATCTCGGCGTCACCAAGCGCGAGCAGGAAGTCTCGACCCGCTTCGGCAAGGACCATGCCCAGGCAGTGGCTCTGCGGCGGGAGCAGGCCGACCTGACCGGCCAGATCTTCCAGGAATTGCAGCAGCTGACCGAAAGTTATCGCAACGAGTACGAGGTCGCCAAATCGCGCGAGACGTCGCTTCGCAACAATGTGGGGCAGATGGCGGGGCAGAGTTCCGAGGCCGGGCAATCGCTGGTGCGGCTGCGCGAACTGGAACAGAAGTCGGCGGCGCTCGCCACACTTTATCAAACCTTCCTCTCGCGCCACGAGGAAGCGTCGCAGCAGCAAACCTTCCCGATCGCCAAGGCGCGAGTGATCTCCGAGGCCGGCGACCCGGTTTCGGCTTCCAGCCCGCGCAAGGCCATGGTGCTTGGCCTGTCGCTGGTGCTCGGCCTGTTCGGCGGCGCGGCGGCAGGCGCCTTCCGGGAGTTTCGCGAGCGCTTCTTCCGCACCGGTGAAGACGTGCGCACTGCCCTCGGCTTTGACTTCCTGGGCTACTTGCCAGTCGTCGGCACAAGGCTATCCAACAGCAATGCCGGGTCGCTGGCCGAGGCGGCACCGCCTGTGACCCCGCGCATTCTGCGCGTGGCGATCAATGCGCCCTCTTCCTCCTTCGCCGAAACGCTGCGCAACACCAAGCTCGCCTGCGACGTGGTCTTGCAGGGCAGGCCCAGCAAGGTGATCGGCTTCGTCTCGGTCCTACCGCACGAGGGCAAGACGACGGTGGCCGCGAATTTCGCCGGGCTGCTCGCCGCAAACGGCGCCCGCACCCTGCTGATCGACGGCGACTTGCGCAATCCGGGCCTCAGCCGCGGCCTTTCGCTGGCGCCCGACAAGGGGCTGGTGGAGGCCATAGTGGGCGAACAGCACTGGCAGAACACGGTGATGGTGGACCGCACGACGCGGCTTGCCATCATTCCTGCGGTGGTGCGCCGGCGGCAGTCGCATACCAGCGAGCTCCTGTCCGGTCCCGGCATGCAGGCATTGATCGAGGAGGCGCGCGCTGCCTACGACTATATCGTCGTCGACCTGCCTCCGCTGGGGCCGGTGGTCGATGCCAAGGCCTTTGCGCCGATGGCCGACGGTTTCGTGATGGTGACCGAATGGGGCAGCACGCCGCGCGCGCTGGTGCGGGCGGCGATGCAGGCGGAACCGCAAGTCGCCGACAAGGTGCTGGGGGTAGTGCTCAACAAGACGGACACCGGCCAGCTAGCGCGCTATGGCACGTTCGGCGGCGCCGAACGGTACCTCCAGCACTACGCGTCCTATTATGTCGAACCCACAGCGACAAAGGGCTAGCCCCGCGCAGTGGTTGTCCAATCTAAACCGCCCGGTTGCTGAGATAGCGGCCCTTGTTGCGGAAGATCCGCAGGGCCGTCAGCCGGCCACTGTAGTAGCAACCGGTATCTATGTTGATGCGGCCGCGCTCCAGCTTTGCCTCGGCGACCGGCGTGTGGCCGTGCACCACGTATTTCCTCAGCGGATGCGGGCTCTCATAGAAAGCCGATCGAATGTAGATCAGGTCATCGTCCGTTTGCTGATCGAGAGCCGCTTCCGGGCGGATGCCGGCGTGGACGAACACGTAACGCTCGGCCTCCACCATGATGGGCAGCGACCGAAAAAACGAGACATGGGCGGCGGGTATGGCGCGGCGGATCACTTCGTTCACCTGCCGCGACGATCGGTAGACATGGCCCAGCCGGTCTGGGTCGACGCCGTAGGAAAACAGCGTCGCCGCAGCCCCCATCGGCATCCATTGCGACAGCGACAGGTGTCCGTCCAGATAGTCGAGCAGGGCTACTTCGTGATTGCCGGTCAGGCAAATACGGTCGAAGCCGGGTGGAGGCGGCGCCATCAGGTGATCAACGACCCGGCTGGAGTCCGGCCCACGGTCGATATAGTCGCCCAGCATCACGATGATCTTCCGGCCGGGCAACGATCGGGCGTCGTCGACTATCACCCCCTCCAGCGTCAGCAGCTCATCGAGGCAGCCATGTATGTCGCCGATAGCGTAGACTGCGGCGTCGGCCAGGTCGAGCCGCAGCCGGTCACGTTGGGCTCGCCTGGCGGCCCTGTCCGGGCCGAATAAGCCGGCAAACGTCTTCATCCAGCGCCCTTCGTTCCGTTTCGACAGCTGCCGGCCGCGGGCCTGTGGAAGGGCCGGCCTGGCTCTCTGTTATCCAGCGTCGCACTTTGTGAACCCCGATCCACCTGGAATCTGCCCGGATTCACATTTGGACCACCCGCGCAGTTCAAAATGGCGGGGTATTCGTCGCCACCCATGCCACCCGGCCATGGGAGCAGATTGAGGCGACAGGATGAAGGCCTCGTTTTGAGGCCGTTGCCACCTGTGCGGAGCATCCGTGCCCGCAAGCGCCTGTTTGAGGCGCCGCAGTATTTTTTAGGAGGAAAGATTTTTGACGTCATCCCTCGCTTCTCCCGCCCATGTTCGCCGTTCGCCAATCGAAAGGACAATGTCGGACCGGATCAGGATCGCGCGGGCACTGTGCATCTTTTTCATGACCTTCGTTCACGTGCAGCCCGGCATCGCCGAAAACGTCTATGATCGCGACGCCGGCTTTTTCGACATCGTCTATTTCATCCTGACCCGGTTGGTCGGGCTCAGCTCGGTTTCGCTGCTCAGCATCGTCTCGGGTTTCTTCATCGTCTCCAGCCTGCACAAGTCGGGCTCGCTTGCGATCTACCGCTCCAAGGTGAAGACACTGGTGGTGCCGCTGGTTGCCTGGAACCTGCTGATGCTCGGCCTGCTCGGGCTCTACGGCCTGCTTTCCGGCAAGTGGCAGGACTGGCCGGAATTCACCCCGCTCGGCCTCGGCAATGCCATTTTCGCGCTGACCGGATGGCCGCTCGTGGTGCCGCTCTGGTTCCTGCGCGATCTCTTCGTGTGCTGCCTTCTGTCACCGGTGCTCCATGTGGCGCTGACACGCACACCCATCGCGACGATCCTGGCGCTCGTTGCCCTCACCCTGTTCGGCGAAGATTTCTACCTGTTGCAGCGGCCGCAGCTTCTGCTCTTCTTCGGCCTCGGCATGTGGCTGCGCCTTGCCGCTGCCGACGAAGCCAAGATCGACAGGATAGCGAGGCCGCTGGCCTTCGGGCTGATCGCAATGGCCGCCATTTTCCTCACGATCCGCGTGGAACGGGTCCTGCTTGCGGAGATGGACGAAACTCTGCGGCTGACACTCGACACGCTGCTGCGCGTCACCATGGCGGCAGGCTTCTGGTGGGCAACGGAGGCGATCAGGCGCTCCCCACTCGCCGAGCCGCTGATGCGCTTCGAACCCTACGCCTTCTTCCTGTTCTGCAGCCACGCCATCCTGTTCAATTTCGGCGGCATCATCTTCCGCCGGTTTTTCGGCAATTACGGCTCTGACCTGTTCCCGATCACCTTCTTCGCCTTGCCCTGCCTGGCGGCGATAGCTGCCATCGTCGGCCTGCAAATCATCAGCAGGTCGAATTTGCTTCTCTTCCTGTTCAATGCGGGGCACCGTGTATCCACACTGAACCGCAGCGCCCGGGAACAGACCGCTTGAGAAACATTAGACAAGCAATATGCGCTGCTCGTATCTTGCTGATGTATTTTCAGGATCGGTTCAAACCGAAGCCGTTCGCGCATAAGAATATTGCGAGTTGATCCTAGCGGGGGGAAAGAAACATGACCATCAGGCTGGGCCTTGTCGGCCTCGGCAAGATTGCGCGGGACCAGCACCTTCCTGCCATTGCGGCAACGAAGGAAATCGAGCTGGCCGCGATTGCCAGCCGAAGCGCTGGCCTGCCGGGCCTGCCCTGTTTCCACGACATCGACGCGCTTCTCGCCAGCGACACGGCGGTCGACGCCATCTCGCTCTGCACGCCGCCGCAAGGGCGCTTCGAACAGGCGCTGGCGGCGCTCGATGCCGGCAAGCACCTGATGCTGGAAAAACCGCCCGGCATGTCCGTCGCAGAAGTGGAGGCGCTCGGCCGAATGGCGCGCGACAAGGGGTTGACGATCTTCGCCACATGGCATTCGCGCGAGGCGGCGGGCGTCGAGCCCGCCCGCGCGTTCCTGGCCGACAAGACCGTCCGTTCCGTCTGCATCGACTGGAAGGAAAACGTTCGCCACTGGCACCCCGGCCAGCAATGGATCTGGGAGCCGGGCGGCCTCGGCGTGTTCGACCCGGGCATCAACGCGCTTTCGATCGTTACGCGCATCCTGCCGGAGCCGATGCGGCTCGTCTCCTCCACGCTGGATTTCCCGGAAAACCGCGACGCGCCGATTGCCGCCTTGCTGGGCTTCCGCACGGCTTCGGATGCACCGGTGGAGGCGGAATTCGACTGGCGCCAGACCGGCCCGCAGAGCTGGGACATCCGCGTCGAGACCGATGGCGGCGAACTGCACCTTTCGCAGGGCGGCAGCCGGCTTGCCATCGACGGCGTTCAGCGCATGGCCGAGCCCGATACGGAATACCGCAACCTCTATCGGCGCTTCGTCGAACTCGTAGGCTCCGGCCGGTCCGATTTCGACCTGTCGCCGCTGATCCACGTGGCCGATGCCTTCCTACTCGGGCGCAGGCGGGTTACGGCCGCATTTTACGACTGACCGAAGCCGCGTCACACGGCGCGTGTCATTGCAAGGCCGCGTCGTAGGCGGCAACGATTTTCCGCGCCGCGGATGCGGTGTCCTCGGGGCTCTGGCCGGGCCGGTAGAGCGCCGTGCCGATGCCGAAGCCGCTGGCGCCGGCCCTTATCCAGGCGTCGAAATTGTCCGCCCCGGCACCGCCAACCGCATAGAGAGGGGTATCCTTCGGCAGCACGGCCTTCATTGCCGCAAGCCCCGCCGGGCCGATCAGCGAGGCCGGAAAGAGTTTCAGGCCGGTCGCGCCGGCGGCGAGGGCGGAAAAACACTCCGTCGGCGTCATCACCCCAGGCAAGGACTGCATGCTCGCGGCACGCGTTGCCGCAATCACCGCCGGATCGCAATTGGGCGAGACGACGAGCCTGGCACCCAGGCCGGCCAAGCGCTCGACCTCCGCCACCGACAGCACCGTTCCTGCGCCGATCAGCGCCTGCCCTGCGAAACGGGCAAGCAGGCGGGCGATGCTGTCGAAAGGCTGCGGAGAATTGAGCGGCACTTCGATGATGGTGATGCCCGCATCGATCACGGCCTGGGCATGCGCCTCGACTTCCGGCGGCGTGATGCCGCGAAGAATGGCGATGATGTTGCGGCTCATGCTGTCTCCGCGCTGATCCGTTCGAAAGCCTGCACGAGGCCGAGCAGCACCATCTTCTCGCCGGAGATCGCGCGCGCCTGAGCGCCAAGACCGGCAAGCGCGCGCCGGTAGAGTTCCGTCAGCGCGCCGCTGCCGACGACGAGCACCTCGTTCTCCTGCCAGAACGGCCGCGCTGCTGCCAACTCGGCACCGACCAGCAGGCCGGAAAGGCGGCTGCGCGCGGCCGCGGCCGGCAGGTCGGCGAGCAGCCCCGCGGCGCGCAGACGGAACAGCTCGGCCGCAAGCCCTGCTGGCTGCGAAATGGCATCCGCGACACCCGCATCGAATGCGGCCTCGTCGCTCCCCTCGCTTGCCATGCCGTGGCGCAGCACCGATTGCGTGGCGAGCAGCGCGAAAAGCTCGCCGGTCATGAAGGTGGCGAAGCGCTCCACGCGCCCATCCTTCACCAGCGCCCATTTGCTGTGGGTGCCCGGCAGGCAGACGACACCGGCGAAGCCCGGACTGGCGGCGAGCACGCCTGCGATCTGCGTTTCCTCGCCGCGCATCACGTCGGCGGGTTCGGCCTGCGAAAGCCCCGGCACGATGAAGACCTCGATGAGCGGGCTGGCGACTCGTGGCCGGGCGAAAGGCCTGCCGACCGGCGTGCAGGGAACGCAACGGTAAGCCGCTTCCGTCCAGCCCTGGCGGGCGCCGGCCATGCCGCAGACGATGACAGGCGTGACGCGATTCGCGTCGAGCCAATCGCCGATCAGTTCCAGAAGCGCCGGTTCGTAGCCATCGGGGGTGAGCTTGCCCATTCCGGTGTCGCTAGATGCTTCCGCCAGCAGATTACTCGCCTCGCCGAGCGCGAAGACGCGTAGATTGCTGGTTCCCCAATCTGCAACGATGCGCGCTGCGGTAACCCGGCTCATGACGCGCCTCAGTGGCTGTCCCTGCCCACGGGCGCACCTCGGCAACCGCGCAGGAAGTCGAAATCCGCGCCCGTATCAGCGCCCTGCACATGGGCATGGAAAATCTGCGCATAGCCGCCCTGCGGCACGGGCACATTCGGCGTCTGCGCCGAAAGACGCGCCTGCAGCTCCTCGTCCGGAATGTCGAGATGGATGCGCCGCGCGGCCACGTCGATCTCGATCATGTCGCCATTCCTGACCACCGCGAGCGGCCCGCCAACCGCCGCCTCGGGGGCGGTATGCAGCACCACCGTGCCATAGGCGGTGCCGGACATGCGCGCGTCGGAAATACGCACCATGTCGGTGATGCCCTTCTTCAGCACCTTGGGCGGCAGGCCCATATTGCCGACCTCGGCCATGCCCGGATAACCCTTCGGGCCGCAGTTCTTCATGACCATGACGCAGGTCTCGTCAATGTCGAGCGCGTCGTCGTTGATCCTCGCCTTGTAGTCGTCGATGTCCTCGAAGACGACGGCGCGGCCGCGATGTTTCAGCAGATGCGGCGAGGCTGCCGAGGGCTTCAGCACCGCGCCGTTGGGCGCCAGATTGCCCTTGAGCACGGCGATGCCGCCATGCTGCGCCAGGGCTTTCTCGGTCGGCAGGATGACGTCCTCGTTATGGTTGACGACGTTCTTCACCTCGTCCCAGATCGTCTCGCCGGAGACGGTCAGCGCATCTTGGTGCAGCAGCCCGGCCTCGCCGAGCCTCTTGATGACGACGGGCAAGCCACCGGCATAGAAGAACTCTTCCATCAGATATTTACCGGACGGCATCAGGTTGACGATGGTCGGCACCTCGCGGCCGAGCCGGTCCCAATCATCGAGCGTGAGATCGATGCCGACGCGCCCGGCAATCGCCAGAAGGTGGATCACGGCGTTGGTCGAGCCGCCGATGGCGCCGTTGACGCGGATGGCGTTCTCGAACGCCTCGCGCGTCATGATGTCGGAGGGTTTCAGGTCGTCCTTGACCATCTGCACGATGCGGCGGCCGGTAAGTTGCGCCATCACGCGGCGACGTGAATCGACGGCCGGGATGGCGGCGTTGCCGGAAAGCGCCATGCCCAGCGCTTCGGCCATCGAAGCCATGGTGGAGGCCGTGCCCATGGTGTTGCAGGTGCCGGTCGAGCGGCTCATCGAGGCTTCGGCCTCGAGGAACTCGGCCTGGGTCATCTCGCCCGCCTTCACGGCCTCGGAGAATTTCCACAGATGCGTGCCCGAGCCGACGCGCTCGCCGCGGAACCAGCCATTGAGCATCGGCCCGCCGGTGACGACGATTGCAGGCAGGTCGCAGGAGGCAGCCGCCATCAGCAGCGAAGGCGTGGTCTTGTCGCAGCCCACCATCAGCACGCAGCCATCAAGCGGCTGGCCGCGGATCGCTTCCTCAGCCGCCATGGCGGCGAGGTTGCGGAACATCATCGCCGTGGGGCGGAAGGTGTTTTCCGAGGCCGAAAATACGGGCACCTCGACCGGAAAGCCGCCGGCTTCCCAGACGCCGGCCTTCACCTTTTCGGCGAGCTCGCGCAGATGGCCGTTGCAGGGGGTCAGGTCGGACCAGGTGTTGAGGATGCCGATCACCGGGCGACCGTCGAACAGGTCATGCGGATGGCCCTGGTTCTTCAACCAGCCCCGGTGATAGATCACGTCGCGGCTGGTGCCGCCGTACCATTCCTGCGAACGCAGCTTGCGCGGCCATGGCTTGGGCGTGAAACGGCTCATAGTCGGCCTCTCTTTCCTGGTCTGTCAGTCGCCGTCACAGGACCTTGATGGCGACGGCACGCTCGGCCGGCTCCTTCGCGAGCGCCAGCGGGTTGGCGAGCGGCAGGCCGAAATCGGGCGCGGAGATTTCAAAGACATCGCCTTCCTCCGGCTTGACGCCGTCGGCAAAGGAAAGCGTCGCCGTTCCGAACATGTGCACATGCAGGTCGCCCGGCTGGCGGAACAGGCCGTATTTGAAATGGTGATGTTCGAGATTGGCGATCGTATGGGACATGTTCGCCTCGCCCGAGAGGAACGGCTTTTCCCAGACAGCCTTGCCGCCGCGCAGGATGCGCGACGTGCCACGAATATCGTCGGGTAGATCACCGACGAGCAGTTCAGGCCCGAAGGCCGCCGGCCGAAGCTTGGAATGGGCGAGGAACAGATAGTTGATCCGCTCGGTCACGTGGTCGGAGAACTCGTTGGCCAGCGAGAAGCCGATGCGGCAGGGCGTGCCATCTGGCGCGACCAGGTAGAAGGCGGCGATTTCGGGCTCCTCGCCGCCATCGAGCGCGAAGGCTGGCGAGACCAGCGGATCGCCCGGCGCAACCGCACAAGCGCCCGTGCCCTTGTAGAACCATTCCGGCTGCACGCCGACGCTTCCCGCGGCCGGCTTACCGCCTTCGAGCCCCATGCGGAACATCTTCATGCTGTCGGAAAGCCCTTCGGCCGGCGCGTGCATGGCATCGCGCGCGGAGGCGGAGCCGGTATGGGTGAGCCCGGTGCCCGTCAGGAACATGCGCGACGGGTCAGGGTGGCGCAGCGGCACATCGAGCGCGCCCATGGACGCCAGCTGGGCGAGGTCCAGCGTCTCGCCGCCCTGCGGAACAAGGCTCGCAAGCGGCCGCCCCTGCGCAATCGCTTCCTGCGCGAGTTCGAAAATGGTGGCGCCGGGAACGAGCCTCGCCGATGCAGCAGCGCCTTCGCGTACCGCAACGCCACCGTGCCTGATCTGACTGAGAAGCATTGCCTACCCCTGCTTGTTCTTGTTGTAGACGTCGAAGATGACGGCGAGCAGCAACACCAGGCCCTTGATGACCTGCTGGTAGTCGATGCCGATGCCCATGATCGACATGCCGTTGTTCATGATGCCCATGATCAGCGCGCCGACGACCACGCCGACCACCTTGCCCGAACCGCCGGACATGGAAGCACCGCCGATGAACACCGCCGCGATGACGTCTAGTTCGAAGCCGACGCCGGCCTTCGGAGTCGCCGAATTGAGGCGGGCGGTGACGATCATGCCGGCGAGCGAGGCAAGGACGCCCATGTTGACGAAGGTGAGGAAGGCAAGCCGCTCGGTCTTGATGCCGGAGAGCCGCGCCGCCTTCTCGTTGCCGCCGACGGCATAGATGCGGCGGCCAGTGGTCGTCTGGTTGGTGAAGAAGCTGTAGGCGGCGATCAGCACCGACATGATGATGAGCACGTTGGGCAGGCCGCGGAAGCTTGCGAGCTTCCAGCCGACGAAGAGCAGCGCCACGGCAATGAGGCAGTTGCGCAGCCAGAACATTGCGGACGAGCCGACCTCCATGCCGAAGGCGAGATCCTGGTTGCGGCTCTTCAAGCTACGCCAGACGAGCGCCGCAATGGCGAGGACGACAATGAGAAGGGCCGTGACATTGGGCCGGTCGACGCCGAAGAAGTCGGGGATGAACCCGGTCGAGAGCGACTGGAAGGAGCGCGGAAAGGGGCCGATGTTCTGTCCGGCCAGCAGCCACAGGGTGAGGCCGCGGAACACGAGCATGGCGGCCAGCGTCACGATGAAGGACGGGATGCGCCAGAAGGCAATCCAGTAGCCCTGCGCGGCGCCTATCAGCGCGCCGACCACAAGCACCGCCGGGATCACGGCATAGACCGGCCAGCCGGCATAGACGGTCAGCGTGCCCGCCACAGCACCCGTGAAGGCGGCGACCGAACCGACCGACAGGTCGATATGGCCGGCGACGATGACCAGCAGCATGCCGAGCGCCATGATGATGACGTAGGAATTCTGCAGGAACAGGTTGGTGATGTTCTGCGCCGACAGGAAGTCCACGTCCTGCACGGCGCGCACCACCACGAGGAAGAAGACGACGATGGCGAGCAGCGCCAGCATCATCCCGTTTTCGCGGAGGTTGCCCCCAAGCTGCACCCGCAGGGTATCTATGGCGTTGGTCACGCAGCGTGCTCCCTGTTTACGTTTCCGTCCCTGATGATGAGGCCCATGATGCCTTCCTGGCTGGCCACTTCCCTCGGAAGCTCGCCGATGATGCGTCCCTCATTCATGACGTAGATGCGGTCGCACATGCCGAGCAGTTCCGGCATTTCCGACGAGATCATCACGATGCCGCGCCCCTGCGCCGCCAGGTCGTTCATGATGGCGTAGATCTCGTATTTCGCGCCGACATCGATGCCGCGTGTCGGCTCGTCGAGGATCAGCACCTGCGGATCGGTGAAGAGCCATTTCGACAGCACCACCTTCTGCTGGTTGCCGCCCGAGAGGTTGACCACGCGCTGGTGCACGCCCGGCGTGCGGATGCTGAGAGCGCGGCGATATTCCTCGGCGACCTTGTGCTCGCGACCCTTGCCGAGAACCCAGCCGCTGGCGACGCCGGCGAGATTGGCGAGCGAGATGTTGCGGGTCAGCGGCTCTTCAAGAATGAGGCCGAGGGCCTTGCGGTCTTCCGTGACATAGGCGAGGCCAGCGTCGATGGCGCGGCTGACGCTGGAGAGATCGGCCGGCCGGCCCTCTATTGCCGCCTCGCCGGAGAGGTAGCGGCCGTAGCTGCGGCCAAAGAGGCTCATGGCAAGTTCCGTGCGGCCGGAGCCCATCAGTCCGGCGATGCCGACGATTTCGCCGCGGCGGACGGTGAAGCTTGCGTCGCGGATCATCTGCCGCGGCTGGTCGGCGTGGCCGACGTTCCATCCCCTCACCTCCATCAGCACATTGCCGATCTGGGGCGTCCGTTCGGGATAGCGATGCGCCATGTCGCGGCCGACCATGTCGCGGATGATGCGCTCCTCGCTCACCTCGTCGCGCGAAAGCGTCGAGACGGTGGAACCGTCGCGCAGGACGGTGACGCGGTCGGCGATGCGGCGGATCTCATTGAGCTTGTGCGAAATGATGATGGCGGTGACGCCCTGGGCCTTGAGCTCGCGCAGGAGGTCGAGAAGCTTCTGGCTGTCGTTTTCCTGCAGGGCGGCCGTCGGTTCGTCGAGGATCAGCAGCTTCACGTCCTTGGCGAGCGCCTTGGCGATCTCGACCAGCTGCTGCTTGCCGACGCCGAGCTTTTCAACCGGCGTTGTCGGCGCCTCGTTGAGCCCGACCTTTTGCAAGAGCTGCTCGGTGCGGCGGAAGGCAAGCGGCCAGTTGATGACGCCGCGCGTCGCCACCTCGTTGCCGAGAAAGATGTTCTCGGCAATCGAGAGCAGCGGCACCAGCGCCAGTTCCTGGTGGATGATGATGATGCCTTCGGCCTCGCTGTCGCGAATGCCTCGAAAGGCCATGGGGCGGCCGTCATAGAAGATCTCGCCCTCGTAGGAGCCGTGCGGATAGACGCCGGAAAGCACCTTCATCAGGGTCGACTTGCCGGCGCCGTTCTCGCCGCAGATCGCGTGGATCTCGCCTTTCTCGACCCGAAGGTTGACGCGATTGAGCGCCCGCACGCCCGGAAAGGACTTGCCGATGCCCCGCATTTCAAGAAGCGCAGTCATGCCGTTCCTCCGCCGGCGCGAGGGGAGCGGCCAGCGCCCCCTCGCCCCGCCGAGACCTTACTTGAGCTGCTCGGCCTTGTAGTAGCCCGAGCCGACGAGCACGTCCTCGTAATTGGAGGCGTCGACCGAAACCGGCTCCAGAAGATAGGAGGGAACAACCTTCTTGCCGTTGTCGTAGGTTTCGGTGTCGTTGATTTCCGGCTGCGTGCCCTGAAGCACGGCATCGATCATCTTCACCGTGACGCCGGCAAGTGCGCGGGTGTCCTTGAAGATGGTCGAATACTGCTCGCCGGCGACGATCGACTTGACCGAGGGGATCTCGGCGTCCTGGCCGGTCACGATCGGCATCTTCAGGTCGCCCGAGCCGTAGCCCACGCCCTTGACCGAAGACAGGATGCCGATCGACAGGCCGTCATAGGGCGAAAGCACGCCGTGTAGCTGCTTCTGCGAATAGTTGGCGGAGAGAATGTTGTCCATGCGGGCCTGCGCCACCGCGCCGTCCCAGCGCAGGGTGCCGACCTTGTCCATGCCCATCTGCCCCGACGGAATGACGATGTCGCCGGAATCGATCAGCGGCTGCAGCACCGACATGCCGCCATTGTAGAAAAAGAAGGCGTTGTTGTCGTCCGGGGAACCGCCGAACAGCTCGACGTTCCAGGGCTTCTGGTCCGGGAAGCGCTCCTTCAAGCCCTTGACCAGCGAGGACGCCTGCTGCACGCCAACCTTGAAATTGTCGAAGGTGGCATAGTAGCTGACGGCGTCGCTTTCGCGGATCAGGCGGTCATAGGCGATCACCTTGATGCCGGCAGCCTCGGCGTTCTCCAGCGCGTTGGTCAGCGTCGTGCCGTCGATCGAAGCGATCACCAGCACCTTCACGCCCTTGGTGATCATGTTCTCGATCTGCGAGAGCTGGTTGGGAATGTCGTCCTCGGCATATTGCAGATCGGTGTCGTAGCCGGCTTCCGTCAGCTGCTTGACCATGTTGTTGCCGTCGTCGATCCAGCGCGCCGACGATTTGGTCGGCATGGCGATGCCCACCAGTCCCTTGCTGTCGGCCCAGGCCTGGGCAGCAAGCAGGCACGCGCCAAGTGCGGCTGTCGCCGCAAGAAACCTCATCTTCATGTTGTCCTCCCTTTGACGGGGTTCCTCCGACCCCGAAGCCTCCTCTGAAAGAGATAGAACCTATCGACATAACGGGCAAATCGAATTATTACCGGAATCCATATCAAAACTGGTATATCGGAAATGGCCTTCCTGCCGTCGTCTCTGCCCTTCCTGAAGCTGGCCCATCTGAGGCTGGTGGCCGCGATTGCCCAACACGGCCAGATCCAGGCTGCAGCCCAGGCCCTGGCGCTCACCCAGCCCGCCGCTTCGCGCACGCTTGCCGAGATCGAGCGATTGGTCGGGGCACCGTTGTTCGAGCGTCATCCGCGCGGCATGACGCCCACGCCGCTGGGCGACATCCTCGTCCGCCGCGCGCATACGATGCTGATGGGGATGCAGGACCTCGCCCGCGAACTGCAGGAGGAGCGCGAGGGGCGCAGCGGCCTCGTCCAGGCAGGCGCGGTTACCGGCCCTGCCGTCGGCTGCCTCGTGCCGGCCATTCGCAGGCTGAAGGCGCTCACTCCGCTTGTGGAACTGCGCATCGACGTCGGGCCGTCGATCCAGCTCATGCGCGGACTGGAAGAAGGCGACTATGACTTCATCATCGGCCGCCTGCTGCCGGAATCGGACGTGGACGCCTTCGACATCGTTCCCGGCGCGATCGAGACCGTGCGCTGCCTGGTGCGCAGCAGCCACCCGCTGGCAAGCAAGCGCAACGTGCCGCTTGCCGCCCTTGCCGAGCACCCATGGATCATCCAGGAACGGGGCATGCCGATCCGCCAGGCGGTGGAAGCCGCCTTCATCCACGCCGGCCTGCCGGGGCCTGCCGATGTCGTCGCCACGTCGTCGCTCGTGCTGATGATGGCGCTTCTGGTGGAGTCCGACATGATCGCGCCAATGTCGCTGGAGGTGGCCCGCCTGATGCAGGGGACCGGTGCGGGTTCGCTTGCCGTCATCGACCTCGCCGTTCCGATCGAGGTCTCTCCGTATCACATCATCACCTATCGCGGCCGCGGCCTTTCGCCTGCTGCCGGCCGCCTGCACGCACTGGTTCTGGAAGAGGTCGCACGGCTGCGAGGCGCCGCCGCCAGGAGATGACCGGAGCGCCAGCAATGCCGGTATTTCGCGCAGCAAACTCTGCTCCGTTGCGCCTGTTGCGCCTTGAGGGGGGCACCTACGCCGAATGGCTGCAGGAACCACCAATTTGCCTCGTCAGGGCGGCCGGTCCATGCCGTTCATTGCTCTAGTATTTTTCGTTGAGATCAAGCTATAATGCCGCCGGCTTTGACGGGGAGACAATGTCTTCTGGCCGGAGGAACCGAGGATGGCCGTTGCGCTCGTGCTCGTTCTGATCGTAGTTGGCTCAGTTCTTTTCCATGTTCTGAGCCCGTGGTGGTCTACGCCTATAGCTTCCAACTGGAGCTATATCGACGATACTCTTTCGATAACTTTCTGGATCACCGGCACTGTCTTTGCGGCTGTCGTGTTGTTCATGGCTTATTGCGTTTACCGCTTCCGCCACAAGGAGGGAGCAAAGGCTGCCTACGAGCCGGAACGCCGAAAGCTCGAATCCTGGCTGACGATCGCGACCGCCCTTGGCGTGACCGCGATGCTGGCGCCGGGCCTGGTCGTCTGGAGCCATTTCATCAACGTTCCCGACGATGCGTCGGAAGTCGAGGTCTTTGCCCAGCAATGGCAGTGGAGCTATCGCCTGCCGGGCAAGGACGGCAAGCTCGGCACTTCCAACGCGCGCCTGGTCAGTCCGGACAATCCGCTCGGCATCGATCCAAACGATCCGAACAGCAAGGATGACGTCATTGTCAATGCAGCCGACTTGCATCTGCCCATTGGCAAGCCGGTGAAGATGCTGCTGCGCTCGATAGACGTGTTGCACGATTTCTACGTGCCGGAATTCCGCGCCCGAATGGACATGGTGCCCGGCATGGTCACCTATTTCTGGTTCACGCCCACGCGGACCGGAACCTTCGAGGTGCTCTGCGCCGAGCTTTGCGGCGTCGGCCACGCCTTCATGCGTGGCGCGGTCCAGGTCGATACCGAGCAGGACTATGCCGCATGGCTGCAGCAGCAGTCGACTTTCGCCCAGTTGACCGCGCCGGCGAAGACGGGAGCGCTTGCTGAGCCTGCAACCAGAGCAGCGAAGGTGAACTAGCCGGGCGGCCGCAGCAAGGCCGGGCGGCAACAGGATCGCAGGAACGAAGAGGTGTCCGATGACCGATGTCACGCCTCAGGGAACGGAGTTCATTCCGCCCGCAGAAGTGGCCGAGATGGAGCTTTACCATCCGCACAGCTGGTGGACGAAATATGTTTTTTCGCAGGACGCCAAGGTCATCGCGATCCAGTATGCGAGCACGGCCATGGCCATCGGCTTCGTCGCGCTCGTGCTGTCCTGGCTGATGCGGCTCAAGCTCGGCTTTCCCGATACCTTCTCCTTCATCACCCCCGACACCTACTACCAGTTCATGACCATGCACGGCATGATCATGGTCATCTACCTGCTGACCGCGCTGTTCCTCGGCGGCTTCGGAAACTACCTGATCCCGCTGATGGTCGGCGCGCGCGACATGGTGTTTCCATATGCCAACATGCTGAGCTACTGGATCTACCTGCTCGCCGTCCTGGTGCTGGTGGCCAGCTTCTTCGCACCCGGCGGCCCGACGGGCGCGGGCTGGACGCTCTATCCGCCGCAGGTCATCACCTCGGGCACCCCCGGCTCAGAAAGCCTGGGCATCATACTGATGCTCGTGTCGCTGATCCTGTTCATCATCGGCTTCACCATGGGTGGGCTCAACTATGTGGTCACCGTGCTGCAGGCACGCACCCGCGGCATGACCCTGATGCGCCTGCCGCTGACCGTCTGGGGCATCTTCACCGCAACCGTGATGGCGCTGCTGGCGTTCCCCGCATTGTTCGTCGCCTGCGTCATGCTGTTGTTCGACCGTGTCGTCGGCTCGAGCTTCTTCATGCCGGCCATGGTGGACATGGGAACGCCGCTGCCGCATGACGGCGGAAGCCCCATCATGTTCCAGCACCTATTCTGGTTCTTCGGCCATCCGGAGGTCTATATCGTTGCGCTGCCGGCATTCGGCATCGTCTCCGATCTCATAGCCACCCACGCGCGCAAGAACATCTTCGGCTATCGCATGATGGTGTGGGCGATCGTGATCATCGGCGCGCTCAGCTTCGTCGTCTGGGCCCACCACATGTATGTTTCGGGCATGCACCCCTATTTCGGCTTCTTCTTCGCCACAACGACGCTGATCATCGCGGTGCCGACGGCAATCAAGGTCTATAACTGGATCCTGACCTTGTGGCGGGGCGACATTCACCTGACAGTGCCGATGCTGTTTGCGCTCGCCTTCATCGTCACCTTCATCAATGGCGGCTTGAGCGGCCTGTTCCTGGGCAATGTCGTGGTCGATGTGCCACTGTCCGACACGATGTTCGTGGTGGCGCATTTCCACATGGTGATGGGAGTGGCGCCGATCCTCGTCATCTTCGGCGCGATCTACCACTGGTATCCCAAGATCACCGGCCGGATGCTCGACGACACGCTGGGCCGGCTGCACTTCTGGGTCACCTTCCTCGGCACCTACCTGATCTTCTTCCCCATGCACTATATCGGGCTGGTCGGCATACCGCGCCGCTATCCCGAGCTTGGCGACACCGCATTCGTGCCGCCATCGGTGCATGTGCTGAACGAGTTCATCACCATCGCCGCGCTCGTGGTCGGGGCGGCCCAGCTTGTGTTCCTGTTCAACCTTTTCTGGAGCCTGCGCCACGGCAAGGAAGCGGGCGACAACCCGTGGCGGGCGACAACGCTTGAATGGCAGACGGCCGGCACGCCCCCGCCGCACGGCAATTTCGGCAAGGAACTGCCGTTGGTCTATCGCTGGGCCTATGACTACAGCGTGCCGGGCGCGCCCGAAGATTTCATCCCGCAGAACGTGCCTGGCCTGCCGACGGAAGGCAGCACGGCATGAGCGCGATACTGATATTCCTGGCAGGGCTACTGGCCGTCATCGGCTGGTGGCTGTCGCGCCAGAGGCTGATGTCCAAGCCGTGGCTGGAAGTGGGGCCGGCCACTGCCTTCCCCCAGACGGAGGCGCCCGCGACGCATCCGGCAAGGATCGGGCTCGGCGTGTTCATCGCCGTGGTCGGCGCGCTGTTTGCGCTATTCATCGGCGCCTACCTCATGCGCATGGCCTATGCCGACTGGCAGCCGGCACCCATGCCGCAAGTGCTGTGGCTCAACACGGGAATGCTGATTCTGGCCAGCGTGGCCATGCACTGCGCGGTGCTGTCTGCTCATCGCGGGCGCGTCGACAATCTGCGCCTTGCGCTTCTTGCGGCGGGCTTGACCTCGATTGCCTTCCTTGCCGGCCAGTTGCTGGCCTGGCAACAGCTCGCCGACGAAGGCTATTTCGTTACCGTGAACCCCGCCGTCAGCTTCTTCTACCTGCTGACGGCCATGCATGGCCTGCACGTGCTCGGCGGCCTGGTAGCGCTCGGCCGCACCAACATAAGGGCATGGCAGGGCGGCCGAACCGCCCGGATGGCCCTGTCCGCCGAACTGTGCGCAATCTACTGGCACGCCCTGCTCATCGTCTGGCTGGTCCTGTTTGTCGTGCTGATGGGCTGGGCCGCCAATTTCATCGACATCTGCCGCCGGCTGCTGAGCTAGGAGGAGACGCGGAATGGCCGACACAACGCCGGAACATGTCTCTCACACCGCGGCACGGCCGCAAGGCATGCGCGGGATAGCGGCCGATTGGGCCTCGGACCAGCGGGCGTTCAAGAACGTTTCCTGGGGGAAGGCCATGATGTGGATCTTCCTGCTCAGCGACACCTTCGTCTTCGGCTGCTTCCTGCTGGCCTACATGACCGCGCGCATGTCGACGACGGTGCCGTGGCCGAACACGGCCGAGGTTTTCGCGCTGCATATCGGCGGCCACGAGGTGCCGCTGCTCCTGATCGCCATCATGACCTTCGTGCTGATCTCATCGAGTGGCACGATGGCGATGGCGGTCAATTTCGGCTACCGCCGCGACCGCCGGAAAACAGCCGCGCTGATGCTGGCAACCGCAGCCCTTGGCGCTACCTTCGTCGGCATGCAGGCGTTCGAATGGACCAAGCTCATCATGGAAGGCGTGCGACCCTGGGGCAACCCATGGGGGGCGGCGCAGTTCGGCTCGTCCTTCTTCATGATCACCGGCTTTCACGGCACCCACGTGACCTTCGGCGTGATCTTCCTCTTGATCACCGCGCGCAAGGTGCTGCGCGGCGATTTCGACCGCGGTGCGCCCGGGTTCTTCACCAGCCGGCGCGGCCGCTATGAAAACGTCGAGATCATGGGCCTCTACTGGCACTTCGTCGATCTGGTTTGGGTGTTCATCTTCGCGTTCTTCTATCTTTGGTGAGGTGGTGCGATGGTACAGGCAGAAGCACAGGACCGGGGATTGCACGGCGACACCAGCCTGGCGCAGGCGGCACATGCGGAAGGCCAGCAGCACCCTATAAGGCTATACCTCGTCGTCTGGGGCTGGCTGTTCATCCTGAGCGCATGCTCCTACGCGGTCGATTATTTCAACCTGCACGGCTATCTGCGTTGGGGGCTGATCGTAACCCTGATGCTGCTGAAGGCGGGGCTGATCGTGGCGATCTTCATGCACATGGCCTGGGAGCGGCTGGCGCTTACCTATGCCATCCTGGTGCCGCCGCTGCTGATACTGGTGTTCCTGACCATCATGGCGCTGGAATCCGACTACACCTCGCTTACCCGCATGCTGTCGTTCAGCGCCGCGCAGTAGAGAGCTTTCCGTGCGGGCCCGGAATTATTGTCTCCGGGGCGGCGCCATTGCGCCTTTGGATTTTCAAACTTTGCTTGGGAGGAGCATAAAAATCCTCGGCAACGCGCCTGCCCCACGGCATATTCGGCACATCGACAGTTTGTGCGGCTGCGGGGATTCCACTTGGGCGCCGATGCCCTTATCTGAAGCAGCCGGAGCTTGTCCGCTGCCACGGATTGAAGGGATGGTCGACCGGTCGCGGTTCAAGGGCTCTCCGCCGCCCGGCAAAAGCTAATTCAGGAGCAGTTTGAATGATTGGTGCAACCGTCCTGCTGGACAAATATTCAAAGACGGGCAGGCGCAAGATTGCCGCCCTCGCGGTCACCGCGGCATTTGTCGGCCTGTTGTCGACCGGTTCCGCCCTGCAGGCGGCCGAGGGCTACGACGCCGATGCGTCGATCAAGATCGGCTCGCTCTACGAGCCGCAGAACCTCGACAACACCGCCGGCGCGGGCCAGGGCATCAACGAGGCCTTCAACAGCAACGTCTATGAGGCGCTGTTCCGCCTGACCGATGCGGGTGCGGTCGAAAACGTGCTGGTCAGCGACTACAAGGTCAGCGACGACGGCCTGACCTACACGATCACCCTGCTGCCGGGCGTAAAATTCCATTCCGGCGATCCGCTGACCGCCAAGGACGTCAAGTACAGCATCGAGCGCGTCGTCGCCCCCGATTCCAAGAGCTCGCGCAAGAAGAGCCTCGAGCCCATCAGCTCGATCGAAACGCCGGATGACAGCACGGTCGTCATCAAGCTTTCGTCGCGCTCGATCTCGCTGCCCTACAATCTGAGCTATGTGTGGATCGTCAACGACGCCGCCGCCGACATCACCGCCAAAGAAGATGGAACTGGCCCTTACACACTGGAAGACTGGCGCCGCGGCTCGACGATCTCCCTAAAACGCTTCGACGGGTATTGGGGCGAGAAGCCGACCAATGGGGAAGTCGTATTCAACTACTTCACCGACGCGACCGCGCTGAACAACGCGCTGCTCACGGGCGCGGTGGACATCATCACCAGCGTCCAGAGCCCGGATTCGCTTGCCCAGTTCAAGGACAATCCGGAGTTCAAGGTCAGCGAGGGCCAGTCCACCACCAAGGAACTGCTCGCCTTCAACGATCGTGTCGAGCCCTTCAGCAACGTCAAGGTGCGCAAGGCGATTGCCCGCGCCATCGACAAGAAGAAGCTGCTCAACTCGATCTGGGGCGAATATGGTACGCTGATCGGCTCCTTCGTGCCGCCGACGGACCCGTGGTATGTCGATCTCACCGGCGTCGATCCGTATGATGTGGAGAGCGCCAAGGCACTGCTGGCCGAGGCTGGCCACGCCGACGGCTTCACCTTCTCGCTCGACACGCCCAACTACGACCCGCACCCGATCGTCGCCCAGTTCGTCAAGAGCGAACTGGCCAAGGTCGGCATCACGGTCAACATCAACCTGATCACCGCCAATGAGTGGTACACGAAGATCTACAAGGCGCACGACTTCCAGGCGACGCTGCAGGAGCACGTGAACCACCGCGACATCGTGTTCTACGGCAATCCCGACTTCTACTGGGGCTACAACAACCCCGAGGTCGTGGACCTGATCAAGTCGGCCGAGACCAGCACCACGACCGACGAGCAGACCGCCAAGCTGACCGAAGCCAACCGCATCATCGCCGCGGACGCGGCCAGCAGCTGGCTTTATCTCTACCCGCAGATCGTGATATCGAAGGCCAATGTCAGCGGCTATCCGGTCAACGGGTTGAATTCGCAGTTCTTCGCCTACGGCATCAAGAAGAACGCGGACTGAGCCCGGCACAGTAAGGCCGTCGCCCATATCGGAAAGCGGCGGCCACTGGTTTGACTGAACATCGTGCGGAAGCAATTCCGCACGATGTTTCCGTTGGGGACGAAAGGAACCCGCTCATTCTCGCCTACATCCTCCGGCGGCTCGCCATTCTGGTCCTGTCGCTCTTCATCGCATCTCTGGTTCTTTTCGTGCTGCTGAGGCTGCTTCCCGGCGACCCGGCCAATGCGCTGCTGTCGGTGGGCGCCGACCCGCGGCAGATCGAGGCCGCGCGCGAGCAGGTCGGCTCCAACCTGCCGCTCGGACAACAGTTCCTGCGCTTTCTGAGCAGTCTCGCGCGTTTCGACCTCGGCAATTCCTTTATCAGCGGCGCTTCCGTCGCCGGCGAAATCGCCGCGCGCCTGACCGTTACGCTGCCGCTGACACTGATGGCCTTCGTGCTCGCCATACTCATCGCGGTGCCGCTCGGCATCGTCTCGGCGGTGAAGGCGGATCGCTGGTATGGCGCCCTGATCTCGACCATCTCGCAGCTCGGCATCGCCATCCCCGTCTTCTGGGTGGGCATATTGCTGGTCACTGCATTTGCCATCAATCTGCGCCTCTTCCCGTCCGGCGGCTTTCCGTCACGTGGCTGGCATGCGCCGGCCGAGGCGCTGCGGGCGCTTGCCCTGCCGGTGCTGACGATAGCCATCGTGATGTCCGCCTCGCTGCTGCGCTATGTGCGCTCGGCCACGCAGGACGTGCTGGGCAGCGACTATCTGCGCACGGCCCGCGCGCTCGGCGCCAGTTTTACGGAAGCGCTGGTGCGGCACGGCATCCGCAACGGCTCGGTGCCCGTCATCTCCATTCTCGGCATAGAGCTGGCGTCCACGCTGCTGGGCGCGGTCGTGGTCGAGCGCGTCTTCACCCTACCGGGCCTCGGTTCCATGCTGCTGCTCGGCATCGAGCAACGAGACTATCCGAATGTCCAGGGCGTGCTCTTCATTTCCACGCTTCTGGTGCTTCTGGTCGGCTTCACGGCCGACCTGGTGCAGCGGCTGATCGACCCGCGCTTGCGCGACAAGGCAGGAGCCGCGTCATGAGCGCCGCAGACGAATTCACGCCCGCCGCGGAAACGACTGCGCGGCGGCCGCGTTGGTCGCCGGCCCTCACCGTCGGCCTGATCCTGGTCGGCATCCATGTCGTCGTCGCCTTGTTGACGCTGTTCTGGACGCCTTACGACCCTGCCAGCACGACCGGCGGCCGGCTCGAGCCGCCATCCTTCGCGCATTGGGCGGGCACCGACCGGCTGGGCCGGGATTTCTTCACCCAGATCATGATCGGCTCGCGCATCGCCCTCATCGTCGGCGCAGGCGCGGTGGCCATCGGCGCGGCCATCGGCGTCACCATCGGGCTGCTGGCAGCCTTTGCGACACGCTTTCTCGACGATGCGCTGGCCGCCACGCTCGATATCCTCATCGCCTTTCCGACGCTCCTTCTGGCAATGCTGGTGGTGGCGGCAAGCGAAAGCGCAAGCCTCTGGACAGCGATACTGGCGCTCGGCATCGCCATGTCGGCCATTGTGGCGCGGCTGACGCGCATCCTCGCCAAGCGCGTGCTGCAGAACGACTACATCACCGCTTCTCGCACCTCCGGCACCTCGTGGCCGGGCGTAGTGGTCCGGCATGTGCTGCCCAACATCTGGCCGACGCTCAGCGTCAATTTCGCGCTGCAGTTCGGCATCGCGGTCATTGCCGAATCCTCGCTGTCCTATCTCGGGCTTGGCGCGCCGCCGCCCAATGCCTCGTGGGGCCGCCTGCTGCAGGAAGCGCAGGGCACGGTCTACACGGCCCCTATTGGCGCTATCGCGCCCGGCATCGCGCTGGTGATGCTGGTGATCGGCATCAACCTGCTGGCCGACGGCCTGCGCGACATTGGCGACCCGACGCGGAGGGTCTCGCGATGACGTCGCTGCTTTCCGTCGACGGGCTCACGCTGAAGACCGGCGACAAGACGCTGGTTTCCGACTTGTCGTTCTCCCTCGGCGCCGGCGAGCGCATGGGGCTGATCGGCGAATCCGGCTCGGGCAAGTCGCTGACCGCCATGGCGGTGACGGGCCTTCTGCCCAAATCGATCCTGCCCGCCGGCTCGATCCTGCTCGACGGCCGGCAGGTGGTTGGCACACCCGAACGCGTGCTGAATGGTCTGCGCGGCTCGTCGGTTGCGGTGGTGTTCCAGGAGCCGCTGACCGCGCTCGACCCGCTGATGAAGATCGGCAGGCAGGTGGCGGGGCCTTTGGCGCGGCGTCTGGCGCGCGAAGGCAAGTCGTCCTCACGCCGCGAGGTCGAGCGCGAGGTGCTGCAGTCTCTCGACCATGTCGCGCTGCCGCAGCCGGAGCGTATCGCCAATTCCTATCCGCACGAGATTTCGGGCGGCCAGCGCCAGCGCGTCGCCATTGCCATGGCGCTCGCCTGCAAGCCGAAGCTGCTCATCGCGGACGAGCCGACCACCGCGCTCGACGTGACTACACAGGCGGAAATCCTGAAGCTGCTCGACAGCCTGGTGCGCGAGCTTGGCATGGCGCTGCTGTTCATCAGCCACGACCTGCCGGTCGTTGCCACGGTGGTGGACCGGGTGACGGTGCTGCGCAACGGCCGCGCGGTGGAGGAAGGGCCGGTAAGAACCGTCTTCGACCAGCCGCGCCACGACTACACCAAGACCCTCGTCGAGGCGGCCCGCTCCTTCGACAACGCGCTTGAGGGAACGGCATGACCTTGCTCGATGTGCGCGATGTGACCTTCGGCTACGGCCGGCAGCGGCAGGTTCTGCACGGCGTTTCCTTTGCGGTGAAGAAGGGCGTGAGCGTCGGCCTTGTCGGCGAATCCGGCTCGGGCAAGACCACGATCCTGCGCCTGCTTCTGGGGCTGACCAAGCCGACCGGCGGCACGATCAACTTCGGCGGTTCCGCCCTCGATCCGTCCGACCGCGGCTTCATGCGCGACTATCGCCGGTCGGTGCAGGCGGTGTTCCAGGACCCGTATTCCTCGCTCGACCCGCGACAGAAAGTGCGCGACATCATCTCCGAGCCGCTGCAGTCGCTGCGCATTCCAGGCTCGCACGGTGAAGCCGTGGCGGCCGCGCTCGATGCGGTCGGCCTGCCGGCCGATGCCATCAACCGCTATCCGCACGAATTCTCGGGCGGCCAGCGACAGCGCATCGCAATAGCGCGCGCCATCGTCGCACGCCCGCAGCTTGTGCTCGCCGACGAGGCGGTCAGCGCGCTCGACCTGTCGACGCGCATCCGCATTGTCGACCTGTTCAAGCGCCTGTCGGAAAACATGACGCTGGTGTTCGTCTCGCACGACCTGGGCGTAGTGGCTTCGCTGTGCGAGGAAATCATCATTCTCGAGCGCGGCCACATCGTGGAAAGCGGAAAAACCCGCGAAATCCTGGACGCCCCGCAGCATCCCTACACGCAAAAGCTCCTGCAGAGCGTTCCGCGCATGCCGCGATAGGACAGGCGCAGCAATTTCAGACCAAAGGCAAGCAGCATGACCACCGATCAGGACTATATCCGCAGCATCGAAGACTGGCGCGCCAGGCGATTGGCCAATCTCAAGGCCGATGGCGGCTGGCTCAACATCATCGGCCGCTGGTCGCTGGAACCGGGTTCAGTGACGGTCGGCTCGGCCGAGGACAACGACGTCGTGCTTTCGGCGGGCCCGGCGCGCGTCGGCACGCTGACGCAAGACCCTGACGGCGGCGTCACCTTCACGCCGGCGAATGGCAGCGATCCCATCCGCCTGAAGCTCGACAAGAAGAACCCGCCGCGTTTTTCGGTTGGCCAGTTGCTGCTCGAAGTGACAACGCTCAACGGCCAGAACGCGCTACGCGTGCGCGATACACAGGCGACCGAACGCGATAATTTTCCGGGCATCGAGTCGTTCGCGATCGATCCGAGCTGGCGCATCGTCGCAGACTGGATCCCGCTGGAGACCCCGATCCAGACGACGGTCGACACCGTCATCGGCATTCCGACCGAGGTGACGATCACGCACAAGGCCGCCTTCACGCGCGACGGCGTGCGCTATGAGCTGCTGCCGACCCACGGCACGCCGCAGATGCCGCAATTCGTGCTGCGCGACCAGACCGCGCGCGACAAGACCTATCCCGCCTCGCGCTTCCTCTATGGCGAGGACATCACCGCCGACACCATCGTGCTGGACTTCAACAAGGCGATCAATCCGCCCTGTGCCTTCACGCACCATGCCGTGTGCCCGCTGCCGCCTGCCGAAAACGTGCTGCCGATCCGCATCGAGGCCGGCGAACTCAAGATGCCCGATTAAAGCGCTCGGCTCCCGAGCCCGCAGTCGCCGGGGACACGGGCTCGGCCCATCCATTTCTGGAGACCGGAAGTCGCCTACGCCTCGTCTGTTTCCTGATGGCGCCCCGCCTCATTCCCCCGGGAGAATGTGGCCGGCATCCTCGCGCCAGGAAACCCAGACCCCCGCGCCCGGCGAAAGGTTGAGCGGCTCCAGCTCGTCGTGGCTCTTCTGCGCCTTGAGCTCGGTTCCGTCCGAGGCTTCCAGGTGCACGACCGCGGTTGCGCCCACGAATTCTTCGCCCACCACCACGGCCTGCAAGCCATTGAGCCCGGCAGCCGGGGGCTGAATGGAAAGATGTATCCGGTCGTCCGAGACGACGAAGGTTGCCTTGTCTCCCTTGGCCAAGGGCTTGGCCGGGTTGGGCACCACTTCGAACTCGCCGACCGCGGTGGCGATCCTCACGGCGCCATCTGCCAGTGCCGAAACATGGCCCGCGAAAATGTTCGACGAGCCGAGGAACTCGGCCACGAAGCGGGTTCGCGGTGCCCGGTAGATCTCCTGCGGGTCGCCGATCTGCTCCACCCTGCCCCGGCTCATGATGACAACGCGGTCGGCCATGGAGAAGGCTTCCGACTGGCTGTGGGTGACGTAGACGAAGGTGATGCCGAGTTCCTTCTGGAGGTTCGACAGCACCGTCTGCATGCGCACCTTGAGATGGGCGTCGAGCGCCGAAAGCGGCTCGTCGAGCAGCAGGATCTCCGGCTCGGTGACCAGCGAGCGCGCGAGCGCCACGCGCTGCCGTTGGCCTCCCGACAGATGCGCGACGTTGCGGTCGGCGAACTCGGTGATCTGCATGCGCTCCAGCCAGGTGTCGACGCGGCGGCGCCGCTCGGCCTTGTCCACGCCGCGCATGCGGAGGCTGAACTCGACGTTCTCGCGCACGGTCAGGAAGGGAAACAGCGCCAGGCTCTGCCACACCATCGGCGTGTCGCGCTGCCAGGTTGGCAGGTCGTTGATGCGCTTGCCGGCAAGGCGGATCTCGCCCTGGCTGGGGGCTTCGAGCCCCGCCAGCATGCGCAGCGTCGTGGTCTTGCCGCAGCCGCTGGAGCCCATGATGGCAAGGAATTCGCCCTTGCGGATGTCGAGGTCCATGCGCTCCACGGCGACGAAGCTGCCGAACTGCTTGACGACGCCATCGAAGACGACGAGGGCTTGATCTGTCATTGCGCTATCACTCCGGCGCCTTGGCGCCGACCTTGGGCGCAGCGCTGCGTTTCATGAGAAGGATTTGGGCCAGCACCACCAGTGTCATCGAGGCGATGAAGACGAAGGTTCCGATGACGTTGATGCGCGGGCTGACCTGGCCTTGCAGGAAGCCGAGAACCTTGACCGGCAGCGTTTCATGCAGGCCGGACACGAACCAAGCCACCGCGAATTCGTCGAATGACACCGCCATGGTAATGAACAGCGCGGCAAAGATCGCCGGCTTGCAGAAGGGTATGATGACATACCGCATCGCCTTCCATTCGGAAGCGCCAAGGTTCCAGGCGGCCGCTTCCAGCGAAGGGTCCATCTGCGACAGCCGCAGGCGGCAGATGGCCATGGCGAAGGGCGCGCACATCACCACATGGGCGATGATGACCGAATGGATCTGGCCCGAAAGGCTGACATTCGACAAGAAGGCCAGCATGGCAAGGCCGAGGATGACCACCGGAATGGTCGGCGGCAGCAGCGCCAGTGCAAGATAGAACTGCTTGCCGAAGAACTTGTAGCGAAAGTCGGTATAGGCGGCACCGAAGCCGAGTGCCGTCGCCAGGACAGAGACGACAACGCCGGCAATGAGCGTGTTGCGCAGGCCTTCCCAGACCAGCGGATCGGCCCTGACGGCTTCGTACCAGACGGTGGAAAAGCCCCCGAGCGGCAGCGACGGGAAACGGTCGACGTTGAAGGAAAAGACGAAGCTGGCGGCGATCGGCGCGAAGATGAAGGCAAAGCCCAGCAGAATGTAGAGCTTCAGCGCCCAGTCGATCCAGGGGTTCCGGTTGAAGTCGCTCATCGTCCGCGCTCCCGATAGGCATAGCTGACCGCTGCAAAAGCCATTGCGAGCAGTGTGCCGACCATGGTGAGGGCGATGACCGCCGCACGCGGCCATTGCTGGCCCGACTTGGTGGTGTCGGTGATCAGGATCGACAGGGTCGGAGGGTCGCCGCCGCCCAGATAGAGCGGGCTCACGAAATCGCCGAAGGTCAGGATGAAGCAGAACAGCGCTGCGATGACGAGGCCGACCCTGGCCGAGGGCACGACGACCTCGAATACGGTGCGCAGGCGTCCGCAGCGCAGGTTATGCGCCGCCTCGATCAACGTGCGGTCGACGAATATTAGGCTGAACAGCTGCAACAACACGACCAGCGGGAAGCTCAGGGTGAGATAGCCCACCATCATGCCAAACACCGAGTTCAGCATGCCGAACGGCCCCAGGCCAACCATGGAAAACAGCGCGTTGATGATGCCGTTGTCGGACAGGAACACCTGCCACGAATAGACGCGCACCAGATAGCTGGTGAAGAAGGGGATGACCATCAGGAACACCGCCCAGCGGCGTGCCGTCTCCCCCAGCTTGAAGGCGATGCCGTAGGCACAGGGGAATGCCAGCGCGCTGGTGATGACCGACGCCGACAGCGCCAGAAGCAGGGTCCTGAAATAGGCGTCCCAGAAAACGCCGCGGCCAAGCATCCGCACCCAGTTGACGGTGTCGAAATCCGGCATCATCCGGAAGTTCTTGACCGTCCAGAAGCTGAGCGCGATCAGGAAGACCAGCGGCGCGAGGAAGAAAGCAAGCTGCCACACCAGCATGGGCAGCGAGAAGGTCAGTCCATATAGGGTAATCGATTTCCGCATTTGCAGCAGCCCAGGCCCAAAGGGCATCACATGCCGCAGTCGCAAGCGGCCTTCCGGGATGAAAGGGGCGGGCAAGCGCCCGCCCCGGAGATCTTACGATCCCTTGTATTCCGACCAGAAGTCGTTCCAGTCTTCAAGGCTCTGCTGCACCGGCAGCTGCCGGTACTTGATGCGGCCGTTGCGGATCAGGTCCATCGCGTTGCTCTCGTTGAGCAGCATGCCCTGGCGCTTGGCCTCCTCCGGCGTTTCCTTGGCCAGCAGTTCCCAGCCCTTCTTGTTGGGGATGAGGCACGGATAGGCCGCCATGTTGGCCGACTTCACCTGGCCCTTTGCCGAGGTGATGTACTGGATCCACTTCTTGGCCAGATCGGCCTTCTTCGAGCCCTTGCCGATGCAGAAGGACTCGGTGAACTGCAGGCCGCCTTCCTCCGGAATGATGCTGCGCACCTTGGCGCCACCGCGTTCCAGCGCGCCGGTGATCCAGTCGCCAATGCCTGCCATGGCCAGCATCTGCCCATTCTGGAGCGACGAGAAGGTGCCGCCATAGTCGAAGAAGCCGCCGATCTGCGGGCGCAGCGTCTTCATCTTCTCCTGCAGCTTGCCCCAGGCGGCGTCGTCGATGTCATAGGGAGAGGCGTTGCCGTTCAGCAGGCTGATCTGGCCGAGATTGGGCAGATGCCAGTCGAAATGCCCGACCTTGCCCTTGAGCTTCTCGGCCCAATAAACATTGTAGGTCGAAGCCTCCTTCTCGGTGATCGCCTCGGTGTTGTAGGCAACGCCCAGGAAGCCGAAACGGGTGATCACCGAATAGAGGTCGTCGCCCTCCCAGTGGCCGGGGAAGTGCTGGAACTCGGGAAAGAATTCGTCGAACGCATAGTCGGCAGGATCGAGCTTCTCGATATAGCCGGCCGCGTTCAGCTGCTGCACATATTCAGCATCCGAAAGGATGACGTCGAAGGTTCCCGCCGGCGACTGGGAGATGAGACCCAGCATGTTGTCGCCGCCAGTGTAGTATTTCGGCTTGAACTTGACGTTGTTCTCGGCCTCAAACTCAGCCACAACGTCGGGCTCTGCATGGCCATACCAGGCGAGCATGGTCAACTCGACCGGTTCTGCGAAGGCAAGTCGGCTGAGGAAAGGCATGGCAAGTGCGCCGCCCCCCAGAACGCTTGCACCCTTCAAGATGTCGCGCCGCGTCCGCGCCGCCGTCAAAGTCTTCTCGAGCGTCATTTCGTTCCCCTTAGCTTGTTGTTTTCTCGACGGTAGGAGCGACTTATGTATTTGGAAAATTAATTATGATAATAAACGGATTTGCGTCGCTTATTGTCTGTGCAGTTCGACATTGGCGCGCCCCGGAACGCTGGAAATGCCTGCCTCGTCGAGCCTCGCGACGATGTGGTTGACCAGCCGGATTCCGGCGTCGGAAAGGCGGGGATGCTTGTAGAAGAGGCCGACGCGGATCTCGGCCAGAGGGGGAAAACCTTCCGCCGGATCCAGCACCCGCATGCCGGGCAGCATGGTGTAGCGGGTCAGCGCGCTGACGCCGAGGCCGTTCATGACCGCGTTCTGCAAGCCCGAAATGCCCGGCCCCGTATAGGAAACCCGCCATCGGATACGGGCCGTGTCCAGCGCCTGGATCATGCGCGCGCGATAGGCACAGCCTTCCGGGTGCGCGGCGAGCGGGACGCTGATGGTCGGATCGAAGACGGCGGTTTCCGCGGCGGCCCAAACCGGCCGCTCTATCCAGGAGCGTGACAGATATTGCGCGCGCTCATGGTCGGTCATGGCGACCGCCAGGTCGAGCTCGTCGGCACGCAGCCGGTCGAGGATCTCCCCACTCCAGCCGCAATAGAGCTCGAGCGCGATGTCGGGATGCTCGCGCGTATACTCGGTGATCACGCCCTGCAGGAAGGCGACGGCGTAGTCGTTGGGAAGGCCGACGCGCAGCACGCCGGCGATCTTCGACCGGTTGAAATAGGAAGCCGCCTCGTCGTTGAGCCGAAGGATTTCGCGCGCATAGCTGAGCAGCATCTCGCCCTCGCTGGTGAGCAGCAGCGAGCGCCCGACCTGCTTGATGATCGGTGCCCCCACAAGCTCTTCAAGCCTTTTCATCTGGAGCGAAATGGCGGGTTGAGTGCGCCCCAGAGCGTCGCCTGCCTTGGTAAAGGCACCGAGATCGACCACCGAAACGAAGGTCCGCAAAAGATCGGTCTGGTAGTTGACAACGCTCCGCATGGATTTGAATTCCTCATGAGCGAATGACAATTATAAATTTCTCATATCATTAAAGCCGCCTCTAATCATCATTCCAACATCAAAATGGGAGATGATGAAAAAAATGCGCGATACAGTTTTTGCTGCCGAATTGACCTGGCCGGACTATCACAGCCGTGTCCAGGACGGTTCGGTTCCGATCCTGCTGCCGGTCGGATCGATGGAGCAGCACGGCCATCACATGCCGATGCATGTCGACGTCCTGCTGCCGGTGGAATTCGCGCGCCGTGTTGCCGGCGAGGTCGGCGCTCTCGTCGCGCCGCCCTTCACCTATGGCTACAAATCGCACCAGAAGTCCGGCGGCGGCAACCACCTGCCCGGCACCACCAGCCTGGATGGCGCCACGCTGGTGGCGGCACTGCGCGACGTGATCAAGGAATTCGCCCGCCACGGCGTGCGGCGCATGTGCCTGGTCAATGGCCATTTCGAGAACTCCTGGTTCATCATCGAGGGCATCGACCTGGCGCTGCGCGAGCTGCGCTGGGACGGCATCGACAACATGAAGATCGTGGTGCTGTCCTATTGGGACTTCGTGGACAAGGAGACGATCGCGCGCCTTTATCCCAATGGCTTCACCGGCTGGGACCTCGAACATGGCGGCGTGCTGGAAACCTCGCTGATGCTGGCGCTCTATCCGCATCTGGTAAGCCTCGACCGCGCCGTCCACCACGAGCCCGCTTCCTTCCCGCCTTATGACGTCTATCCGCCCAAGCCCGAATGGACGCCGGCCAGCGGCACGCTCTCCTCGCCCAAGGAAGCCTCCGAGGAGAAGGGCGAGATCCTGCTGGAAGTCTGCGTCAACGGCATCGTCAACGCGCTGAAGACCGAATTCCCGCGCTGAGCGAATTCGCCGGCGCACAAAAAAAGCCGCGGTGCGAAACCGCGGCTTTTTCCTTGTCCGGTCAAAAGGGGCGTAGTGGCAGTGAAAGCCCGCGTCGACGCTCGGCTTCCTGGCCTTCCGGCGCAGGCGCGGCGGACCAATGGGGAGCCCGCTTCCGCATCACGGCAATGATGCGAGCAACGAGGCGCACAAGCTCTGCCATGCCGGACACCGCGGACGGCTTTGGATAGCGGATCGACCGATCCTTTCCGTCGATCCACCAGTGCGGCCAGTCGTGGGGAACATGTAAAGCCACGGCCAGCCTCGCCATGCCGTCAGTTGCGGATGATGTTGTGTTCCGGACCGAACGGGAAGCCGGTGATGTTCTCGGCACCGTCCTCCCCGACGATCAGGATGTCGTGCTCGCGATAGCCGCCGGCACCGGGCATGCCCTCCGGCAGCATCACCATCGGCTCCATGGAGACCACCATGCCGGGCTTCAGCTCGGTGTCGATGTCCTCGCGCAGCTCCACGCCGGCCTCGCGACCGTAGTAGTGGCACAGCACGCCGAAGGAGTGGCCATAGCCGAAGGAGCGGTACTTCAGCAGGTCCCACTCGCGGTACATCTCGTTGAGCTCGATGGCGATGTCCTTGCAGCGCGCGCCCGGCTTGATCAGCTCGAGCCCGCGGCGATGCACGGCCACGTTCTTCTCCCAGATGTCGAGGCTGGCGTCATCGACATGGTCGCAGAACAGCGTGCGCTCCAGCGCGGTGTAGTAGCCGAAGATCATCGGGAAGGTGTTGAGCGAAAGGATGTCGCCGGATTGCACGATGCGGTTGGTGACCGGATTGTGCGCGCCGTCGGTGTTGATGCCCGACTGGAACCAGGTCCAGGTGTCCATCAGCTCCACGAAGGGGAACGAGTTGGCGATCTCGCGGATCATCGCATTGGTGGTGGCGATCGCCACTTCATGCTCGGGCACGCCGGCCTTGATGGCCGCCGCGCAGGCCGCGCCGCCGACGTCACACACGCGGGCGCCTTCGCGGATCAGCTTCTGCTCTTCGAGCGACTTGATGGTGCGCATCCACATCGACGGCTGGCTGATGTCGACGAACTCGACGCCCGGCAGGGCTTCCTCGAGCTGGCGGCGGAAGTCGAGCGAGACCTGGTCGAACTCGATGCCGATGCGCTTGGCGCCCGTGGTCAGCTGGCGCACTGCGCGGTAGAAATTGTCGCGGCGCCAGTCGGTGTAGGTGATGTTGTCGCCGAAGCTGCGGCGCCAGGGCTGGCCGCCGTCGATGCCGGCCGAAATCGTCGTGGCGTTGTTGTGGTCGATGACCATGCCGTACTTGCGACCGAAATAGCAGTACAGCCAGCCGGAATAGTAGTTGATGCAGTGATAAGAGGTGAACAGCGCCGCATCGACATTGTTCTTGGCCATCCAGCCGCGAACGTCGTTTTGGCGGCGGGTCATCTCGGCATCCGAAAACGGCGAATAATCTTTCTCGCCGTTGTGCCATTTCATCACGTGCAACATGTCGTCAGTCATTGTCGGCTGCTCCTCTCCAGGTAGGTTGGTGCAGCCAAGTTATGCTCTGGCGATTTATTTCCGAAATTTATTCAACTGATGCGGGCATTACGCATGCTTATGGAGACGATGCACCTCCATCGCCCCTCACCGCGCCGCCCCGTACAGTTCGGACACGAGCTTCTTCAGCGCGCTGCGGCTCTCCGGCCTGAAGTACATCATGTGCCCGCCTTCCAGCGCCTCGACGCGGATGGGCCTTGCGCCGGGCACGGTAGGCAGCTGGCTGACGAGATAGGCCGAGGTCATGTAGGGCGTCACCAGATCGGTGTATCCGTTGACGATAAGCACGTCGAGCTCGGGATTGAGCGAGCGCGCCTGCTGAAGGTCGGACATGACGCCGACATAGCCCTGGTGGGTTGGACTTGTGCCGTAGTCCCAATTGCCGCTGACTTCATGATTGAGCATCCGATAGCTCAGATCCGTGCGGAATTTCAGCTCGTCGCGCACATAGTTGACGAAGGCCGATGTGAGCACCGGCACGCTGCGGTCGAGCACCGGGTCCGGGCCGCCCAACCTGAAACTGTCAGGGGCGATGTCGCCTGTTTCAATCGCACCGTCGTAGAAGCTGAGCACATTGCCCCTGGCGCGCGCAAACTCCTTGGCGAAGAGCATGGTTGGAATGCGCGCGAAATTGCGCTGGACGAGTTCGAGCGGCAGGCCTGTGATTTCCGCCACGCGCCGGCTCGCCGCCCGCCCGCCCTGCTCAAGTCCGCTCACAAGCGCCACGAGATAGTCGCCCAATGCGTAGCGCTCTATGTCGGCCAGCCGCTCTCGCAGTTCGGGACCGGCGACGCCCTCGCCGTTCAGGCGCACGGCCGCAAGCGAGGGCAGCTCGAGCGCCCAATGCAGCGGCTGGAATTCGTCGGGGCGAACAAGCGCGAATTCGAGTGCCGGTGAAATGAGCACGACGCCGCTGGGACTCAAGCCGACGTCTTCCTGCAGCGTCTTGGCAAGCAGTGCCGCACGAAACCCGCCATAGCTTTCGCCGGCAAGGAACACCGGCGATGCGGTGCGGCCTTCCTGGGCCAGATAGAGGCGGATGAAGGCGCCCATCCACATGGCGTCCTGCTTGACGCCCCAGAAATTGCGCGTCTCCTGGCCCGGCGCCTCGCGGCTGTAGCCGGTGCCGACCGGGTCGACGAAGACCAGGTCCGTCATGTCGAGCCAGGTGCTCGGATTGTCCTCGAGCCTCTGCGGCGGCGGCAGGAAATTGCCGTCGGCGGCAGTCGTCACGATGCGCGGGCCAAGCCCCCCGAGATGAAGATAGGCCGAAGCCGCTCCCGGCCCGCCATTGAACACGAACGTGATCGGGCGGGTGGGATCAGGCGCCCGGCGCCCTTGCGGGAGTACTGAATAGTCGACATAGAAAATCTTGGCGGTGACTTCCCCCTCGCCCGACAGCAGCGAAAGGGTGCCGGCTTTCGCCCGGTATTCAAGCGCGCGCCCGCCAATGTCGATGGAATGATCCGTTGTCTGTCCGGGCGGAAGAAGCGCAATTGCCCCCGCCGCTTGCGCCGGTCTCTCGGCAGACTTTGCCTGCGCCGGCCACATGCCGCCGATCAGCAGCAGCAGGGCGAGCACGACTTCTCCCAGCTTGATACGCATGATCCCTCCGAAGCGGAACGGACTGCTTTCAAGACCACAATACCAGCCGCGCCGCCGAAGTCACCTCAGGCGAAAGCGAGCGGAGTCCTCTCCGCCACCCTTGATGACCCCACTTAGGGCTTCACGCTTCAATCAGACGGAAACGTAATGCGCGTCGCGCGGAAGTTCCGACAGGATTTCCGGACCGTCCTCGCGCAGGATCACGATGTCTTCGAGGCGGATGCCGAAGCGGCCGGGCAGGTAGATGCCCGGCTCGATCGAGAACACCATGCCTTCCTCGAGCACGGTTTCCGAGGTCGCGGTGATGTAGGGCGGCTCGTGGCCGTCGATACCCATGCCATGGCCGGTGCGGTGCACGAAGTATTCGCCATAGCCGGCATCCGCGATGACCTTGCGCGCCGCGGCGTCGACTTCCCTGGCCAGCACGCCGGGGCGGGCGGCCTTGAGCGCGGCCTGCACCGCCTTCTCGACGATCGCATGGATTTCGCCATAGCCTTCCGGCGGCTGGCCGATCACCGCCATGCGCGTGATGTCGGAAGGAAAGCCGTCCTTGCGCCCGCCAATATCGATGACCACCGCGTCGCCTTCCTGCACGACCTTCTCGCTTGCCGAATGGTGCGGGAACGCGCCGTTGCCGCCGGCGCCGACGATCCAGAACTGCGGCGCGGCGCCTTCCGAAGAGAAGTGCGCGCGAATTTCTGCCGCGACCTGCTTCTCGGTCATGCCGGGCCTGATGCTGCCGAAGGCCGTCTGCATGGCGCGGTCGGCTATGCCGGCATTCATCTTGAGCTTCTGGTATTCGGTGCCGTCCTTGCGCATGCGCAGGCCGCCGAGCGTATTGGGCGTGAAATCGCGCCTCGTGTCGGCGGGCAGCGCGTCGAGCAGCAGCAGCGCAAAGTCCGCGCGCATCGTCTCGTCAAGCGCGACGAGTCCGGGGGCTGTGGCGCCGATGGCGGCCAGCGCGCCTTCGAGCGCGGCGACCGGACCCACATCGTCGGCCCAGTTGAAGAATTCGATATCGGTGAATTCGCGCGTGCCTTCGGCATTCAGCGCCGGCATCAGGAATGCCTCCTTCTCCGGCGCGATCAACAGCAGGCAGGGCCGCTCGTCGGGATGCGGGTGGAAGCCCAGCACCCAGTCCATATGCGAGCCTGGCGCGATGGCAACCAGCCCGGTGCCGGTCTCGGCCATGCGCTTGCGAAGTGCCTTGAGGCGTTTTTCGGTCTGTTCGTTCACGTGGGGAATCCTCGTTCCATTGGCGGCACTGATCTTTAGCATGGCGGCATCTTCCGCACGCCGCAACGCCGCGACAGAAAAATGGCGCTCGATTTCTTTGAGTGCCGGGCCGCTCGCATTTCCACGGCTCGACGAGCAGGGCGCCGCGGCGCAAAAAATTCGATTGGCCATCCCGGCCAAGTTTGAATAAGTATTGTAAATGTTGGAAGGACGCTGCCGAGGCGGTGCGCGACCCGCCTGCCTCCGCGTCCGAGCAGAGCCATTTAGCGCCGCACATTCGATATTCCCGAGGGGGTTTTCATGTTCCTGCCCGTGATCATGGCCGGCGGCTCCGGCACTCGTCTCTGGCCACTTTCCCGACAGCACTACCCCAAGCAGTTCCACGCGCTGACCGGCGAACGCAGCCTGCTTCAGGAAACGGTCATGCGGCTGGAAGGAATGGAGGCGGCGACCCCGCTGCTGATCTGCAACGAGGAGCACAGGTTTCTCGTGGCCGAGCAGCTGCGCCAGATCGGGCAGGAAGACCTGACGATCCTGCTGGAGCCGGTCGCCCGCAATACCGCGCCCGCCATCGCGCTTGCCGCCCTCTATGCCCGGAGCGAGGGCGACGACCCTCTTATGCTGGTTCTGGCCGCCGACCACTTCATACGCGACGTGGCGCAGTTCCAGGAGGCGATTGCCGCTGGCGTGCCGCTGGCGCAGGAAGGCAGGCTCGTCACCTTCGGCGTCGTGCCGGAGCGGCCCGAGACGGGCTATGGCTATATCAAGCGCGGCGCGGCGCTTGCCCAGGGCGGCTTTGCCGTAGACAGCTTCGCGGAGAAGCCGGACGCGCAAACCGCCGCGCGCTACCTGGCGTCGGGCGACTATTACTGGAACAGCGGCATCTTCCTGTTCAGGGCCAGCCGCTTCCTGGAAGAGCTCGAGCGATTCCGCCCGGATATCCTTCTCGCCTGCCAGAAGGCGACCGGGGCCTTGAAGCCGGATATGCAGTTCGTGCGGGTCGATGCACGCGCCTTCGAGGCCTGCCCTTCGGAATCCGTCGACTATGCCGTGATGGAAAAGACGGCGCATGCCGCCGTCGTTCCGCTGAAGGCGCGCTGGAGCGACATCGGCTCGTGGTCCGCGCTGTGGGAAGTGCAGGACCGTGACGAAAGCGGCAATGCATTGGGCGGTGACGTGCTCTCGCTCGACAGCGCCAACAATCTGGTGCGGGCGGAATCAAGGCTCGTGGCGCTGGTGGGCATCGAGGACCTGGTGGTCGTCGAAACCAAGGACGCCGTTCTCATCGCCCGCAAGGACAAGGTCCAGGACGTCAAGTCGATCGTCGATCTGATCAAGAAGAACGGCCGGAACGAGCACCTGAACCATCGCGAGGTCTACCGGCCCTGGGGCCACTACGACTCGATCGATTTCGGCGAGCGCGACCAGGTCAAGCGCATCACCGTGAAGCCGGGGGCGAAGCTGTCGGTGCAGATGCACCACCACCGCGCCGAACACTGGATCGTGGTTCGCGGAACCGCCAGGGTCTACAAGGGCGACGAGGTGCTGCTCCTGACCGAGAACCAGTCCACCTACATTCCACTGGGCGAGGTCCACGCGCTGGAAAACCCGGGCAAGATCCCGCTCGAGCTGATCGAGGTTCAGTCCGGTTCCTATCTCGGCGAAGACGACATCGTCCGCTTCGAGGACCGCTACGGCCGCTCCTGAAACTGGAACACCGGGCCAGCGTCGAAATCAGGCGCGCAGCGGTCCGCTTGGCGGAGCAGCGCCACGGCCGTCGGCCCAGGCGCGAATTCGCTCCAGCCCCGCTTTCAGCAGGGCTTCGGCCTTCGCGTCGGTTTCCGCCTCCACATAGCACCGCATCTCCGGCGCGTTGCCGGACGGGCGCAGGTGGATGATGCGGCCGTCTGCCAGCGTAACGCGCAGGCCGTCGATATCGCTGCTCGAACGCACTTGCCCGATGGGGGCGAGGAAGGCCGATAGATTGCTGTCGGACGCGCGAAGATGCGCCATCAGCGCGGCACTGATTTCGACGGCAAAATTCTCGATCCGATCCGCAGCCGCAGCCGGCAGGCGATAGCTGGCGGCTATGTGCGAAAGCGGCCTTTTTTGCCTTGCGACCAGCGAAAGCACTGCCAGTATGGGCAAGAAGCTGTCACGCGTCGGGAGAGCACGAAGTGTCCGGCCGTTGACCTCGAAATCGGTAGCCGTCAGCACGCCGCCATTGGCTTCGAACCCGATCACCCGCGACCTGCCGGCGGCGACCGCCTCGTCCATGCCGGCGATGACGAATGGCGATCCCACCCGGGTGCGGACGACCTCGAAGTCGCCCGCCGCTTCGATGCCGGAGTTCGAGGTCACCGGCGTCACGACCGTCTCCGCCTTCAGGAATTCCGCCGCCACCAGCCCCAGCAAGTCTCCCCGCAAGGGGCTGCCGGTCTCATCGGCTACGAGCGGCCGGTCGCCGTCGCCATCGGCCGACACGATCGCATCGAGCGCATGGGCCTGCGCCCACCCCCTCAGCGAGGCGAGCGTTTCCGGCGACACCGCCTCAGTGTCGACAGGCACGAAGCTATCCACTCGCCCCAGCGGGTGCACATCGGCGCCGTAGTGAGCAAGCACCTCGACCAGCAGATCACGCGCGACGGTGCTGTGCTGATAGACCCCGAGCTTCAGCCCCGCCAGCGCTCGCGCCGGCAGAAGCGACTTGTTGCGCTCCAGGAAAGGCGCGCGACACTGAGACGCTTCATCAATCAGCGCAGACACCCCGGCCCGCATGCCGCCTTCCAGCTCGCCGGAAACTCGCATGGCTTCCGCAAGCGCGCCGATCGCGCTTTCGTCGGCCTTGTCGATCTCGCCGTCCGGCCGATAGAACTTGATGCCGTTGCGGTCTGCCGGGATGTGCGAGCCGGTCACCATCAGCGACGCGGCATTCCTGCTCAGGCCTTGGAGGGCTAGCGCGGGTGTTGGCACTGCTCCGCAATCGGCGACCGCAAACCCGATCCGCGCAAGTGCGTCGGCGCAGTTGCCGGCGATTTCCGGGCTGGAGGCGCGCAGATCCCGACCCAGCAGGATGACATCTCCCGTCGAAGCCATGCCGCTCTGCAGCAGGTGTCGGGCAAAGGCCGCTGCATAGCGCCGGGCTGCGGGCCCCTTCAGATCCTGCGCAAGACCTCTCAAACCGCTTGTGCCAAACTTCATGGGCGATACTCGAAGCCAGTATTGAAAACGCGAGTTGGACTGTGGGGCTTTCTGTCTGACCTGTCGAGCCTCGGCCCGGTCTGCAGGCGCGCGGGCCACGAACAGGATGCGGGGAGCCGCCCTGGTTGGGGCGGGGGTGGAGGCGGCTCCCCAACCTGTCGCACATCGGCGGACAGGCCGCGTGGAGTGGGTGGATACACGCGAGCCATGCCATGTTCGACGCTCTGCCGTCCGACCGTCAACGAGCCAAGGGAGGTATTTGCCTCCTTGCTATGAGGCGGCCCGGACTGGCGTTCCCGCCAATTTGGCCAACAGGCCGTTCCCCCGAGGGGATAAGCTACGCCTATTGGCCTGCTTGTGCCGCATGCCCGCTTCCCAAATGGTGGCTACCGAACTCCAGGGACCTTCGGCGGCCTGCATGAGAGAAGCTGCAAAACAGATCGCGATCATTTCGCCCTGGCGCGAAGCCGGAGACTGACCCCGAATGGAGCCCTCGCCGGCCGGACTGCTCGTATGCGCTGGGGTGCTCGTTCTTGCTTACTTCAGCCGCGGCTTCCTTATCGTCGGGCTCCTGGCCTCGCCGGCTTTCGGCTCCACGGCCATGATGACGCTCACCTCGCTGGGCAACTCCTCCCCACTGATCTACACGATGTTTGCAGCCCTTCTGGTGGCAGCGGTTGCCATGAGACGGCATATCTGGCGCGATCTGGGCGGGGTGCTCGGCAGCGTCGGCCCAATCTGGGTGCTGGCCGCCCTGATGCTCTATGCCGTGGTCGGTGCCTGGCTTCTTCCGCGCTTCTTTGCCGGCCAAACCATCGTTTTCGTGCAGTCGAAGACGCGGAGCGGCGTGGTGGAGGCCTCGCTCGCCCCCGTCTCCGCCAATATCTCGCAGACGGGCTATTTCGTCCTTGGCGGTTTCACCGCCATAGCCCTTTGCGTGCTGCTGGTGAAAGGCGACAGGATAGCCCAGGTGCGCCGCGGCTTCTTCGTCTGGTCCACGCTGCACGCGGCAATGGGGCTGATCGACCTTCTGGGCAAGCTCGCGGGGGCCGGAGACCTGCTGAAGCCGATCCGCACCGCCAGCTACGCGATGCTCACGGAGACCAGCGAAGCCGGATTCTCGCGTATTGCGGGCGCCTATTCGGAAGCATCGGCTTTCGGCGCGGTGTCGCTTGCCTGCCTTGCATTCTGCTACACCTACTGGCGCCGCACCAAGGACCGCTTCGCGAAGTGGCTTTCCCTGCTGCTGCTTCTGCTCCTGGTGCTTTCCACCTCTTCGACGGCCTATGTCGGCTTGATGCTGCTCGGCCTGGTTGTGGCTTTCCACATCATGCGCTCCATGCTGGCCGACCGCGTCGAGGCCGCCGAGCTGCAGATCATCGCCCTGCTGGTCTTGGCCTTCTTGGCAATTCTGGCCGTGTTCCTCTACCGGCCGGGAACTCTGGCCCCGTTCCTCGACCTTATCGACAAGACCTTGATCAACAAGGCGAGCTCCTCCTCCGGGCAGGAGCGCGCCTATTGGAATTTGCAGAGCCTGCAATCTTTCGGCGACACCAGCGGGCTGGGCGTCGGCATGGGCAGTTCCCGGGCCTCGAGCTGGCTGATCGCCGTGCTTTCGCAGTTGGGTCTGGTGGGCAGCGTTCTGATGGCAGCGCTGGTGGCGGCCACTGCACGCGGGCTTGGAAGGCTCGGCAAGTGGGTGCCCCCCGAAACCGATGCCGTGGTGGCAAGCGCAAGAAACAGCGCCTTGGCGGGGCTGGTGGCCGGCTCGCTGGCCAGCGGCAGCGCCGACCCGGGCATAGGCTTCTTCGTGGCATTTGCAGTGGTCGCGGCAGCCAGGGTTCAGGCGCGCCGCACCAGGGACGCCGCCGAGCACTGGCGGCAGGCGCCGCCCTCCTTGCTGCTGCCGTTGCGCATCTAGCGCGGGCCAGGCAAGTCTTGCCGACCTGTGAATGCGGTACCCGGGCCGCCTACCTCCTATGGATTAGACTGTCGAACCTGCGCCCCCCTTTGGGCGTGCCGCGCTCCAACGGCGTATCGAAAACGGAGCGTTCCTACCGCCATTCGTCGTTCTCGCCTGCCGCGTTCACTGCGGGCTAGCGTCGCGGGGAGCTCGGCCTTGAGCCGGGATTTCGCTCTCACGCAGAAGAGGCAATCAATGAAAGTTCTGGTGACAGGCCATCTCGGCTACATCGGCTCAATTATGGTGCGCATGCTCTTGAAGGCAGGCCACGCTGTGGTCGGCTACGACAGCGACCTTTATCAGCGCTGCACCTTCGAAGCAGGCGGCAGCTTGGTCGCGGTTCCCGCTATCCGCAAGGACATTCGCGACGTGACCCCGCAAGACCTTCGCGGCTTCGACGCGGTGATCCATCTGGCAGCGCTCTCCAACGATCCGCTCTCAAACCTCGATCCTGAATTGACTTACGAGATAAACCACAAGGCAAGCGTGCGGTTCGCACAGGCGGCAAGGGACGCCGGCGTCAGCCGGTTCCTCTATGCATCGTCGTGCAGCAACTACGGAGCGGCCGGCGACAGCCTGGTCGATGAAACGGCTGAGCTGAGCCCGGTGACGCCCTATGGATGGTCGAAGGTGCTGGCCGAACGCGACATCTCCAGGTTGGCCGACGGCGACTTTTCGCCGACCTACTTTCGTCCGGCGACCGCCTACGGCCTGTCGCCTCGGCTACGGTGCGACATCGTCCTGAACAATCTGGTTGCCTGGGCCATCACCGAGGGCGTCATCCTGCTCAAGTCCGACGGCAGCCCATGGCGGCCGATCGTTCACATAGAGGACATATCGCGCGCCTTCATCGCAGGCCTGGAGGCGCCGCGCGAAAAAGTCCACAACGAAGCGTTCAACGTCGGCCGGACCGAGCACAATTACAGGATTCGCGACATCGCCAGGATCGTGGCCGAGGTCGTGCCCGGCTGCCGCTTGCAGTTCGCCGCCGACGCCGGGCCGGACAAGCGTTCCTACCGGGTCAGTTTCGAAAAGATCGCCAGGGTCCTGCCGGCTTTCCGGGCAGAATGGGACGCGCGCGCGGGCGCGGAGGAGCTCCACGCTGCCTACATGGCCTCCAACCTGACGCTCGAGGAATTCGAAGGCCCACACTTCCAGCGCATCGCCCAAATCAGGCGACTGATGTCCGACGGCATCATCGATCGCTCCTTGCGGGCCCGGGAGCCGGCCGCGCTGGCACCGCTGGCAGGATAGGCGGATGGAACAGGCAAGTCCCGGTCCATATCCGGCGCAGCCTGCGGCCGGCGACGATATCGGCCGCGACATCTACGCCCTGGCGGAGAAGATCTTTCCGATCAGCCGCAGCATCACCGGCGACGGCGTGCGCAAGACGCTGGACATACTGGCGGAGCATATCGAGCTTGAACGCCATGAGGTGCCATCCGGGGCGCAGGTGTTCGACTGGACGGTGCCCAGGGAATGGAACATTCGGGCTGCCAGCATAAGGGACATGCAAGGGCGCACAATTGTCGACTTCGCAGATTCAAACCTCCACGTCCTGAACTACAGCGTTCCGTTCAAGGGCGTTCTGCCCCTCAGCGAACTCAGGAAGCACATTCACACGCTCCCGGAACAACCGCAGGCGATCCCCTATCGCACGTCCTACTACGCGGAAGACTGGGGCTTCTGCATGGCCCATGAACGGCTGGAGGAGATGCCGGATGCCGAGTATTCGGTGGAGATAGATTCAGAGCTCAAGCAAGGCAGCCTGACTTACGGCGAGTGCCTTCTGCCCGGCGAGACGGATCGGGAAGTCCTTCTGTCAGCGCACATCTGCCACCCATCGATGGCCAACGACAATTGCTCCGGCCTGGCCATGCTGGCCTTTCTGGCGGCCGGTCTCAAGAAACGGCCGAGGCGCTACAGCTACCGGTTCCTTTTTGCCCCTGGAACCATCGGAGCGCTTGCCTGGCTGGCCCGGAACGAACAGCGGCTGGGGCAGATCGACCACGGGCTCGCCCTTTCCTGCGTGGGCGATGGCGGCGGCCCGACCTACAAGCGCAGCCGCCGGGGCGATGCCTTCATCGACCGCGCCATGGCGCTGGTGGTCGGTCGCCGTGGCGATGGGGCGAAGCTGCTCGACTTCTCACCCTATGGCTACGACGAACGGCAGTTCTGCTCGCCGGGCTTCAACCTTCCCGTCGGCCTGTTCCAGCGCAGCGCCTTCGCCACCTTTCCGGAATACCACAGCTCGGCCGACGACCTGAGCTTCATCAGGCCAGAGCACCTCGCGGCCTCCTACCGCATGATCATGGAAGCCATTGAGATCATCGAGGGCGATTGGACGCCAATCAATCTCTGTCCCAAGGGCGAGCCGCAGCTCGGACGGCGCGGGCTCTATTCGGCCCGGGGCGGCAACAGGTCCACCGCCTCCAGCACCATGGCCATGCTGTGGGTGCTCAACCTGGCGGACGGAGACCACTCCCTGCTTGCGATGGCGGAACGGTCGGGGTTGCCATTCGGCGAACTGGCCGGCGCAGCCGCGCTGCTGCGTGAGCACGGCCTGCTGGCCGATGCGCCCGCGCGCCGCCCCTAGCATCCGGTTGACCGCCGCCGCTGCGCGCCTACTGGTTTCGCCGGCTTTGCTCTTCGAGCAGCGGCCATGAGCGGTCCTTGTCCGAAATCACCGACACTCGTATCGGCCAATCGATGGCGAGGGCCGGATCGTCATAGCGGACCCCGGCCGAGGCAGTCGGCGTATAGAACTGGGAAATGAGGTAGGAGACTTCGGCGTTTTCGGTAAGCGTCTGGAAACCGTGCGCGAACCCGACCGGGATATAGACCTGGCGGCCGTTTTCAGGCGTGAGTTCGAATGCCACCCAATGATAGCGGGTGGAAGACGCCGGCCGCAGATCGACGGCCACGTCGTAGACGGCCCCTTTCAGGCAGGACACGATCTTCACTTCGCCATGCGGGGGCGATTGAAAATGCAAGCCCCGCAGCGTGCCCTTGCGCAGGTTGGTGGACCGGCTGTGCTGCACGAACCGCGTCGCAAGGCCATGATCGGCCATCTCCTTCTCGCAGAAAGTTCTGGCGAAGGAGCCGCGCTCGTCGACTATCGGCGTCGGCTCGACAAGCCAGACCCCGCTCAATTTCGTCTCCGTGAATCGCACTGTCGCCTCGCAATCAAGCCGGATTGGGAATGAGCCAGTCCTGAAACTTGTCGCATTCGCGCCCGAGACCGGAAGAGCCTCCTAAGCATGAGCGACCTTCAACCTAAAGGGTAGAACCGGCCCGATTTTTCCTCCCCATTCGTATGGCGGGTGCCATCGGATTGGCAGAGTGAAGGAGAGATTCCACCCTCCTAGACTGTTCCGGCCAACAAGCCTCGCGCGACCGGAGTTCAGGATGAACATACAGACATTCGACAAGGTTCGTTCCCGCGACACTGCTGCCCCGGAGGCCGGCTGCCGGCTGTGCGGCGCGCGGCTGAAGCACACCTTCGTCGATCTCGGCATGTCGCCGCCCTGCGAGAATTTCCTTCAAGCCCACCAGATCGACCAGATGGAGGAATACTACCCGCTCCACGCCCTGGTCTGCGATACGTGCTTCCTGGTGCAGCTCAAGGAGTATGTCAGCCCATCGGCGATCTTTTCCGAATACGCTTATTTCTCGTCCTATTCGGCAAGCTGGGTCGCGCACGCCAAAGCCTACTGCGCCTCGATCACCGAGCGGTTGAAACTGGGCCCGGACAGCCTGGCGGTGGAGCTTGCAAGCAACGACGGCTATCTGCTCCAGCATTTCCTGCCGCTGGGAGTGCAGGTGCTCGGCATAGAGCCGGCGGCGAATGTCGCACGCGTGGCGATCGACAAGGGCATACCGACGCGGGTGGAGTTCTTCGGCGTGCCGCTTGCGAACCGGCTGGTTGCGGAAGGCGTCAGGGCCGATCTCATCATCGGCAACAATGTGCTGGCGCAGGTGCCGGACCTCAACAGCTTCGTCGCCGGCATGAAGATCCTGCTGAAGCCGGAAGGGGTCATCACTCTCGAATTCCCGCACACCGAAAAGCTCATCGCCGAAGGCCAGTTCGACACCATCTATCACGAGCACTTTTCCTACTTCTCGCTTCTGACCATCGACAGGATGGCGAAGCGGCACGGGCTCAAGCTGATCGATGTCGAGGAACTGCCCACCCATGGCGGCTCGCTGCGCGTCTATCTCGTTCACGACGGCAACGGCGTCGCGCCGGCCCCCCGGGTGAGCCAGCTTATCGAGCGCGAGAAACGGCATGGCCTGACCGACATCGCCACCTACGCCTCCTTCGGCTACAAGGCGCAGCGCGCCAAGCGCGACCTGCTGGCATTCCTGATCGCCGCGAAGAACGAGGGCAAGCGGATTTGCGGCTATGGCGCGCCAGGCAAGGGCAACACGCTGCTGAACTACTGCGCGATCGGGACCGATTTTCTCGACTTCACCGTCGATCGCAATCCCTACAAGCACGGCCGCTTCACACCGGGAATGCACATTCCCATCCGCCCCGTCGAAGCCATCGACGAGGCGAAGCCGGACTACATTCTCATCCTGCCGTGGAACATCCAGGACGAGATCATCAGGCAGATGCGCCATGCATCCGCGTGGGGTGCCAGGTTCATCGTGCCGATTCCATTCGTCACCATCATCGATCCAGCGGAGGTAGCCAGATGAAGGTCGTCCTTTTCTGCGGCGGGAAAGGAACCCGTATACGCGAATATTCCGAGAGCGTGCCCAAGCCGATGATCCCGCTCGGGCAACAGCCGATAATGCGGCATGTCATGCAGTGGTACAGCGACTACGGGCACGACGACTTCGTGCTGTGCCTTGGCTACAAGGGCAATGTGATCAAGGACTTCTTCCTGAACACCAAGCCGCAGACATTTGCCGATTGCGTGGTTTCCGGCGGCGGGAAGGATGTCCAGCTTCTAGGCGACCCGGGGAAGGACTGGCGCGTGACGCTGCTCGACACCGGCATCTGGCGCAACATCGGCGAGCGCCTCTGGGCCGCGCGGGACCACGTGAAGAACGAACGGATGTTCCTCGCCAATTACAGCGACGGCCTTACCGATGTGAATTTGGACGAGATGATCGCAAGGTTCGAGGCCAGCGGAAAGACTGCCTGCTTCCTCGCGGTGCGGGCGCCGCTCTCCTATCACATCGCCGATATCGACCAGGACGGCCGCGTGCGCCAGTTCCGCACCACCGAAACATCCGAAATCTGGATCAATGGCGGTTACTTCATCTTCCGACCGCAGGTGTTCGATTACATGCGCGAAGGCGAGGAACTGGTGCTCGAGCCGTTCAACCGCCTGATCGCCGACAACCAGTTGATGGCCTACAAGCACGAGGGTTTCTGGCGCTCGATGGACACGTTGCGTGACTGGCAGGCGCTGGAGGACATGGTGGAAAACGGCGACATGCCATGGAACGCCACGGTCAGCGCCGAAAGGGCGCGGCGCGACATTCTGAAGGCTGCGTCGTGAAGGGACTTGGCCTTGCGCGCCCGGGAGAGACGCTTTCCGTCCTTTGTCTCGGCGCCCATTCCGACGACATCGAAATCGGCGCCGGGGGCACGATCATCAAGCTGATCGCCTCCGGCGTCCGGCTGAACGCACATTGGTGCGTGCTGAGCGCCGATCCCCGGCGCGCGGACGAAGCGCGCTCGTCAGCGGCCGCCTTCCTGGAAGGCGCGCATGAGGCCTGCGTCGAGGTCGCGGAGTTCGAGGACAGCCATTTCCCCGACCAGCGGCGCGGGATCAAGGAATGGCTGCTCGACCTGCGCAGGCGCGTCGCGCCTGATATCGTGTTCACGCATGCGAGGCACGACGCGCACCAGGACCATCGCGAGGTCAATCAGCTCACCTGGAATGTCTTTCGCGACCATCTCGTGTTCGAATACGAGATCCCCAAATGGGACGGGGATTTTGGCCGCCCCAATATGTACGTTCCCCTGCCCAAGGCCGCGCTCGAGCGAAAGGTGGAACTGCTGCACGCGCATTTCGCTTCCCAGCAAGGCACAAAGGACTGGTTCGACCCGGAAACGTTCACGGGGCTGGCTCGCCTGCGGGGGATGGAATGCAGGGCTGCGGAATCCTACGCCGAAGCGTTCGTCGTCAGGAAGGGCATGCTGCTGTAGCGCGCCACCCGACCCGATGGCCCCGCTTCGTTCACAAGCCGACAGGCCCCGGAAAGCGCGATCCAGCCGGCCCGCCTTGCAACTAGCGTTCGACGCCACCCACGATCTGATGGAAGCAAGGCACTGCCGACCTCATGCGGGCGTCGGCGCGCACCAACTTGCTGTTTGCGCGGATCTTGCGGACTTTGTTGATAGAGCGCCGAAAGTTGTAATCCCATTGTTCGCCCTTGGACAGTGGGACGCCTGCATCTGGTATGGGAATTTGCGTCGGCACGAACCGTTCGATCACCGGATACGGAAAGATCGAATAGAGCGGCAGACCCGTGTCCCAGAAGCGATCCATGGCCAGGTCAATTGCCATGTTCAGCGATCGGCAGCTTTCTACGAGACGTCGCGCACCCTCGACGGAGAGCAGATAAGCCTGCGTTCCGGCAGGGCTGGTGGTGAAGCGCACCAACGAGCGGTCGAAAAAGAAGCCGAGGCGCGCCGCCGGTGCAAAATGCTTCCCAAAAAGGCGAACGTAGTCGATGCCAAACACGCGGCAGAAGGCTACGAACCGCGGCAGTGGAAAGTCCAGGTCGATGATGAGGTCGTCTTCAAGGACCAGGAGGTAGTCGCTCTGGCCCTGCTCGAGGAAAGCCTTCCAGACGGCATAGTGGCTGGAATAGCACGCTTTTTCCGGCATCGTCAGGGCGCGGCCAAAGCATCGCCTGGCAATGCCTTCATCATAGTGCAATCCCTCGCAATCGACCGAAGTGTGCGCGTCGAAAAAGGACCATGCCAGGCCCTGCCCTTTCAACATGGCTGACGTGGTCGATCTGCGTTCGGATGCCGACGAAAGGCTGATTACGCTCACGGCAATCCTCATCTCGCCATCGTCCGGCAACCTGTAGCGCATTGCATCTTGAAAATTCATACGACGCACCTTCCGGGGAGTTAATGGGAATCCGGGGTGCGCGCCAAGGCGTACCTGGCTGTCGCCGGAAGCCAAGCTGTTGCTTCCGTGCGAGAACCTTGATGACCGCAGCTAGCCCTCACAACCCCACACGCTGCCATGTTCTTTCAATTGATTGCGCCTGGATGAATTGCCTTCAACTTGAACATGAGACCGATGCCGCTAATGCAAACGGCTTATCTGTATGCGCCCGTCATACCGAGGGAGATATTCGCTCAACTGGGCCGAGCCTCCCTGATATCGACAGCCAAGACCTAGCCATCCTCGAAGATCTGGCCGTGCCTCTCGCGGAACTCGCTGGATCGCACGATTGCATTTGCCACGGCTTCCCGCGTCATGGAGCCATTCCTTAACTGTCTGGCGTAGGCTTCGAGACCATCGCCGTCGGCTTCGCGCTCGAGAAGCAGGCGGAACAGAAATTGGACATAGGCGCGGTCCGTCAGTGCGTAGACCGGGTAAAGACCGGTGAACTCTTCGGATCTCAACATCGATACCAGCATGTCGGGCAAGTCGGCCTCGCCCTTGCTGGCCGCGGCCGACCATCTTTCGATGCCGTCCGCATCAGCGTTACGGCCCAGAAGAAGGCAATAGGCGAAGGCAGCCTGGCGCGCCGTACCGGAAGCAGCGGCTCCGATTTCGGCAAGGTCGCAGTCGCGGCGCGGCGAAAGCGGCGGGCGCGGTCCGAGGATCAACTCCCTTACTGTGTCATAGGCCGGCTTCGGCTCGCCCACGGCCCAGCCACCCTCGCCTGTCGGCAGCAGCCGGACCAGCCCCATCTCGGCCTCGAAGCTGGGAGCCCAGTATGTCTCGTCGAGAAGTTCATAGATGAAAGCCGCTTCAACGCGATATTTGCCCTGCAGCTGCCGAAGGCGCTGCATGTCGCGGCGCAATCCCTCTGATTGCTGCTGTTCGCCGTTCTGGCTGCCGTAGGGATTGTTGAACTCGGTGACCCAGATGGGATGGCCGTATCGGGACAACTCCTTGAATGCCCATTCAGGGTCTTCGCCATACATGTGCCAGACCGAGATATCCCATTTGATGCCGTCATCCTTCATGCGTTCGAAGGCGCCGAGGTGCCCCCATCCGGCCGTGCCCATCGCCTTGCGCAGCGTCGGATCCACTTCGGTCATGCCATCCGAGAGACCCTTGAGGACGGCACTTGCCTTGCGCCAGCGCGGCCCGAAATAATCGAGCGGAGAAGTGCCTCCCGCGGGGCCCCACTCGCAAGGATACTGCGTGCCGTCATCGCGCGTTTCGCACGGGTTGATGATGGCGTAGTTCTCCATCTCGTTCCCGAGTTCCCATACGCGAATGTCGTTCTTGAAGCGGGAGCCCAGCGAAACCGCGAGCTTCTTTGCCCTGTCGTACAGTTCCTCAGGGCTTTGCTTGTCCAGGTCTATCCCGCCCGGCGTAATGACCGGCAGGATGGCGACACCCCGCTTTTTTCCTTCTTCCACGAGAGAGGCCAGCACGCTCGCGCCCTCCTCATAGGAGATGTTGACCCGGTAGGATCGCGCGCCGAGGTCCTTGAGATAGTCGAGCTGGAGGCCGATCCGGACGCCGTCATAGGCGTTGATCGGATGGCCGTTGACGCCCCATAGCAGGTCGGAGGATGCAACCGAGGTCATGGCCAGAAGGAAGAGTGCCGTACCGAATGCCGGGCGAATGAACATGCGGTTAGTCTCGTTGCTTTGCTGCGACGCGTACATTTCGGGCAGCTGCCACACGCGAGACAACCCATCCGTTCAGGGGAGCCGACCGCTACCCCTTTCGGCGGCCGCTCTGGCCTATTGGCGTGCATGATCGCGCGCCGGAGCGTGACCGCGACACCTGCGCCATTTCGGCGGGATCAAGATGGCCGTGCACCGGCCCGACACAGCTGTTGCCCGTCCCGCTGGCGCATCCCGCCGTGGAAATCTTCCACCGAACTCGTCCGGGTGAGGCGGCGTCATCCTTTCGAGCAAAGACGCATTCAAAAGGCTGGCTCATATTCGCCTGCGCAATTTTCTATCATCGGCGCGATTTGGCAGCCCGTCCAGAACAATCGAAGGCGCTCGGCACATGCCGTCCTCGCATTCACCAGTGTCCGAACGTCCCCCAATCCAACAAGCGGATGAAATGGAAACGCCGGGTTTCTGGTGCGCGGATCGCCAGCGTCAACACGGGCACAAGGGTTGGAGGCTCAATGGAGCGCTTTACGGATCGCTGGTCGCATGTCGGCAAACACAGCTCGGATGAACACGAATTCATCGGCCTCGCCGACATCATCTATTTCCTGAAGCTGTACTGGCGGTCCATCTCGGCATTTGTGGCTGCGGGGCTGCTGCTTGCGTGGCTTTATAATGTGACGTCGCCTTCCCGCTTCACCGCAACCGCGCAAATCCTCATCGAACCGCGGGTTCCCCACATTCTGCAGCAGCCTGCGGAGGTGAACCTCTCGTTGGACACGGCGCGGATCGAAAGCCAGATAGCCGTCATGCAATCGGAAAAGATTGCGGCAATGGTCATCGATGAGCTCAAGCTGACAGGAGAGCTCGAATTCAACCGCTCAAGCAGCCCCTCACTGCGGGAACGCCTTCTCGACATTGCTGCCTTTGTCGACTCGGCCGCGGGCATCGGCCGTTTCTATACGGAGGCTCCGCAGGATCCCTTCAAGGACAGTTGGAACGAAATGACGGACTTCGAGCGTAGCCGGCTCACCATGACCCGGTTCCTGGAAGGTCTAGACGTCCGCAGGGTCGGCGTTTCCTACGTCATCAGTCTCGCCTTCACCTCGCTCGATCCCGACACCGCGTCCAGGGTTGCGAACTCCATTGCCAGCGCGTTCGTCCGCGAACAGATCGAGACCAAGGCAGCGGCTGCGAGGGAAGGCGGCGCGTGGCTGGAACGACGGCTGCAGGAGCTTCGGACCCGGATGAACTCGGCAATGAAGATCGCGCAGGAATTCCGGTCCAGGCATGACTACAGCGTCGAATTCCAGCGTGATGATCGGCAGGGCGTTGGGGATTACGTTCCGGGCACCACGCTCGAGGAGCTGGAAGTCACCGCAGACACCTACAGGAAAATGTATGAGAGCTTTCTGCAGGCCTATACGAATTCGGAGAGCCAGCAATCCTATCCGGTTGCAGATGCGCGGGTCATTACGCCGGCGACGCCGCCGCTCAACCCAAGTGCGCCGCGGCCGAAGCTTACCCTGTTTCTGGGAGCGCTCGCCGGCATCGCGGCGGGGGTTATGCTGGCCTTCGGGCGCTATTCGCTTGACCGGACCGTCAGGACACCGCGCCAGATCAGGGAAGAGCTGGGCGTGGACTGCGTCGTCGAGCTTCCGGCGCTTGGCGGCAAGCAAAGCGATGCCCAATTCAGGGAGGTCACCAGGTCTCCTCGATCCCGCTTCACCCAGGGGCTGAAAAGGATAAAGCATTCCGTCAGCCTCGCCGATACCGCGCATCCGGTAAGGCTTCTGGGGGTTGCTTCCACGGCGCAGAGCAGGACTTCAAGCGTCATCGTGGCTAATCTTGCAGCACTTTATTCGCTGGGAGGGATGCGTACGCTGGTGCTCGATGCCGACATCCACGGCAGGGAACCCACGGGCCTGGCCGCATTCGCCGCCGAGCGGCCGATCAGGCAGGTCACTGTCGCTCCGGACATTTCCTTCGACGTCATGCCGGGCCTTGCCGCCGAATTCGGCAAGCCAGCGGGCACGAGGTGGCAACTCCCACCGGCAGTGCACGCCTACGACATCGTCATCGCAAACCAGCGGGCGTTCGCATCGGGTTCCCGCAGGGGCGCAAACAGCCTGTCGCTCGATGGGATCATACTGGTCGCGGAATGGGGCAAGACACACATGGATTCGCTGCGTGAACTGGCCCGATCCATGCACGCCAGCAAGACACCGATCATCGGCGTCCTGCTCACTAACGTGCGCGTGCGCTCCGCCAGCGGGCCCGCCAGCTACGATTCTGCGAGGGCAACGCATACGGCGGGGATCGGCCCATGGGCGTGACCTCGCAATGCGGCAAGCCGGCTAATGCCTAAGGATTAGAGGGACGATCCCGCTCTTCGCCCTTACCTCCTTTGCCTTTCTTGCTGGCTAGCGCCGGACGCTGGGAAACTGGCGGATGACAACAAAAACCCATTCCGGCGCAACCACGATGAATGCTCTCGAAAAAGGCTCTTTTTCGCGTCACACGGCCGCTTCCTGGCTCAGCCCGCCGCCCCCCATCGAAATGGGATGGCCTGCCAGCGTTCCGTTCGACGATTATCTTCTGACGGTCGGGCCCGGCGCCGGCGGCTTGGTGGCCGAGAGCTATGGTATCTCCGCCGAAGACGTGGCGGTGATCTGCCCGCAGGAGCCGCTCGGTGGGCTGTCCAAGCGCGTCCTGGATGTGATCGTCGCCGCGGCAGCGCTGATGCTGGCATCACCGGTCATGCTGGCGGCCGTCCTGCTGATCAGGCTGACGACGGGGCAGCCGGCGCTGTTCCGCCACAGCCGGGTCGGCTTCGGCGGCAAGCAATTCGAGTGCTTCAAGTTCCGATCCATGGTGGCCAACGCGGACGAAGCGCTTCGCCAACATCTCGCGCGCAATCCCGAGGCCGCAGAAGAATGGAAACGCAGCAGAAAGCTCAGGCGCGACCCGCGCGTGACCCTGCTGGGGCAGATGCTGCGGAAATCCAGCATCGACGAACTGCCGCAGCTGTTCAACATCCTTCGCGGCGAGATGAGCTGCGTGGGTCCCCGGCCGGTGGTGGCCGACGAATTGGCGCGCTATGGGGAGCATGTGGGAGATTACCTGCAGACCAGGCCGGGACTCACCGGTCTGTGGCAGGTAACCGCGAGGGATAGCGCCGACTACGAGTTCCGCGTCGCGCTCGACAGCCAATACGTCCGCAACTGGTCATTGTGGAGCGATCTGGTCATTCTGGCACGCACCGTCTTTGCGGTCATGAGGTTCGATCGGGCATCCTGAACTTGCGTGCCCGCGCCCGGAACCGCCCGACGAACGCTGGTCGGCGGAACGCCTGATGGCGAGGATCAGCCAGAGGCCGGCCAGATAGCCTGCCTGGAGAACCAGCACCAGAGCCACGATCATCCCGCCGGACAGGGCGTTCTCACGACTGAGCATGTTCCAGGCAAGGGCGCCGATGACGACGAGGGCCGTGGCAGCCAGCAGGGCCGGCGCCTTGTAGTACAGTCCCAGAAGGATGCCTGCTGCCAGCAGGGCGAAAACGGCCAGGAGCATGAAGATCTCCCTTTGCTGTCTCGCTCACCTTTACAACAACTGGCCTTTGGCGGCTTCCCCCTCCCTCTCGATTAGCTGTGCAAAAGGATAGTCGGCGCTGCCGGCCGGGTCGGCGACTGTGCTCACGGGAAGGGGCAATCGCAAACGCGGTTCGCGGGCTGGCAGGCCTTTCCGCCACCGCGCCGGCATTCCCGGCAAGGACCCGGATCAGTTCGTTCCTGACTGTTCCTTGGGCAGGTTTTCTTCGGACGAGGTAAGCGCCGACCATCCGCTGCGTGAGATATCCGTATCCTCCAGCGACGTCGGCAACGGCATCTCGACCTTTATCGTGTCGCCCGGCTCCACTTCCGTGGTTTCGGTGGCGGCAATCTGTCTTGTCTCGCCGCCTTCCGATCTGCGAATGATGCTGTAGGTCGGCTGGGCCCTCGCGGCGGCGGCGCGCGATGCCAGCAACCGCGGCGCCGAGATTTCGGATTCATGCAGCAGTTGCACAGCGGTGTCGCCCTTGCTGGCGATCTCGTTGAGTAGTCCCTGGGTCTCGCGCAACGCCTCGGCCACCTCATTGTCGTAATGGTTGCGAAGCTCGAGGGCAGATATTTCCGTGCGGCTTATTTCCTGTCTGGCGCGCAGAAGCGAGGTCTCGGTGCTCAACCTCTCGCTCTGGATCTGGGCCAGCGTGCGCTCCAGCAACATTTCGCGCGGAGCGGCCGCCAGCCCTTCCTTGACCAGTGTTGACACGCCCCGCAGCTCCTTCTGGACAAGCTCTATCTGCTTGTCGCTGAATGCCAGCTGCGCCTGCAGTGTGACGATCTCCTTCTCGAGGAAATCCCTCAGCTGCGCCAGGGAACGCAGTTGGGTGTCCCGCCCCTGGCGGCGTGCCTTGAAGACGGCCTGCTCCTGCTCCATCATCAGTTTTACGGTGCCGTCGGCGCTGCGCCCGCTCAGGGCTGGCGGGAAAGTGATGCTGTCCTCCCCCTTGGCTTCGGCCTCGAGCCGCGCCTTGCGAACCTGGAGGCTGATATTGGTGAGGGCGAGCACACTGACCTCGCCACGGCCGGCGATCACCTCGCGCTCGAGCCTGGCTATGCTTTCCTCTCGCGTCCTCAGCCCGCCGGCAATTCCGACAGCCTGCAGCACTGTCATTCCCGGCCGGTAGGGAAACTCGCCCGACTGCGTGACGTGGCCGACAATATAGAAAGGGCGAAACTGGACCACCTCCACCGCCACGTCCGGCTGCCGCCCCAGCCCCATGTGCCGCATCAGGCGTTCGCCGATCTCCCTGGCGAGGTCGCCAGGGGCTACGCCCTCGGCCCGCACTTCGCCGATGAACGGAAGGAACAGGGAGCCATTTGCCCCGACCACGAACTGGTCGTTAAGCGCGGTCCATTCGAAGATGACGTCCCGCGACGCGCGCCATTCGTAGATCTTGAGGCGCAGCTTGTCTTGCGGGCCGAGAAGGTATTCTGCTGCCGTCGCGCTGCGCAGGTCGGCTGCGGCAGAAGCCAGCAACAATGCGCCCGCCAAGGCGTAACGAAACGCATGGAAATGGCCGGTGAAGCTCCGGGAGAACCGGATCGAAGGCTGCGACTTGCTCGTCATCTCGTCTACCCACTCTGGATTTCAAGAACGTATTCCGGCTCGACCCGTCCCTTCAGCAGGTGGGCGATCGCCAGCAGGTTGCCGCGCAGCCGGCCGCGCCGGTCGACATAGGGTTCGGGCCAGAGACTGCGCGCGAGGTTGGCGGCGATGTTGCGTCCCATCAGCGAAAGCGCGAAGCCGGCCGGAACGGTCCCCTTGCGGATCAGGTAGATCGGGTTGGCTATCTGCGAATAGCCGAGTCGCTCGCCGCTCACCCGCCCCGACTTGAGCCCGAGATGGACGCCTCGGATACCGGAGACGCACACGACACGGCCGCGCGCCCGCAACTGGCTGGTAAAATCTATGTCCTCTTGCCAGCCATAGAGCACTAGCCGCTCGTCGAAGCGAAGGTCGCCGATGAGACGCGTGCGGATCGACATGTTGCAGCCATAGGCCCCGACATGGTCGACGACCTCGGGACCCGGATACCTATCGATGGCAGAGGCGGAGAGTGCTGCTTCGGCATCCTGCCACGTAAGTCCGGCATTGGTGGCGCCGTCGCCCACCACGCGCCCCATCACCACCGCCCAGTCGTCGTTGCGCGCGAAGGCGTGTTCGATGCGGCGAAGGTAGTCATCGGCGGGAACAAAATCGTCATCGAAGAAGGTCACGACATCGAACCGGTCGAGGGCGGATTCCAGCGCGTGGTTGCGCTGCGCCGTCAGGCCCTTCTTCCCGAGTGCCAGCGAAACAGGGAAGCGGCATTTTTCCGGCAGTTCGACATGCGTGGCGTCGGGGGCTGCCACGATCGCCTCGTCGGGAAGCCGCTGCTGGTGTCCCAGATAGTCGAGCAGACGGGCGACCTGTCCGCTGCGACCGAGCGTGGGAATGATGACCGCGAGTTTCTGCACGCGCCCGCCTCGTCGCACAGCCCCTTACTCTGGAGCGCTGGCGGGCATGCTACAGCAAGCGCAAGGGGCGGTCGTTTCCCCGGCCACGCACGCTTTTGGCCATTGTTCCATCGGGGTAGCCCCGTCACCCATAAGCTTAGACGACCGCTCGCGGCACCGGTGCCGCCGCCCTTAGGAGAGCTTGCAAGCACAATGAGCGCAAACCGAGACTGTCCGGCACGTCGACACGTCGCTGCCGCAACCAGGACCCATCATGCGTCATGCAAACCCCGCCGTGATCGGTACAGTTCACGAGATCGGCGACCTGCCGCAAGCGCGGCAGGCCGAGCCCGCCGACCGCAGCAGCAGGATAGCCGTCGTCCATGACTGGTGCCCCACCTTCCGCGGCGGTGAGCGTGTGCTGGCGCGGATCTGTGGGCAATTCGAGAATGCGGAAATCTTCACCCTGTTCGACTTCCTGCCTGCCGAGGTGAAGCAGGAATATTTCCGCGGCGTCGAGTTTCATACGTCGGCGGCCAACGCCCTGCCGTTGGTGCAAAAATACTATCGTTCGCTGTTCTTCCTGTGCCCGTTCCTGATCGAGCAGTTCGACGTGACCGGCTATGACGCGGTCATATCCTCTTCGGCGGCATTCGCTCGCGGGGTCATCACCCGGCCCGACCAGCCGCATCTCTGCTATGTGCACAGCCCCGTGCGCTACGCCTGGGACGAGCAATTCTCCTATTTGGAACAGGGTCGGCTCGGCTTCGGGCCGATAGGGCTTCTGTACCGCTACTTCATTCATCAGCTGAGGATGTGGGACACGCGCACGGCGCACGGCCCCGACCTGATGCTGGCGAATTCAAATTACGTCCGGGCGAGGATCAGGCGCATCTACGGCCGCGACGCGCAGGTCGTGTTTCCTCCGGTGCCGGTGGGTGAGCTGACCTGCGTCGAGGAAAAGGACGACTATTATGTCTCCGCCTCCTTCCTCGCGCCCTACAAGCGAACCGACCTTGTCATCCAGGCCTTCAACCAGATGCCGTCGCGGCGTCTGGTGGTGGTGGGCGAAGGCCAGCAGTCGTCACGGCTGCGCGCGCTCGCGGGGCCAAACGTAACCTTCGCCGGCTACCTTCCCCGCAAGGACTATGTGGAGACCGTGGCGCGATCGAAAGCGATGGTCTTTGCCGGTTGCGAGGATTTCGGCATCGCGCTGGCGGAGGCGCAAGCCTGCGGCACGCCGCTGATTGCCTTCGGGCGCGGAGGCGCTGCCGATATAGTGCGGCAACTCGGCGTCGCCGCCCGCCCGACGGGGATTCTCTTCGGCCGGCAGACGCCCGAGGCCCTCAAGGATGCCGTGGATCATTTCGAGGCACACCAGGCGGCTATCGCCCCGCTTGCCTGCCGGGAGAACGCCACACGGTTCTCGGAAGAGCGTTTCGACCGCGAAATCCTGGATGCCGTGCGGCGGGTGCAGGCCGCCCACGCGATCATGTAACCGCTTCGGGTGCCCTGTCGGCATGTTCCGGCAAAACGCCATCCGAGCGTGCCATCGCCGCCAGGTAGATTTCGGCCGAAGTCCGCCAGCTGTAGCGGGAAGCCCTCGTTGTGCCAGTCGCGATCATGGCCGAGCGCAAGGCGGGCGAAGCGCGGAGGCGAATGAAATGCGCAAGCCACGCATCAGCGTTGTCCGGCGCGGCATAGAGGGCCGCGTCCGAGCAGATCTCCGGAAGGCTGGCCCGGTCGGAAACCACGACGGGACAGCCCAGCGCCATCGCCTCCAGCGGAGGCAAGCCGAAGCCCTCCTCAAAGGAGGGGAAGGCAAGACAAAGACAATCCTGCAGGAGCGCCGCGATTTCCTCGTCCGAAAGCCGGCCCAGCCAGTGAAGGTTCGCGGCAGCCTTGCGTGCCACGGAGCCGTTGAACACGCGCGGATCTGCCATTCCGACGACGGCAACGTCGAAGCCGCAGGCGGCGAGTTCGTCGGCCATGCCGACGATCAGTTCCAGGTTCTTGTGCGGCGCAGAGCTGCCCATCACGACAATGGTGTCCCGGCCGGCCAGCATCCGGGTTGCCGGCGAATGCTCGGGCTTCCATTGCAGCGCATGTTCATGCCCATTGGGCGCCACGAAGATCTTGTCGAGCCGGCAGATGCCGTGCCGCTGCAATTCTTGAGCGGAATAGTGCGACACGGTCGAAACCCTTTCGGCAACACGGCCGAGTGTGGGCGCCAGACCCCTGTAGAGCGCCCGAAACGCGGGCGAATAGCTCTGCGGAAAATTGCGGGTATTGGCATCGTGGATGCAGACGATCTGCTTGCGGAGCGCCACAGGGCCCGTATTGCAGAGGCTGAGCAGGCCACCCCGGACATTGGCGGGCAGGACCGCCTGTTCCCAGGCATGCCCGCCAAAACGCCCGATGCTGCGGACGCCGATGGCCGACAGCGGCAGGAAAACGTCCGTACCGGGCGGCACCAGCAGCTCGACCTCGAGATCGCCCTCGTGCCGCCCCGAAGCGAGAAGCCCGTCCAGCCCGCGCACGATCTGGCTCGCATAGCGCTGGACCCCCGTCACGGGCTGTGTGAGGAAGCGGCCGTTAATGGCCCAGTGCCGTCCCATCGCTTGCTCGTCGTTTCGTTGCGGCCGACTTCGAGCGCCCAATCTGCCTCTCGGCGTCCGCCGGGTCATTTCGACAATTGGGACAGGCGACCCGCGGACGCGTCTCCGTCCGCCACGCCAAAGCAGTACACGCCTACGCCCAACGGGCGAGGCTCCGCCCGATTACCCGGAATGCTAGGATTCGCCGAACACAAGGGCCGGCAAGCGGTCTGCTCCGAGGAGTTGCAATGGGCATTGGACCGATCGACGTTCCGGCGATGGAAACGCTGCTTCGCGATGCTGGGCCGGAGCATCCCGCGCCGGGCCCGGCCACAGCGCAGGAAGAAACCACGGCACACCGCAAGCGGTGCTGGACGATCAATGGCGACTTCGTGACCCTGAACCCCAACGGCGTGGCGCGCTACGCCCGCGAGGTCACGCTTGCGCTGGATGCCCTGATTGCCGAAGGCCATCCGCTCGCGCGCGGCCTGTTGCTCGATCTGGTCGCGCCGCGCAACGACGAGTCGTTGCCGCTCAGGGCCATAGGCACGCGCGTGGTGCCGGAGTTCAGGACGCCGCGGCTACCGCAATTCTGGGTGCAGGCGCAGCTTCCGCGCCACGTGCCGGGGGGACTGCTCAGCTTCTGCAACCTCGCCCCCATCGCGCTTTCCCGGCATATCGTCTGCGTCCATGACATGCACACCAGATTGATGCCGGAGAGCTACGGCCGGCTGTTCCGGTGGGCCCACCGCCTGATATTGCCCGTCCTCGGCCGCCGTGCCGCCCGCATCACCACGGTCTCGGAACTCTCAAGGCTGCATCTCGTAAAATATGGCATCGCGCGCAGCGACAAGATCACCGTCACCTACAACGGCAGCGACCATGCCGCGCGCTGGGATGCTGCCCGCTCGACCCTGGCGGCGTCGCCGGAACGCTCTTACGTGCTCTGCCTTGGGCGCAGCCAGAAATATAAGAATGTCGATCTTCTCCTGCGCCTGGCACCGCTGCTCGATGACATGGGCCTGGATTTGTGGATGGCCGGCGAGGTCGATCCGGCGGCGATTGCCGCCGTCACCCAGCCGGCACCACCCAACCTTCGCCTGTTGGGGCGCATCAGCGACGACGATTTCAAGCAGGCGCTGACCGGCGCGCTGTGCTTCCTGTTTCCTTCACGGATCGAGGGCTTCGGCTTGCCGGCGGTTGAAGCCATGGTGGCAGGATGCCCGGTGGTTGCGTCGACGTCCCCGTGCCTGCCGGAAGTGTGCGGCGAGGCTGCGCTGTACGCCGATCCCGACGACGTCGAGGAATGGGCGGAAGCGGTGGCCCTCATCCGGTCGGATGCGGGCATGCGCCGGCGCCTGATCGAGGCCGGCAAGGCCCGGGCGCAGCGCTACACCTGGCGCAGCATCGCCGAGAGCTACCTCAAGCTGATGATGCAGGTGGACATCGCTTTCGCGCAGCGTGCGGCGCGAGGCAGACGCGCCGCCGCCTCCTCAGGAGCGAATTGAAAAGGTGCTGGCGAGCAGGGCCAAGCCGTGCATCAGCCCGGAACCGCCCCCACAGGCGCGTGCCGGCCCATCTGCCTGAAGGCATGGGGGGCGACCTTCTTCAGCTCGCGGCGAAGATGATCGCTGCCGGACCGGCCGACATGGAACTGCCCGACCAGTTCGGCGAGTTGCTCGGTCTCCTGCGACAGGGAATGGGTCGCGGCCGTCGTTTCCTCCACCATTGCCGCATTCTGCTGCGTCGCCTGGTCCATGTGGTTGATCGCCGTGTTGACCTGGTCGAGCCCAGCCGCCTGTTCCTGCGCGCCGGCGGCTATCTGGGTGACGACGTTGTTGATGTCGGCCACCTGCGCAAGAATCCTCTCCAGCGACTTGCCGGTTTCCACCACCAGCTTGCCCCCGCTTTCGACCCGGGTGGTTGAGTCCGAGATCAGGCTCTTGATCTCCTTGGCCGCGTCCGCCGAACGCTGGGCCAGCGCACGCACCTCGGAGGCAACCACCGCAAAGCCGCGGCCGGCATCGCCGGCCCGCGCCGCCTCGACGCCGGCGTTGAGGGCAAGCAGGTTGGTCTGGAAGGCGATCTCGTCGATGACGCCGATGATCTGGCTGATCTGCCGCGCCGATGTCGTGATCTCGTCCATGGCCTCCACCGCCTGGCGCACGATGAGGGCGCTCTGCTTGGCATCCTCGTCGGCAGCCGTCACGACCTTGCGCGCATGCGTCGCCCCTTCGGCCGATAGCTTGACGGTCGCCGTGATCTCGTCCAGCGCGGCGGCCGTCTCTTCGAGGCTTGCAGCCTGCTGCTCGGTGCGGCGCGACAGGTCATCCGCCGCCGCCTGCATTTCCCGCGTTCCCGACTGGATTGCATTGGTGCTGCCGGAGACACTCTGCATCGCGGCTTCGAGCTGTTCGATGGCCGCGTTGAAATCGCCCTGCAGCTGGCTATAGGCCTCGGGCATCTCCGCTTCCATCCGGTAAGTCAGGTCCTTGGCTGCAAGCCTGGCCAGGCCGACACCGATCGAGTTGGCGACCATGGCCCGCTCCTGTTCGATGGCCGCGTGCCCGGCTTCCTCCGCCTTGCGGCGCTGTTCGTCAAGGGTTTCCAGGTAGACGGAGATGGCCAGGTCCATGTCCAGCATGGCCGCCTTCACCAGGCACGACAATGCCTCCGCGACGTTTTCGGATCGCGACTTTCCGATCGGCAGAAGGTTCGGCCACTGCTCCTTCACGATGGCGTGGATCAGTTGCTCTATCACCAGCGCGTAGCCGCCGATATACCATCGCGGTTCAAGGCCGATCCGCGCGTGGGTCTGCCCGATCTTGAGCACGGCGTTAACATAGTCGTCGTCGTAATCGGCCTCGGCGATAATCTGCCAATGCTGTTCCTGACGGCTCTTGGCGCCCGCCATATGCTCATCGTTGCCGAAGAATTTTCTAGTTTCGGCAGTGGCCTTCACCTTTTCATAGAAAGACGCCAGAGCTGGCCCGAGCGACTGCTTGAGAATCGGCTGCAACCTGGTCAGTGCTGCGCGCGCTTTGTGATCCATCCCGATAAAGTCGAGACGCTCGTTCAAAGAGCTTTGGCGTCGTATCGAATCCGTCATCAAATTTCCCCTTCAGAGCGCCCGCCAATCTGACGCCGAGGCGTCCCCCCTCCAGCGGGCAATTGCGTGTATTGATGCGATGTTACGTAGTTGCCTGGCGAGGCTGCTCGTACCGCATATGCTTAGACATGCTGTTCCCGCCCTTCGCGGGCCGCAGTCCCCCCCAGCACACATTCGCAGCCGCGCGTGCGAGACGACGCGGGCGGAGCCTCGCGCGCAAGCTCGCCTGCGCAGGCGCCGTCACGGTTCAGCATCTCCTCCCGCCTGAACCTGTCAGTCGTTGTATGTACGGTAACGAATGAACTATACCGTACACAACAAATAGTTAAACGGTAATTAATGTCTTGCCGGGACATGCAAGTTCTGCATGACCGCGCCAGCAACTCTTAGCCGTCTTACATCTCCGCTAATAACGCTTGGCCAATCGAGGCGCCAATCCGCGCCGAAGCAAGGATAGACTAAGAGGGCACCCCGTATTCGGGCCGATATCCCCCGACCATTGCTTTCAGAACAATTCGCAGTCGCCAGGTGTGGGGTTTGGGAGTGTGGCGTTGCCGGCGAGGCGGGCGGCGAGGTCGGCGAGGGTGACGGTGGCGAGTGCGGGGCCGGCGTCGAGGGTCTGGCCGGCGGGCATGGCCGGGGCGAGCGCGGCGAG
>NZ_JBDZDR010000007.1:0-262601 GCF_040049255.1 Mesorhizobium sp. KR2-14 | reverse complement strand
GTCCGCCAAAGTCTCGTTCGGCCCCATCACTGCGAAGACTTTAGTCTCCGCTCCGGGACCAGCAGAACTCTGCCGCCCACGTTTCTCTTTCTTCAATCTTCAATTTTCAAAGAACAGACATCGTCAGACACGATGTCGTGGGCCCGTTTCGCTTTCGGCTCCGGGGCCCGTCGAGGTCGCTATAAGCGGCTCGCTTGATTTCGTCAACCAGGGCGTTTCTTAGAAGCGAACTTCTTCGTCGCCAGCGGCGCGCCGCCCTCGTTGTTGAGGCGTATATAGGCCCCACCCTCGCAGACTGTCAACGACCTTTTTCGCCTTTTTTGAATTTTTTGCGACAATAACCAGACAACCCAACAAAACCCTGCGTAAGGTCGTGTGAAAGGCATTCCCGCCGGTAGGGGCGGCCCCGTTGGAGCCCTATTGCGGCCCAAATCCCCGTGAATGTCTTGCCTTGGGCATGGCGTTTTCATGCCTTCGCGCGCGTGCCTATATAGGGGGCGTCGATCCTGCCGGCCGGCGCGAAAAGGAGCTTTCGTTGACTTCATCAGTCCCGGCAGGCAATTGTCGGGGCTTCACGTGAAAATACCGGCGACGTTCGGGGACAGGAAAAGCCGCCGCTTTCAATGCAGGATGTCGATCAAACCATAGCCGAACTCGGCAACGAGCCGCCGCTGATCGCGGACGGGCGCAGCGGCCCGCCCGATCGGCGCGAGGTTTCCGCACGCTGGCTGTCGGGCACGTTCCTGACCGGCGTCACCTCGAGCGTGCTCATGGGCGTGGCCCTGTTTGCCGCGCTCGACGGCCGCGAGCAGCTGGCAACGCCGCCCGAGATCGCCGAACTGGCCACGATTGCGCAGAAGGATGATGGCGGGCAAAGCGCCAAGACCGGCCGACTCGTACAGTCGCGCCAGATCGCCAGGGCCAAGGACCGGCGGCGAATCGAGGTCTCCATGTCCAGCCGCGTCGGCGATCGCGACGTGGTGCGCACCGTGCCTTTCGTCCAGGTAAAGATGGCCCTGGCCGCGGGCTACAAGACTTCCCGCAGCTATCCGCCCTTCGATCCGCTCGACGTCTTTGCCGAGGACGGCGCCAAACAGACGCCCACCGCCCCGGCTGGCCAGGTCTACGGGGTCAAGGTCGAAAGCGAGATGAGCCTGAAGACGGTGGATTTCCCCATGGATACCGCCGCCTTTGACGAAAGGAGCGACCTTTCCGGCGACGAGGTGGAGCAGGTCGTCAAGGTCACCGGTGCGATTCTGACCGACGGCGACGTCCAGGTCGCCGCGCTGCACTATGTCGATCCGGAGCGATTCGGCGATTCGCTCGCCTCCCAGACGCTGGCCGGCTCCTATGGCGTGCGAATCGTTCCGGAAAACGTCTCCGTCGCCTCCCGGAGCGCAACAGATGATTCGGCGCTGGCTTATGCGGAGGAAATCATCCCCTTCGCGATCGAGCGTGAGGTGGCCGAGGCCCTGGCCGATTCCGGCTATACGGGAGACGATGCCGCCGCAATGGCCGAAGCCATCGGCAAGATGTTCAATGGCAAGACCCTCAAGGCCGGCGCGGTGCTGCGCGTCGGGCTCGAGGTGCGCGGGGACGAAGCCCGAATCGTCCGCACCAGCGTCTACAACCGAACCCAGCACCTGCTGACCATCGCGCTCAACGACCACAACCAATATGTGACCACGGACGAGCCCGAGCCCAACCCGGAGCTTCTGACGGCATTCGACGGTTCGCTTCCTGCGACCGCGCGCGGCAACCTGCCCACCGTCTATGACGGCATCTACCGGGCGGCCTATTCCTATGACATGTCGAGGGACATGACGAAGCAGCTCATCAAGCTGCTGGCCTCGGAGGTCGACTTCCAGTCGCGCCTCAATCCCTCCGACCGGCTCGAGGTGCTGTTCTCCGAGCCCGACGGCGAAGACCAGGAATCGCAGCTCCTCTACGTCTCGGCGATGTTCGGCGGCGCCACCCGCAATTTCTACCGCTTCCAGATGCGCGACGGCAGCATCGACTATTTCGACGGCGAAGGCCGCAGCGCCAAGCAGTTCCTGCTGCGCAACCCGCTGCCCAACGGCGTGTTCCGCTCCGGCTTCGGCGCGCGCCGGCACCCGGTGCTCGGCTATACCCGCATGCACACCGGCGTCGACTGGGCAGCCCCCACCGGAACGCCGATCATCGCCGCGGGCAATGGCGTGGTGGAAAAGGCCGCCTGGGCCGGCGGCTACGGCAAGCAGACCATCATCCGCCACGCCAATGGCTACCAGACCTCATACAACCACCAGAGCGGCTTCGCGTCGGGCATCGTGCCGGGCGCCAAGGTGCGCCAGGGCCAGGTGATCGGCTATCTCGGCTCTACCGGCCTCTCGACCGGGCCGCACCTTCACTATGAACTGATGGTCAACGGCGCCAAGGTCGACCCGATGCGCGTGCGCCTGCCCGTGGGGAAGGTGCTGCAGGGCGACGACCTCGTTTCCTTCAAGCGCGAGCGCGAGCGAATCGACGCCCTGCTGAAGGACGGCGCCGGCGGCTCGCTCAAGGTGGCCAGCAGCGCCAAGGCGAGCGGCTAACGCTCGCACTTTCGGCACGCCGCCTCAGGCGGACAGCGCCCAGATCTCCAACACTGATTCGTCCTCAAGCATCGGCCCGCGAATCGATTCGGATTCGCGGGCCGATATGCGGGACAGTTTGATTCGCGGCCGCAGGCGGTCGCCTGTCCGCGGGCAAGGATCTAATCGACGAACTCGACCGGCACGCCGGGGCTGACCAGCTTGGCAAGCTGCTCTGCGTCCCAGTTGGTTAGGCGCACGCAGCCATGGCTTTCGGTCTTGCCGATCTTGGAGGGTTCGGGCGTGCCGTGAATGCCGTAGGTCGGCTTGTCGAGCGCGATCCAGACCGTGCCGACCGGGCCGTTCGGGCCCGGCGGAATGGTGAGGATCCTGTCATTGTCGCCCTGCTTGAAGTTGAGCTTGGGATTGTAGGTGTAATTGGGGTTGAGCGCGACCCGCGACACGGCATGCGTGCCGGTGGGCGAAGGCGTGTCGGCCGAGCCGATCGTTGCCGGATAAGCAACCACCAGCCTGCCCGATTCGTCATAGGCGCGAACCTGCTTGCGGCTCTTGTCGGCAATGATTTGCGTCACCTTGCCAGCGGGCTTCCGGTTGACATTCGCCACCCGGATGATGGTGCCGGGGCGATTGAAGTTCGCCTCCGGATTGAGCGCCTTCAGATAGGCTTGGTCCATGTGGAAGCGCTCGGCCAGCATTTCGACCACCGAGGTGAAGCTCATATGTTCGAGCTGCGCCTTCTGGCCGTAATCGGCCGGAACCGATGCCACGAAGGGCCCGGCGGCATCCTCCGGCGTGATCGTGTAGTTGATGAACGGATCGCCGCCGCTCGCGGCAAGAGCTGCCCTGATGTCGGCCGTGTCGGTCGACTTCAGGTTGGTGCCGGTGATGTCGCGATAGGCAAGCAGGGCCTTGTCGACATTGCTGCCGAACTTGCCGTCGATGACGCCGGGCGAAGCGCCGGCACGGTCCAGCAGGATCTGAAGCGAGGCGACGTCCTCGCGCGCGGTGAAGCTAGTCGGCGGCTGCAACGCTCCGCCGTCGAACTCCGGCGCCTCGATGATGGTGGTGGTGTCCGACTCCGGCGCGCGTGCGACCGGATCGCCCAGCGGGCTGCGCGTCACCGGCTCGCGCCGGACCACCCGCGGTTCGGGCCCCAGGCCCTCGTCGGGATAGGTCCCGTCGTCCGGATACACATGTTGGGGCGCCGGTGGAAACTCGTCCAGGCCCCAATCGCCATAATTGTCGGGCGGCGGCGCCTGGTAGCGCTCCAGCGGACGCCGGCGCGGGCTCGGATAGGGCTCCGGCTCGGCCGGCTCGACCCTGTAGTAGCCGCCGCGTCGACGCGGCTCGTCCAGGCCGTTGCGCGTCCCCGTCACCCGGCGCGGCGGCTGGATGGCGATGATCTCGCCCGTATAGGCATCGACGATGACCCGGTTGCCATTGCCGTCGAAATAGATTTCCACCTCGCCTGACTGTGCAAGGAGGACGCCACTCTCCGCGTCGCGCGTGATTCGACCCTTCGCGGGTGATTCGCGGGCGTCCACAAACTCTGTTGCCTGCGCGCCGCAAGCCCAAAGCGCGGCCGCAACCGCTGACAGAAGACTGATTCTGCTGACCATATTCGCCAAAAATTCCCCCGACTGCCGCCGCCTGCAGAGGGCAGCGTGCAGCGTCCTGTTCGAGAGCTTCAATCGCAATTGCATTGTCGGCCTAGTGGTTCACACATGAACCGGGCATGAAAATGGCCGCCCTAAGGCGGCCATCCAATGTTCGCGAACTGGTCAGGCGGCCTTTTCCGCCGCCGCGGGCTCGGATGCCTTGACCCGGAAGTTCAGCCTGTCCGACCCAGCGGTGATCTTCACCGTCGAGCCGTCGAGAACCTCGCCCAGCAGGATCTTCTCGGCCAGCGGGTCCTGCAGCTCCTTCTGCATCACCCGCTTCAGCGGCCGTGCGCCATAGGCCGGATCGTAGCCCTTGTTGGCCAGCCACTCGATCGCCTCGTGGTCGAGATCGAGCGTGATCTTGCGATCGGTCAGCAGTGCCTCCAGGCGCTTGAGCTGGATCTTGACGATCTTGTCCATGTCCTGGCGCCGCAGGCGATGGAACAGAATCACCTCATCGACGCGGTTGAGGAATTCCGGCCGGAACGAAGCCTTGACCACCGCCATGACCTCGTCGCGAACCTTGTCGACATCCTCGTGCTCGCCGAGGCCAACCAGATATTCGGCGCCGAGATTCGACGTCATGATGATCAGCGTGTTGCGGAAGTCGACCGTGCGGCCCTGGCCGTCGGTCAGGCGACCGTCGTCCAGCACCTGCAACAGCACGTTGAAGACATCCGGGTGCGCCTTCTCGATCTCGTCGAACAGCACGACCTGGTAGGGCCGGCGCCGCACCGCCTCGGTCAGCGCTCCGCCCTCCTCATAGCCGACATAGCCGGGAGGCGCGCCGATCAGCCGGGCAACCGAGTGCTTCTCCATGAACTCCGACATGTCGATGCGCACCATCGCGGTTTCGTCGTCGAACAGGAAGGCGGCCAGCGCCTTGGTCAGCTCGGTCTTGCCGACGCCGGTCGGGCCGAGGAACATGAACGATCCGATCGGCCGGTTGGGGTCCTGCAGCCCGGCGCGGGCGCGCCGCACCGCCTTCGAGACGGCCTGCACCGCCTCGCCCTGGCCCACCACGCGCTTGGCCAGCTCATCTTCCATCCTGAGCAGCTTTTCGCGCTCGCCTTCCAGCATCTTGTCAACCGGAATGCCGGTCCAGCGGGAAACGATATGCGCGATGTTGTCCGGCGTCACGGTCTCCTGGACCATGCCGCGCTTGTCATCCTCCTGCGCTTCGGCCTCCTTGAGCTTGCGCTCAAGCTCGGGGATCCTGCCATAGGCAAGCTCGCCGGCGCGCTGGAACTCGCCCTTGCGCTGTGCGATCGCCAGTTCGTTGCGGGCGTCGTCGATCTGCTTCTTCAGGTCGGCGGCAAGGCCAAGCTTCTGCTTCTCGGCCTGCCACTTCGCCGTCAGCTCGGCCGATTCTTCCTCCAGCGAAGCCAGCTCGGTCTCGAGCTTCGCCAGCCGGTCCTTCGAGGCCTCGTCCTTCTCGACCCGCAGCGCTTCGCGCTCGATCTTTAGCTGCATGATGCGGCGGTCGACCTCGTCCAGTGCCTCCGGCTTCGAGTCGACCTGCATGCGCAGCCGCGAAGCGGCTTCGTCCACCAGGTCGATTGCCTTGTCGGGCAGGAAGCGGTCGGAAATGTAGCGGTTGGACAGCGTCGCCGCGGCGACCAGCGCCGAATCGGAGATGCGCACCTTGTGGTGCTGTTCGTACTTCTCCTTCAGGCCGCGCAGGATCGAGATCGTGTCTTCCACCGTCGGCTCATCGATGAAGACCGGCTGGAAGCGGCGGGCAAGGGCGGCATCCTTCTCGATATATTTGCGGTACTCGTCCAGCGTGGTGGCGCCTACGCAATGCAGTTCCCCGCGCGCCAGCGCGGGCTTCAAGAGATTCGACGCATCCATCGCGCCGTCGGCCTTGCCAGCGCCGACCAGCGTGTGCATCTCGTCGATGAACAGGATGATGCCGCCGGCAGCCGACGTGACTTCCGAAAGCACCGCCTTCAGGCGCTCCTCGAACTCGCCGCGATATTTCGCGCCGGCAATCAGCGCGCCCATGTCGAGCGCCATCAGCTGCTTGTCCTTCAGCGATTCGGGCACGTCGCCATTGACGATGCGCAGCGCCAGGCCCTCGGCGATGGCCGTCTTGCCTACGCCGGGCTCGCCGATCAGCACGGGGTTGTTCTTGGTGCGCCGCGACAGCACCTGGATGGTGCGGCGGATTTCGTCGTCGCGGCCGATGACCGGGTCGAGCTTGCCCGCGCGCGCATCTGCGGTCAGGTCGCGCGCATATTTCTTCAGCGCGTCATAGCCCTGTTCGGCGCTGGCCGAATCGGCCGTGCGGCCCTTGCGAATCTCGTTGATCGCCTGGTTCAGCGCCTGCGGGGTCACCCCGGCCTTGGCGAGGATTTCGGAAGTCTTGGCAGACTTTTCCATCGCCAGCGCCTGCAAGAGCCGCTCGACCGTGACGAAACTGTCGCCGGCCTTCTGCGCCAGCTCCTCGGCTGTCGAAAAAACCTTTGCCAGCGGCTGGGCCAGATAGAGCTGGCCGTTTCCGCCTTCGACGCGCGGCATCGCTTCAAGCGCGGCCTCGACGCCGAGCTTGACGTCGCGGGCGCTGCCGCCGGCGCGCTCGATCAGCGAGGCGGCAAGGCCCTCGTCGTCGTCGACGAGAACCTTCAAAATGTGTTCGGGAGAAAACTGCTGATGGTTTCTTGAAAGGGCCAGCGTCTGGGCTGACTGAATGAAGCCGCGAACGCGCTCGGAATATTTTTCCAAATTCATGATCGTCTCCATGCGTCACCGGCCCGCTTTGCGGCACCGGATCGGTTTTCGGCGACAGACCCCCTCCATCGAGCCGGGTCCATGTCGAGCCTGATATGGGTATGGCCGGAATTTCCTCAAGATGTCCCTGTGGTGCCGACAAAGAAAAACGGCGCAGACCGAAGTCTGCGCCGTTTTCGTAACACGATGCCAGGCCCTTAGCCGTTTACAGCTGCCAGGACACCATCGCCGTCGGCCGGTTCGGCAGCGGGAGCGACCTGTTCGGAACCGGCCGCGCCGTCTTCTGCCGTCGGGCTCTCGCGGCGCGGGCGGCGGCCGCGACGCGGCGCTGCTGCCTTGTCCTCGGCCTTGGCATCTTCATTTTCCGCCGAAGCCTCGACCTTCTCGGTCGGCTGCTCCTGGTTGCGCATCGGGCGGCGGCCGCGTCCGCGCCCGCGGCCTTCCGTCGTTTCGACCGCCGTCTCCGCGGTCAGCGCGACTTCCGCCGGCGTGCCTTCGATGACGGGCTGCGGACCGGAGCCGTGGATTTCGGCCGAAGCGGCTGCAAGCTCAGGCTCCTGCTCCTGCCCACCGGCCGCGGCGGTCGCGGGCTGCACATTGCCCTGGTTCTCGAACTCTTCGCGATCCTGATCCGAATCGTCGTCGACTTCGTCGCGGCTGTGGTGAACATGCTGGTGCTGCATCTGCCCCTGGGCGGCTGCAATGATGCGGTTGTAGTGCTCGGCATGCTGCAGGTAGTTTTCCGCCATTACGCGGTCGCCGGCGCTCTGGGCGTCGCGAGCCAAGGTTGCGTATTTCTCGGCGATCTGCTGCGCGGAGCCGCGAATCTTCACGTCCGGGCCGTTGCTTTCGTAGTTGCGCGTAAGCGGGTTCGGCCCCTTGCGACCGTTGCCGTTGTTTCCGCCGCCGTTGTTGCGGCCGCGCATACGCCTGTTCTGCTGTTGTGGCCTCATCAGACTCTCTTCATTTTGAAAACATCTCGCGAACGGAGCGCGCCAACGGCCAGCCGTTTAATGTAGTTCCGACGGTGTTCGCCCGCATCATTTGCGTTGGCGTCACGTACCATTCCGTTCCGGTCTCATGTCACTTGCCGGGTGATCCCCGCACGAAGCAGACGCGTTGTCCACGCAAGAAGGCAGTCTGTTTCAAAGGGAACCGAACCGATTACAGCACTGCCTGCTTCGTCTCATCCGGTATTTCGAACCTAGCGGCATTCCCGAGACTTGCCAAGTATTTTTTCGTTCCATGGCAAGGCTTTGATTCAACGACCGAAAACCAACACGCGATCGTTCCCGGCCAGATCAAATGCATCGGCCGTGAGTTGATACCCGGCCGCGCCGAAAATCCCGCTCACATCTGCTTTTTGATCGAAACCGATTTCTAGGGCGACCCTTCCGCCAGCCTCGAGATACGCCGCCGCGCCGGCAGCTATGGTGCGATAGGCGTCGAGACCATCTTCGCCTCCATCCAGCGCCAGTAGCGGGTCGAACCGCTTCACTTCGGGCTGGAGAGCACCAATATCCGTGCTCCTTATATAAGGGGGGTTTGAGACAATTAAATGGAAGCGACCGGAAATTTTTGTGAACCAGTCGCTTTGCAGCGCGGTAAAGCACGCCGCCAATCCCAGCGCTTCGGCGTTCAGGCGCGCGGTGGCAAGCGCATCGACTGAAATGTCGACGCCGACGGCGACGGCTTGCGGCACCTCATTAAGCAGCGCAAGCGGTATGGCTCCGGTGCCGGTGCCCAGGTCCAGGATGCGGCAGGCGCCTTCCCTTTCCGCCATCTCGCGCACGAATGGCAGAACCAGATCGACAAGGGTTTCGGTGTCGGGCCGGGGCTCCAGCGTTTCGGGCGAAAGCATCAGCTTGAGGCCGTAGAACTCGCGAAAGCCGAGAATCCGGTGAACCGGCTCGCCGTTGATCCGACGCTCCAGCGCGGCATCGATGGCCGTAACAGCCGTCGCGTCCAGCTCCCGTTCGGGCGAGCTGATGGCATCGCTGCGGGTGGTGCCGGAGAAATGTTCGACGATCAGCCTTGCGTCGATGTCGGGGGTTGCCACGCCGGCCGCCACAAGCCGCGACCGCGCCGCGCGCAACGTGGGGCCCAGCGCGTGTTCGGCCACGTCAGGCATCGAGGCCCATATCGGCCAGCAGCCTGGATTGATGATCCGAGATCAGCGGCGCGATGATGTCTTCCAGTTCGCCCATCATAACCCGGTCGAGCTTGTAGAGGGTCAGATTGATGCGATGGTCGGTCACCCGCCCTTGCGGGAAATTGTAGGTGCGGATGCGTTCCGAGCGGTCGCCGGAGCCCACCTGCGCCTTGCGCGATTCGGAGCGTTCGGCGTCGGCCTTGGTGCGTTCCATGTCGAACAGCCGCGAACGCAGGATCTGCATGGCCCGCGCCCGGTTCTGGTGCTGCGACTTCTCGGCCTGGACGACCATGATGCCGGTCGGGATATGGGTGATGCGCACCGCCGAATCGGTGGTGTTGACGTGCTGGCCGCCCGAGCCGGAGGCCCGCATCGTGTCGATGCGAATGTCTTCCGACCGGATTTCGATGTCCACCTCCTCGGCCTCGGGCAAAACCGCCACGGTCGCGGCGGAAGTGTGGATGCGTCCGCTGCCTTCGGTTTCAGGCACGCGCTGCACGCGGTGCACGCCGGACTCATATTTCAGCTTGGCGAAGACGCCCTTGCCCGAAACCGTGGCGATGATTTCCTTGAAGCCGCCCACGTCGCCTTCGCTGGTGGAAACGACTTCCATGCGCCAGCCCTGTTCGGCCGCATAGCGCTCGTACATGCGAAACAGGTCGCCCGCAAACAGCGCCGCCTCGTCGCCGCCGGTGCCAGCGCGGATTTCCAGGATCGCGTTCTTGTCGTCGGCCGCATCCTTGGGCAGCAGCAGGATCTGGATGTCCTTCTGCAGGGCCTCGATCCTGTCTTCCACCGCCGGCAGTTCGCCTTCGGCCAGCGCACGCATCTCGGCGTCGGTGGCCTTGTCGTCCAGCATCGCATCCAGGTCGGCCAGTTCCTGCTCCGCGGCGCGCAGTTCCCGGATCTTGGCCACCATCTCCTGGATGTCGGCATATTCCGAGGCCATCTTCACATATGCGTCCGGATCGGGGCCAGCCGCCATCTGCGCCTCGAGCATGTCGAAGCGCTTAACTACCTGGTCCATGCGATCGCGGGGCAGATTGGTCATTGTCATTGATACTCGACGGGATTCACGTCAGGCGCGCCGGCCATCGGCGCTGATATACGCGACCTACATATAGGGACGAAACACCGCAACCGCAGAAATTCTTCATTCGCAGGCCGCCATCGCTCAGGTGTCAAAGAGGAATCGAGCGGTCATCCGCGAAGGTCTGCAACAGCGCCCGCATCGGCAAGCTCACGCTGGGGCCTTCAAGGTTGTCCTCCAGGAACGCCTTCAGCTCGGACACCGGCAGCTCCGCCAGCATCGCCTTGACCGGGCCGATGGAGGCGGGCGACATCGAGATCGAGCGGTAACCGAGCCCGATCAGCGCCATGGCCGAGATCGGCTTTCCGGCCAGTTCCCCGCACAGCGTCACCGGCGTGTGGTTGCGCCGGCCGGCATCTGCAATGTGCTTGAGCACGCGCAGGAAAGGCACCGACAGCGGGTCGAAGCGGTCGGAGAGCTGGGTGTTGCCGCGATCGGCGGCCATCACGAACTGGAACAGATCGTTGGAGCCGACGGACACGAAATCGACCATCTCCATCAGCTCGTCGAGCTGCCACAGCAGCGACGGCACCTCGATCATGGCGCCAAGCTTCAGGCTGGTGGGCAACAGATGCGCGAAGCGCGACAGATGCCGAACCTCGCGGTCGACCATCTCGCGCGCCTGCGCGATCTCGCCCAGTTCCGTCACCATCGGCAGCATGATCCTGAGCTCGCGCCCGCCGGCCGCCTTGAGCAGCGCCCGCACCTGCGAGCGTAGCAGCCCCGGCCGGTCCAGCGTCAGGCGGATCGCTCGCCAACCCAGTGCCGGGTTTTCCTCGTGCACCATGCCCTTGAAGTAGGGAAGCACCTTGTCGCCGCCGATATCGATGGTGCGGAACGTCACCGGCTTGCCCTGCGCGGCATCCAGCACGTCGCGATAGAGAGCTTCCTGCGCCTCCGCGCGCGGCAAGGTCGAAGCCACCATGAATTGCAGTTCGGTGCGGAACAGCCCGATGCCGCCCGCACCCGACTCGGCAAGCTGCGGCAGGTCCACCGCAAGCCCGGCATTGATCAGCAGATCGATATGAACGCCGTCCTTGCTCCGGGAAGGCTTGTTGCGCAGCTCGCGGTAAAGCTCCTGCCGCCTGGCGCGGAAGCGCACCTTCTCGGCATAGACCTTCTCCAGGTCGCCCTGCGGGCGCAGGTGGATGGTCCCGTCCTCGCCATCGACGATGATGGCGTCGCCGTTCTCGGCGAGCGAAACCGCGCCCTTGGCCTGCCCCACCACGGGGATGCCCATGGCGCGGGCCACGATCACCACATGGCTCGTGGCGGTGCCGTCTTCCAGAACCAGCCCGCGCATCTTCTCGCGCGGGTAGTCCAGCAGTTCGGCCGCACCCATGGAGCGGGCAACGATGATCGCATCCTTCGGCAGGGTCGCGGCGATGTCCTCCGGCGCCCGCCCCATCAACTGCCGCAGCAGCCGGTTGGCGAGGTCGTCGAAGTCGCTCATGCGTTCGCGCAGGTAGGGGTCGGTCATGTGCAGCATGCGGGCGCGCATGTCGCTCTGGACCTTTTCCACGGCGGCTTCCGCGGTCAGGCCGTTGCGGATCGCCTCTTCAAGGCGGCGCACCCAGCCGCGATCGTTGGCGAACATGCGATAGGCCTCGAGCACGTCGCGGTGCTCGCCCTCGAACGCCACCTCGCGCCGCGACAGCATGTCATCGATGGACAGCCGCAGCGAACCGAGCGCGGCATCGAGACGGCGCATTTCCTGATCGGAATTCTCGTTGAACAGGTTGGTCACCACGATGCGCGGCTCGTGCAGCACCACGTGGCCAAGCCCGACGCCTTCGTTGAAGGCCAGCCCCTTGAAGCTTGCCGCCCGGCGCAGGTCCAGCTCCAGCCCGCCATGGCGGGTCAGCCGCGCCAGATCGCCCGTCGCGATCATCTCGGCGATCACCATCGCCGTGGTTTCCAGCGCCTCAACCTCATCTTCGCGATAGTGCCGCTTGGTGCGGTTCTGCACCACCAGCACGCCCAGCGTGCGCCCTGCGCGCAGCACCGGCACGCCGAGGAAGGAGTTGTAGATCTCTTCCCCGGTCTCCGGCAGATAGGCGAAGGCCGGATGCTCTTGCGCATTGGAAAGGTTGAGCGGCCGCGCGCTGGCGGCAATCGTGCCGACGAGACCTTCGCCGAGGCGCAGCTGAACGAGGTGGACGGAGCCGGGGTTCAGGCCCTCGGTGGCGTAGAGTTCGAGAACGGAATCGGCGCGCAACACATAAAGGGAGCAGACCTCGGCCACCATGTTCTTGGCGATATCGTGCACGATCCTGTCGAGCCGCTCCTGCGGCTCGAGCGGCTCCGCCATCAGCTCGCGGAGCCGTTTCAAGAGAACGCGCGGACCGGCGGCCGTGTCACGCATCAGGCGTCGTCTCCAAATAGCATCGTCCGGCGTGCATTGTGCCACACGCCGGCTAACGCAAGGACGAAAAATTCGTCTGATCTACTGCTTATCTAGCCCGTAGACCGAATGTAAAGTGCGAACGGCAAGTTCTGTATAAGGACCGTCGATCAGGATCGAAATCTTGATCTCGGAAGTGGTGATCGCACGGATATTGATGCCCTTTTCGGCAAGCGCCTTGAAAGCGGTCGCCGCAACGCCGGCATGGCTGCGCATGCCGATGCCGATCACGGAAACCTTGGACATGCCCTGGTCGTGCTGAACCGCGTCGAAGCCGATTTCGGGGCGGATCTTTTCCAGCACCGCCAGCGCCTTGTCAACATCGCCCGACGGCACGGTGAAGGTCATGTCGGTCGACTTGCCATCCTCGGAGATGTTCTGGACGATCATGTCGACATTGATGTTGGCCTCGGCCAGCGGTCCGAAGATGCCTGCCGCCACGCCCGGCCGGTCGGAAACGCGGCGCAGCGAAATCTGGGCCTCGTCCTTGGCATATGCGATTCCGGTTACGACCTGCTGTTCCACGATTTCATCCTCGTCGCAAATAAGGGTTCCGGGCGGATTGTCGAAATCGCCCATTCCCGGCGCGTCCGGCTCCACAAAGGAAGACCGTACGAAGGTCCGCACCCGGTGCACCATGGCAAGCTCCACCGAACGCACCTGCAGGACCTTGGCCCCGAGGGATGCCATTTCGAGCATCTCCTCGAAGGTGATCCTGCTCATGCGGCGCGCCTTCGGCTCTATGCGCGGATCGGTGGTGTAGACGCCGTCCACGTCGGTATAGATGTCGCAGCGATCGGCCTTCACGGCGGCGGCGATGGCCACCGCGCTGGTGTCGGAGCCGCCGCGCCCGAGCGTCGCGATCCGGTTGTCGGGTCCGATTCCCTGGAAGCCGGCGATGACGGCCACCTGCCCCTGCTTGAAGCGCTCGATCAGGAACGAGCCGTCGATATCGAGAATGCGGGCGGCGCCATGGGCGTTGTCGGTACGGATCGGGATCTGCCAGCCCTGCCAGGAGCGGGCGTTGACGCCGATGTTCTGCAGCGTGATCGCCAGCAGGCCGGCCGTGACCTGCTCGCCGGACGCAACGACGGCGTCATATTCGCGCGCATCGTGCATGGCGGAAGCTTCGCGGGTCCAGGCGACCAACTCATTGGTCTTGCCGGCCATCGCGGAAACGACGACGGCCACTTCATGGCCCGCGTCGACCTCGCGTTTGACGTGGCGCGCCACATTGCGGATGCGGCTGATGTCGGCGACGGAAGTTCCGCCGAATTTCATCACGATACGCGCCATGGAAGCCGGTCGCCCCTTAAACTGTCCCCAGGGCAGTACTGCCACCGGAAAGTCCAAACGAAAGCACCGCGGGAGCCGGGCGCCAAGTCGCGGCCTCCATAGCCAAAAGCTCGCTGTTTCGCAAGACGCGCAATGGGTTCAGGCTCGCAGCCGCTTCGTTAAGCCGCGATGCCGTCATGTCTGTCGTTCGTCGTTCAACCCGCCGGACAGTCCTGCGTCCCCCTCCCCTCGACCAGGAGCGAGACCCCCGCCGACAAAATTGCTGCCTTGACATTCGCCGCCTCACCGCCGACTTCCTTGCAACGAAGGAGACGAGCCATGCCCGAAGCCACGCGATCGACGATCGACACCGCAGAGGTGGAACGCTTTTCGGCCCTCGCCGCTGAATGGTGGAATCCGAACGGAAAATTCCGCCCGCTGCACAAGTTCAACCCGGTGCGACTGGCCTATGTGCGCGACCAGGTGGCCGCGCGCTTCGGCCGTGATTCGCACCAGGCGCGCCCCTTCGAGGGCCTGCGCATCCTCGACATCGGCTGCGGCGGCGGCCTCCTGTGCGAGCCCATGGCGCGCCTTGGCGCCGAGGTGGTCGGCGCCGATGCCTCCGAAACCAACATCGAAGTGGCCAAGCTGCACGCCGCCGAATCCGGCGTGACGGTGGACTACCGCGCCACAACCGCCGAGGCGCTGGCCGATGCCGGCGAGAAGTTCGACGTGGTGCTCAACATGGAAGTGATCGAGCACGTTTCGGACCCGCAGCTCTACATCACCAAATGCGCCGAACTGGTGAAGCCGGATGGCATCATGTTCGTGGCCACCATCAATCGCACGCTGAAGGCGCTGGGGCTGGCAATTTTCGGCGCGGAGTATGTTCTGCGCTGGCTGCCGCGCGGCACCCACCAATATGCCAAGCTGGTGCGGCCCGAGGAACTGGAGCAGTTCCTTGCCAATGCCGGCATGATGATCACCGACCGGACCGGCGTGGCCTACAACCCGCTTGCCGACCGCTGGCAGCGCTCCCGGGACATGGACGTCAACTACATGGTGCTGACGGAAAAGCGGCCGGCCGCCTGAGCGGCCCCCGCCTACGCTTCGGAGGTGCGCGTCTGCGCCTTGGTCGTCATGACCAGCCCGATGGAAATCAGCCCCGCGCCCAGCCAGGTCTCCAACCGGTAGCTTTCGCCGAGGAAGAGCATGCCGGAAATCAGGCCAATGGCGGCGGCGACATAGCCGATCTGGCTAAGATAGACCGGCCCGCCCACCGCCTGCAGGCGGAAGAACACCGCAAACATCGCCGACGAGACGATCACCTGCGCTGCAACCAGCCAGGGCACCTCGGCAAGCGGGCCGAAAGGCAGCCCCCGGGCGCTGGACCCTGCCGCCACCAGCAACATGACTGCCGCCGCGAGATGGCTTCCGGCGGCGAGCTGGATCGGGCCGCTGCCCTCCGGCCAGTCCACCGTGCGGTAGACATTGCCCACTGCCAGGCTGACCGGGATCAGCAACCCAGCCACCACCCAGACCAACTCGGCCGGCTGGTTCGCCTCGCCGCGCGTCAAAGCCACCACGAGCGCGCCGATGAAGCCGACGCCAATGCCCGCGACGCCGAGCACGCTCGGCCGGCGAAGCTTGAGCATCAGCGTGATCGCCAGCGTGAACAGCGGCGACATGGTGAACATGATGCCGGTGAAGCCGACGCCCAGATGCGGGATGGAAGCAAAAAGCAGAAGGTTCGGAATGGCGTAGGACACAGCCGCCACCACGAAGAAATAGCGCAGCATGCGCCGGTCGAGACCAAGGCGCCCACCATTCATCAGCAGCGCCGAGAGCAGCACCGCGCCCGCGCCGAAGGAAATGACGAAAGCCCAGATTGCCGGCGGAACCCCTGCCGCAGCCGCCAGCTTGCCGAACGGCAAGGTGAGACCGAGCAACAAGCCGTTGACGAGCAACAGGCCGATGGCCGAGTTCCACAAAGCTTTCATCGCGCGTCCTTAATCGCTTTCAGCGCGATCTGACCGGAAACGCGGCTGAAACGAATGCGCCAGCCAAAGGAAACAAGGGGGACAACGCGATCATGGCCTTGAGGAATTGATCTTGAGCTTGCGCGCTCTTCGCCGGCGTCGCCAACCTACATACGAGACCACCGCGTCGGCAATCACTGGCGACACACCGAGGTAGAGAAAATTATCCCGGGCTCCAACATCTCGACGCTCTAGCAGCGCATCGTCGGAAAGCGCGGGACGTGCATTCAACGCCGCTCTTGCCCAATTGCCAGCGCCTTCTCCGGTCGGCAACTTTGCCGCGAGTGCGATTTCCCGCCGAACACAAATCCTCTCGATCCGGCCACGCATTTTCTCCTCATAGCCGAAACCCATTTTGAACAGACGGGCATGTGTCGCCACGTGCGCAATCGCCAAGGCCACTCGTTCAATGGTAGTGCTTTCCTGGTTCATGAAGCGCCCATCGAGTCTGCAAGTCCAATCTCGAACGCTGAACTCCACAAAGACACCTGTAAGCAAGATGACACGTATCCGCGCCAAGTCGCGTCGCAGCCGGCGGTAACGGACGGGATCGAACTCGCGGATCAGTGCCAGAGCGCGCTCAACGCTTTCAAGCTCGCCTCCCTTGCCTGAGGCAAAATTGTTGACAAGTTCCAGACCGTCGAAGCTCCGGCGTACGGCAACCTTCAACAAGAGCCAGTCGAAGAATCGATAGATTAACCCGGGCCGGGAGCCGGCGGGCAAGGGAGAGGCGGGCTTCCCCGCCCTCAGTTCCGGTCCTCTGGAAACACCGGGACCGGCATGAAATCCACGCCGTCGTCGGCCAGGCTCTTGGCTTCGTCTAGCGTGGCTTCGCCGTAGATCCCGCGCGCCTCCGTCTCGCCGAAGTGGATCTTGCGCGCCTCGTCCGCGAATTTGTCTCCGACATAGTCGGCGTTCTCGCGAATCTTTTCCGAAAGCGCCTTGAGCTGCGCCAGCGCCTCGCGCTGCTGTGCGCTCATGGCCAGCGCGATCTTCTCCTGCTTGCGGCTAGTGGAGACGGCCGGCGCCATCAGCGCCTTTTCCACCTCGTGCGAGCCGCATATCGGGCAGCTCACAAGCCTGCGCTTTTTCTGTGCCTGGAAGTCGTCATTGCTGCGGAACCACCCTTCGAACTCGTGGGCGCTCTCGCAGGTAAGCGAAAAAGTGATCAAGAGGCTGCTCCCCGCAGCGGTTCTCCCTCGCTCGCCGCCACCGCACTGACGGAGAACTCGCGCGCATTCTTCAGGTTGGGGATCTTGCCGCGCGCAGCGGCCGAAAGCGACGTGTCGATCTCGGCCACGATCACGCCCGGCTCGTCATGGTCGGCCTCGGCAAGGATCTTGCCCCACGGATCGACGATGATCGAATGGCCATAGGTCTCGCGGCCGTCCTCATGCTTGCCGCCCTGGGCGGCAGAGATCATGAAGGCACCGTTTTCGATGGCGCGGGCGCGCTGCAGCACATGCCAGTGCGCCTCGCCGGTCTGGCGCGTGAAGGCAGCCGGGGCCGACAGCACATTGGCGCCGGCCAACGCCCCGGCACGGAAGAGTTGCGGGAAGCGCACGTCGTAGCAGATGCCGAAGGCAAGCCTTGCGAAGGGCAGGTCGGCAACCACTGCTTGCGTGCCCGGCTCATAGGCCGAGGATTCGCGCCAGCTCTCGCCATTGTCGAGATCGACGTCGAACATGTGGATCTTGTCGTAGGTGGCGATGGTCTTGCCCTCGGGCGAAAGCAGCAGCGCGCGGTTGGCAAGCTTGCCGTCTTCGCGCACGATTGCTGTGGAACCCACATGGACGAAAATGCCGAGATCGCGCGCAAGCGATGCCGCGGTTGCCACGATGATGTCCTTGTCCTGCGTGGTAAAGGCCGCCTGCCTTGCTTCCGCATCGCGCACCATTGCGCCGGTCATTTCCGGCGACTGCACATAGGTCGCGCCCTTGCCGGCCGCCTCGCGCACCAGTGCCTCGAAGGTCTCGGCGTTCTTTTGCGGGTCGGTGCCCGTCCGCATCTGGATGGCGGCGGCTTTGAACTTGCTCATGATAATCTCCTCAGCCGAGCGTACCGGTGGCGAGCAGCCCGTCAAGCCGGCCCTGCGCGTCCAGATCATGCAGATCGTCGCAGCCGCCGACGTGGATGCTGCCTACGAAAATCTGCGGGAAGGTAAATCGTCCCGCGCGCTCGATCATCTCCTGCCGAAGCTCCGGCGCGGAGGTGGCGTCGCGCTCTTCATAGGCGACGCCCTTCTTGTCGAGCAGCCGCTTGGCGGCGCTGCAATAGCCGCACAAGGCACGGGTATAGATCGTTACATCGACCATTATCAATGTTCCCAGCGCAAGCTGTCCTGTCCGAGACACCCTCCAACCGAACGAAAATGCGCAAACAAAATCAATCTGCCGGTGCCCGGTCTACCCTCGACGGGTGCTGTCCCTGCGCCGGCTATCCTCCGCTTATATAGTCTCTGCCTCGTCGGGCCGGAAGTCCCCCGGCAGGACGCGCGCGAAGGTCAGCACATCGACGGCACTGGCGCCACCTTTTTTCAACGCCCTTGCCACGGCGCCAACGGTTGCCCCTGTAGTGTAGACGTCGTCCACCACCAGCACCCGCCTTCCGCGCACCTCGACCTCGCGCCCGGACGGCACGCGAAATGCGGCGCGCACATTGGCCTCGCGCTCGGTGCGCCGAAGCCCGACCTGCTGGCGCGTGACCTTTACGCGCGAGAGCGCCAGCGGTTCGAATGGCAGCCCGGTCAATTCGGCCACCACACGGCCAAGCTCCGCAGACTGGTTGAAGCGGCGTTGCAGGAAGCGCCGCCAGTGCAGCGGCACCGGCACCACCACATCCGCATCGGCAATGAGTTCGGCGCCGGCGCGCACCATCCAGCGCGCCATCCAGGGCGCCAGATGCGTGCGGTCGGAATATTTCAGGCCCTGCGCCATTTGCCGTGCGACGCCGGTGTAGGAAACCGCGGCCCGCGCCCGCTCAAACGGCGGCGGGTTGGCGATGGCCTCGGCAGAGAGGAAGCCAGCCCCCATATCATGGGTGAAGGGCGTGCCCATCACCTCGCACCAGGGCTTTTCCAGAAAGCGCAGCTGCGGCCAGCATTGCGCGCAAAGCGAGCCGGGTTGCGAGACGTGGCGGCGGCAGCCGGCGCAGACCGGCGGAAACAGCACGCGCGCCGGCCAATCCAGCGCAGCAAGGGCAAGGCTCTTGAATTGCGGCATCGGATCGGCCACGAGGTTCAGGCTGCGTGCCGCACCATAGGCCGGGCGCAGCCATAACATCAAGGATATCGGCACTTGCAGCCCCTGTTCGACACCAAGCTCCTCATCGCCCGCAAGCGCCGCGCATTGGCGCGTCCCGTTCCCGGCGCCGATTTTCTTCTGACCCGCGCCGCCGAGGAACTTTCCGACCGCCTGGCAACGGTGGAACGCCGGTTCGAAAATGCAGTCGCGGCCTTTTGCGTCACCCCGGCGGCACGCGGTGCAGTACTTGCCAGCGGCAAGGCCGCGAGAGTGCAGCGCATCGAGGCCGACGAGGCTTTCCTCAACGGCGATCCAGGGCTGGTGGCCATGCCCGAAACGCTGCCGCTGGAACCTGAGAGCGTCGATCTCGTCGTGTCCCTCCTGGCGCTACAGGAAGTGAACGACATTCCCGGCATGCTGATCCAGGCGCGCCGCGCGCTCAAACCCGACGGGCTATTCCTGGCAGCCATGGCCGGCGCCGACACGCTGGTGGAGTTGCGCGAAAGCCTGCTGGCGGCCGAAAGCGAGCTTCTTGGCGGGGTCAGCCCACGCGTCAGCCCCTTCGCCGACGTGCGCGACGCCGGCGCGCTCTTGCAGCGCGCGGGCTTCGCACTGCCCGTGGCCGACATCGACACGGTGACGGTTCGCTATGACCATATGTTCGCATTGATCCGGGACCTGCGCGCCATGGGCGAAGCCAACGCCCTCCTTGCCCGTTCGCGTCGGCCGGCAACGCGTGCCCTGTTCGCCCGTGCGGCCGAAATCTATGCTGAGCGCTTTTCCGATCCGGACGGACGGATCCGCGCAACCTTCTCGTTCATCTGGCTGTCGGGATGGGCTCCGGACGCCTCGCAGCAGAAGCCGCTCAAGCCCGGCTCGGCACAGGTTTCACTGGCAAAGATACTTGGCGAAGCCAAGGAGGATTGAGGCCGGCAGGTTGCCCTCAATTGGGGTTGCCGCCCTCGAAGGCTTTCACAAGGCGGCTGTTGGAGTCGCTGAACAGGTATTCCAGCGCATTGCCTGCCTTGCTCACGCCGGCCACGATCGTCAGCGACAGGACCGCGACGATGAGACCGTATTCAACCGCGGTGGCCGCGGACTCGTCCTTCAGGAAACGGCGGGTAAGTGATCGCATCGGTCTTTCACCCCTTTGCCCACAGTCTAACCCTGCCGCGTTAACAAGGGTTAACGGAACAGGCTTAACGGCACGTGAAGGTCCGCCTCAGCAATCGCCGCGCCGCACGCCGTCATTGCGGATGACGCAGATCGCACTTGGCGACGACTGCAGCACGCTGCGGCGGATCGTGTAGCTGCCCCGGTCGATGGAACCGGTGCTGACCATGTCGAGACCGGCCCGGGAGACCTGCGGGCGGGTCCGGGCGTCGAGGAAGGGCACCGCCAGCAGCGCGAAGGCCACTGCCGCCGAACCGAACAGCAAGGCGATCCGCACCGCACCCATGCCGGCGCTCTCGATGCGAGAAGCGCGCGCGCCGCGAACCAGTTCCCACTGCTCCTCGGGTCTCATCCGAACTTCCCCCTGCACCAATGCCGGCCTTGGCCAGCCAGCCATTTCGGCTCAAATTCTCACGATTGGCTGAAGGATTGCTTAACGATCGGAGCGGTCGTGTGCGGCCGGCCGGGCCAGCCAGTTGAAGGCCGCGCCAACCGCCATCAGAACCGCCGTGCCGATGAACACCGCGCGCATGCCGACATGGCCGCCCACGAAGCCGCCGGCGAGCGGACCGATGACCTGGCCGGCATATTGCGCCGACGTCGAGAGGCCGAGCACGTTGCCGGCGACGCGGTCAGGCACGTTGTGGCGGATGACGCTGGCGATGCAGGGCAGCAAGCCGCCCAGCGCCAGCCCCATCAGGAAGCGCAGGCCCACCAGTTGCCAGCCGGCAGTGACAAAAGCCTGCGGCACCAGCAGTACGGCAGACACGGCCAGGCAGCCGATAATGACGGTCCAATGGCCGATGCGGTCAGCCAGCTTGCCCAGCCGCGACGCTGACAGGATGGCGCCAAGCGCGGCCGCCGACATGGCGATGCCGGAAACCATGGTGACCCGGCCGGGATCAGCCACCAGCTGCGCAACATAGACGGTGATGATCGGCTCGATCGACATATTGGCCACCATCAGCAGCAGGCCGGTGGCGAACATGGCGATGATCGGCCGCTTGTCGGGAATAGCTGCCCAGCCGCCCTCCCCCTTGCTTGCCTTTTCGCGTGGCGGCCGCGCCTCCTCGCGAATGAGAAAGGTGGTCGCCAGGAAGGCGACGAAGATCGCCGCGCCGGCCGCAAGGAAGGTCTGGCGGATGCCGATGAGCTGCGGCAGCGCGCCGCCGATCAGCGGCCCGACCAGATTGCCGGCCATCACGCCCGACGACAGCACGCCGAGCGCCCAGCCCGAGCGCTGCCTGGGCGTCTGCGTGGCGACAAGGATGACTGAACCGGAGGCATAGCCGCCTGCGATGCCGGCAAAGAGCCGCAAGGCCACCAGCTGCCAGACATCCTGCGCCATGCCGAGCAGCGACATGGAAACCGCCATGCCGAGGCTGGCTCGGATCAGCATCGACTTGCGCCCGTAGCGGTCACCGAGCCGGCCCCAGAGCGGCGCCGTGAGCGCGGCGGAAAAGAAGGTGGCGCCATAGGCGATGCCCGACCACTGCACGATGGCCGCGTGGTCGGTGACGCCGAGTTGCTCGACATAGAGCGGCAGGAACGGCAGCAGCAGCGTCATCGCCACGATTGTGGTGAAGGAACCGACCAGGCAGACGATCAGGTTCCGCCGCCAATGGACGGATTGCCCGTCCTCGGCCGCCTCGCCCTGCAACGCATTACCGGACAGCCGCGCCACCTATAGCAGGTCGATCAGGAAGGGGATCAGCGGCTCGTCGGCCGGCGGCATCGGGTAGTCGCGCATCTGGCGCGGGCGCACCCACTTCAACACCTGGCCCTCGCGCGGGTGCGGCGTGCCCTCGAACCGCCGGCACACATAGAGCGGCATCAAAAGGTGGAAGTCGTCGTAGCTGTGGCTGGCGAAGGTCAGCGGCGCCAGGCATGCCGCCTTGGTCTCGATGCCGATCTCCTCGCGCATCTCGCGGATCAGCGTTTCCTCCGGCGTCTCGCCGGGCTCGACCTTGCCGCCAGGAAACTCCCATAGGCCGGCGAGCGTCTTGCCCTGCGGGCGCTGCGCCAGAAGCACGCGCCCGTCGGCGTCGACCAGCGCGCAGGCCGCGACCAGGAGAATGCGCTTGCTCATGCCACGGCTCCCGGCGGTCTGCGATAGTGATAGCGATAGACCTCGGTGAAGCCGAGCGACTCGTAGAGATGCCTTGCGGCCTCGTTGGACGCCTCGACCTGCAGCCAGGCCTCCCTCGCGCCGCGCAGGCGCGCCCATTTCAGCGCCGAGCGGATGAGGCGTCGGCCATGGCCCTTGCCGCGCTCGGCGGCCTCGGTGGCAATCTCGAACAGGCCGGCCAGGTCACCGTCATGCACGCAGATCGCGGTGGCTAGCGCGTGGCTGTGGTCTTCCAGCACGAACAGCCCGGCCTCGGGCTTTATCGCGCCAATGATTTCGGACAGGCCAGGCCGCAATTGGGCCGGCAGGTCATGGACCTTCAGCGCGGCGCCGATGAAGCGGCCGATATCCTTCAGCGGAATCTGGTCCATGGCGTCTTCAACGCCGGCCTGATCGAGCGGCAGCCGCATGACCAGCGATTCCGAAAAGACGTCCCAGCCCTCGGCGTCGAGATAGCTCGCCAGCATAGGGCCCGACAGGGGCGACAGCCGGAAGGTAAGCGGCCGCCCATAGGCGCCGAAACGACGGGAAGCGCGAGCGATGCGCTCCTCCAGATTGCCGACATCGCCCGGATCGAGCGGATTGACCGAGTTGAGCCGCTTGGCCGGATGGCCGGCCGTAAGCCGCACCACCCAGGTGCCGTCATAATGCACGGCAGCCGCCGGCCAGGCGCGAAACCCCGCCGCCTCGAAGCGACGGACGCGCGCCAGTTCCGGTATGGGCGTTGTCCCGGCCACCGCCGCCATCAGCTCCTGTAGTCGCCGTTGATGGCGACATATTCCTTGGTGAGGTCGCAGGTCCACACCGTGGCCTTGCCGCGGCCGATGCCGATGTCGGCGCGGATGCGGATCTCGTCGCGCTTCATATAGGCCGAGGTCTGCTCCTCGGAGTAGCTCGGGTCGCGCTCGCCCTCGACGGCAAGGCGGTTGTCGCCGAACCAGATCGACAGGCGGTCGCGGTCGGCCGGCTCGCCGGACTTGCCGACGGCCATGACGACGCGGCCCCAATTGGCGTCCTCGCCGGCCACCGCCGTCTTGACCAGCGGCGAATTGGCGATGGACAGCGCGATGCGCTTGGCCGAGCGTGCCGACTTGGCGCCGGTGACGGTGACTTCCACCTGCTTGCGCGCGCCTTCGCCGTCGCGAACCACCTGCAGCGCGAGGTTCTTGAGTATCTTGTTCAGAGCGCGCTTGAAGGGAGCCAGCCGCGCGTCCTTGATGTCGGAGACCTTGGCCGCGCCGCGCCTGGCCGCCGCACCGGTGGCAAACAGAAGCAGCGTGTCGCTGGTCGAGGTGTCGCTATCGACGGTCACCGAGTTGAAGGTCGGGGCGACGCCCTTGGAAAGCAGTGCCTGCAGCACCGGCGCCTCGATCGGCGCATCGGTGGCGACGAAGGACAGCATTGTGGCCATGTCGGGCGCGATCATGCCCGCGCCCTTGGCGATGCCGTTGATGGTCACGTCGACATCGCCGAGTTTGACGGTTGCGGTGGCGACCTTGGGATAGGTGTCGGTGGTCATGATCGCCTTGGCGGCGTCGGTCCAAAGCTCCGCCTTGGCGTCCTTGACCATGCCGGCCAGCAGATGGCTGAAGCGGTTGGCATCCAGCGGCTCGCCGATGACGCCGGTGGAGGCCTGGAACACCTCGGCCGGCGTGCAGCCCGCAGCCTCCGCCGCGGCCTTGCCGGTCATGCTCGTGGTCTCGCGGCCTCGTCTGCCGGTGAAGGCGTTGGCATTGCCGGAATTGACCACCAGGATGCGCGCCTTGCCGCCGGCAAGATTGTCGCGGCAGAAGTCGACCGGCGCCGACGGGCATTTCGAACGGGTAAACACGCCTGCAACGGCGGTTCCCTCATCGAACACCATCGCGAGGAGGTCGGTGCGGTTCTTGTACTTTATGCCGGCCTCGGCCGTGGCGATGCGCACGCCCTCGATGGACGGCATCTTGGGATATTTTTTGGGCGCGAGGGGGGAAATCGTCTCGGACATGGGACCTCGGAAGGCATAGGGCGCAAACTGTGCCTCGTTTGCCCGATAGCGCGAGGCCACGCAAGGCGTTTTCGCCGGCCAGCTTGCCCGGTAAAGCCCATCTATCCTTGCACGCGGGCCATGATCAGCCCCTGGACTTCCAAAAACGAACAGGGGCGGCAAATGGCTTGCCGCCCCTCGAAGTCTTCTGCCGAACCGCGCTCTCGCTGTCCGGTATGCCGAAAGGCAAAAATTACTTCGCCGCGTCCATCTGGTCGATGGCCTTCTTCAGCTCGGGATCGGTCACATCGATCTTGGCCGCGCCGCGCAGCGACTTGACCAGCTCGAAATACTTGTCGCGCAGCAGAAGCGAGCGCACCTGGCCCTTGACCTGGTCGAATGCCGGCGGCTGCTGGACGCGCTTGTCCTCGACCTTGAAGACGTGCCAGCCGAACTGGCTCTGCACCGGCTCCTTGGTGTAGGTGCCCGGTTCGAGGGCGAATGCGGCCTTCTCGAATTCCGGCACCATCTGGCCGGGGCCGAAATAGCCGAGATCGCCGCCATTGGCGCCCGAACCGGCGTCGGTCGACTTCTCCTTGGCGATGTCCTCGAACTTGGCGCCGGCATCGAGCTGCTTGATGATGGCCTCGGCTTCTTCCTTGGTCTTCACCAGAATGTGACGGGCGTGAACCTCGTTGACCGGCGGCGCATCGGCGATTTCCTTGTCGTAGCGAGCGCGGACCTGATCGTCGGTGATCGCCTTGGCGACCTCCTGGTCGACGACCTGGCTGTGCAGGGCCCGATCCCTGAGGAACTTCATGCGGCGCTGGAACTCGGGGTCCTTGTCGAAGCCCTTGGCCTCGGCCTCGGCTGCCATCAACCGGATCTCGATGATTGCCGACAGCGCTGCGGCCCGGCGCTGTTCGGGGGGAAGCCGCGAAAACTGCTGGTCAAGGTCGCTTTCGGCCAGCGTCAGGTCGGCTTCGGTAATGGGCTGCCCGTTGACAGTCGCCACCACGGCAGCGGGGTCGACGGGCTTGGCCGGAGCTTCCGCCGCGGGCGGGGTTTCCTGCGCAAACGCCTGCTGGGAGGCGGGAACCGCCAGAGCGAGCATCACGCCGAGGCCGGCAAGTGAGGCACGTCGGAAGGAAAGGGGCATCGGAAGTCTCCGGTAGGATTGATGAAACCTTCTGATCAGCACAAATATGGCCGAATTTGGCGCGGGCAACTGCGGCGTTGCCACGTTGACATCGCTTCGGGCCCCTCTTATCTGTCCTTCGACTTGGCGTCCAGAACCGTTTTCCGGGCGCTTTTCGGTGTTACCTGCTCTATATGGACCTTGTGTGGGTTCCGCCGCCACCGGTCGGCACGAATTCGAACTGAAAGGCCTTTTGATGGTCAGTCTCGGCGGCATCGCCCGTAAGATCTTCGGCTCCTCCAACGATCGTCGCGTCAAGGCGACGAGGCCGCGCGTAGCGGCAGTCAATGCTCTTGAAAACGAACTGCAGGCGCTGTCGGACGACGAATTGCGCGCCCGCACCGTGAAGTTCCGTGAGGAACTTGCCAACGGCGCCAATATAGACGACCTGCTGGTGCCCGCCTTCGCCACCGCGCGCGAGGGTGCCCGGCGCGCGCTGGGCCTGCGCCCCTTCGACGTGCAGCTCATCGGCGGCATGGTGCTGCATGACGGCGGCATCGCCGAGATGCGCACCGGCGAGGGCAAGACGCTGGTGGCCACGCTGCCCGTCTATCTCAACGCGCTGACCGGCAAGGGCGTCCACGTCGTCACCGTCAACGACTACCTGGCCAAGCGCGACTCGGAGTGGATGGGCCGCATCTACAAGTTCCTCGGCCTCACCGTCGGCGTCATCGTGCACGGCATGAGCGACGAGGAGCGCCGTGCGGCCTATGCCTGCGACGTCACCTACGCCACCAATAACGAGCTCGGCTTCGACTACCTGCGCGACAACATGAAATACGAGCGCGCGCAGATGGTGCAGCGCCCGCATCATTTCGCCATCGTCGACGAGGTGGACTCCATCCTGATCGACGAGGCGCGCACGCCGCTGATCATCTCGGGCCCGCTCGAAGACCGGTCCGACATGTACAACACCGTCGACGGCTTCATCAAAACGCTGCTCCCGGCCGACTACGAGATCGACGAGAAGCAGAAGACCTCGATCTTCACCGAAGAGGGCACCGAGAAGGTCGAGAACATGCTGCGCGATGCCGGGCTGCTGCGCGGCGAGTCGCTGTATGACATCGAGAACGTGGCCATGGTGCACCACGTGAACAATGCCCTGAAGGCGCACCAGCTGTTCCAGCGCGACAAGGACTACATCGTCAAGGACGGCGAGATCGTCATCATCGATGAGTTCACCGGCCGCATGATGCCCGGGCGCCGCTTCTCGGAGGGCCTGCACCAGGCGCTCGAGGCCAAGGAGCACGTGCAGATCCAGCCCGAGAACCAGACGCTCGCCTCGATCACCTTCCAGAACTACTTCCGCATGTACGAGAAGCTGGCCGGCATGACCGGCACGGCGTCGACCGAAGCGGAAGAATTCGGCAACATCTACGGTCTCGAAGTGACCGAAGTGCCGACCAACCTGCCTGTCCAGCGCATCGACGAGGACGACGAGGTCTACCGGACGGTCGAGGAGAAATACAAGGCGATCGTCAAGGAGATCCGCGAGGCCATCTCGCGCGGCCAGCCGACGCTGGTCGGCACCACTTCGATCGAGAAGTCCGAGCAGCTCGCCGAACGCCTGCGCAAGGAAGGCTTCAAGAACTTCGAGGTCCTTAACGCCCGGCACCACGAGCGCGAGGCGTCCATCGTCGCCCAGGCCGGCAAGCCCGGCGCCATTACCATCGCCACCAACATGGCCGGCCGCGGCACCGACATCCAGCTCGGCGGCAATGCCGAGATGCGCATTGCCGAAGAGCTCGGCGACATGCCGGAAGGCCCCGAGCGCACCGCGCGCGAGCAGGCGATCCGCGACGACATCGCCAGGCTCAAGGAGCAGGCGCTGGCCGCCGGCGGCCTCTATGTGCTTGCCACCGAACGCCATGAAAGCCGCCGCATCGACAACCAGCTTCGCGGCCGCTCCGGCCGTCAGGGCGACCCGGGCCGCTCGAAGTTCTTCCTGTCGCTGCAGGACGACCTGATGCGCATCTTCGGCTCCGAGCGCATGGACGGCATGCTCCAGAAGCTCGGACTGAAGGAAGACGAGGCCATCATCCATCCCTGGATCAACAAGGCTCTCGAAAAGGCGCAGACGAAGGTCGAGGCGCGCAACTTCGACATCCGCAAGAACCTGCTGAAATACGACGACGTGATGAACGACCAGCGCAAGGTCGTCTTCGCCCAGCGCATCGAGCTCATGGACAGCGTGAACCTGTCCGAGACGGTGGCCGAAATGCGCCAGGACGTCATCGAGGACATCGTCGCCAAGCACATCCCCGAAAACGCCTATGCCGAGCAGTGGGACGCGGCAGGCCTCAAGCAGGAGGTTCTGCAGTATCTCAACCTCGACCTGCCGATCGAGGACTGGGTGCAGGAAGAGGGCATCGGCGAAGACGCCATCCGCGAGCGCATCACGGAGCGCGCGGACGCTGCCGCCGCCGACCGCGCCGAACGTTTCGGCCCGGACGTGATGGCCTATGTGGAGCGCTCGGTCGTTCTGCAGACGCTCGATCATCTCTGGCGCGAACATCTGGTCAACCTCGACCATCTGCGCTCGGTGGTGGGCTTCCGTGGCTATGCCCAGCGCGATCCGCTCAACGAGTACAAGTCGGAGGGCTTCGAGCTGTTCCAGGCCATGCTCGGCAACCTGCGCCAGGCAGTGACCGCGCAGCTCATGCGCGTGGAACTGGTGCGCGAGGCGGCCGATGCGCCGCCGCCGCAGGCGCCCGTGGCTCATGGCCACCATGCCGACCCGCTGACCGGCGAGGACGATTTCGGCGATGGCGGCGCCACCCTGGTGCTGGACGACACCCGTGTCGTGCCGGCCGAGGAGCGCGACCCGAAGAACCCGGACACCTGGGGCAAGATCGGCCGCAACGAGCTTTGCCCCTGCGGCTCCGGCAAGAAATACAAGCACTGCCACGGCGCATTTGCCTGAGCGGCGAGCGACCTCAAACGTCTCGCAGAGAGGCCCGACCCTTCAAGGTCGGGCCTTTTTGCTATTGGCGGAGATGACCATAGGTCGCGATGGCCGCCTTTACTCCAAGCCTTGCCATGAATTCTGGTGGGTTGAAGCCGATCTGCTGGTGCATGTCCCGGATGGCAGACCTGGCGCGCTCGACGGCCGCCTCGTTCTCCCATTCGACGAGCGTGACGAGATTACATTCGCCCTCGCCCGAAGACCGCTCCAGCATGAAATCCTGCAGGAAGCCGGGCTGCTTTCGCAGCAGTTCATGCGTCTGGCGCACGCGCTGCAGAAATTCGTCGCGCACCTGCGCGGGAACGGCGAACTGATCCATACGGTAGATGTGGTCGTTTCCTGTATTGCCTTGAAGCATGGTGTCCTCTCCGAGATGGCGACCTCTCCCCACGCAGCAGTTCATGCGGGCGAGGCCTGAGCGGACACAGCTATGCAACCTCAACCGAAGTTGAGGTCAAGGCGAAATTTCCCCGACATCACTCGCCCTGCGGCGCCGAACCGTTTCTTAAAGAGTCTCGCATATGGCTCGGCGATCATGTGGAACTCCGGGGAGCAGTGCGTGCGCTTTTCCGCAGCAAGGACGGCCGAGCATTTTCTGCCGGCGCGGCTGGCGCTGCGCCTGCGGCCGCTGCTCAGCCAGATCGACGCCGTGCTGTTCTCCGCCGACGAACGCGGCGAGGCCGGCCGCATGTCGCTGATCGCCTTTGCCGTCCGCATCATCAGCGCCGTTATCGCCTTCGTCAGCCAGGTGCTTCTGGCGCGCTGGATGGGCGGATTCGAATACGGCATCTTCGTCCTGGTGTGGGTGACGATGATCATCGTTGGCAATCTGGCCTGCCTCGGCTTCCACACCTCCGTCATCCGCTTCATCCCCGAATACCGGGAAAAGGGCCTGCTGGCCGAACTGCGCGGCATGCTCGTCACCAGCCGGATTTTCTCGCTGGTTTCGGCCACGCTGATGGCCGGCCTTGGCGCGCTGGGCATCTGGCTCAGCGCCGACCTGATCGAGAGCTACTACGTCATTCCCTTCCTGCTCGGCGTCCTCTGCATGCCGATGATCGCGCTTTCGGACGTGCTGCAAGGCATTGCGCGAGCGCATTCCTGGGCGCTCTCGGCCCTGTCGCCCACCTATCTCACCCGCCCGATCCTGGTTCTCGTCTTCATGGCCGGCGCCGTGCTGCTCGACTATCCACCCACGGCCACGACGGCGGTGTGCGCTGCGATCCTTGCCACCTACACTACGACGATCGCGCAGCTCGTCAGCGTCACCGGCCGGGTCGACGACAAGGTCGGTCCTGGCCCGCGCAAAACACATCTGCGCGCCTGGTTGATGGTCTCGCTCCCGATCTTCCTGGTCGAGAGCTTCTTCTTCATCCTGACCAATGCCGACGTGCTGATGGTTGGCGTCTACATGGAGCCGCAGGACGTCGGCGTCTATTTCGCCACCGTGAAGACGCTGGCGCTGGTGCATTTCGTCTATTTCGCCGTCAAGGCCGGCGTGGCCCAGCGCTACGCGCAGTTCACCCATGGCGACCCCGACCGCCTGGCAGCTTTTGCGCGCGAAACCGTTTCCTGGACCTTCTGGCCCTCAGTACTGATGGCGCTGGCGGTGCTTGCGCTGGGCAAGCCGATGCTGATGCTGTTCGGGCCCGGGTTCGACGCGGGCTATCCACTGCTGTTCCTGCTGACGCTGGGCGTGGTGGCCCGCGCGGCGGTCGGCCCCTGCGAGAGCCTGCTGACCATGAGCGGCAACCAGAATGTCTGCGCACTGGTCTATGCGCTGACGCTGGCCATCAATGTCGGCCTGAACGTGCTGTTCATCCCGCAGTTCGGCCTATGGGGCGCCGCGATCGCCACCGTGGCGGCCATGGCCTTCGAGGCCAGCGCGCTGTCCTTCACCGTCTGGCGCAAGCTCGGCATCGTGATGGCCATCTTCATGCCGGCCACGCAAGCACGGGGAGCCCTCTGATGGCAGCCGTTCCGCTCATGGAGGAAACCAGCGGGGGCCCGGCCGGCACGATCGTTGCCGGCCTGGCCGGCTTTCCCGACCGCATCGCCGACCCCGCCCATGTGGAGCTTGCGGCAAACAGGCGCCCGCTGCGCCGTCTGGCCATCTACTCGGCTTCGGCCGGCTTCGATCTGGTCGAGGAACTGGACCACCTGAGCACGCGGGCGGTGGAGTCCAACATCTTCTTCAACCCGCGCTTCCTGGCGCCTGCCATGCCCCGCCTGGAAGACCGCGAGGTGCGGCTGGCGGTGATCCGCGACGGCGACGAATATCGCAGCCGGCTGCGGCTGCTGGTGCCCTATTCGGTGGAGCGCCCGAGCATCCCGCTCGGCGTGCCGATCCTGCGCGCCTGGGCGAACCCGTTCGGCCCGCGCGGCACGCCGCTGCTGGACCGCGACGACCCCGAAGGCGTGGTCGAGGATTTTTTCGCCATGCTGGCGCGGCCGCATCTGAAGCTGCCGAAGGTCTTCGTCGTGCCCGACATATTGCTCGACGGGCCGGTCGCCGGGGTGCTGCGACGGGTGGCCGAAACACGCGGCCTGATGATGATAACCGCCAACGCGGCGGAGCGCCCGTTTCTGGAAAGCACTCTGGAGGGCGAAGACTATTTGCGGCAGTCGCTGCGTTCGCACCACTATCGCGAATTTCGGCGCCTGAAGCGGCGCCTGGCGGAGAATGGCAGGCTCGAGCATGTCGTGGCGCGCGGACAGGACGAGATCCGCGATGCTGTCGAAACGTTCCTGACGCTGGAAGCAGCCGGCTGGAAGGGCCGCCGGCGCACCGCCATGGCGATCGACCGTTATCGCGCCGCCTTCGCGCGCGAGGCCATGCATAGGCTGGCCGAGCGCGACCTGTGCCGGATCCACCTGTTGACCCTGAACGGCGAGGCCATCGCCTGCCTCATCGTCTTCGTCGAAGCGGGCGTCGCCTATACCTGGAAGACCGCCTATGACGAATGGTACAGCGCCTATTCGCCGGGCACGCTCCTGATGATCGAGGTGACCAGGCAGCATCTCGACGATCCCAACATCATGGAGACCGATTCCTGCGCAGTGCCGGACCATCCGGTTATGAGCCGGCTGTGGTCGGAGCGGCGCGCTGTCGGCACCGTGCTGATCGGGCTCACCCCCGATGCCGACCGCGCCACGCGCCAGGCGGCCTCGCAGTTGCACCTCTACACCGAGACCCGCAACCTCGCGCGTTTGCTGCGCAACCGTATGCGCAGCCTGCTCAGGCGGGCGGATTGACGCCCATCACAACCCCGCCTCGCGCCTGGCGCGCTGGCGGAATATGCGGCGGATCACCTTGCCGCTGGTGGTCAGCGGCATGGAATCGACGAACTCCACCTCGCGCGGATATTCATGCGCCGAAAGCCGCTCGCGCACCCACAGCCTGATTTCGTCGGCCAGCGCCGCATCGCCGGCAAAACCGTCCTTCAGCACGACATAGGCCTTGACGATCTCGGTGCGTAGCGCGTCGGGCTTGCCCACGGCAGCGGCCAGCGCCACCGCAGGATGGCCTGTCAGACAGTCCTCGACCTCGCCGGGTCCGATGCGGAACCCGGCGGAGGTGATGACGTCGTCGTCACGGCCGAAGAAATGAAAGTAGCCGTCTGCGTCCTCCACGCCCTGGTCGCCAGTCGTCATCCAGTCGCCGATGAATTTTTTCGCGGTGGCATCCGGGTTTTGCCAGTATTCGAGGAACATCACCGGGTCCGGCCGCCGCACCGCGATCTGCCCGATCTCGCCGGCGGGAAGGCGGCGTCCCTCGCGATCGATGATCGCAACCCGATGCCCGGGAACCGGCCTGCCGATCGCGCCGCCGCGGCTCACGCCCATGGATGCGAAAGACGATAGCACGAGATTGCATTCGGTCTGGCCGTAGAATTCGTTCACCGTCAGGCCAAGCTCGGCCCGGGCCCATTCATAGGTCTCGCGCCCCAGCGCCTCGCCGGCCGATCCCACGCTGCGCAGGCCGAGCCGGAAGCGCCTGCCTATGCCGGACATGCCTTTCAGCATCCTGAGCGCGGTGGGCGGGATGAAGGCGTTGCGCACTTGCATCTTCTCGACGAGACCAAGGGCCGCCTCGGGATCGAACTTTTCGAAACGGCTCGCCACCACCGGCACGCCGAAATAGAGCGCCGGCAGCAGCGCGTTGAGCAGGCCGCCGGCCCACGCCCAGTCCGCCGGCGTCCACATCAGGTCGCCCGGCTGGGGCAGGAACTCATAGGCAATCTGCACGCCCGGCAAATGGCCCAGCAGCACGCGATGACCATGCAACGCGCCCTTGGGCGGCCCGGTCGTGCCCGAGGTGAAGATCATCAGCGCCGGATCGTCCGGGGTCGTGTCCTCCGGAACGAACGAGGTCGGCTGGCCGGCAAGCAGACGATGGAAGTCTTGCGCGCCGCGCTCGTCGCCATCGATGGAGACGATGTGCTCCGGCTCTTCGAGGCGAGCGGCAATGCCGGCGAGTTTGGCGCAGCCGGCCGAATTGGTGACGACCAGTTTCACGCCGGCGGTCTGCAGGCGATATTCCAGCGCCTCCGCCCCGAACAGCAGCGCCAGCGGCACCGCGATAGCGCCGAGCTTGTAGATGGCGACGTGTGCGATCGCGGTTTCGAAGCATTGCGGCAGCAGCAGCGCCACACGGTCGCCGCGCGCCACGCCGAGCGCGCGCAGCGCATTGGCGAAGGCGTTCGAACGGGAGGCAAGCTCGCCATAGGTCAGCCGCGCGGCGTCGCCGTCGGCAGAATAGTCCAGCAAGGCCGTCCGGCTGGGATCGCGCGCGGCCCAGCGGTCCGCCACAGCGACGCCGATATTGAAGCGTTCCGGGATGTTCCAGCGGAAATCGCGGTGGAGACTCTCGTAGTCGTCGCGCCGTTCGAGCAAAGCCGGACCCTTGTTGCGCCCGCGGAAGCGGGCAGGAGCAAGGGCTGGAATAAGGCTGCGGGGGGCACGACGTCAACGAGGAAGCGTCCCCCGCGCCGAAACAAAGGCCTGGCGCAGGAAGAGCCTCCTCCCTGAGAAAGGAGGTCTTCCGGCAACCAGGCCTTCGCGCCGGCGCGGGGGACGGGCGCGGGCGGGAACAGGGCCGTTAGCGGCCGGCCCTGCTCCATTGGCGATCAACGAAAGAGGCCGGGCCAGAGCGGCTGCACCTCGTATGAGCAATTGAGATAGGCGTCGAATACTCCGCCCGGACCATAGGCACCGCAGAACCACGGGCCACTGCCGTTTTTATCCCTTTGGACTTGGGCGATTACATGCGGAGGCTTCTCCGGCTTGGGCGGTTTCGGAGGCTTCGGCGGCTTTGGCGGCTTGGGCGGCTTCGGAGGCTTTGGCGGCTTCGGGGGCTTTGGCGGCTTGTGATGGCCGTTGCCATTGCCGTTGTTGTTTCCGTTGCCGGAACCCGAATTGTTGTTGCCGTTGTTGTTGCCGTTGTTGGAACCCGCGTTATTGTTGCCGTTGTTGTTTCCGTTATTGGAACCGGTGTTTCCATTGCCGTTGTCGTTTCCGTTACCGGAACCCGAATTGTTATTGCCGTTGTCGTTGCCGTTGTTGGAGCCGGTATTGTCGTTGCCGTTTCCGTTTCCGTTGTCGGAACCGGTGTTGTTGTTGCCGTTGCCATTTCCATTGTTGGAACCGGCATTGCCGTTGCCATTGTCGTTACCGTTATAACTGCCGACATTGAAATTGCCGTTGTTGTTCCCGTTGTTGGAACCGGTATTTCCATTGCCGTTGTTATTGCCGTTATAACTGCCAACGTTGCCGTTGCCGTTTCCGTTGCCGTTCCCCGCGGAATGGACAACGCCAAGAAGTGGCGAGGACAGATACAGAGCCGACGCCAGGAATAGCGGCGCACTCTGTATCACAACCGGGATCCTTTTCATCTTCGCCTCCTTATTTTTCAGAGGTTTTTATTTTCTTTTACCTGTTGCGATTTCCGTTGTTGTTTCCGTTGTATGACCCTGTGTTACCGTTACCGTTGCCGTTGCCGCCGTTCAGGTTGCCGTTGAACATGCCGACGTTGCGGTTGCCGTTGCCGTTGCCGCTGTTCAGGTTGCCGTTGAAGGCACCGACGTTGCGGTTGCCGTTGCCGTCGCCGCCGTTAAGGTTGCCGTTGAACGAGCCGACGTTGCGGTTGCCGTTGCCGTCGCCGCTGTTGAGGTTGCCGTTGAAGGCACCGACGTTGCCGTTGCCGTTGCCGGTGCCACCGTTCAGGTTGCCGTTGAAGGCGCCAACGTTGTTGTTGCCGCTGGTGGAAGAGGCGTTGAGATTGCCGTTGAAGGCGCCAATGTTGCCGTTGCCGCCGTTGAAGGCGCCGATGCTGCCGGTGCCGGTGTTGCCGTAGCCGTAGCTGTCCGAGAAGCTCACGGAATAGCTGCGATCGCCGGTGTTGACGGTTACTGCCTGGGCAGCCTCGAGAGGCAGCAGGCAGCAAAAGGCAACAGCGATGCCTGCGAACGGTGCTTTCAAGTAGCTCATGTCATTTCTCCCAAACTGATGCGCCCGGCCAATGCCGCAGCGTCGAAAAACTGAACAAATTCAATGGCTGGAGGGGTCGATGCCCAGACGGGCAACAACCCCCGCCAGGGCATGTCTTCAGTTGTTGTTCCCGCTCAGGTTGCCGTTGAACCAGCCGCTGTTGAACAGCCCGTTGATGTTGCCGTTCACGTTGGAGTTGTTGCGGTTACCGTTCAGGTTGCCGTTGAACCAACCACTGTCGAGGATGCCGTTCACGTTGCCATTGATGCTGCCGCGATTGCGGTTGCCGTTCAGATTGCCGTTGAACGAGCCGCTGTTGGCGATGCCGTTCAGATTGCCGTTGATATGGCCGCGGTTGCGGTTGCCGTTCAGGTTGCCGTTGAACCAGCCACTGTTGAGGATGCCGTTCGCGTTGCCATTGATGTTGCCGCGGTTGCGGTTGCCGTTCAGGTTGCCGTTGAACGAGCCGCTGTTGCCGATGCCGTTTGCGTTGCCGTTGACATCGCCGCGGTTGCGGTTGCCGTTCAGGTTGCCGTTGAACGAGCCGCTGTTGGCGATGCCGTTGCCGTTGCCGTTGCCGTCGCCGCGGTTGCGGTTGCCGTTCAGGTTGCCGTTGAACGAGCCGCCATTGGCGATGCCGTTGCCGTTGCCGTTGCCGTCGCCACGGTTGCGGTTGCCGTTCAGGTTGCCGTTGAACGAGCCGCCATTGTCGATGCCGTTGCCGTTGCCGTTGCCATCGCCACGATTGCGGTTGCCGTTCAGATTGCCGTTGAACGAGCCGGCATTGTTGAGGCCGTTGGCGTTGCCGTTGCCGCTGCCGCGGTTGCGGTTGCCGTTCAGGTTGCCGTTGTAGGAACCAGCGTTGCCGATGCCGTTGAGGTTTCCGTTGTCGTTGCCGCGGTTGTTGTTGCCATTCATGTTGCCATTGGCGTTGCCCGCATTGGCGTTGCCGTTCGCATTGCCGTTGTTGTTGCCGCGGTTGTCATTGCCGTTGCCATTGCCGTTGGCGTCGCCGGCGTTGTCGTTGCCGTTGCCGTTGCCGTTGTCGTTGCCGGTATTGCCGTTGCCGTTGCCGTTGCCGTTGTCCGACCCGGTGTTGTTATTGCCGTTGGCGTTGCCGTTGTTGTTGCCGGTATTCCCGTTGCCGTTGCCATTGCCGTTTCCCCCGGCTGCCGCCAGAGCCGTCATGGCGAGAAGTGCTGTCGTGGCGAGGAAGAGCTTCTTCATTTCAGTTTCCCTTCGTTGACAAGATCAATTATCCGATTTCGAAAATGAAAATTGCCACGCGAGACTTCGCTGAACGAAGAAACGCCCGCAATTCGTCAATGCTTGCTTGTCATCCGAAGAATAACAATTCAGGGTTATCACATTTATTTGTAGGGTTACCTGGCAATGCTATAGGTATTTTCCCATAATCCGCGTCGGGAAAAACCTGACAGGTTAACTTGGATTAAATGAATTAGTAGATTATAGTTTAATCTGTCGTCACATCCGGTATTTCGGTGCTAAAAACGGGACAATCCTCAAATTGCCTTGTTTGCACGAATAAGTGACCTGACCGAGACTAGGACATAGACGGGCGGAGGGCGCTCAAAATCCGAACGGTCGTCGGGGATCGAACGTTTCTTCCGCGATCGACCTTCAGCATCGAAGCCATTGGCGCGTCACGCCGCCGAAGGAAAGAGAGTGCCGAAAGTGTCGCAGCCCTTCCACTTTCAAGACCTCGCCCATGTGGTCGCCGCGCGAAATCTCGGCAACCGCCAAAAGGTGCTCGCCAGCCTGACCCTGACCATCGGCTTCACGGTCCTGGTCACCAAGATCATCTGGGTGAGCCTGCTTACGCCCACCTACCGCCACTACAACCAGGAAGACTGGCTGCTGATCTTCACGCTCTCGTTGATCATGCTGCTGGTCTTCGCACTGGTAAGGTCGGCGGGTCGGGTGGCGCAAGCGGAAGCCGAGTGGCTGGCCGTGCACCAGGCGCTGCAGGAAAGCCGCGCCCATTTGCAAGCCGTGGTCAAGAACCTGCCCGTGGGCGTGGCCGTGGCCGAGGCGTCCACCCATCGAATCGTGCTGAGCAACGACCAGTTCCGGCACCTGTGGCGGCTTCCCGATCTGGTGTCCGAAGACGTCGCCGGCAGAGACGACTACCGGGGATATTACCCCGACGGCCGCCCCTATGGACTGCGCGACTGGCCGCTGATCCGCGCGCTCGAGGAGGGCGAGATCACCCATAACGAGGAGATCTGGATCAAGCGCGGGGATGGCACCCGCGGCTGCCTCTCCGCCAATGCCGCCCCGATACGCGACGAGGACGGCCGCATCAGCGCCGCTGTGGTGGCCTTCACCGACATAACCGACCGCAAGGCGGCGGACGCAGATCGGGACCAGCTCACCCGCCGGCTGCTCAAGGCCCAGGAAGAAGAGCGGCTGCGCATTGCCCGCGAGCTTCACGACCAGCTGGGCCAGGACCTGACGGCCCTGTCGCTCGGCCTGAAGAGCCTTGAGCCGGTGCTTCGGGCGCAAGGCAAGCAGGCTCAGCTCAATGAATTGCGCGCCACGGTCGACCAGATGAGCGTCGAGGTGCACAGCACAGCCTCGTCGCTGCGCCCGACCTCGCTCAGCGATCTGGGCTTGCGCCAGGCGCTCAGCTGCCTGGTCAGCTCGTGGGCCAGCCGGCTCGGCATCACGGCCGATGCGCATCTCGAAGTGTTGGACGAACAGCTCAGCGAGGAGGACCAGGTGGTCATCTACCGCGTGGTGCAGGAGGCGCTGACCAATGTTGCCAAGCATTCCGGCGCCAATTCGGTCAGCGTGACGGTGCAGTGGGTCGGGGGCGGGGTGCGCGTCGCCATCGAGGACGATGGCCGCGGCTTCGATCCCGCGAGCGACGCGGCCAAGCGATCGGACGGGCTTGGCCTGTCGGGCATGCGCGAGCGACTTGCGCTTGCAGGCGGCAATCTCAGCGTCGAGACCGCGCCCGGGCGGGGCACCACCGTCTACGCCGCGCTCCCCTCGCCGTCCCCCAATGTGGAGGCCGTGTCATGAACAAGCCGCCCTCTCCCAGACGTGTGTTTCTCGTGGACGATCATCCCGTGGTGCTGGCTGGCGTCAAATCCATGGTGGAGGCGCAGCGCGATCTGAAGGTGGTCGGCTGGGCAAGCGACGCCGAAAGCGCCATCCAGGGTATCAGCGAAACAGATCCGAACATGGCGGTGGTCGACGTGTCCCTGCCCGGAACAAACGGCGTTCTGCTGATCGAGCGGCTGCGACAGGAGTTTCCGCAGGTGGCGGCGCTGGCGCTGACCGTCCATGAGGATTCGGCTTATGTTCACCAGCTGCTGCAGGCCGGCGCGCGCGGCTTCATTCTCAAGCGTTCCGCCGCGGAGGAGCTGATCCATGCCATCCGCTCGGTTCTGGCCGGCGGCATCTATATCGACCCGGTCATGGCCGCCAAGGTGCTCAGCGTGCCCAAGACGAATTCCGCCAGCTCCGAAGCGCTGAGCGAACGCGAGATCGCCGTGGTCAAGCTGGTGGCCAAGGGCTACAGCAACAAGGAAGTTTCGGCGCAGCTTTCGTTGAGCGTCAAGACCATCGAGACCTACCGCGCCAGGGCCGCCGAGAAGCTGGGCCTGCGGACACGGGCCGCACTGGTGCGCTATGCGACACTGGAGGGCTGGATGGTCGAATAGCACCAGCCGGCCGCGCCTTCCGCGCGGCTCCGGGTCGCCACGATCTAGTGCCGGGCTCCATGTTCCACGACCTCGGCGGCCTGCTCGGCCTTCTCGGCCGCGCTTTCGCACAGCTTCCTGAACTTTTCCACTTCCTCAGCTGTCAGATGCTCGATGCCGATGAAGCGGTTGCGCCCCTCGCTGACGCGTATCAACTCGTCCAGCTTGGCCTGGATGGCGGCACCGTCGCGGTTCTGCGTGTTCTGGATCAGAAACACCATCAGGAACGTCACGATCGTGGTTCCGGTGTTGATGATGAGTTGCCAGGTGTCGGAAAAGCCCATGAGTGGCCCGGTGGCCGCCCAAACCAGGATGGTTCCGCAGCACAGGAGGAAGGTGGAGGGCATGCCTGCGGCGCGTGCCACGTTGTTGGCAATGCTTGTGAAGGCTCTTTTCATCGGCGTCTATGAGGCTCCCCGGTGATGTGCCTGCAAGCAACGCCAACTCGGTGCGGATTGTTCCCGGCGGACCCTAGACGCTCGGCGTGGCCGCCTCCATGTCCATCGGCGCGCTGCTCGCCACCCGCAGCGGGCGCAGCGTCGGCCCCGTCGGGTCCCTGGTCAGGTGCAGCACGCGCGTGAAGAAATGACGGTCCTGGTTGCCGCGGCCGATGTTGATGATGGCCGAACCCTGCAGCTTGGTTTCGAGCATCGACAGGAGCCGCTGGCGCGAATCTGCTTCCAGTGCCTCAAGCGCTCCATCGATGACCACCCAGTGCGGCCTGTGCAGGCCCAGACGCGCGAAGGCCAGCATCCGCTGCTCGTCGTCGCTGAGCTCCCGATCCCAGCGCGAAATGCGATCCAGCGAACCGCTGAGACGTTCCAGCCCTACCTCTGTTAGAGCGGCAGCCAGGTCCGCATCCGAAAACGTATCCGAGCGGCGCGGATAGGACAGGACCTCGCGCAGCGAACCGGGCGAGAAATAGGGCCGCAGCGGCACGAAGGTCGGCGGGCCGCCGACCGGAAGGCCGACGCGGCCCTTGCCCCACGGCCAAAGACCGGCCACCGCCCGGAAGAACATGGTCTTGCCAACCCCGCGCTCGCCGCTCAGCAGCACGCGGTCGCCGGGACATATCTCGACATGGGCTTCGGACAGCATCGTGCAGGCACTCGGCGATATCACCTCGACGCGGTCGAAGGTCAGCCGGTCGTCTTCGTTCCTCACGTAATCGATGCGCTTTTCGACCTCATGCTGTTCGTCGGTCTTCAGCAACCCGGCCCGGAACGCCGCGACGCGCAGCAAGGTGGCCCGCCAGTCGGCGATGCCGCCGATATTGTCGATGAACCAGCGCAAGGACGCATGCACCTGGTTGAACGCTCCCACGGCCATCATCAGCCCGCCGAAGCTGATATTGCCGGCGAAATAGATCGGCGAGGCGATGATGATGGGGGCAACGACGGTGATCCAGCCATAGCCGGCGGTGACCCAGGTCAGCCTGGTCAGCGCGTTGAGGATCTTCCACATCGCCTCCAGCACCGCGCCAAGGTCCAGCTCCAGCCGGCGCTTTTCGTCGGCCTCGCCTGCTCCCAGCGAGATGGCGTCGATATGTTCGTTGACGCGCATCAGCGAAAATCTCAGCTCGGCCTCGCGCGCATAGCGTTCGACATTGAGCTTGATCAGCGGGCGCCCGACAAGCCAGCTCAGCCACGAGGCCGTTCCCGAATAGAGAAGGGCCGCCCAGACCATGTAGCCGGGAATGACGAAGCTGTGGCCCATGACGTGGAATACGAAACCCGAAGACAGGCCCCACAGCACGCTCACGAAGATTGCCAGGAGCACTGTCGCCTGCAGGAGCCCGACGCCAAGGTCGGTGGTGAGTTCGCTGAGATGGCGCGCATCCTCGTGCACCCGCTGGTCGGGGTTGACCCCGATGGCGCCGGCATTGGCTAGGCGGAACGCCCGGCGCGGCCGCATCCATTCATTGATCAGGTCGCGCGTCAGCCCTTCGCGCAGCCGCAGCCGGAGATTCTGGTTGAGCCAGGTCTGGGCCACGTTGAGCAGCAGCAGGAAGATCGCGATCACCGCGAACACCGCCAGCTGGTGCAGAAATTCCTTGAGGTCGCGCCGCTCCAGTGCATCGTAGAAGGGCCGGTTCCACCTGTTGAGCTGGACCTGGCCGTATCCGGTCGTCATAACCGTGATCACCATCGCCACGCCCAGGCTGAAAAGCGAGTTGCGAACCGGCGATTTGACGAACGCCCCCCACATCAACGCGAGCTGGTTGCGCAGACTTTCCTCGTCACCCGCCGGCGGTGGGTTCTGCGGCGTGACCTGTGCCTGATCCGCCATGGCATGGATCCTTTTTTGGGGTTGCGCCCTCCCTTGAAAATATAGTGCGCCTGCAGGGGCGCTGCCGTCCATCGCCCGCCGGCATCAGCCACTTGCAGGAATTGCAGACCGCCACATGTCTGACAAAATCCGACTAGCTCTATAGGACAGCCCCAACACGGAAGGCGCGCCATGCGATCCAGCAGCTACACTCCGTCGCAAAAGCTCCTGCACTGGCTGATCTTTCTTCTTGTGATCGGGCTCTATGCCCTCACCTACGGCGAAGACATCTTTCCGCGGGGCGATCCGAGAAGAGACACGGCCTGGTGGCTGCACATCTCCTTCGGGCTCGCGCTGTTCGGTCTCGTCGCGGTCCGGGTTGCGATGCGCCTGGCGTACGGCGCGCCCGAGCTTCCCGCATCGATGAGCGACCTGGAACGCAAGCTCGCCAGGGTGGCGCATCTTGCACTTTACCTGCTTCTCGTCGCCATTCCCGTTCTGGGCATATGGCTCACCTGGCTCAGGGGCGATGCTTTGACCTTCTTCGGATGGTTCACCGTGCCCTCGCCTGTAACGCCCGACCGGGAGCTTGCTCACACCATCAAGGAAGTGCATGGCGTGTTGGCCAACATCATCCTTGCGGTGGTGGCCCTGCATGCGGTGGCCGCTTTGCTGCACCATTTCGTCCGCAAGGATGACGTGCTGAAGAGAATGCTGCCAGGCGGCTAGGCCGCGCGCTGCCAGGCTTGACCTCTTCGACCTCCACCCCATGTGCGCAGGGTGCGAACTGCGCGAGAAGGATCCGTCGATGGCCTCGAGGACGCTCTTCCACATCGCAGCCGCGGCGATATTGGCCGGAGCTGCGGCGGCTATCGTTCCGACTTCGGCCATTTCCGGCCCCAACGCGGCCGATCGGCGCACATCCCTGACCGATCCGGCGGTCGTCGCTCCCCTCTTTTCAGACGACGCCATGACTATCCTGCGCCCACTGCAGGAGATGAAGAACGCCTGGGCGAAAATGCCCGAGGAAAATCGCATGAGGGTGCGCGAGGACTGCAAGAGGCCCCAAGACACCAGGGAGCAGGATCTGTGCGCGGCGGTGGAAAGCATGGAGCGGCAGCAGGCCTACTGAAGCCCGCGCGGGCTGGCCCCAGACATTTTCCCGCACCCCGGCAATTGGCGTATGGCGGCATGCGCTGCGAGCCTGCTAAAAGCCGCCCGCCATTCATGAGGCGTTCACAACGAACTTCGTAGATGGCGAACTGGCTTGCACCTTTTTGGTGCAGGCTCCGGATTTCGTCCGCGGCTGGTGCGGCGGCATTATTGAGAGGAACACTATGCGTATTGCAATGCGTCTTGCCCTTGCGGCTTCGGCCATCGCGCTCGCGATCGGCGCCGCGCAGGCGGAAGAGAAGGTCCTGAAGATCGGCACCGAGGGCGCCTATCCTCCCTTCAACAACCTGACCGCCGACGGCAAGCTCGAGGGCTTCGACATCGACATCGCCAACGCGCTCTGCGACGAGATGAAGGTGAAGTGCGAGTTCGTGACCCAGGAATGGGACGGCATCATCCCCGCCCTGCAGGCCGGCAAGTTCGACGCCATCATCGCGCAGATGTCGATCACCGACGAACGCAAGCAGCAGGTCGATTTCACCAACAAGTATATCGACACCCCGCCGGCGATCGCCGCGCGCAAGGATGCCGACATCAACGGCACCACCAAGGAAGACCTGGCCGGCAAGACCATCGGCGTGCAGGGCTCGACCATCCACTTCAACTATGCCGAACAGGCCTTCACCGACAGCACCGTCAAGGCCTACCCGACCGCGCAGGAATACCAGCTCGATCTGGCCAACGGTCGTCTCGACGCTATCAACGACGACATCGTCTCGATCCAGGAATGGCTGGATTCGCCGGAAGGCGACTGCTGCAAGCTGGTCGGCACCTTCAAGTCCGTCGAGGAGATCCACGGCCCCGGCGCCGGCATCGCCTTGCGCAAGGGCGAGGACGAGCTTCGCGAGAAGCTGAACGTTGCCATCGACGCGATCCGCGCCAACGGCAAGTACAAGGAAATCAACGACAAGTACTTCAAGTTCGACGTCTTCGGCGAATAAGCCGCAAGCGTCGGCTTGTGTCGAGCTTTCGAACGGCGGGCAGCAACCTCGCCGTTCGATCCTGGCCGCGTTGACGGCGGCGGCCGCGCCGGCATTCCTGCCGGCAAAAAGCCCCGCCCACACATCGCCCGCTCGCCCTTGCGACGTGCGGGCAAGCAGGCCTGGGGCGGGGGCTTACAAGGAGAGGACTACCCGAATGAAACTGTTCAAGATCACCACCGTCGTTGCCCTGCTTGCCATGGTTCTGGCCGGCTGCGCCTCGACCGAACGAGAGCAGCGCGCCGGCACCGGTGCACTGATCGGCGCTGCTGGCGGCGCGCTCGTGGGCCAGGCGCTGGGCCGCAACACCACCAGCACGGTGGTTGGCGCCGCGGGCGGCGCCCTGCTGGGTGCGGCGGTCGGCAACATGACGACCCCCAAGCGCGGCGGCGAGGAAATGTGCCGCTATCGCGCACATGACGGCCGCGTCTACACCGCGCCCTGCGACGACCGCTACTACAACGGCCGGTACTGAGGACTGCACCCCATGGGGGTTTAACGAACTTCGCACCGGCCCGGCAGAACAGCTTCCGGGCCGGTGTGATCCTTGCCGCAGGGATGCCGACAGCCGCTGCCGCATCACCGGCGCGCAGAACGACCGAGACGGCGCCCGCCGAATCCGAGGCTGCATCCGAAAGCAATATGTTCGAGAAAATAGCGCCGAACTGTGGCGGCGGTGGTGCCCCCTGCCGGGATCGAACCAGCACTCCTCTCGGAACCTGATTTTGAGTCAGGCGCGTCTACCAATTCCGCCAAGGGGGCCCTGCCCTTGCGGGCGGACGGTTGCGGACTATACGGTCCGGCCTGTCGCCGTCAACTGCCCAGTTATCGAATTCGTTGCGCAACGCCATTGTTAAGCCCTGGAATTCTCTCTAGACAGAACCGGCCCATCAACGGAACCCTCCATGCTTCGCAGACTTTACGACTGGACCCTGTCGCTGGCGGCACGCAAATCCGCCGAATGGTGGCTCGCCTTCATCGCCTTCGTGGAAAGCTCCGTCTTCCTGATTCCGGCCGACGTTCTCTATCTGCCGATGGCATTGTCGCGGCCCAACCGCGCCTATCGCTACGCGCTGGTGGCGACGGTGGCATCGGTGCTGGGCGGCATCGCCGGCTGGTACATCGGCTATCACGCCTATGAAAGCATCGCCAAGCCGGTGCTGGAGTTCTACGGCAAGCTCGACCAGTTCGAGGCGCTGAAGGCCTCGTCCGGCGCCGGCTTCATCCTGCTGCTGCTGCTGACGTCGGGCGCCACGCATCTGCCGCCGATCAAGGTGGTGACCATCCTCGCCGGCGTCATCCATGTGGACCTGGGACTGTTCGTGGCTTCCGCGATCGTCGCCCGCGGCGGCCGCTTCTTCTTCCTGGCCTGGCTGCTGCGCAGCTATGGCGAGCCGATCCGCAACTTCGTCGAGGAGCGGCTGGGCCTGCTCGCCGGCGCGGGCGCAGGCGCCCTCATCGTGCTATACCTCGCCGCGAGATACGTGCTTTGACCGCCCCCAACGCCCGAGGCGCATCGGATAATCGGATCATGTCCAGCCTTACCCAACCCACCAGCAGCGTCCAGACCGTCACCGCGATCATGCTGCTCGTCGCCATGGCCGCCGTGGTGGGCACCGCGCTGGGCTTCGAGCATCTCGGCGGCTACATTCCCTGCAAGCTCTGCCTGGAACAGCGCACCCCCTATTACGCCGGCATTCCGCTGATGGCGGTCGCCGCCTTGTCGTCGAGCCTCAACTGGCCGGCGGCGGTGACGCGGGGCCTGCTGCTGATCGGCGCGCTGCTGATGGCCTATGGTCTCTACCTCGGGGTGTTTCACTCCGGCGTCGAATGGGGCTGGTGGCCCGGTCCGACCGATTGCGGCGCCGTCTCCACGCCGGTGGACACGGGCGGCGGTGGCATCCTTGATGCGCTCAACACGGCAATGCCGCCCTCCTGCGAAAAGGCCGCCCTGCGCATCCTCGGCCTCTCCATGGCCGGATGGAACGCCATTGCCAGCCTGGTTCTGGCAATCATCGCCTTCCGCGGCGCCGTCGGCAAACCCTAGTTCAAGGAAACGGCGACAGCCGCAAGAGCCGGCAGAAGCGCGCGCCTCACGGCTCCAGTTCGACGTCCCAGTAGAGATAGTCGAGCCAGCTTTCGTGCAGATAGTTCGGCGGAAACAGCCGGCCATTGTTGTGCAGATCGTGCACCGTGGGCTGGTAGGGCGTCTGCTTGGGCCACATCTTGGCCTGCGCCGGCATCATGCCGCCCTTCCTGAGGTTGCAGGGCGAGCAGGCAGCCACGACGTTTTCCCAGGTGGTGGCCCCACCGCGATGGCGCGGAACGACATGGTCGAAGGTGAGTTCGTCCGACGCGCCGCAATACTGGCACTCGAAACGATCGCGCAGGAACACGTTGAAGCGGGTGAACGCCGGGTGGCGCGACGGCTTTACATAGTTCTTCAGGCAGATGACGCTCGGCAGCCGCATCGAGAACGAGGGCGAGGAAACTTCCTGGTCGTATTCTGCAACGATGTTCACCCGGTCGAGGAACACGGCCTTGATGGCGTCCTGCCACGACCAGAGCGACAGGGGGTAATAGCTGAGCGGGCGATAATCCGCGTTCAGCACCAGAGCAGGCAGGCCATCCGGAGATACGGTGACCGTCACTGACTCACCTCCTTGTCCTATGAACCTTTCGGCATAGATACTGTAAGCGCGACGTGACAGTGATGTGAAGCGTTTCGCTGTTGTCGCCCGCCTCCAAAAATCATCGATTTCAGGCTTTTTTTGGCATTTTCGACGGTGGAGCCCCCTCGCGGCCCCTGATTTCACGATAATATGACCAGAAGAGGCGTGCCGCGACCCCGCGCCAGGGGGCCCATGATTCGGCCAGCCCGGCCAGAATCTTCTCGCCCGGGCGGGGGTCGAGCCCCAGCGCCTGGCCCACTGCCGTCTGCAGCGCCACGTCGCGCGCCGGGAAGATGTCCGGGTGGCCGGCCGCGAACAGAAGGTAGACTTCGGCCGTCCACGGCCCGATCCCGGGCACGGCCGTCATGTGCCCGATCGCCTCGGCGGCATCGAGTTCGCACAGATGGTTCAGGTCGAGCCCGTCTTCAACCGCCTGAGCCACGGCCAGCAGCGTGCGCACCTTGGGGCGCGACAGGCCGGCCTCGCGAAACACCGCCTCGCCCGCGCCGAGCAGCGCCTGCGGCGTGAGCGGCGAAAGCAGGGTGATCAGACGCCCGAATATCGCATCGGCGCTCGCGCGAGACACCTGCTGCGAGACGATGATCGATGCCAGGCTGACAAAGCCCGGTTCGGACAGGCGCAACGGCACCTCGCCCGCCAGCGCGCGCACGCCGTTCAGCCGCGGGTCGATGGCGCAGAGCGCGGAGAGCCCTTCGGAGATGTCGTCAAGCGATCTGATGCGGCGCATGCGTCTTGTCCCGGGTTCGGCGGCAAAGTAGCAATCAGGGCATCGCCCGTTCAACCCGATATGTGCTTTTGCGATGAACACTCCTGCCGCGCCCGTCTTTCGATTCGCACCGAGCCCGAACGGCGAGCTGCATCTCGGCCATGCCTATTCGGCCCTGCTCAATGCGCGCCTGGCACAAGCCAGGGCCGGGCGGCTGCTGCTGCGCATCGAGGACATCGACATCACGCGCTGCACGCCGCAGTTCGAAGCCGGCATCTATCGCGACCTCGCCTGGCTCGGCATCGAATGGGAGCTGCCGGTCCGCCGCCAGTCGGAACATCTGGCGGAATACGAGGCGCTTCTGCAAAAGCTGATCGACGCCGAACTCGTCTATCCCGCATTCATGAGCCGCGGCGAGATCCGCGCCCATATCGCCGAGGTCGAGGCAACCGGTCGGCCCTGGCCGCGCGACCCCGACGGCGCACCGCTCTATCCCGCCGCCGACAAGACGCTCTCGGGGGCCAAGCGCCGGCGCCGCATCGAAGACGGCGCTGCCTTTGCCTGGCGCCTCGACACGCAAGCCGCGCTTGCGCGGCTCGAAGCCCCCTTGTTCTGGAACGAGTTCTCCGACGAGACGCTGCTCGACACGCGGGCCATCGAAGCGCGGCCGCAGGACTGGGGCGACGTGGTCATCGCCCGCCGCGAGATCCCCACCAGCTATCATCTTTCGGTGGTGGCCGACGACGCCTTGCAAGGCGTCACCCACGTCGTTCGCGGCCGCGATCTCTACGCCGCAACCGGCATGCAGCGGCTGCTGCAAAGCCTGCTCGGCCTGCCGGCGCCCGGCTATTTCCATCACAGGCTGATCCTCGGGGCCGATGGCCGCAAGCTGTCGAAAAGCGAGAACGCCAGCGGCCTCGCCGAACTGCGGCGCGCCGGCGTTTCGCCGGCCGAGGTCCGGCGCATGGTCGGCCTCTGAAAGACCAGCTCAGATGCGCGAAAGGCCCGCCTTGGCCAAAGCCAGGACGGCGATTGTCACGAAGGCACCGCAAAGGCCGGTCGCCGTGGCAAGGGTAAGGTCGCGAAGCGGGATGCCGTAGCAGTTGACGGCAAATATGGCGGCGAAGAAGCCGGCCGTGAACAGTGTCATGTTGCCGATGGGGCCGAAGCCGTCGTCACGCATGAGCACGTCCAGCGCCGCGCCAAAGATGAAGGCGATCACCGCCACCATCGCGACGGCCATCATCAGCCAGCCATATTCGAGATTCCAAAGCACGCCCGCTCCTTTCGAAGCCATGACGGCATCCGCCCCACACTTCTCCAATCTAAGGATCAAACGTTTCCCTTTGCTTGAGAAAATGAATGGCATTAGAGCAGACGCCGCAAGCCAAAGGGGTAGAGGACCCCGTGCACCGGGGGTCATGCATGCCGTCAAGCCTCAAGAAACTGGTTCCCGCGGCTTTCGTGCTGTTCTGGTCCACCGGATTCATCGGCGCCCGCTATGCGATGCCCTGGGCCGAGCCTTTCACCTTCCTGGCAGCGCGGTTCGCACTCGCATTCCTGCTTCTGGGCCTGCTTTCCGTTCTGGTCGGCGCGCGCTGGACCGGGCGCCGGCTTGCGCTGCATTCCGCGATCGCCGGCGCGCTTATGCACGGGGTCTATCTCGGCGGGGTGTTCTGGGCGATCCATCGCGGCTTGCCGGCCGGGCTTGCCGCGCTGATTGCCGGACTGCAGCCCCTGGTCACCGCCCTCGTGGCGGGCCGAGTGCTTGGCGAGCGGGTGCTGCCGCGCCACTGGGCGGGCCTGGCGGCGGGCTTTGCCGGCGTCGCGATCGTGCTTTCCCCGCAGCTCGGCGCCATTGACGGCGGCGTGACATGGCAGACCCTGTCGGCGGCATTCGTCGCCATGGCCGGCATGACCGCCGGCACAATCTGGCAAAAGCGCTTCGGAGCCGGGGGCGACCTGGTCACCGGCACGGTCTTTCAATATCTCGGCGTGGCCGCGGTCATGACCGCCGCCTCCTTCGCCGTCGAAACCCGCACCGTTACCATCAATGGCGAACTCGTCTTCGCCATGCTCTGGCTGGTCCTGGTGCTTTCCATCGGCGCCATCTTCCTGCTCATGGTGATGATCCGCGATGGCGAGATGTCGAAGGTCTCGTCGCTTTTCTACCTGGTGCCGGCTGTCACCGCGATCATGGCCTGGGCTCTGTTCGGCGAGACGCTGACGCCGCTGCAACTGGCCGGCATGGCCCTGACGATGCTGGGCGTCGGCCTGGCCATGGCTCAGCCGGGCACGCGGGCTCGCGCTTCGACATAGCGCAATATGGCCGCGTTGAGCTCTCCGCCCAGGATGAAGACGGCCGAGATGATGTAGAGGAACACCACCGCGATCATGATCGAGGCGAGCCCCGCATAGGTCGTCACATAGGACGAGAAATTGTCGAGATAGGTCGCGAAGACCGCCGACCCCACCAGCCAGCCCACCAGCGTGAAGCAGATGCCAGGCGCTATTGCCACCAGGCTGCGCCTGCCGGCCGGCAGCCAGACATGCACGGCAACCAGCGCCAGAACCAGCACCGTTGCAGCGATCACATAGCGCCACAGCGTGATGGTGCCCATGTAAGGCCTCATCCATTCGAACTTGGCCATTGCCAGGCGCACCAGCAGCGGCGCCAGCACAAGCAGCACGCTGATGGCCACAAAAACGACGGTGGCGATCAGCACGAATGCCAGGCTCTGCAGCCGCCGAAAAAAGACGGAGCGGGTTTCCCTGACGCGATAGGCGCGGTTGAGCGCGCTGCGCAGGGCCTCGACGCCGTTCGAGGCGAAAAACCCCGCCAGTAGCGCGCCATAGGTCAGCAGGTCGCCGCGCTGGACGGTCAGCACCTCCCGGACCTGATCGGCGATGGGCGCGGCAATCTCGGTCGGCCAGGTGTCGAAGACAAGGTGCACCGCTGTGTCGGCAAACGCCTTGGCTCCCAGGAAGCCCGCCAGCGTGGTTGCGAAGATGAGGAAGGGAAACAGCGCCATCAGCGCGGTGATCGCCAGATGACTCGCCATCGCCCAGCCGTCATCGTCATAGAAATGGCCAACGGCATCGAACAGGATGCGCTTTATCGCGACGATCGTTCTCATCCTGCCCGCATCCGATTCTTCTCCCTGGCCTCATACGGCCGGGAATATGGGAAGGCATGCCCGGCATTGGCAACCCTGAAAGCCGCTGCTGCCCGGCGCCTGCGGAGAGACCGGAGGCGCCGTGCGGTAATGAGCCACGCCCTCCTATCGTCATCCGGCAGATCGGGTTATGTCATGGCATCGCCTGCCGGCATTGCCCGACCGCGCCCGTGCCCATGCACGCCATGCGGCCAGACAATCGGGGGCCAGACCGAAGCAACGAAGCTGGAAAACAAATGGCAACCGTCTTCAACATTTTCGCCATCGTCATCATGTTCGCCGTGGTGGTCGTGCTGATCCGCGGGCTGATGAACATGATGCGCGGCGGCTCCGGCAACACCTCGAACAAGTTGATGCAGATGCGCGTGTTCCTGCAGTTCATCGCGCTGGTGCTCATTCTGGTCGCCCTGTATTTCAGCCGCGGCGGTTGAGCGAACAAACCGGGAGGAGGCAAATGGTAAAGCTCAACAAGATCTACACCCGAACCGGCGACGACGGCACCACCGGCCTGGGCAGCGGCGAACGGCGCCTGAAGTCGGACCTGCGCGTGGAAGCCTACGGCACGGTGGACGAAGCCAATGCCTGCATCGGACTGGCCCGGCTGCACACGCAAGCCGTCCACCCCGAGATCGACGCCATGCTGGCCCGCATCCAGAACGACATGTTCGACCTCGGCGCCGACCTCGCCACGCCGGACACCGGCAAGCCGCTGAGCTACGAGCCTCTGCGCATCGTTGCGGCCCAGACCGCACGGGTGGAGGCCGACATCGATCTCCTGAACAAGGACTTGCAGCCGCTGCGCTCCTTCGTGCTGCCCGGTGGCTCGCCGGCGGCCGCCGCGCTACACCTGGCCCGCACCGTGGCGCGCCGTGCCGAGCGCATGATGGTAGCGCTGGCGCAGGACCCGGCCGAGCACGTCAACCGCGACGGCATCAAATATATCAACCGGGTCTCGGACCTGCTCTTCGTGGCCGCCCGTGTCGTCAATGACAATGGAGCGGCCGATGTGCTATGGGTGCCCGGCAAGAATCGATAGCGGCATGCCAGAGGAGCGGACGACAAGCCGATGTTCATTCCGCTCTACGATTCCAATCATCTCAGGCACATCAAGCATCAATACGTCACGATAGGGCTGATCGCGGTCAACGTCGCGGTCTTCTTCCTCACTTCGTTTTCAGACGATTACACCGTGCAGGCCCGGATGCTGGGCCTTGGCTACATCCCGTCGGTGGCCTTCGAAAGGGCCGAGCTGCCGCTCGACCTGATGCTGGTGCCGACGCTGCTCACCTATGTGACCTACGCCTTCCTGCACAACGACATCCTGCACCTGGGCGGCAACATGCTGTTTCTGTGGGTGTTCGGTGACAATGTCGAGGATGCGCTCGGCTATCTCCGCTACCTGCTGTTCTATCTGCTCTGCGCCATCAGCGGCGCGGTGGTGCACGGTCTCGTCGCGCCCGATTCGCAGGCTCCGCTCATCGGTGCGTCCGGTGCCGTTGCGGGCATCGTGACGGCCTATCTCATCCTCTATCCGCGGGTGAAGGTGTGGGTACTGTTCTTCGGCCGCGTCCCGCTGCGCATCCCGGCCTACATCACGCTCGGCCTCTGGATCGCCTTCCAGCTTTCGATGCTCGTCCTGGGCGGCGACGACCAGATCTCCTGGGCCTGCCATGCCGGCGGCATCGCGGCAGGTGCCGTGCTGGTGGTGTTCTTGCGCAGCCGCGACGTGCCGCTTTTCGACCAGGAGGGGGCGGAAGCCCCGGCGGCGGAGGCCGCGCAGCCCGAACCGGCGCCGCCGGCGGATGGCACGGGCCCGTGGCCATGGGGCCGTCCCTGAACCGGGGTTCTGGACCTATCGAAACGGGCTCGATCGCGCCACGTTCAAACGATTTGCCGCGGTTCGGGATATTGACGCGCTTTTCGCCGCTAACTAGGGTCCGGCCGCTTGCGGGCGCTTGGTTGCCAGCGGAAGTACAGATCGGAATTTGCCGGTTTTTCGACTAATATGTCGTCAATCGGCAAATGGGAGGAGCCTCGCTCTGGTAGGGAGCGCTCCAAAGTATCATCAGAGAGGTGAGAAACACATGAAAGTTCTCGTCCCGGTCAAGCGGGTTGTCGACTACAACGTGAAGATCCGCGTGAAGTCGGATGGCTCGGGCGTCGAGCTCGCCAATGTCAAGATGTCGATGAACCCGTTCGACGAAATCGCGGTCGAGGAAGCGATTCGCCTGAAGGAGGCCGGCAAGGTCGAGGAGATCGTCGTGGTGTCGATCGGCCCGGCCCAGGCGCAGGAAACGCTGCGCACGGCGCTGGCGATGGGCGCGGACCGCGCGATCCTGGTCAAGACCGAAGGCGAAACCGAGCCGCTGGGCGTGGCCAAGGTGCTGAAGGGCGTGGTCGAGGCCGAGAAGCCGGGCCTGGTCATCCTCGGCAAGCAGGCGATCGACGACGACGCCAACCAGACCGGCCAGATGCTGGCCGCACTGCTGGGCTGGGCGCAGGGCACGTTTGCCTCCGAGATCGAGATCGACGGCGACAAGGCCAAGGTCACCCGCGAGGTCGACGGCGGCCTGCAGACGGTCGAGCTGAAGATGCCCGCCATCGTGACCACGGACCTGCGCCTCAACCAGCCGCGCTACGCCTCGCTGCCCAACATCATGAAGGCCAAGAAGAAGCCGCTGGACGAGAAGACCCCGGCCGACTTCGGCGCCGACGTGACCCCGCGCCTGAAGGTCTTGAAGACCGAGGAGCCGGGCGGCCGCAAGGCGGGCGTGAAGGTCGGCTCGGTTGCCGAGCTGGTCGACAAGCTCAAGAACGAAGCCGGCGTGCTTTAAGGTTCGGAAGGAAAGGGAACAGACAATGGCAATTCTCCTCATCGCCGAACACGACAACGCAACGCTCTCCGAGCAGACCGCCAAGGCCCTGTCGGCCGCGCTGAAGATCGGCTCGGACGTCGACGTGCTGGTCGCCGGCAAGGGCGCCAAGGGCGCCGCCGACGCCGCCGCCAAGCTGCAGGGCGTGCGCAAGGTGCTTCTGGTCGAGGCCGACGAGCTCGAGCAGCGCCTGGCCGAGCCGCTGGCCGACACCGTGGTGGCGCTGGCCGGCAACTACGACACCATCGTCGCGCCGGCGACCGCGTCGGGCAAGAACGTCGCCCCGCGCATCGCCGCCCTGCTCGACGTGTCGCAGATCTCGGAAATCGTCGAGGTCGTGTCGCCCGACACCTTCAAGCGCCCGATCTATGCCGGCAACGCCATCCAGACCGTGCAGTCGCCGGAGGCCAAGAAGGTCATCACCGTGCGCACCGCCGGCTTCCAGGCCGCAGGTGAAGGCGGCTCGGCTCCGGTCGAGACGGCTTCTGCCGCCGCCAACCCGGGCCTGTCGACCTTCATCGAGAACAAGCTGTCGGAAAGCGACCGTCCGGAGCTGACGTCCGCCCGCATCATCATCTCCGGCGGCCGCGCGCTCGGCTCTTCCGAGAAGTTCCAGGAGGTCATCCTGCCGGTGGCCGACAAGCTCGGCGCGGCGGTGGGCGCCTCGCGCGCCGCGGTCGACGCCGGCTATGCCCCCAACGACTGGCAGGTCGGCCAGACCGGCAAGGTGGTCGCGCCCGAGCTCTACATCGCCGTCGGCATCTCCGGTGCGATCCAGCACCTGGCCGGCATGAAGGACTCCAAGGTCATCGTCGCCATCAACAAGGACGAGGAAGCACCGATCTTCCAGGTGGCCGACTACGGCCTCGTCGGCGACCTCTTCACCATCCTGCCGGAACTCGAAAAGGCGCTTTGACGCCTCCGCGACAAGCATATTAAATTGGAATGGCCGGGGTGGACGAAACCGCCCCGGCCATTTAGTTTGCACTGCACAAAATGTCTGAAAGGGCCCTTCACGGGATCAAAATAATGAGCAGCACCATCGAGACGATCGGCATCATTGGCGCGGGCCAGATGGGCGGCGGCATCGCCCATGTCTCGGCGCTCGCGGGATACAAGGTGCTGCTGTACGATATCTCCGGCGAACGCATCGAAAAGGGCATCGCCACCATCAGCGGCAACCTGGCCCGCCAGGTCAGTGGCGGCAAGCTGTCGGAAGACCAGCGCAAGGCCGCCATGTCGCGCATCTCGGCCGCCCATGACATGGCCGACCTCGCCGGCGCAGATCTCGTCATCGAGGCTGCCACCGAGGACGAGACGGTCAAGCGCAAGATCTATGCCCAGCTCTGCCCGCTGCTCAATCCCGAGGCGATAGTGGCCACCAACACCTCGTCGATCTCGATCACGCGGCTGGCCTCGCAGACCGACCGGCCGGAGCGCTTCATCGGCATACATTTCATGAACCCCGTTCCGGTCATGAAGCTGGTCGAGCTGGTGCGCGGCATCGCCACCGAGGACAAGACCTTCGAGGCGGCCAAGGAATTCGTCCACCGGCTCGACAAGACCACCACCGTTTCGGAGGACTTCCCGGCCTTCATCGTCAACCGCATCCTGCTGCCGATGATCAACGAGGCGATCTACACGCTCTATGAGGGCGTCGGCACGGTTGAAGCCATCGACACCGCGATGCGGCTCGGCGCCAACCATCCGATGGGGCCGCTGCAGCTTGCCGACTTCATCGGCCTCGACACCTGCCTGTCCATCATGCAGGTGCTCCATGACGGCCTGTCGGATTCGAAATACCGCCCCTGCCCGCTGCTGGTGAAATATGTCGAGGCCGGCTGGCTCGGCCGCAAGACCGGCCGCGGCTTCTACGACTATCGCGGCGAGCACCCGGTGCCGACGCGCTAATCCTATGGCGGCGGCCTGCATCCGCGACGGCCGCCGCACCCCTGACTTCTCAAGAACTCGCCCTATTCGGCGGCCCGCAGCCCCGTCTTCGGCCGCACATTCTGGTTCAGCCGGAACATGTTTTGCGGGTCGTAGCGCTGCTTGATCTCTGCAAGACGCTGATAGTTAGCGCCATAGGCCGCCTCCACGCGCTCGACCTCGTCGCCCGGCATGAAGTTGACATAAGCCGTGCCGATGGCGAGCGGCCTGGCATCTTCGTAGAGGCGCCGTGCCCATTCGATGCACGCCTTGTCCATTGCCGGATCGCGCCAGCGCGCATGCACGTTCATGACGAAGTGCGGAAGCCGCTGCGGGAAGGCCGTCGCGCCTGCCGGGACGCGGCTGGCGGCACCGCCGACATATCCGATGAATATCTCGCATTCGGGCCCGGGCAGTTCGCGAACCGCGCCGATCAGCAGGTCGATGCCCGCGTCTGAAAGCTCGGCAAAGTCGTGGCTCTTCCAGTAGTTGCGCGCGCCCGGCGCCAGCAGCGGGTCGAAGGCCTGCTGCCAGCCGGTAAACGGGTGGGGGCTGACGACGTCGGCAATGGGCGTGCCGATTGCGCGCATCCGGGCTGCCGCTTCCTCGCCCTTTTCGATCGGGCCGCAATCGCACATGGCCAGAACCAGCACCTCCTTGCCGTGCCATTCGGCGGGCAGGAACGGAAGCGGCGGCGCCTTGCGCATTACCACCCAGGTGGTGAACTCGTCGGGCGCGGCCGCAAGTGCTTCGCGGTATTCGCGCAGCACCGCCCGCGCATCCTCGAACGGATGCACGACCAGGCCGGACAGAACCTCTGGGCCGACCTTGTGCAGCTGGAATTCGAAGGCCGTGACGATGCCGAAATTGCCGCCGCCGCCGCGCAGCGCCCAGAACAGGTCCGGATTTTCCGTGGCACTCGCGCGCACCAGCTCGCCATTGGCGGTGACGACGTCGGCCGACAGGAGGCTATCGCATGTCAGCCCGTATTTGCGGGTCAGCCAGCCGAATCCGCCTCCCAGCGTGAGCCCGGCAATGCCGGTGGTCGAGTTGATGCCGGTGGGCACCGCCAGGCCGAAGGCCTGCGTTTCCTTGTCCACGTCGGCAAGCGTCGCGCCCGGCTCCACCCAGGCTCGCTCGGCTGACACATCGACCCGCACCGACTTCATCGGCGACAGGTCGATCATCAGCCCGCCGTCGCACAGCGCACTGCCGGCAATGTTGTGACCGCCGCCGCGAACGGCGACCAGAAGCTGGTTGTCGCGCGCGAAGCGGATCGCCTGCATGACGTCCGCTGCCCCGGAGCAGCGCACGATAAGCCCCGGCTTCCGGTCGATCATGGCGTTCCAGATGACGCGCGCCTCCTCATAGGCGTCGTCGTCTTCGCGCAGCAAGCTGCCGCGCAGGCCGGCTGGGAGCGCTTCCAGCGCCGCCGCGTCGATGGCGATCTTGCCTGCTCCGAGGGTGGTGAGATTGAGGCTGGTCATGAACAGTCTCCCGTTTGGGTGTGACCGTCCCCCAGCAAATTTTGCGCCTGCGCAGGTTCACGCACAAGCCAGAGCGCAAAAAAACCGGACAGGCTGGCGCCTGCCCGGCAAACCGCCAGGTCAGTTGCCGATCGCCGCCTCTACCAGGCGCTTGGCATCGGGGCTCGCCCATTCGGCAGGCCCGTTCATGTGGGCAAGCAGGCAGCCCTCGCCGTCGACCAGCAGCGTCACCGGCAGGCCCAGCGCCAGTCCTTGCGTCTTCAAGGTGTTGAAGAGGCCAAGCGTGTTGTCGCGGTAGAGGCCAAGCTGGTCTACGCCGATCTCGGAGAGGAACTTCTTCGGCTTCTCGTTGTCGCCGGTGTCGACATTGACGGCGAGGACCTCGAAGTTTTCGCCGCCCTTTTCCTTCTGCAAGGCGTTGAGCGCCGGCATCTCGGCCCGGCAGGGCGCGCACCAGGTGGCCCACAGATTGACCAGCAGCGTCTTGCCGGCGTGGTCCCCCAGCGTCATCGGCTTGCCGTCGGGCGAGGTGAAGGCCAGGCTGCTGACCGATCGCGGCGGGTCGGCCGGCATCATCGCCGCCACTTCGCCCACCGCCGCCGCAGCGGCACCCTTGCTCTTGTCGGCCTTGGCCGCGCAGGCGGCGTTGTCGGCACTGTCCTCGACCGGAGCGCTGGCGGAAAGCTGCGGTTGCGGCGCACCGGCCGGCGCCGTGTTGCCAGACCACATGTTGGTGGCATATACCGCGATCGCGCCGGCAAAACCGCCGGCCACAGCCGCCATCAGCAGAAGACGCGTGGTGGGTATCAGTTTCTTTTCGTCAGCCATTCACTTTATCTCCGGAGCCCGGTTACCACGATGAGCGACAAGAAGGCCAGCAACGCGATGTGGGGCGGACGTTTTGCCTCGGGCCCGGCCGCGATCATGGAAGCGATCAACGCCTCGATCGACTTCGACAAGAAGCTTTACGCGCAGGATATCCGCGGCTCGATCGCCCATTCCGAAATGCTTGCCGAGACGGGCATCATTGCGACGGAAGATCAAGAAAAAATCGCTCACGGCCTGAACACGATATTGAAAGAGATCGAAAGCGGCGCGTTCGAGTTCTCGACCAAGCTGGAAGACATCCACATGAACGTGGAAGCGAGGCTGGCCGAGCTGATCGGCTCCGCCGCCGGGCGCCTGCACACCGCCCGCTCGCGCAACGACCAGGTGGCTGTCGATTTCCGCCTCTGGGTGAAGGACGAACTGTTCCGCGTCGCCGACGCACTGAAGGGCCTGATCGAGGCATTCCTGGTGCGCGCCGAAGAGCATGCCGCAACCGTGACGCCAGGCTTCACCCACATGCAGACGGCGCAGCCGGTGACCTTTGGCCACCACTGCATGGCCTATGTCGAGATGTTCAGCCGTGACCTGTCGCGGGTGCGCGACGCGATCGAGCGCATGGACGAGAGCCCGCTGGGTTCGGCGGCACTCGCCGGCACCGGCTTTCCCATCGACCGCTTCCGCACCGCCAAGGCGCTCGGCTTCCGCGAGCCGACCCGCAATTCGCTGGACAGCGTGTCGGACCGCGACTTCGCGCTGGAGTTTTTGTCGATTGCCGCCATCTGCGCCACGCATCTGTCGCGCCTGGCCGAGGAGATCGTGATCTGGTCGACGCCGCAGTTCGGCTTCGTAAGGCTGTCCGACAGCTTTTCGACCGGCTCCTCGATCATGCCGCAGAAGAAGAACCCAGATGCCGCCGAACTGGTGCGCGCCAAGACCGGCCGCGTCAACGGCCATCTGATCGGCCTGCTGACGGTAATGAAGGGCCTGCCGCTCGCCTATTCGAAGGACATGCAGGAAGACAAGGAAGCCGTCTTCGACGCGGCCGAAACGCTCGACCTGATGCTGGCGGCCATGACCGGTATGGTCGGCGACATGACCATCAACGAAGCGGCGATGAAGAAGGCCGCCGGCTCAGGCTACTCCACCGCCACCGACCTTGCCGACTGGCTGGTGCGCACGCTTAACCTGCCCTTCCGCGACGCACACCATGTCACCGGCCGCGCCGTGGCACTGGCCGAGAGCAAGAAGGTCGGGCTGGAGAAGCTCGCGCTGGAGGACCTGCAGTCGATCCATGCCGGCATCACCGAGGACGTCTTCTCGGTTCTGTCGGTGCAAAATTCGGTGAAAAGCCGCACCTCCTTCGGCGGCACGGCGCCAGCCGAGGTGCGCCGCCAGATCCGCTACTGGAAGAAGCGCATCGCCAAGGCCTGAGGCGCGCCTTCCCGCGGCCCCATTTGCGCGGACGCTGGATCGCCGGGGGTGCAAAGCGTGCAAAACTTCGCTACAAGCGGCGGACGGATTTTTCACGCACGGATGACACGGATGACCGGCAGCAGACTTCTCACCACGCTCGTGCTTCTGGCCGCGGTCGCCGCGGTCTCGGCCTGCGGGCGCAAGGCCGGCCTCGACTCGCCCTACGAAGCCGCCGTGCAGGCGCGCAAGGACGCTGAAAAGGCCAACGAGCCGCTGCCGCCCGAGCCGGCGCCGCCGGTTGCCGACAAGCCGTTCATCCTCGATGGCCTGATCTGATCGGAACCGAACTGCCGTGAACCACTTCGAATACCGCAACGGCGTGCTGCATGCCGAAGACGTGCCCCTGCCCGAAATCGCGACGGCTGTCGGCACCCCGTTCTATTGCTATTCCACGGCGACGCTGACCCGGCATTTCAACGTGTTCAGCCAGGCATTCGCCAGCCTCGACGCGTTGGTCTGCTATGCGCTGAAGGCCAACTCCAACCAGGCGGTGCTGAAGACGTTGGCGATGCTGGGCGCCGGCGCCGACGTGGTCTCTGAGGGCGAACTGCGCCGCGCGCTTGCCGCCGGCATTCCTGGCAGCAAGATCCTGTTTTCGGGCGTCGGCAAGACCGCGCGCGAAATGGACCTTGCGCTGTCGGCCGACATTCTCTGCTTCAACGTGGAGTCGGAGCCGGAGCTGGAGCTTCTTTCGGCGCGCGCCGTCGCGATGGGCAAGCAGGCGCCGGTGTCGCTGCGCATCAACCCCGACGTCGACGCCAAGACCCACCAGAAGATCTCCACCGGCAAGGCCGAGAACAAGTTCGGCATTCCGTGGCAGCGGGCGCGCGCCGTCTATGCCCGCGCGGCCGAGCTGCCGGGCATCCGCATCACCGGCATCGACATGCATATCGGCAGCCAGATTACCGAGCTGCAGCCCTTCGACGACGCCTTTGCGCTGCTTGCCGAACTGGTCGAGACGCTACGCGCCGACGGCCATGCCATCGACCATGTCGATCTCGGCGGCGGGCTCGGCATTCCCTATCGCACCGACAATTCGCCCCCGCCCCTGCCCGACGCCTATGCGCAGGTGGTGAAGGAGCGTGTCGGCAAGCTCGGCCTGAAGGTGATGTTCGAGCCCGGCCGGCTGATCGTGGGCAATGCCGGCATCCTGGTTTCGGAAGTGATCTACCTGAAGGAAGGCGACGCCAAGAACTTCCTGATCGTCGATGCCGCCATGAATGACCTGATCCGGCCGACGCTTTACGAAGCCTTCCACGAGATCCGCCCGGTGGTGCAGCCGCCGGTAGACGCGCCGCGCATGGTGGTCGATGTCGTCGGCCCGGTCTGCGAAACCGGCGACTTCCTCGGCCTCGACCGCGACCTGCCGCGCCTGCAGGCGGGCGACCTGATCGCAGTCAGCACGGCCGGCGCCTATGGCGCGGTGCAGTCGGGAACCTACAACACCAGGCTGCTCGTGCCCGAGGTTCTGGTCGACGGCGACCGCTTCCACGTCATCCGCCGCCGACAGAGCTACGACGAGCTGATCGGGCTCGATTCGCTGCCCGACTGGCTTTGATCACGCCCGGGACAAGCAATCACGATTTCTTGCCCGGCCTCGTCTTCGCCGTGTTTGCTGCTATGCTTTCCTGTCAGGTAGCGCCTTTGCGCGCCCGGAAAGGCCAATGACGGAAACGCCTGCAAATACAGCCGACGGCCGGTTTGTCCGGCGCCTGCGCCGCGCAAGGCTGGCCACGCTTGCCTCCATGATGGTGGAGCGCGGCTGGCCCTTGGTGCTGCCGCTGCTGGTGACGGCGAGCCTGTTCGTCAGCCTGGCCTGGCTCGGCGTCTTCCGCATCGTGCCCGAACTCGTCCGCTTCGGGCTGCTGGGCGTCTTTGCCCTGGCAGCGTTGGCCGCGCTCTATCCGCTTCGCTTCTATCGCCAGCCCTCGCCGGCCGAGGTCGACCGGCGCATCGAAGCCGCGAGCCGGCTGCCGCATACGCCGGTGCTGGTGCAGACCGACCGGCCAAGCGGCCCGCCGAGTGCCTTCGCGCAGGTGCTGTGGCGCGAACACCAGCGGCGCATGGCCGAGAAGCTGGGCGATATCGACAGCGACGCGCCGCGCCCGCGCGTGCCGGAGCGCGACCCGTGGGGCCTGCGCGACGCGGCAGCGCTGTTGCTATTCGTGGCCTTTGCCTTCTCGCAAGGGCCGTTGGGTGGCAGCATAGCCGATGCCTTCCGGCCCGGTTCGGGCTTCGAAAGCATCCCGCCTCGCATCGATGCCTGGGTTACCCCGCCGGCCTATACCGGCAAGCCGCCGATGCTGCTGACCTCTGATGCAAAGGATGCTTACGAGGCCAACTTCACCGTGCCGCAGGGCAGCGAGGTTTCGCTGCGCGTCTCCGGTGGGTCGGGCAACGAAACACTGACCTTCACCGACGCCAGTGGCGCGGAACACGAGATCGCCACCAAGGCCGCCACGCCGGTGGCCACTGCGGCAACGGCCGCACGCGAGTTTGCCGGCAAGCTCGATGCCGATGGCGTGCTGAGCCTCACCGCCGGAAGGCGCGAACTGCGCCAATGGACCTTCTCCATTATTCCCGACAAGCCGCCGACGATCCGCTTCCTGGAGGATCCGAAGCAGGCGGCCAACGGCGCCCTGGAGCTCAACTACGAGATTCTCGACGACTACGGGGCGGCATCCGCCAAGGCCGAGTTCGAGTTGGCCTCGCCGCAGGCCGCGTACGCCCACCCGCTCTACAAGGCTCCCGAACTGAAGCTCGCCCTGCCCCGCCGCGGCGGCGATGGCAAGGCCCGGACCTCGCGCGACCTGACCGACCATGTCTGGGCCGGCAGCACGGTGCGGCTCACGCTGAAGGCGACCGACGACGCCGGCCAGGAGGCGGTCAGCGAGACCAAGACCTTCACCCTTCCCGAGCGGCCCTTCGCCAACCCGCTGGCGCGCGCCGTGACCGAGCAGCGCCGCATCTTCTCGCTCGATGCCAATCGCAAGCCCTATGCGCTCGAGCTCATCGATGCCATCACGCTGCGCCCGGAAGAGACGTTCGACAGCCTGGCGAACTTCCTCGGCCTGATGGCCGGTCGCACGCAGCTCAAGATTGCCCGCTCGGATGACCAGTTGCGCGCCACCTCCGACTATTTCTGGCAGATGGCTCAGGCAATCGAAGACGGCTCGCTTTCGACCGCCGAGAAGCGCCTGCGCCAGGCGCAGGAGGCGCTCAAGCAGGCGCTGCAGAACGGCGCCAGCGACGACGAGATCGACAAGCTCATGAAGGAGCTGCGGCAGGCGATGAGCGACTTCCTGCGCGAATTTGCCGAGCGCGCCAAGCGCGACCCCAACCTTGCGCGACAACAGCAGCAGGACGGACAGGAGCTGCGCCAGAGCGACCTCGAGCGGATGATGGACCAGATCGAGAACCTGGCGAAGTCCGGCAACAAGGACATGGCCGAGCAGCTTCTGTCGCAGCTGCAGGACATGATGAACAACCTGCAGGCGGGCCGCCAGCAGCAGGGCCAGGGACAGGGCCAGGGGCAGAGCGAAACGCGCCGGCAGATGGACAAGCTGGGCGAGATCATGCGCCGCCAGCAGGAGATGATGAACGACACGTTCCGCCTGGACCAGATGCAGCGGGGCCAGCAGGAAGACGAATTCAGCGAATGGCAGCGTGGCGGACCGCTGCCGCACGAGGGGCGCGGCCGGCAGGACGGCCATCAGGGCAAAGGTCAAAAGCCGGGCAAGCAGCCGGGCTCGCAGCCGTCGCCGGACGACCTGGCGGATGCGCTCAAGCAGCTCCAGCAGGGCCAGGGCAAGTTGCGCAAGGACCTGCAGGGACTGACCAAGGACATGGAAAAGCTGGGCATTCAGCCGGGCAAGGATTTCGGCGAGGCCGGCGACGCCATGGGCCAGGCCGAGGACGCGCTGGGCGACGCCGAAGGCAATCGCGCAGTCGGCGAGCAGGGCCGCGCGCTGGAAGCGCTGCGCCGCGGAGCCCAGGACATGATGAAGCAAATGCGGCAGGCGATGCAGGACGAACAGGGCGGCAGCAAGCCCGGCGGCCAGCAGAATTCCGATCGCGATCCGCTCGGCCGCCCGCGCGCCACCACCGGCCCGGACTTCGGCAATTCGGTGAAGGTGCCGGACGAGATCGACGTGCAGCGTGCCCGCCAGATCCTCGACGCCATCCGCAAGCGGCTCGGCAATGCGCTCAGCCCGGAAATCGAGAAGCGCTATCTGGAGCGGCTGCTGGAGATGCGGTGAGTCTTCCAGCTCGCCGGTGCAAGCCAGCGCCGCATGCCGCGGTCAGTCGTCGGGCAGCACGGTGACGGTCAAGCGCGAGTAGAAGGCCTCGCGGATCGCTTCCGCCATGCCGTTGATCGCCTCGCTCGCCTCGCCCGGCGCGCGGTGCAGCACGACATTCGAGGCGTCGATGTCGCCAAAGCCCTCGGCCGCGGTCAGTTCGCGGCAGTCGGGCGGAATGTTGGAGCGCGACACCGGCGCGATCGCGAGGCCGGAGGCCACCGCCAGTTTGAGCCCGCCCGTGGTGTCGCTGGTATAGGCGACGCGATAGGCGTGGCCGCGATCCTCCAGCGACTTCAAGGCGAAGTCCTTGCACCAGCCGCCGCGGTTGTAGAGCGCCACCGGAAGCGGCTGCTCCTCGTGCTGGAGATGCACGTTGGACGTCACCCACACCGTGGGATCGCGCATCAATATCTCGCCGTCGGAAAAGTCCTGCCATTCGAACACCACGGCAAGGTCGAGTTCGCCCGCCTCCAGCGCCTCCATCTGCGAGGCGGAATGGGCGTAGCGGACGGTGATCTCCACCTTCGGATGCCGCTTGGCGAAGGCCCCCAGCGCCCGCGACAGGATCGAATAGCTGTATTCCTCCGGAATGCCGATCCGCACCGGCCCGTCCAGCGGTTCGGCGCGCATGGACGCGGCCGTCTCGTCGAGCAGCGAGACGATGCGGCGCGCATTATGGATGAGGTCCTGGCCCTTGCGCGTCAGCGACACGCCGCGCGAGCCGCGATCGAACAGCGGTTCGCCGACCATCTCCTCCAGCCGCTTGATCTGCATCGACACTGCCGACTGCGTGCGGCGCACCTGCTCGGCAGCCTTGGTGAAATTACTGGCCTCGGCAACCGCCACGAAGGTGCGCAACAGGTCGCTGTCGAGGTGAACCGTCATTGCCTTGGCCATAAGAATTTCTGATTGCTGGCATCATCCCAATTCGTTTGAAACATGTCAATCAACGGACGATATTGCGTGAGAGATCGAGAGTTTCATGCGAATGCGCCGGCACTGCAGGCGTGGAAATGAGCACAGTCCTCACTCACCCGCTGTCCCCCTGGGGCTGCGGGTTCTTTTTATCCGGCCGCCGGACCGCTTCCGGCTGTTGTGCGAGGGCGCTGAACATCATGCATAACCGGACTGTCCTTGGCATCGCCTCGCTGTGCATCGGCATTCTGGTGTTTTCCGTGCAGGACCCGCTGATCAAGGCGGTGTCGGACCGCTATCCGGTCATGGAGGTGATGGCGATCCGCTCCATCGTCGCGCTGCCCATCCTGCTCTTCATCGTGCACCGCGATGTGGGGCTGGCCGCGCTCGCTTCGCGCCGCTTCGGCCTCTTGACCTTGCGGGCGCTGACCCTCTTCACCTCCTATACCTCCTACTATCTGGCGCTCGCCGCCCTGCCGATGGCCGATGCCGTGGCGCTCTATTTCACCGGACCGCTGTTCATCATGCTGCTGGCCGGCCCCTATCTCGGTGAGCGGGTGGCGTGGCAAAGCGTGGTCACGGCCTCGATAGGCCTGACCGGCGTGCTGGTGATGCTGCAGCCCGGCAATTCCGTGCTCGACTGGGCGGCATTCCTATCGCTGATGTCGGCCGCCCTCTACGGCTTTTCGCAACTGGCGGCGCGCAAGCTGGGCTCTACCGAATCCTCGACCGTGATGAGTTTTTACCAGAACGGCGCCTATCTGCTCGGCGCCATCATCGCCGGCGTCATCTTCACGGTCGCCGATCTCGGCGAGATGACGCATCCGAGCGTGAGCTTCCTCACCCGCCCCTGGGTGTGGCCGACGTCTATCGACTTCGCAATGATGGCATCATGCGGCGTGGTGGCTTCGGCCGGCATGATCCTGCTTTCCCAGGCCTACCGGATGGCCCCGGCCAACGTCGTTGCCACTTTCGAATACAGCGGCATCCTGTGGGTGCCGCTGTGGGGCTTCCTGTTCTTCGGCGAAGTGCCGCAGGGGCCGACCCTGGCAGGCGCGGCGCTGATCGTCGGCGCGGGCCTCTTTGCCCTCAACTCGAGGCAGCGGGTGAAAGCGCCGGCTTGAGGCGGGCACCGTGCATAATGGCGCGGCCCTTTGATTTGGCGGACGAAAATGAGCGCTTCGGAGGAGCCGCCGTTCAAGCTGCGGGCAGTCCCGGCTCCGTAAGCGCAAGGCTTTCGCGGCCTTTCAGAGTCTGCCACCAGGCATCCAGCTTGGGAAATGCCCGCAATTCGGCCGCCCCTTCCTCGGCGGCGGCGAAATAGGCCATCATCGCGCCCAGATGCAGGTCGGCAAGGCTGAGCGCGTCGCCAGCCAGAAACTCGCCGCCAGTCGCCATGTCCTCCACCGTAGCCAGCACGCGACGGGAAGCGAGCAACCCCTCGGCAAGAACGGCTTCGTCGGCCTTCGACCCTCTGGCCTGGTTGAACACGCGCTGCACGAAAACCTGTCTCACCATTGGCCAATAGCCATAAGCGTCAACGACGGCGATGATCTGGTTCATGCGCGCCCGACGTCGTGCGTCCGAAGGCTGGAGCGGCCTTCCTGGCAAGGCATCATCGACGTAGCGCGTTATCGCCGTGGTTTCGTAGAGCACGAAATCGTCGTGCACCAGCGTAGGCACCCGCCCGAACGGCTGCAGCGCCAGATAGTCCGCAGGGATCGTGTCAGCGAACGGATCGATCTCCACGTGGTCCCACGGCACGCCCTTTTCGAGGAGAGCCAGCCGCGCAATCCGGAGGTAGACGCTGTAGCGATAGCCATAGAGCGTCACCCCCATGGCCCTCAGACCTCGCCCTTGACCACGCCGACGAATGGCAACTCGCGGAAGGCATGCGCCACGTCCATGCCATAGCCGACCACGAAGTAGTCGGGGCAGTCGAAGCCGACATAATCGGCGTTCAGCTCGGTCTGGCGGCGCATGCGCTTGTCCAGAAGAACGGCGATGGAGCAGCTCTTGGCGCCGCGCGACATCATCAGCTCGCGCGTGTAGGACAGCGTCTTGCCCGACTCCAGAATGTCGTCGATGAGCAGCACGTCGCGGCCCGCCACCTCGTTGTCGATGTCGCGCAGCACGCGCACCTCGCCGCTGGTGGTGCCGGTGCCGTAGCTGGAGATGAAGATGAACTCGACCTCCGGCGACAGGCCCGCATCGTGCATCGCGCGGATCAGGTCGGCGGCGAAGATGAACGAGCCCTTCAGCACCGATATGACCAGCAGGTCGGTGTAGTCGCGCGAGGCGATTTCCTTGGCCAGCTCGAGATTGCGCCGGGCAATCGCCGAGGCGCTGAACAGAACTTCGATATCCTTGCCGCGAACAGCCGGCATGCTCTTAGTCTCCAAAGGCGACCGCTACGGTCTTCACGCCGTTCTTAGGCACCGCAAGGCGCGAGGAAAAGGCAAATCTGCCGCCCGGCGCCAGGGGCGTCTGCGATGTCCCCAGCTTGTACAAGGTAGCGCGCCCGTCCTCGCCGGTCACGCGGATTTCCAGCGCCGGCAGCAGCGCGGCCCTGTTGCCGTCATTGGTGGCCTCGCCATCGACATAGAGGATCGGCCTGCCGGCAGCGGTGTCGACGCGCGACTTCACCCCGCTGATCGTGAAGGCGGGTGCTGCCTGCGCGACCTCGGGAAAGGGCAGCTGGCGAAGCAGCGCGTGCCCGCCCGAACTCCAGAATGCCGCGAGCACGAGCCCCAGCCCGAAGGCCCAGAAGGCAGGTCCTCCGCGCCGGGAAAAGGGGCGCGCGCCTAAGCGGGGAAGCGTCCTGTTCTTGCGCAGAATCTCCATGCCGGCCGCCGGCGAAAGGCCGGGCGCCACGGCAACCGCATCGGATTGGGGGAATACATGAGCGGGTGCGGCCGAAGGTACAGTCTCGAAATCGGCGTCGATCACATCGGCACGGGTCTGACGGCGCGGCAGCACCTCGACGGCCGCGGGCGACGCTATGATCTCGCCGGAAACCGGGCGCGCGGTGCGACCGTCTGACATAGCCGAAAGGATATCCTTTTCGAATGTTCCCGGATTCCGGAGGTAAACGGAATTGGTTAATGCTTCCCCACCAGACAGCGAATCAGGCCCGCTTTTGCCGTGAAATTTAACCGATCGTTAACCCTCCGGCCCGAAGGTCGTCTCGAACAGTCGGCCCGCTTTGGGGGCCCCAACACCCAAGGGCTCTGCATTTGATCCGCTTCGAGAACGTCGGCCTGCGCTACGGGATGGGCCCGGAAATTCTCCGCGACATTTCCCTGCACATTCCCGAACGCTCGTTCCAGTTCCTGACGGGCCCCTCCGGCGCCGGCAAGACCACCCTGCTGCGGCTTCTGTTCCTGTCGCTGAAGCCGACGCGCGGGCTGATCACCGTCTTCGGCAAGGACCGCTCGCGTATATCGCCGCAGGAGCTGCCGCTGATGCGCCGTCGCATCGGCGTGGTGTTCCAGGACTTCCGCCTGCTCGATCACATGACGACCTACGAGAACGTCGCGCTGCCGCTGCGCGTGCGCGGACGCGAGGAGGCAAGCTACCGCGGCGACGTGACCGAGCTGTTGAAATGGGTCGGCCTTGGCGAGCGCATGCATGTGCTGCCGCCGGTGCTGTCGGGCGGTGAAAAGCAGCGCGCGGCAATCGCGCGCGCCCTGATCGAGCAGCCCGAATTGCTGCTGGCCGACGAGCCCACCGGAAACGTTGACCCGCCGCTTGCGCGGCGGCTGCTGCGCCTGTTCATCGAACTCAACCGGCTGGGAACGGCGGTGGTGATCGCCACGCACGATCTCGCCCTGATGGAACAGGTCGACGCACGGCGCATGATCCTGGCCGACGGAAGGCTCGACGTCTATGACTGAAGCGCCCGACGAGGCCCCGCAGGCGCCCCGCCACGCGCGGCGCAAGACCGCGCCCATCGTACCGCCGCAGAACATAGCCGGGCGCGCGCTGGTGTTCGTCATCGCCATCATGACCTTCCTGTCGTGCCTGACGCTGGGCGCCGTGACCCTGGTGCGCGACACCGCTTCGACCTGGGAAAGCCAGATCGCGCGCGAGGCGACGATCCAGATCAGGCCGGTCGACGGGCTCGACATGGAGGCCGCACTGCAAAAGGCCGCCGAGATCGCCGGCCAGTTCACAGGCGTGCGCGGCGTCAAGATCGTGGACCGACAGGCCACCGCCCGCCTGCTCGAACCATGGCTGGGATCGGGCCTCGACATGGACGAGCTGCCGGTGCCGCGGCTGGTCATCGTTACAATCGACGAGGACAACCCGCCCGACTTCGTGGCCATGCGCCAGCATTTGCTGCCGGCCGTGCCCAGCGCCACGCTGGACGACCACCGGACCTGGGTCGACCGGCTGGTCGCCATGGCGCACACCACCGTCACGCTCGGCATGGCCGTGCTGGTGCTGATGCTGTCGGCAACGGTGCTCACCGTGGTGTTCGCCACCCGCGGCGCCATGTCGGGCAACGGCCACATCATCGAGGTGCTGCACTTTGTCGGCGCGGAGGCGCGTTTCATCGCCGCGCAGTTCCGCAAGCATTTCCTGCTGAGCGGCATGAAGGGCGCGGCCGCCGGCGGCCTGGCGGCAATGATCGTCTTCGTCTTGTTTTCGTGGTGGTCGTCGCGCAACCTGGCCACGCCGCAGGCCGACCAGGCGACCGCGCTGTTCGGCAATTTCGCCATTGGCGCGGCAGGCTATGGCGGGGTCGCGCTGGTCGTACTGCTCATCGGAGCGCTGACGGCCGCCACCTCGCACGTGACCGTGGTCACCTACCTCAAGGACATCGAGGTCGGCCATCACGACGGGCTATAGACCGGAGGCGGACTGATCGCATCATCCTCTCACGCAGCACGACCGGCCGTAACCGAATGTGCGGAAACCTGCATGGCGTCCATTCGCAAATTTCCATGATATGATGACGTGGTTCGAAAAGAGGATGCCAGCGACGGCATGAGGGACGATCCGGTGGCGGCCACAGCACAATCCAAGCGCACAGGCGACGTTCTGCGCACGGCGGCCGTGGGGTTCGTCTGCGCAGGCATGCTGTTTGCCGCCGGCTTCGGCGTGTTTGCCCACCATATCAGCAGTCTCACCACGCCTAAAAATCCGCCGAGCGCCGATGGCATCATCGTTCTGACCGGCGGCCAGGCGCGCCTCGACGCCGCGCTGGAACTGCTCAAGTCGGGCAAGGGCAAGCGCCTGCTCATCAGCGGCGTGCACCCCTCGGCCGGGCGCAAGTCGCTGCAGATCGCGACTGGCGCCGACAAGGCGCTGTTTTCCTGCTGCGTGGATATCGACCATGCCGCGCTGGACACGATCGGCAATGCCGAGGAAAGCGCCAAGTGGATCGAGGACCACGCCTATTCCAGCGTCATCCTCGTCACCAACAACTATCACATGCCGCGCAGCATGCTGGAACTGGGCCGTCTCATCGCCGATGCCGACCTGAAACCCTATCCGGTGGTCAATACGCGGCTGGACGGCGGCGGCTGGATGACCAATCGCGGCGCGCTGAGGGTGCTGTTCACCGAATACACCAAATATGTCGCCGCGCTGGCACGGGCCGTGGTGCCGTTGCGCTCGACGGCGGGCGGTGTCGCAGTGGTCGATGCTTCCTCGAAAACCGCCGCCAACTGAGATCTCTTGCCGTCACGGCGTCGCGCCATGGTTTTCCTTTGGCAGTTCTTGGTGTAACCAGCCCTGACCTTCCGTCTCAGGTTTCATCCATGGTTCAAATTCGCTCGCTGGCGTTCAACATCGTCTTCTACGCCAACCTGATCCTCCAGATGCTGTTCTGGACGCCGTTCTATTTCCTGGCGTCGCGCCAGCGCGCCTGGTTCGTGCCGAAATTCTGGGCCTGCTCCAGCCTGTGGCTGCAGGAGAAGATCGCCGGCACGAAAAGCGAGGTCACGGGGCAGGAAAACCTGCCGCATGGCTCCTACATCCTCGCGCCCAAGCACCAGTCCTTCTGGGACACGATCGCATTCCTGCCCTACATTCCCGATGCGCTCTACATCCTCAAGCGCGAGCTGACCTGGATACCCTTCTTCGGCTGGTATATCGCCAAGATGCGCATGATCCCGGTCAATCGCGGCAGCCGCTCCAAGGCGCTGAAGGCCGCCGTGGCCGCCACCAAGGCGGAGCTTGACCGCAACAGCCGCCAGCTCATCATCTATCCCGAAGGCACCCGCCGCGCGCCCGGCGCCGAGCCGGCCTACAAGTGGGGCATCGTGGAACTTTATTCGCAGCTCAACCTGCCGGTGGTGCCGGTGGCGCATGTGGCCGGGCTCTACTGGCCGCGCCGCAAGTTCCTGCGCCATCCGGGCACCATCCACGCGCGCTTCCTGCCGCCGATCCCGCCAGGGCTGGGCAAGGAGGAGTTCATGCAGCGGCTTATCGCCGAAACCGAAGCCGCCTGCGACCAGCTTCTCATCGAGGCGGCGAGGTCGAAAAACCCGCCGCCGCTGCCGCCGACGGCCGTGGAGCGGCTGAAGGAACTGGGCGCGAAGGTCTAGGGCCCGTTTTCCTCAGCCCCTGGCCCGCGCGCCTGGCGAGGGCCGGTTGGCTAGAGCCGCCGCGCCACGGCTTCCAGCCAGTGGTCGCGAATGCCGAGCGCTTCCAGATGCCGAAGCGTGTTGAGCACATATTCCTCGTTCGGACCCGACTGCCCGACCGCGCCGGCAACGATGCGCGCCGCCTCTGCCTCATGGAGGTTGCCGGCATATTGCTCATGCGCGCGGTCGACGATGTAGCAGAGCGCCTCCACCCTCTCGCCAGCGGCGAGGCGCACGACATGGGTGCGCTCGACATAGACATTGGTGACCAGTTCGCGCTCGCGCAGATAGCTCACCACCTCCTCGCGCAGCTCGCCCGGAACGCGGAAGGCAAGGCCGACACAGGAGCCGCCTCGGTCGAGCCCCAGCACCAGGCCGGGACGTTCCTTCGTGCCGCGATGGACGTAGGATTGCACGCATAATGAACGGCGAAAGCCATGCAGATGCGCGCGCTGGGTCTCGACATGCGCAAAGCCGGGACGCCAGATCAGCGAGCCATAGCCAAAAACCCAAAAATCGCCCATATCGAGAAGCCAACTCCGAATGCAGCGCACTGCTGCCTCGAAGCCATGCATAAAATATCGCCGCCGAAAGGAAAGACAGGATTTTGCCGGGTCGGCCCGTTTCGGAAAAAGGATGCTCCCGAAAGGAGCGCCCGGAAGAAGAGGATCTTCGCCAAGATGCCGTCAGACGACAGCCGCAAGCCAAACTACAGCCGCCGCTTCATGTGGCTGGCGCTTTTCATCGTGGTGCTGTTCGGCGGCTACAGCCTTGGCTGGTTCTACCTTGCCGACAAGCTGGAGGCGCAGGCAAAGTCCCGCATCGCGGCGCTGAACCATGACGGCGTGACCGCCGACTGCGCCAACCCGGTGGCGCGCGGCTTCCCGTTCAGGCTCGGCCTGTTCTGCGACCGCGTCGCCTTCACGGACCCGGCGCGCGGCATCAGTATCACCGCCGGCAGCTTCCGCTCGGTGGGCCAGATCTACGATCCCGCCCATCTCATCGCCGAGCTTGACGGCCCCGCCCGCATCGACGTGCCACAGGCACTCTCGCTCGCGCTCGCCTGGGGCAATCTTCGCGCCAGCGTGCGGCTGGCCCAGCCGCTGCCGCAGCGCGTCTCGCTGGAAGGCAGTCAGCTGAACGCAGACACCACTGACGGCGCGCACCTGGCAACCGTGGAGACCTTCGAGGGCCACATGCGCCCCAACGGTGCGGACGTGGACCTGGCCGGCACATTCTCCAGCCTCTCGCTCGACCCGTCCGTCGTGGACGGCCGCACCGTGCCGCCGCTGTCGGGTGAAACCGACCTCACCATCAACAACGGGGTCCAGCTTATCGGCAGCCGGACGCAAAGCCTGCGCGGCCAGTCCGGCACCATCCACACACTCGACCTCTCCACGGCCCAGACCACCGGCCTCTCACTGAGCGGGCCGTTCTCGGTCGATCAGGACGGCCTGCTGGACGCCGATTTCAAGGTGAAGGTTCGCGACCCACAGGGCCTGGCCACCGTGCTTGGCGGCGTGCTGCCGGAAAAGAGCCGGGAAATCCACCAGGGCTTCATGGGCCTTTCCCTGCTCGGCAGGGAGCCGTCATTGCCGCTGAAGATCGTCAAGGGCAAGGCATCGCTGGGCTTCATCAAGCTCGGCCAAGTGCCGCCGCTGCAGTAGAGCGATGAGCAACTGAATTCGACCCCCCACTCCGGTTTGCTTCGCAAACCACCATTCCGGGGCGAGCCGCGGGTCTCGCCCGTCCTTCGGACCCCCCGCTCGACGGGGGAGAGGGAAGAGCCGGCCGCGAGCCTGGCGCCCTTCCTCTCCCCTTTTGAGGGGGAGAGGTGCCGAGCGACGCGAGGCGGAGTGGGGGTAATCACACCATATGCGATTGCCTCCCTTCGGGAGAGGACGCGAGCGAGGCAACTGTCAACGCAGCCCCAAACCAGCAGGGCTCAGCCCTTCGCCAGCTTCTCCGGATGCGCCACGACCTGGCGGCCGAAGTCGGGCGCGTCGATGTCCTGGCCGGCGTCGATGATCGAGCGGCGGATGGTGCGGGTGCGCGTGAACAGGTCGAACAGCTTCTCGCCGTCGCCCCAGCGGATGGCGCGTTGCAGCGAGGCAAGATCCTCCGAGAACCGCGCCAGCATTTCCAGGATCGCGTCCTTGTTGTGCAGGCACACGTCGCGCCACATGGTGGGGTCGGATGCGGCCAGGCGCGTGAAGTCGCGGAAGCCGGAGGCCGAATACTTGATCACCTCGGACTTCGTCACCGTCTGCAGGTCATCGGCGGTGCCGACGATGTTGTAGGCGATGATGTGCGGCAGGTGCGAGACGATCGCCAGCACCATGTCGTGATGCTCGGGGTCCATGGTGTCGATGTTGGAACCGCAGCGGCGCCAGAATTCCGACAGCTTCTCCAGCGCCTCCGGGTCGGTGCCCGGCAGCGGCGTGAAGATGCACCAGCGGTTTTCGAACAGTTCGGCAAAGCCGGCGTCGGGACCGGACTTTTCCGTGCCCGCCAGCGGATGGCCGGGAATGAAATGCACATGCGCGGGCATGTGCGGCTGCATCTGCGCGATCACCGAGCCCTTGGTCGAGCCGACATCGGTGACGATGGCGCCGGGCTTCAGCGCCGGCGCGATTTCCTCGGCGACAGCGCCGGACGAACCGACCGGCACCGAGACGATGACGAGGTCGGCGTCCTTCACCGCCTCGGCGGCGCTGGTGGTGTAGGAATTCCCGAGATCCAGTTCCTCGGCACGTTTCAGCGTGTCGGGGCTGCGGGTGGCGATGGCGACATGGCCGGCGAGGCCCTCGCGGCGAATGACCCGCGCCAGCGACGACCCGATGAGGCCGATGCCGACGAGGGCGATCTTCTCAAACAATGGAGCGGACATTTTCTAGCTTTTCAAAAACTCGGTGAGAGCGGCGACGACGCCGCGATTGGCTTCTTCGGTTCCGACTGTCATCCGCAGCGCGTTGGGAAAACCGTAGCCTGCAACGCGCCGCAGAATATAACCGCGCTCGCCTAGATAGTCGTCGGCCGCCGCCGCCGAGTGCTTCCCGTCATCGGGGAAGTGAATGAGGATGAAATTGCCGACGCTGGGCGTAACGCGAAGGCCGAGCCTGGTCAGCTCTTCCGTCAGCCATGCCAGCCACTGCTCGTTGTGCGCCACGGTGTGCTCGACATGGGCGCGGTCGCGCATCGCCGCCACGCCCGCCTCGATGGCCGCGGCATTGACATTGAAGGGCCCGCGCACCCGGTTCAGCGCATCGACGACATGGGCGGGCGCGTAAGCCCAGCCCAGGCGCACGCCGCCAAGCCCGTGGATCTTGGAGAAGGTGCGGGTCATGACCACGTTCTGCGAGTTCGAGACCAGCTCGATGCCGGCTTCGTAGTCGTTGCGGCGCACATATTCGGCATAGGCCGCGTCCAGCACCAGCAGCACGTTCCCGGGAAGGCCGGCGTGCAGGCGGCGCACCTCCTCGAAGGGAAGGTAGGTGCCGGTCGGGTTGTTCGGGTTGGCCAGGAACACGATCCTGGTCTTGTCCGTCACCGCCGCGAGGATGGCGTCGACATCTGCGGTCTCGTTCTTCTCCTTGGCCACGACCGGCACCCCGCCCGCTGCCTGGATGTAGATGCGGTAGACCAGGAAGCCGTGCTCGGTGAAGATGCCCTCGTCGCCCGGCTGCATGTAGGTCTGCGTCAGCAGGCCGATGACTTCGTCCGACCCGTTGGAGCAGATGATATTGGCCGGGTTCAGGCCATAGGCCTCGCCGATAGCCTCGCGCAGCCTGGTGGCCGAGCCGTCGGGGTAGAATTCGAGCCGGCCTGCAACCTCGCGCACGGCCTCGATGGCGGCGGGCGAAGCGCCGAGCGGATTTTCGTTCGACGACAGCTTGTGCACCTTGGTGACGCCCGCAGGCGCGCTGCTCTTGCCGGGCACATAGGCAGCGATGTCCATGATGCCGGGCTTCGGCTGCGGGCGGCTCACGTCATTCGCTTGCGTCATGGCTGAAAAATCCGGCTTTCCACGGTCAAAAGGGACGCGAGGGAAATACCCGCCAGGGCGCGGATTGTCGAGAAAAAGCTTTTGGTCCTGGGCTCGAGGACACCGGTCGGCTTATACCCCCACCCCTGCCCCTCCCCACAAGGGGGAGGGGTTTCTTGCGGCGTGGCTGCCCGGCGCCAACTTTCGCCGTTTCGGGTGGCAACGGTCCCGAAAATCGTCCCCCTCCCCCTTGTGGGGAGGGGTTAGGGGTGGGGGTCCATCGGGTGCAATTGCAATGCGACACCCCTAAGTGATTGACGCCGCCCGGGCACGGACGTAAAAAAGCTGCAACGTTCCGTGGTGATTTGGCCGGTCGGCTTGCAGCCACGTTAAACAAGTCGCTAAAGGGACCGATTACGACAAATTCGTTCGGACCGGTCGCGATTTCGCCACCGGTCTTTTTTGTTTGGAGTTTGTGCGATGCCGATCAAGATCCCCGATCAGCTCCCCGCCCGCGAGGTGCTCGTGCGCGAAGGCGTGTCCGTGATGGACGAACGGACGGCGCTGCGGCAGGACATCCGTCCGCTGCAGATCGGGCTCCTGAACCTCATGCCGAACAAGATCCGCACGGAAACGCAGATCGCCAGACTGATCGGCGCCTCCCCCCTCCAGGTGGAGCTGACGCTGGTGCGCATCGGCAACCACAAGGCCAAGAACACGGCCGAGGAGCATCTCATCTCCTTCTACCAGACCTGGGAAGAGGTCAGGCACCGCAAGTTCGACGGCTTCATCGTCACCGGCGCGCCCATAGAGTTGCTGGACTTCGAGGAAGTCACCTATTGGGACGAGCTCAAGTGCATCTTCGACTGGACCACCACTCACGTCCATTCCTCCTTCTTCATCTGCTGGGGCGCGATGGCGGCTGCCTGGCACTTCCACCGCATTCCGAAATACACGCTCGACAAGAAGGCCTTCGGCGTCTTCCGGCATAGCAACAATGCGCCCGCCTCGCCCTATCTGGCCGGCTTTTCGGACGATTTCGCCATTCCCGTCTCACGCTGGACGGAGGTGCGCAGCGCCGACATTCCCACGGGCGCGGGGCTGGACCTGCTGATGGAATCGGACGTGACCGGCCCCTGCCTGCTGGCCGAGGCGACCGGCAACCGGCTCTACATGTTCAACCACATCGAATACGACTCCACCTCGCTCAAGGAAGAGTATGACCGCGACGTGGCCGCCGGTACGCCAATCGAGGTGCCGCACGGCTATTACCCCGACGACGATCCGGCCCGCCGGCCGCTGAACCGGTGGCGTTCGCACGCCCATCTTCTGTTCGGCAACTGGATCAACCAGGTCTATCAGACCACGCCCTACGACCTGGAAAACGTCGGAATGTCCCTCGACACGCCATGACGCTGAGGCTTCCGCAATCTCTCGCCCGGCAATGGCGGCGGATCGCATTGTCCGGCGAAAACTCCTGGCTGGTCACAAAGCGGTACCCTTCCGCTGCTATCCTTCCGGCAGTCGACTTCGCCGGGCCCCGAGCTTCCGGCGTGCGGCAGATGCTCCCCGTTGCGCGAAATCCCTTGGTGCGGCCCGCGCAAGAGAGTAGTGAAGAAGACGCCGCGTCAAGCTGAGGAGAAAAGGCATTTGAGCGAACAGGAACTCGGGCCCTCGAAGCGGGAACCTCGCCTGCTCGGGCTTTCCACGCCCGCCCGCATCCCGCTCATCCCGCCACTCACGGCGGCCCGATGGCTGTTGGTGCTGATCATCGCGGCGGGCGTCTATTTCTTCAACGGCTTCCTGGTACCGGTGCTCGCGGCGCTCGTCATCGCCTTTGCGAGCTGGCCGCTCTACCAGCGGCTGCGCGACGCCGTTGGCGGAAGTCGCACCGTCGCGGCCACGCTGGCGCTCGTCTTCATCATCACCTTCCTCGTGGTGCCGATCGTTCTGGCCGGAACCTACACCGTCAACGAAGTGCGGGAATGGTTCAGCTGGGCGGTCGAAACCAACCGCAACGGCGCGCCGACGCCCGAATGGATGACCGCATTGCCGGGCGTGGGCGAATGGCTGGACCAGCAATGGGTGCGCCACATCGGCCACCCCGGTGCCATCGGCGAGCTTATCCAGATCGTCAGCGGCGCCAATATCGGCAGCATCTATCGCGGCGTGCTGGCGGCCGGCGGCGGCGCCTTCAACCTGCTTTTGACGCTGCTGTTCATGCTGATTGCGCTGTTCTTCGTCTATCGCGACGGCGAAAGCTTCGCCAGGCAGATAGACAAGTTCGGCGAGCGCATCCTGCCGACCCGCTGGGAACGCATTTCCCGCGTGGTGCCGGCAACCATCAGCTCCACCGTCACCGGCATGACGCTGATCGCCATCGGCGAAGGCGTGGTGCTCGGCACCGCCTACTGGATCGCCGGCGTACCCTCGCCGGTCACGCTCGGCGTGCTCACCGGCGTCATGGCCCTCATCCCCGGCGGCGCGCCGCTGTCGTTCACGCTGGTGTCGGCCTATCTGGTCGCGCGCGGCACGCCCATCGCCGGCGTCGGGCTGTTTGCCTGGGGCTCGATCGAGCTGTTCATCGTCGACAAGACGCTGCGGCCCAGACTGGTCGGCGGGCCGATCAAGCTGCCCTTCCTCCCCACCTTCTTCGGCCTGGTGGGCGGCGTGAAGACCATGGGCTTCCTGGGCCTGTTCATCGGCCCGGTGCTGATGGCGCTTCTGGTCGCGGTCTGGCGCGAATGGCTGCGCGAACTCGACCAGCCCGAAAGCCCTGCTGGCGCCGTAGTCCAGGCAACCGAGGAACTTCTGCCCGAGCGGGAACCGAAACGGCTCGTAAGTTCCGAATAGTCTTCCCGGCGGCCGTCAGCGCTGCTTCAGGCTCGCTGCAATCAGACGGTCGGCATTGTCGGCTACGCTCGCCGCAGGCCCTCCGGGTCCGAAGAGTTGGCCCGAGACATAGGCGCCCTCGATCAAGAGCAGCAGCCCGTCGCCGAGCGTGTCGGCATCTTCCGCGCCCATTTCCGCCGCCATGGCGCGCAATCGCCGCCGCAACTCGCGCTTGTTGGCTTCGCTGACCAGCCGCGCCGGGTGGCCATGCTCCGGATATTCGATCGCGGCGTTGGTCATGCCGCAGCCGCGGTAGTCCGGCTGCACCGCGCGCTGGCCCACCCCTTCCAGGAACGCGAGTATCTGGCCGCGCGGATCGCCCGGATGGTCGGCCACCGCCTTGTCGAAGCGCTCCCAGAACTCCGCCTCGTAGCGGCGCAGATAGGACGCTGCGAGTTCGTCCTTGGACGAGAAACTGCGATAGAGGCTGGGCTTGGTCACGCCCGCCTGGCGCACGATCTCGTCGACGCCGATGGCGCGGATGCCCTGGCGATAGAACAGGTTGCGCGCCGCGCCCAATATGCGCTCTGCCGCGCGCGGCTGGTGCTGCGCTGCATCGTCCGATCTGGCAGCATCTGGCAGCTTCGTGATGCTCGTCTTGGTCGACATGCACTGGCTCTCTTGACTTTGTTACTGACCGGTACGTACAAATGACAACCCGCAACGTACCGGTCAGTAACATGAGCTTAGTTCAAAAGCGCCCCTTTGGCCAGCGTTACGCCTTCGTGGTCGTGGCGGTGATCTTCCTTTCGCTGCTGATCGCGGCCGGCTTGCGCTCGGCGCCGGGCGTGCTGATGCTTCCCCTGGAAGAAGCCTTCGGCTGGCGGCGCGACGTGATCTCGTTTTCCGCAGCCATCGGCATTTTCCTCTACGGACTTGCCGGCCCCTTCGCCGCCGCGCTGATGGAGCGCGTGGGCCTGCGCCGCACGCTGCTGGCCTCGCTGGCGCTGATGTCGGCCTCCACCGGGGCCAGCCTGCTGATGAGCGAGCCCTGGCACCTGATCGCAAGCTGGGGCGTGTTTTCCGGCATCGGCTCGGGCGCCGTGGCTTCCGTGCTCGGCGCAACCATCGTCAACCGTTGGTTCAAGACCAATCGCGGCCTGATGATGGGGCTCATGTCGGCCTCCAGCGCCACCGGCATGCTGGTGTTCCTGCCGTTTCTCGCCGCCCTTGCCCAGTCCGGCGGCTGGCAGCCGGTGGTGATCGCGGTTTCGGTCGCCACCGCCGCGCTCATCCCGCTGGTCTATCTGCTGGTGCCCGAGCGCCCGGCCTCCATCGGCATCACGCGCTATGGCGCCGAGCCGGGCGAGAAAGAGCAGCCATCGCTCGCCGCCAGCGGCAACTTCCTGACCGCGACCCTGAGCACGCTCAGGCAGGCGGCGGGCACGCGCGTGTTCTGGTATCTCTTCGCCACCTTCTTCATCTGCGGCTTCACCACCAACGGGCTGGTCGGCACCCATCTCATCGCCTTCTGCGGCGACATGGGCATTCCGGAAGTGCGCGCGGCGAGCCTGCTTGCCCTGATGGGCATATTCGACCTCGTCGGCACCACGCTGTCGGGCTGGCTCACCGACCGCTTCGACCCGCGCAAGCTGCTCGGCATCTATTACGGCGTTCGCGGCCTGGCGCTGGTCTACCTGCCCCTTTCCGGCTTTTCAGGCACCAGCCTGACCATCTTCGCCATCCTCTACGGGCTCGACTGGATCGCCACCGTTCCGCCCACGCTCAGGCTCTCCAATGAAGCCTTCGGCGACCGCTCGGGCCCGCTGGTGTTCGGCTGGATCGTGGCCGGCCACCAGATCGGCGCGGCCACCGCCGCCTATTTCGGCGGTGCCTTGCGCGAGATGCAGGGCGACTATGCGCTGGCCTTCCAGATCGCCGGCATGACGGCGATCGCCGCCGCGGCCCTGTCGCTGCTGATCGAACCCAGCGAGACCCTGCGCCGCCGGGCGCCGCAGCCGGCGTGAAACCTAACGGCCTTTCGCGGCTTTCCGCGCGTGGCCGCTAATGCCTTGCGGCGTTAGCACCGGCACGAAGACCCGGCGCGAGGCGCGCTGGGCCACCGGCACGCCCTGATACAGGCGCTTCTGCGCCTCCACCACGACGACGCCGGAAAAGATCGGCCAGAAGCGGCGGCCGGTGCGCTCCAGCAGATTGTGGAAGCGCATGACGAGGCCGCTGTGCGAGGGCGGAAACAGCAGCGCCTCCGTCCAGGCGGCGGGCGTGAAATTCGCGTCGCGCAGCAGTTCCATGAGCTGGCCGCGCGAGAACGGCCGCCCGGTACCGAAGGGCGTGTGTTCGAAGCGGGCCCAGACGCCGCGCCGGTTCGGCACCACGATGACGACGCGCCCGGCCGGAGCCAGCACCCGCCAGATTTCCTTCAGTGTCTCGCGCGGGTTCTCGGCGTGCTCCAGCGAATGCACCAAAAGCATGCGGTCTATCGAGGCGTCGGGCAGCGGCAGTTCCTCGTCGAACACCAGCGCCGTGGCCGAAGGCTGCGCCGGCGGCCAGGACACCGCACCTTGCGTGGCCGGCATGAAGGCAAAGACGCGCTCGGCATCGGCGCCGAATCGGTCGAGCCAGGGCAACGCATAGCCAAGCCCCACCAGCCGCTCGCTGGGAATGCTGGCCCAGACCGAGGTCAGCGCCATGCCGATCGCGTCTGCGACCGCATGGCCGAGCGGCGTGCCGTAGAAGGAGCGCAGGTCGACGATATCCGAATTCATGGCCCCGACGGTAGCGACCTTGCGAGGCGAGTTCAACAAAGCCTTCTTGGAAGCGTCGCGGGGATGACAGGAGGCACCCGCCGCCCTATCGTCCCCGACAGCAAGGAGAGTAGCGATGACGCTCGAGTTCGAACAATTCATGTGCCGCAGCGACAATTTCGGCGTGCTGGTGCACGACGCCGCAAGCGGACAGACGGCGTTGATCGACGCGCCGGAGGAAGCGTCAATCCTCGCCGCGGTCCAGCGCACCGGCTGGAAGCCGACGATGATCCTCACCACCCATCACCACGGCGACCACGTCGAGGCCAATCTGGCGCTGAAACAGCGCTTTGGCCTGCGCATCGTTGGGCCGCAGGCCGAAGCCGAAAAGATCCCCGGCATCGACCACGGCGTGGAGGAAGGCGCCACCATCCCCTTCGGCGGCCACCTCGTCTATGTCATCTCCACGCCGGGCCACACTGCCGGCCATGTGTCCTACTACATTCCCACGGCGAATGTGGTGTTCACCGCCGACACGCTGTTTGCGCTGGGCTGCGGGCGGCTGTTCGAGCGCCCGGCGGCGGTCATGCTCGAATCGCTGAGGAAGCTTGCCGCCCTGCCTCCCGAGACGAAGGTGTTTTGCGGCCACGAATACACGCAGGCCAATGCGCGCTTCGCCCTCACCATCGATCCCACCAACTCGGCGCTTAAGGAACGCGCCGCCCGGATCGACCGCCTGCGCGCCGAGGGCAAGCCGACGCTGCCCACCACCATCGGCGAGGAGCTTGCCACCAACCCGTTCCTGCGCTGGCACGACCCGGCGATCCGCAGGAACCTCGGCATGGAAAATGCCGCCGACGAGGCGGTGTTCGCCGAAATCCGCAAGCGCAAGGACCTGTTCTGATGTCGGCCGAGATGACCGCAGCAGCCATCATCCAAACGCTAGGTATGCAGCGGCATCCCGAGGGCGGCTGGTATGTGCAGACCTTCCGTGACGCGACTGCCTTCAACCCGCGCGGCCATTCCACCGCGATCTATTTCCTGCTCGAGGCAGGCGACGTTTCGGCCTGGCACCGGGTGAAGGATGCGGCCGAGGTCTGGCACTTCTATGCCGGCGCGCCGCTGGAAATCACCATGCACGAAGAAGGCGGCGAGGTGACCCGCCATCGCCTCGGCCCGGATCTTGCCGCCGGCGAGCGCCCGCAGCAAATCGTGCCGGCAGGAGTATGGCAGACGGCGAAAAGCCTCGGCGAGTGGACCCTTGTCGGCTGCACGGTCGCGCCGGGCTTCGAGTTCTCGCAGTTCGAGCTGGCAAAGGAAGGCTGGGAGCCGGGCAAGGCGGAATAGCTTCCCGCCCCGCCAGGTTCACGCCACTGTCAAAAATCCGAGCGCGATCAGCGCCTGCGCGGCATAGTAGAACGCCCACACCCCGTGGAGCATCCAGAAGCGAAGCGACTTGCTCGGGCCCAGCAGGAACCTTTCCGTCGCCAGCAGCGCATCGGACGCGATGAACAGCACCGCGCCGACAATGATGCGCCAGTCGGCCAGCGTCAGCGCGGCCAGGCCCATGGCCAGGATGGCGACGACATAGATGGCGATCGGCACCCGGAGGCCGGCCTCCACGCGCGGCCACAGCACGGCCAGCATCCCCAGCGCGAGCACGACAATGACGGCCGCCAGCAGCAGGCGAGGCGTCGAAAACAGGACCCCGGCCCCGCCGCCGGCATGCAGGAACAGCACGACATAGAGCAGATGCGCGGCAAGGAAGCTGGCGAGCCCACTCAGGAACGCCTTCTCGCCCTCGCGCGACAGGAAGGCATCGCCCAGCGCGCTGAGCGCCAGCGCGCCTGCCAGCAGCTTCGGCCCGCCAACCGTCACCGTCAGCGCCGCCAGGAGGGCCACCGGAACTGTCTTCACCACCGTGCGCCTGATCGACACCGGCGCGTCGAGGAGAAAGAAATAGATGCAGGCCGCCGCCACCGAAAACAGCAGCATGCCATTGGCCGTCGCTTCAATGCCGCCGGAAAAGGGCATCATGCCTCGGCTCCCGCAGGCTGGTTCCTTCCGAACAGCATCGATTTTGCGGCCAGCACCGCGCCGCCGGTGATCAGGATGCAGGCGGCGATGATGCTGGGCGTCGGCGCGGCAAATCCGGCCACGATCAACACCAGCGTCGACAGCAGCGGCGCGGCATAGCTCGCCGCCCCCAGAACCTGGATGTTGCCGCGCTTGACGCCGTGGTCCCAGGCGTAGAAGGCGGCGCCCACCGGCATCAGCCCCAGGCCGATAACGGCCAGCCACTGGCCGGCATTTGCCGGAAGCACCGTCTCTTCAAGCGCGAAGTGGCACAGCAGCGACAGAACGGCCGTCGCCGCGCAGAACCAGGTGACGATGGTGGTGGGCACGGAAGGGAAGCGGCGCGACAGCAGCGAATAGCCCGACCACAGGAAGGCGCAGACACCGGCCATTGCGTAGCCGAAGGTATAGCGGCTGTCGAAGGAAAGCCCGCCGCCCTTGGTGACGATGAGAAAGGTGCCGGCAAGCCCCAGCAGCGCGCCGGCAATGTGGTTCCAGCGCAGCCGCTCGCCCGGCATCAGCGCCGAGCCGAGCACGATGAACAGCGGCCACAGATAGGCGATCAGGCTCGCCTCCACCGCCGGCGCATTGCGCAGCGCGGTGAAGTAGAAGAAGTGGTAGCCGAACAGGCCGGCAATGCCGATCAGCCAAACCTGCGGCGGGATCTTCGGCTGTTCCGCCGGTTGTGCCATGAACAGACGCGCCACCAGGCCGACGCCGGTGCCGATGGCGAAGGTGATGGCCGAGAGCAGGAATGGCGGAACCTGGCCGGATGCGTCTGTCAGAAGCGCCAGCAGCGCCCACATGGCAACCGCCGAAAAGCCGATAAGCGTGGCACGACCCATATTCCCCCCGGTCGGGGCTGCCAGGCCCCTAGTTCACAGCCTCGAAATTCCGCGCCCGGATTGTTATTGTGCCGATCTGCGTGCCGACCGTGGCGTGGACAGGCGCATATACCCCGGTTGTGCCGATGGGCGCAAACGAGATGGCTATCTTGCTGCGGTTTTTCAGGTACTCGATCGACTTGTGGCCGCTGCGATAGCCGCCCACGGGCACGAAGCGCGCGCTGCAGGTCACCGCCTCGCCCGAATAGCCTGGTATCGAAACCGTCCCCGTCGAGACGTAGCTGAGCACGAGGTTGGCGCGCATCTCGCCGTCGAACATCTTGACCGTGCGGCCGCAGACCTGCTCCGGCTTGTCGGCGCGCACCAGCGTCGCCGACAGCGGGTCCAGCACGGCGCGCAGGTCGGATTTCGCCACCGGCACCCAGTCGTCGCCGCGCTTCTTCGGCGCCGGCACGTTCACCACCTTGCTCACATTGCCGCCGGCAAAGCCGATCTCCGTCTTCTTGGCTTTGCGGCCCGACACATAGTTGGTCACGAAGCCGTCCGGTCGGGGCGATGTGCCGGAGAATCGGCCGGAAGCCGACACCGTGCCCTTGGTGTCGTCGAATATCTGCGCAATACCGGCGCTCGACATGCTGCCGCGCACCCGGAAGCGGTCGCCCTCGAAGCTGCTGTCGAATTTCGAGCGCGCGAGAGTGAGCCCGAGGAAGGAAATGGTGTATTCGCTGCGGAACGACTGAGCCGCCGCAGCCCCCGACAAAAGCGGGGTGAAAACAATGACAGCCGCAATCGCGACCGAAACCGGCTTGAAAATGCTCGCCATGGCTGGCGCCCTCTATGCTTTGCGCGTCCGAAGCGCGACGCGCGAAAATCCCTTCGCGGCGATAAAACGTATAATTTCGGCGGATATATGGGCCGCGGCCGGTAGCCGGCCAGCCCCAGCGCGCACGCCGCGCGGGTTTTGCAGCCGGCCTTATTGCACTGCATCATCAGACTGTGGAATACCATGCGCCCGCGATGCGCGCCGGCAGAGGCCTGCGCCGTCCACGGAGCATCTGATATCTGGAGACCCGAGATGAACAACCTTTCCACCGCGACCGCCAGCAGCGCCTATGTGCCGCTTCGCCTGCGCGACCGTCCGCTTGCGCTGCGCGCCGCCGTCGTGGCGCTGGGCACGCTGTTTCTGGCCGCTTCGTCCTGGGTCGAAGTGCCGATGGTGCCTGTGCCCATGACCATGCAGACCTTCGCGGTCACCCTTATCGGCGCGCTCTACGGCTGGCGCCTCGGCGCCATCACCGTTCTGGCCTGGCTGGGCGAAGCAGTGGTGGGCATGCCCGTTCTGGCAGGCGGCGCCGGCGGCCTTGCCCACTTCGCAGGCCCGACGGCCGGCTACCTATTCGCCTTCCCGATTGCTGCGGCCATGGTTGGCTGGCTGGCCGAGCGCGGCTGGACCGGCAGGGGCAACCTGCTGAGCAGCTTCATCGCCATGCTTCTGGGCAACGCCTTCATCCTGGTGATGGGCGGCGCCTGGCTGGCCGCGATGATCGGCGTGGAAAAGGCCATCACCTTCGGTGTCACGCCCTTCATCCTCGGCGCCATCGTCAAGTCCGCGCTCGCCACGGCAAGCGTCGAAGCCACCCGCCGCGCCGGCAAGCCCACGGCCTAAGGCTGTGACAGTCCGTATTCGCGCCCACCATCTCCTGTGCATGCTGACCTATGTCGGCAAGGGATACAGCGGCGCGTTTACGGCAAATTTCGACAAGATCGTCGAAAGGCTCGGCAATGGCGAGGACCTGATTCTCGTCACCGGGCCCGACGACATCTGCGCACCGCTTCTGGCCGACAAGAACGAACATTGTTTCGGCCAGAGCGTTGTCGAGCGCGACGAAAACGCCGCGCGGGCAGTGGAAACGCTGCTCGGCCGCCCGATGCGGCCGGGCGAGCGATTCTCGCTGGATGGGGAATGGCTGGCGCGCATGCGCAAGGCTTTCGCGGCCGGGGCAACCCGCCAGCCTTGCGAAGGATGCGAATGGCACGACCTGTGCACCGAAATCGCGGGAAAAGCCTATCAAAACACCCGCCTCGCAATCGAAGCGCCGAAGCCTCGCCCTTGACGGGTCAGCCAAACCCGATTAAGGAACGCCAACTTTTCCATGCGGCCGCTTGACCAGATTGCGCGCCATGCACTTTTGGTGCGCCGCATTTGGCCGTCTCGAACCGAAGGTAAGTAATATGTCTCGCGCTTGTGAATTGACCGGCAAGGCCGTTATGACCGGCAACAACGTAAGCCACGCCAACAACAAGACCCGGCGCCGCTTCCTGCCGAACCTGGTCAACGTGACGCTGATTTCCGAAGCGCTGAACCAGAACGTGCGCCTGCGCATTTCGGCCAACGCCCTGCGCTCGGTCGAGCACCGCGGCGGCCTCGACGCCTTCCTGGTGAAGGCCGACACCGACGAGCTGTCGCAGCGCGCGCGCCTGCTGAAGAAGCAGATCGCCAAGAAGCTGGCCGAGCAGACCGCCTGATCGCCTTTCCGGCGGGGGACGACCGCCTGACAGAGAGCGCGATTCGGCCATTTTACCGGCGTCGCGCTCCACTGGTTCCATCACCCAGGTTAAAAAAATGAACTTTTCAGCTCGTTATTTGCCCTTCGTGGCTGCCATGGCGATTGTCGTCGTGGCGTCGAACATTCTCGTTCAGTTTCCCGTACAGGGGCAGCTCGGCTCTCTCGCGCTTGCCGACCTCCTGACCTGGGGCGCCTTCACCTACCCCGCCGCCTTCCTCGTCACCGATCTTGCCAATCGCCGCTACGGCCCGCAGATGGCGCGCCGCGTCGTGTTCATCGGCTTCATGACGGCTGTTGTCTGCTCCATCGTGGTGCCGCCGCTGCTGTTCCAGCATGGCTTCATCGAGTATGGCACCGCCGCCGACCGGCTGGCGCGCATCGCCGCCGCGTCCGGCGCGGCCTTCCTGTTCGGCCAGTTGCTCGACGTCACCGTGTTCAACTGGCTGCGCCGCCAGAGCTGGTGGCGCGCGCCGGTGTTCGGGTCGCTGTTCGGCTCGGTCATAGACACCATCATCTTCTTCTCCATCGCCTTTGCGCCGGCCTTCTTCTTCGTCGGCCCGAGCGACGATTTCGCGCTTGAAATGGCGCCGCTGTTCGGCGTGTTGCAGCACGAGGCGGCCCGCTGGCAGTCCTGGGCACTGGGCGACCTGTCGGTAAAGCTCATCATCGCCGTCGTCGCGCTGATTCCCTACCGCCTCATCGCCGCCCGCTGGAACCAGCCGGCAGTGGCAACGGCATAGCCGATGCTGCCCTGGGTCCAGCTTGATTCGGCGACGACGCCGGGCGGCGGAGAGCTTCGCCTGAAAAGGCGCGGCGGCGAGTTCTCGATCATGCTGGGAACGAACGAGCTGATGAACAGCCGTCTCAGCGGCTCGGAGGAGGCGCTGGCGACATTGTCCTGCCAACGGATCGGCGGGCGCCGTTCGCCTCACATCCTGATTGGCGGGCTGGGCATGGGCTTTACGCTTCGCGCCGCGCTTTCCGCGCTGGGCGCCGATGCCCACGTCACCGTCGCGGAACTGGTGCCCTCGGTCGTCGCCTGGGCGCGCGGCCCTATGGCGGAAGTCTTCGGCGGCTGCCTCGACGACCCGCGCGTCACGATCCGCGAAACCGACGTCGGCCTCCTGATAAAGGAAGCCTCGGCCACCTATGACGCCATTCTGCTCGACGTGGACAACGGGCCTGAGGGGCTTACCAGGCAAGCCAATGACGCCCTCTACAGCCTGCCCGGCCTGCACCGCGCACGCACCGCGCTGCGGCCAGGCGGCGTCCTGTCCGTATGGTCGTCGGGGCCGGATCGGTCGTTCACGAACAGGCTGCGCCAGGCAGGATTTTCGGCCGAGGAAGTGAAAGCCCGCGCCGGCGGCAAGCGCGGCGCGCGCCACGTCATCTGGCTGGCCACCAAACAGGGCGAAGCAAGCTCAGGAAAGGCCGGCTGATCCCATCAGGCGGCACGGCCCGCTTCAGCGATCTATCCGGGTAGACAGGATAATCGACGACAGGGTGCGTTCCACACCTTCCAGCGCACCGATCCGGTCGATCAATATGTCGAGGTCGCGCACCGAAGGCGCCTCCACCACAATGATCATGTCGAAGCTGCCGCTCACCGAATGCAGCGTGCGCACCTCGGGAATACGCCTCAGCACCGTCTCGACCGAGGCCGACAGCTTTGGCAGCGCCGTCACCAGGATATGCGCGCGCACGAGGTTCTTTTCGTAGTCGGCCGACAGCTTGACGCTGTAGCCCGCAATCACCCCGCTTCTTTCCAGCCGCTCCAGGCGGCTCTGCACCGTCGTGCGAGAAACGCCCAGCCGGCGCGCCAGTTCGGCGGTGGAAGCGCGCGCATCCTCCCGAAGCAGGGCGATCAGGGCGCGGTCGGCGTCGCTCGTCATTATGTCCAGTCCTCTCGGCAGATTAGCAATCATGTACCGATATTTTGCGCAAAGTGATACTGCCTTCCGACGTGGCGCCGGATTACGATTTGTCATTCTTTGCATTTGCATTTCGAGGGGCACTACCATGCACGAGATCGTCGTCGTCGGCGCAGGCAAGATCGGCGCAACCATTGCAGACATGCTGGCGGGCAGCGGAGACTATAGCGTCACCGTCGTCGATCGTTCGCAGGCGCAGCTCGACGCGCTGGATGTCGGCGCCGGCATCGCCACGCGCCAGATCGACATCGGCGAGGCCGGCGCGCTGGAAGCCGTACTCGCCGGCAAGTTCGCCGTGCTGAGCGCCGCGCCCTTCCACCTCACCACGCGGATAGCCGAGGCTGCGGCCGCGACCGGCGTGCATTATCTCGACCTCACCGAGGACGTTGCCAGCACCCGCCGCGTGAAGGAACTGGCCGCCAGCGCCTCCAGCACCTTCATCCCACAGTGCGGGCTTGCGCCGGGGTTCATCTCCATCGTCACCAACGACCTGGCCAGGAACTTCGACACGCTGGACAGCGTGCGCATGCGCGTGGGCGCGCTGCCGCAATATCCGTCCAACGCGCTGAACTACAATCTCACCTGGAGCACCGACGGCGTCATCAACGAATATTGCGAGCCTTGCGAGGCGATTGTCGATGGCGAACTGACCGAGGTGCCGCCACTGGAAGAGCGCGAGGAATTCTCCCTGGACGGCGTTACCTACGAGGCCTTCAACACTTCGGGCGGGCTCGGCACGCTGTGCGAAACCTACAAGGGCAAGGTGCGCACGCTGAACTATCGCACCATCCGCTATCCCGGCCATGCGGCCATCATGAAGGCGCTGCTCAACGATCTTGGCCTGCGCGACCGCCGCGAAGTGCTGAAGGACATCCTGGAAAACGCCCTGCCGGCCACGCTGCAGGACGTGGTGGTGATCTTCGTCACCGTTTCGGGCCGCAAGAACGGCCGCCTGATGCAGGAAACCTACGCCAACAAGATCTACAGCCGCCGCGTCGGCAACACCGTGCGCAGCGCCATCCAGATCACCACCGCCTCCGGCATTTGCTCCGTGCTCGACATGCTGGCTTCCGGCGCCCTGCCCGCCAAGGGTTTTGTCCGGCAGGAAGACATCGCACTCGACACGTTCCTGGCCAACCGCTTCGGCCGCAACTACGCGCTGGCTACCAGCACCACGCTGGCAGCCTGAGGCGCCTTGGCGGCAAGGGAGGAGATGAACGCGTCTTCTCCCGATGCCGGACCGCAGCATCCTCCTCCCAATATGCTTTGCCTCACCACCTCTCCCTCACGAAGGAAGAGGTGGTTTTTTTACGCCAGAGAGCCGCAAAGGGGCACGCGATTCGGCGCCTTGAGGAAAAGCGCTCATTCCTCCCGCAACAAGAACTCCAGATAGAGATTGCGCTGCAGGATGGACTGGTTGTCGTCCGACATCAGCGATACCACCAGCGCGCCGTCGGCGCGGCGCCACACGTCCATCGCTTCCATATTGTCGATCTGGTAGTTCATGTCGGCCTGCATCAGCACCGGCCCGTCGGCCACCTTGCCCTTGCCGATGGCGGAAGCCGGAAGGCGGCGCAGGCGCATCTTCACGCCCTGCATCATGGAAAAGCTTCGCTCGAGCAGCAGCAGGTCGCCGTTCGGCAGGAAGGCGCCGTCGGTTATGTCGAAGCCGTCGCTGCGCACCACGGTGAAGACGCCCTTGCGCGGCCCGTCGAGCACGGCGGCAAAGACGTTGCCTTGGCTGTCGAGGCTGCGTTCGGTGACGACGACCAGCGCGCCCTTCAGCGCACCGTCGGCCGGCGCATAGGCCACGGTCTCGAAGCTGCGGTTCATGCGCAGTTCATGCTTCGGCACCAGGAAATCGAGCTGCCGGAACGGCGCGCGCATGTCGTCCGGCTGGATGCGGAACTGTGCCACGCGGTGGTCGCGCTCGAAGCCGACGGTGGCCACGCCGTCTCTCACCGCCAGTCCCTCGGCGTCGACCCGCCATTTGTCGTCGATCGGCTGCCCGGCCGCATCCACCATCTGCACCATGCGGAAATCGCCAATGCCGGTGGGGCGTTGCCCGGCGTCTCGCGTCACCTGTCCGAAGAACCAGAAGCCGGTGTCGGCCACGCCGATGAAGCGGCCTCCCGGCGTCAGGAAGCGCATGGCCGAAAAGCCGCCGAAGTTGCGCGACGACGAAACCATCTCCAGCCCGCCGACAAACTCCAGCGGGCCGAAGCGGGTTTCGTCGCGGCCTATGTGAAACTGGGTGATCTGCCGGGTTGAGACTTCTGCCCGCTCGACCGGAGCGGGCTCGGCCTGAGCCGGCGCGACAATCGCCGCCCCGCTCAGCGCTGCCGCCAGCAACAGGCCGAGCAAGCGCGCCGGAAAGAGCCTCATCCGGCCCGGCGGCGGCCGCCGCGGCGAACCTCGCGCACGGTCTCCTCGCCGAACAGCGAGGCGAGCTGCTCGGTCATCGCCCCGGCCAGCTCCTCCGCGTCGACGATGGTGACAGCGCGACGGTAGTAGCGGGTCACGTCATGTCCGATGCCGATGGCCAGAAGCTCGACCGGCGAGCGCGTCTCGATGAGCTCGATGACCCCGCGCAGGTGGCGCTCCAGATAGTTGCCCGGATTGACCGACAGGGTCGAATCGTCAACCGGCGCGCCGTCCGAAATCATCATCAGGATCTTGCGCTGCTCGGGCCGGGCGATCAGGCGCTGATGCGCCCACAGCAGCGCCTCGCCGTCGATGTTCTCCTTCAGCAGGCCCTCGCGCATCATCAGGCCGAGATTGCGCCGCGCGCGCCGCCAGGGCGTGTCAGCACTCTTGTAGATGATGTGGCGCAGGTCGTTCAGGCGGCCGGGATTGGCCGGCTTGCCGTCCTTCAGCCACTTCTCGCGGGCCTGCCCGCCCTTCCAGGCGCGGGTGGTGAAGCCGAGAATCTCGACCGAAACGCCGCAGCGTTCCAGCGTGCGGGCCAGGATGTCGGCGCAGGTCGCCGCCACCGTGATCGGCCGGCCGCGCATGGAGCCCGAATTGTCGAGCACCAGCGTCACCACCGTGTCGCGGAACTGCGTGTCGCGCTCCTGCTTGAAGGACAGCGGCTGCATCGGATCGATGACGACGCGCACCAGGCGCGCGGGGTCGAGGTAGCCCTCCTCCAGGTCGAAGTCCCAGGAGCGGTTCTGCTGCGCCATCAGCCGGCGCTGCAGCCGGTTGGCAAGCCGCCCGACCACGCCCTGCAGATTGGCAAGCTGCTTGTCGAGGAAGGCCCGCAGGCGGTCGAGTTCCTCGGCCTCGCACAGGTCTTCGGCGCCCACCGTCTCGTCGAAGGCGGTGGTGTAGACCTTGTAGTCGATATCGCGCGGCAGGTTGGCGAAGGGGTCGTCCTTGCGGCGGGCCTCGCCCGGCGTCTCGGCGTCGGCGTCCTCTTCGTCCGACATCTCGTCGGTGTCGGCGTCGGCCGCCTCCATCTCGCCGGCCTGGTCCTGCTCGGAGGCTTCGGTTTCCTCGGGCTGCGACTGCTCGGAGCCGGTGTCTTCCTCGCCGGCTTCCTCGCTCTTCTCGCCGCCTTCCGGCTGGTCCTCGGTCTCGTCCTCGCTTTCCTCGGACTGCTCCTCGTCGCCGAGTTCCTCGGCCATGTTCATCGAGGCAAGCATGTCGCGCACAACGCGCGCGAAGGCATTCTGGTCGTTCAGGTTTTCGGCCAGGTGGTCGAGGTCGGCGCCGGCCTTCTCCTCCACCCAATTGCGCCACAGCGAAACCAGCTTCTCGCCGCTCTTGGGCGCCGGCCGGCCGGTCAGCTTCTCGCGCACCAGCAGCGCCACGGCTTCCTCGAGCGGCGCGTCGGCCTGCTCGCGCACGTCGGCCAGATTGGCCTTGGCGTATTTGTCCTCCAGCATCTGGCCGATGTTTTCGGCCACGCCTGCCATCGCCCGGCTGCCGATGGCCTCGACGCGGGCTTGCTCGACCGCGTCGAACACGGCGCGAGCCTGCTTGCCCTCGGGGGCCAGCTTTGTGTGGATGCGGTTGTCGTGGCAGGCGCGCCGCAGCGCCATGGAATCGCCCAGGCCGCGCGTGATCGCGATGTCGGCCTTGGACGCCTTCTTCGGCAGCTCGGGCAGCCGCGCCCGGTTGCCGGCCAGCGCCGGCCGGTCCTTGGCAAAGGCGACCTCGAGCTCGTTGTCGCCGGAAATGGCACGCATGCAGACAGTGACGGCGCGCTTGAACGCGTCCGTATCGGCGCCCGCCTTGGACCTGCCGCGTATATTGTCGCCCGGACCCGCCACCTGCTTATCCCAAAACGACGTTGGCCGAAGATTCCGGCAGATCCTCGCCGAAGGCGCGCTGGTAGAACTCGGCCACGATCGGCCGCTCCAGCTCGTCGCACTTGTTGACGAAGGTCAGGCGAAATGCCAGGCCGACATTGTTGAAGATCTCGGCGTTCTCCGACCAGGTGATGACCGTGCGCGGGCTCATCACGGTGGAAAGGTCGCCATTGACGAAGGCCGAGCGCGTCATGTCGGCCACGCGCACCATCTTGTTGACGATGTCGCGGCCCTTGTCGTTGCGATAGTGCTTCGACTTGGCCAGCACGATCGCCACTTCATTGTCATGCGGCAGGTAGTTCAGCGTGGTCACGATCGACCAGCGGTCCATCTGCGCCTGGTTGATCTGCTGCGTGCCGTGATAGAGGCCGGTCGTGTCGCCCAGGCCCACCGTGTTGGCGGTGGCGAACAGGCGGAAGGCCGGATGCGGGCGGATGACGCGGCTCTGGTCGAGCAGCGTCAGGCGGCCCGAGGATTCCAGCACGCGCTGGATCACGAACATCACGTCGGGGCGGCCGGCGTCATACTCGTCGAACACCAGCGCGACATTGTGCTGGTAGGCCCAGGGCAGGATGCCGTCGCGGAATTCGGTGACCTGCATACCTTCCTTGACCACGATGGCGTCCTTGCCGACGAGGTCGATACGGCTGACATGGCTGTCGAGGTTCACGCGCACGCAAGGCCAGTTGAGACGCGCCGCGACCTGCTCGATATGGGTGGACTTGCCGGTGCCGTGATAGCCCGAGACCATGACGCGGCGGTTATAGGCAAAGCCCGCCAGGATGGCCATCGTCGTCTGCTGGTCGAACAGATAGTCCGGATCGATGTCCGGCACATGTTCGGTGGCCACCGAATAGGCGGGCACAACCATCTTGGACTCGAAGCCGAATTTTTCTTTCACCGACACAGTCGTATCGGGCAGGTTTGCGATGTCGCGTTCGACCTTGTTCATCACATCTCCACGCGCGGAAGCAAATCTTCCGCCGTCATTCTAGCCTTGTTCGGGAGCGGTCTTAGAGCTTTTTCCTTTCGGGCGAAAGCCGTAGCGGAACGCTCGTTCAAACCTGTCGCTCAACACAAGCCGGCTTGCTTGAGCACGCGATACGCCTGAAGCACATCGCGGAATCGATCTTCCGAACCCCTGTCTCCACCATTGGCATCCGGATGGTGGCGTTTCACGAGTTCCTTATAGCGCGCCTTGATCTCGGTTCCAGTCGCCTTTGCGGTAAGGCCAAGCGTTTCCAGCGCCTTGGCCTCAAGGGGCCTGGCCTTGCGCTGTCGCGGAGCGGCGGTGTCGCTGCCGAACATGTTGAACGGATCGCGGATGTTGCGATAGTAGCCGGCACGCCCCGAGCGGTGCTGTGCCATCTCCGGCGCGGAGCGGTAGCTGCTATTGGTGCCCATGGTCCAGGTCGGGCGGTGACCGGTCAGCGCCTCTTTCTGGAAGCGGGCGATCTCGCTGTCGGCCAGGCCGGAAAAATAGTTGAAACCCTTGTTGTATTCGCGCACGTGCTCGAAGCAGAACCGGAAATACTCGCCTTCCCGCATCCGCCCCACAGGCGCGCGGTGGGTGCCGGCTTCCTGGCAGCCGTCCCACTGGCAGATCGGCGCATGCGCCTTGGCCTCGGCCTGCGGGTCCGGGCGCACGCGGATCTTCTCGAAATATTTCGGATAGGGTTTCATGTCGGCCCATTTAGGGGATTTCCCCCCACGGAAACAAGAATTGACATTTCGACAATCATCACCCTAACCGCTGAATCGACGGTGAACGGTCGACAGACCGCCAATCGGCGCTTACGGCACCTATATTGGGTGAACGTGACATATGTGGGCAAAGGAGATGGCAATGTCCATGAAGACGACGATGGAAACCAAGCTGAAGAATGCCTTCCAGCCGCAACGCCTGGAGGTCGTCGACGAAAGCCATCTCCATGCCGGGCATCATCACGAAGAATCAGGCCACCACGTGACCTATGACGGCACGGGTGAGACGCATTTCCGCATCCGCATCGTTTCAGGCAAGTTCGAGGGCATGAGCCGCATTGAGCGCCATCGCTCGGTCAACGAATTGCTGGCCGACGAGTTGAAGGCCGGCGTGCACGCGCTGGCGATCGAACCGGCAGCCCCCGGCGAGAAGACGCGCTGGTAAGACACTCGGACCGGCGCGGGCACCAATTCCGGTTCTTGCCTGCGCCACGCCGGTTTCCCCGACCGGGCCCGTCGTCACGCGGCTGTCATACGTATCCACTATTCTGGATATATGGATGACCAACGCACCATCGACGCGCTTTCGGCACTTGCCCAGCCGACCCGGCTCGACGCCTTCCGCAGGCTGGTCGCCGCCGAGCCCGAAGGCATCGCTGCCGGCGAACTGGCCAGCCTGCTGGCCGTCCCCCAAAATACCCTGTCGGCTCATCTCGCCATCCTTGCCCGCGCCGGGCTGGCAACGAGCGAGCGCCGGGGCCGCTCGGTCATCTACCGGGCCGGCATGGAGACGTTGCGCGAAATGCTGCGTTTCCTCGTGAAGGACTGCTGCGGCGGCAGCCCTGAGGTTTGTACCCCCTTGTCCGTTGACCTCGCCCCCTGCAACCCTCCCGCACGAGCCATGCCATGACCAACCGGCCCTACAACGTGCTTTTCCTGTGCACTGGCAACAGCGCCCGCTCCATCCTCGCCGAGAGCATCCTGCGCAAGGACGGCGCACCGCACTTCCACGCCTTTTCGGCGGGCAGCCAGCCCAGGGGTGCGGTACACCCCCTCGCTTTCAAGGTGCTCGAAAGCTACGGCTATCCGGTCGACGAATTGAGGTCGAAGAGCTGGGACGAGTTCGCCGACCCAGGCGCCCCGCAGATGGATTTCATCTTCACCGTCTGCGATAGCGCTGCCGGCGAAGCATGCCCGGTCTGGCCCGGCCATCCGGCCAATGCCCACTGGGGCATCGACGACCCGGCCCATGCCGAAGGCAGCGCGCTGGAGAAGGAGGCGGCCTTCGTCACGGCATTCAAGCACATGCGGAACCGTATTTCCGCCTTCATCGCGCTGCCGCTGTCCAGCCTCGACCGCATGGCGCTTGCCAGCCACCTGACCGAGATCGGCAGGCAGGAGGGAGCCTCGGCAAAGACGGCCGAGAACTCATGATGCGCGAGCCTCTCGCCCGTCGCCTGCTCGCCGAAGCGCTGGGAACGGCGCTGCTGCTGGCGACCGTCGTCGGCTCCGGGATCATGGCCTCCAGGCTCGCCGGCGGCAACGCGGCCCTGGCGCTGCTCGGCAACACCTTGCCCACCGGCGCGATGCTGGTGGTGCTCATCCTGATCTTCGGACCTGTTTCAGGCGCCCATTTCAATCCCGTGGTCAGCTTTGCCCTAGCCCTGCGCCGGCGCTTCGCGCTGTCGGACTGCGCGCCCTATATTTTGGCCCAACTGGGCGGGGCGGTTCTCGGCGTGTGGGCCGCCCACATGATGTTCGAGCTTCCGCTTTTGCAGGTGTCGATGACGGCGCGCACCGGAACCGGCCAATGGCTCGCAGAGGCAATCGCCACTTTCGGGCTGGTCCTGGCCATATTCGGCTGCGCGGCGCGCACGCCCGCCGCCGTGCCTTTCGCGGTCGGCCTCTACATCACCGCCGCATACTGGTTCACCGCCTCGACATCCTTCGCCAATCCAGCGGTGACGGTCGCGCGCGCCCTATCCGATACGTTTGCCGGGATTGCGCCAGCAGACGTCCCGGCCTTCGTCGCCGCGCAATGCATCGGCGCGTTCGCCGCGGCCGCGGCCAGCATGCTCCTATGGCCGGCGCCTATTGAGGAGGACGCGGTATCGGCTGGGTCAGGGGCTCCGCAGGCCGGATCCTGATGCGGGTGATGCGGTTCTTGTCGCGCTTCATCACGATGAAACGCTTGCCGTGGAAGGTGAAGGCCTGCTTCTCTTCCGGGATCGACTGCGTCTCATGGATGACCAGACCGGCGATGGTGGTCGCCTCCTCGTCGGGCAGGTTCCAGTCCAGCGCACGGTTGAGGTCGCGGATCGGCACCGAGCCGTCGACCACGATGGAGCCATCGGATTCCTGGCGCACGCCCTGCACGTCGACATCGTGCTCGTCGGCAATTTCGCCGACGATTTCCTCGATGATGTCCTCCAGCGTCACCAGCCCTTCCAGCTCGCCATATTCGTCGACGACGAGGGCGAAATGGGCCTTGCGGCGCAGGAAGGCACTGAGCTGATCCTGAAGCGAAGTCGTGTCGGGCACGAACCAGGGCTTCGAGGCAATCTTCAGCAGGTCGATCCTGGAAAAGTCGTTGCCGACTTCCTCCAGCGCGCGCAGCAGATCCTTGGCGTGCAGAACGCCGACGATGTTGTCGGAAGCGCCGCGCCACAGCGGCATGCGCGTATGCGGGCTCTGCAAAATCTCGCGCACCACCGTCTCGGGCGGGTTTTCGACATTCACCGAGCGCATGTTGGTGCGGTGCACCATGACGTCGGAGACCTCCAGCTCGTGCAGGTCCAGCAGCCCGCCCATGCGGTCGCGATCCTGCTTGACCACGCCGCCCTCGCGATGCAGCACCGCCACCGTGCCGCGCAATTCGTCATGCGCCGACAGAAGCGGCTTGTCGCTCGACAGGCTGACGCCGAACAACCACAGCAGCATGCGCACGGCCCAGTTTGCCGCCACCGACAGATAGCCGAACACCAGCACCGCCAGCCGCGCGAAAGGCGCCACCCGAAGCGCAAACTGCTCCGGCCGCGCCAGCGCCCAGCTCTTGGGCAGGATCTCGGAGAAGATCACCAGCATCACCGTCATGACTGCGGTGGCGTAGGCGACGCCCTTGGCGCCGAAGAGCTCCAAAAGCAGGCTGGTGGCCAGCGCCGAAGCCAGGATGTTGACCAGGTTGTTGCCGATGAGCAGCGCGCCCACCAGCCGATCCTTGCGCTCCAGCAGCCGCTGCACCAGCCCGGCGCGACCGTCGCCCGCCTGTTCAAGCGAATGCAGACGGGCGCGCGAAGCGGCCGTCATGCTGGTTTCGGTCCCGGAGAAGAAAAAGGACAGGACCAGGAGTACGAGGATGATGCCGATCGTAATCCAGATATCCCAATTCATCCGGGATGATTCTCCTTCAGGAAGGCCAGCACCTCGGCAGCCGGCACGTCCTTGGCAATGAACGACTTGCCGATGCCGCGCGTCAGGATGAAGGTCAGCGCGCCGCGCGACACCTTCTTGTCCTGCGCAATATACTCCAGAAGCCGCTCTGCGTCGGGCAATTCTCCCGGAATATCGGCCATGCGCCACGGCAGGCCGACCGCTTGCAGATGCGCTTCCACGCGAGCAGCATCGTCGGGCGAGCAGAGATTCATGCGCGCGGAGAAACGGTGCGCCAGCGCCATGCCGATGGCCACGCCCTCGCCATGCACCAGGCGCGTGCCGTCATAATTTGTCGCCGCCTCCAGCGCGTGGCCGAAAGTGTGGCCGAGATTGAGCAGCGCGCGATCACCCGTCTCGAACTCGTCGCGGGCAACCACATCGGCCTTGGCTCGGCACGATTCGGCAATGGCCTGCGCGCGCGCCGGCCCGCCGGCAAAAACGTCCTGCCAGTACCTTTCCAGCCAGGCGAAGAAATCCGGCCGGTCGATCAGGCCGTATTTGGCGACCTCGGCATAGCCGGCGCGGAATTCGCGAGCCGGCAGCGTGTCGAGCACGTCGGTGTCGGCCAGCACCAGCCGCGGCTGATGGAAGACGCCGACCAGGTTCTTGCCGTGCGTGCTGTTGATGCCGGTCTTGCCGCCGACCGACGAATCGACCTGCGCCAGCAGAGAGGTGGGCACCTGCACGAAATTCATGCCGCGGCGCACGATGCCTGAGGCGAAACCGGCAAGATCGCCGATCACGCCGCCGCCGAGCGCCACCACCGCGTCGCGCCGCTCCAGCCGTGCGGCCAGAACGCCGTCGACCACCTGCTGCAAATGGGCGAAGCTCTTTGTCTTCTCGCCGGCCGGCAGCACGATCGCGGTCGACAAGATACCGGACTTCTCCAGCGAATTCGTCAGCTTATCGAGATGCGCACGCGCAACATTCTCGTCGGTGACGATCGCCACCCGGACGCCGGGCAGTCGAGCCGCGATCTCGGCGCCGGCGCGAGCGACCAGCCCCGAGCCGATCAGGATGTCATAGGCCCGCTCGCCCAGCCCCACCTCGACCTTGACCGTGTCGCTACCCGTCATATCGCGTTCTCCCTGGCGCCCCGGCCCTGTCCGCCCAGATATTCGTGCAGCGCCGCGATCACCTCGTCGGCGATGACCTCCTTGCGCTCGTCGCGCGTCAGCACCGTCACATCCGCCGTCGCGTAGACGGGATAGCGCTCGGCCATCAGCCGCTGCATCACGCCGCGCGGATCGGGACCCTGCAGCAACGGCCGGTTCGGCTTCTTCCCCACCCGCTCCATGAGCGTGTCGATATCGGCCTTGAGCCATACCGAGACACCCTGATCGAGTATCAGGCCGCGCGTCTGCGCGTTCATGAAAGCGCCGCCGCCGGTGGAAAGCACCTGCGGGCCGCTCTCCAGAACACGCTGGATGACTCGCTGTTCCAGCGCGCGAAACTCCGGCTCGCCATAGCGTTGGAACAGTTCTGGAACCGTCATGCGCGAAACGGTCTCGATCTCATGGTCGCTGTCGATAAAGGGCAGGTCCAGCGCCGCCGCCACCTTGCGGCCGATCACCGTCTTGCCCGCGCCCATCAGGCCGACGAACACGATCGAACGCTTGCCGAGCCGCTGCAGCAGCTCCTCATGTTTGTCGGCCGTGTCGTGGGGCGTTTCGCTCGTCATGCTGGCGTTTCGACATGAAAATACCTGACACGTCAAGGCTTCGAAGTACCCTTGAAATGACATCCGTACGGACCCATAACGGGATGGACGAGCAGAGACGGGGCGCAACCGAAAAATGCCGACCTTATTCCGGTTTCTCGTGACGCTTGGCGTCCTGGCGGGTCTCGCCTATGGCGCGATGTTCGCGCTCGTCACCTTCGTGCAGCCCAAGCGCGGCGAAATCACCATCCGCATCCCGGCCGACAAGCTCAATCCCAAGAAGTGACGCGACGATGAAAAGCGGCGCGCGCATCGAGGCGTTCCTGGAAATGATGAGCGCCGAGCGCGGTGCTGCCGACAACACGTTGGCCTCCTATCGGCGCGACCTGGAAGACGCAGCCGAGCATGTCGGCGACCTTGCCGGCGCGGATGCGGCGGCCATACGCTCCTATCTCGGCGAAATCGCCTCGCGCGGCTTTGCCGCCAGCTCGCAGGCGCGCCGGCTATCGGCGCTGCGCCAGTTCTACAAGTTCCTCTATGCCGAGGGCCTGCGCCCCGACGACCCCACCGGCACGCTCGATAGCCCCAGGAAGGACCGTTCGCTGCCCAAGATCATGAGCGAGGCCGAAACCGGCCGCCTGCTCGACCGGGCAGCAGCGGAATCCGCCGACGCCTCGCTCGGCGACAGCGCCCGCATTTCGGCGCGGCGCATGCATGCGCTGGTCGAGGTGCTCTACGCCACGGGCCTGCGCGTTTCCGAGCTGGTGGCCCTGCCGGTAACGGTCGCCCTGCGTGACGAGCGCTTCTTCATCGTGCGCGGCAAGGGCAACAAGGAGCGCATGGTGCCGCTGTCGGGCAAGGCGCGCGCGGCGATGCGCGCCTGGCTTGCCGAGCGCGACAGCGATCCGGCGCTGGCGGAAAGCCCTTACCTGTTTCCGGCCGCGTCCCAGAGCGGCTACCTGCCCCGCCAGGTCTTTGCCCGCGAGCTGAAGGGGCTGGCCGCCCGCGCCGGCATTCCTGCGGCCAAGATCTCGCCGCACGTGCTGCGCCACGCCTTTGCCAGCCACCTGTTGCAGAATGGCGCCGACCTGCGCGCGGTGCAGCAACTGCTCGGCCATTCCGATATTTCCACCACCCAGATCTACACCCATGTGCTCGAAGAACGGCTGGTGCGACTGGTCAACGACCATCATCCGCTTGCCGATGAAGGGCGCTGAGGTTATGTGAAGGCAAGTTTTCGCGGCGCCGGCCTATCTTTCGAGGCGTCGGCGGTCTTTTCTTCAGGCGTATCGGTCAGCTCACGCATGTACAATTACCTCGATTTCGAAAAACCCGTCGCAGATCTCGAAGGCAAGATCCTGGAGCTCAAGAAGCTTGCCGAGAACGGCGAGGCCGTGGACGTGGCCGAGGAGATCGCCCGGCTGGAAAAGCGCTCGCGCGATGCGCTTCGCGACATCTACAAGTCGCTGACGCCGTGGCAGAAGGTGCAGGTGGCCCGCCACCCCGACCGCCCGCACTGCCTGGATTATATCGACGCGCTGTTCACCGAGTTCACGCCGCTCGCCGGCGACCGCGCCTTCGGCGAGGACAAGGCCATCGTCGGCGGCTTCGCCCGCTTCCGCGGCCAGCCTGTCGCCGTCATGGGCCAGGAAAAGGGCTCCGACACCAAGAGCCGGCTGGCGCATAATTTCGGCTCGCCGCGGCCCGAGGGCTACCGCAAGGCCGTGCGCATCATGGAACTGGCCGACCGGTTCTCCATCCCCGTGGTGACGCTGGTGGACACCGCCGGCGCCTATCCCGGCGTCGGCGCGGAAGAGCGCGGCCAGGCCGAAGCAATCGCCCGCTCCACCTCCGCCTGCCTGTCGCTCAAGGTGCCGTCGATCTCGGTGGTGATCGGCGAAGGCGGCTCCGGCGGCGCCATCGCGATCGCCACCGCCAACCGCGTCTTCATGCTCGAGCACGCGATCTATTCGGTGATCTCGCCGGAAGGTGCTGCCTCCATCCTGTGGCGCGACACCACGCGCTCCAGGGACGCCGCCACCAACATGAAGATCACCGCGCAGGACCTGCTGGCGCTGAAGGTCATCGACGCCATCATCCCCGAGCCGCTGGGCGGCGCCCACCGCGGGCCGGAAACGGTGATCCAGGCCGCAGGCGACCTGATCGCCCGGACGCTGGCCGATTTTGCCGCCAGCCCCGTCGACTTCCGCGAACAGCGCCGCGACAAGTATCTCGCCATCGGCCGCAGCCTCTGACGGATTTTCGGCCGGCACGGCTGCCCTTCTCGGTGCAGCCGCAGCGCTCGCATTGAGGCCGTTTGGTGGAGCCGCTGAGGCAGAAGGCGGCGCATTGCCCATTCCTGCCACAAAATTGCCGCCACTCTTTCGTCAAACGGCCATCTGCCGCCAGGCGCCGTTAACCCTTGCGGTAATCAATTCGCAAGGTTAACGGTTTATGGTCTAGCCTGAACATAGGTCGGCAGGGGGATTGCAGTTCCCGCCGTAACCGACGGAAACGAAGACGACATTTGATGCCGAAACTCGCCAGTATCGCTCGTTCTGGTCTGCTGGTCGCGGCGCTCGCTGTGGCCGGCTGCAATGAATCCCAGTCCACCTTCGAGGGTTTGACGGCCAAGGGCGAGCTGCATATTCCGCAGAAAGTCCTGGACGAGATGAAGGCCAAGGACATGCCGCGCACCTCGCCGGTGCTGGCGCGCATCTTCAAGGAAGAAGGCAAGCTGGAAATCTGGAAGCAGAAGTCCAACGGGCGCTACGACATCATCGCCAGCTACGACATCTGCAAATGGTCGGGCAAGCTCGGGCCGAAATTCATCGAAGGCGACCGCCAGGCGCCCGAAGGCTTCTACACGGTGCGCCCGTGGCAGATGAAGCCGAACTCGCAGTTTTACCTCGCTTTCAACATCGGCTACCCCAACGCCTATGACCGGGCCAACGGCCGAACCGGCTCCAACCTGATGGTGCATGGCGCTTGCTCCTCGTCGGGCTGCTATTCCATGACCGATGCCCAGATCGAGCAGATCTACGCCTTCGGCCGCGATGCCTTTTCCGGCGGCCAGACCGAGTTCCAGGTGCAGGCCTTCCCCTTCCGCATGACGGCAGCCAACATGGCGCGCTATCGCGACGACCCGAACTACGAGTTCTGGAAGATGCTGAAGGAAGGCTACGACCAGTTCGAGATCACCAAGGTGCCGCCGAAGGTCGACGTCTGCGAGAAGCGCTACGTCTTCAACCAGATTCCCGAGAACGGCGCCGCCTTCTCGCCGACCGGCGCCTGCCCGGCCTCGACCATGCCCGATACGCTGAAGATGGCCTATCAGAGCTACGTGTCGGACTACGAGAAGGCCTTTACCAGCGCCATCAAGAGCTCGACCCCGGAGCCCGCACCCACCATCGCCGGCCTCAACGAAGCCACTCTCGTCTCGGACTGGACCCGCAAGCGGGCGCGCGGCGAGCGCGTGCCGGTCGAGCCGCCGTCACTCGAGCCGGACGGCAGCGTCAAGGTGACGAGCCAGATGGGCCGCATCGACTCTCCAGCCGGCCGCCGCATGGCAGCCCTCGAGGCAGCCGAGGCGGAAAAGAAGCGGCTCGCCGAAGAGAAGAAGCGCGCTGCCGAGGAAAAGGCGACAGCGATCGCTCTCGCCAAGGCTGAAAAGGCTGCGGCTGAAGCACTGGCCAAGGCCGGTCCCGCGCCGGCGCCGACCGCCTCGCCCGACGCCAGCCAGGTCGCGGCTGCGCCGGCCGACGAGGCCGCCGCTGCTGAAAAGCCCGGCCTTCTGGGCGGCGTGCGCAAGCGCATGGCCAGCCTCTTCGGAGGCTGAAGGCTAGCTTCGTGACAAGCGCTGCGGACGTCTACGATCTCAAGGGGCTGAACTGCCCCCTCCCCGTCCTGAAGGCGCGCAAGCGGCTGGCCGCCATGGCTCCGGGCAGCCTGCTGTGGCTCGAAACCACCGATCCTCTGGCGGTCATCGACATTCCAGCCTTCTGCACGGAAAGCGGCCACCGCCTGGTGGAAGCGCAAGCTCAACCCGGCGGCCACCGGTTTCTGGTCGAGCGCGGGGCCGCGTAGCCCAATTTTCCCGACGTGAAGACGCCGCTTATCGGCGCATGCCCGCAATCGCCAGCGGGTTGTCCTCGATCGCTGCGCGGTCGGGCGTATCGATCGCCGGCCGATTGGTGATGGCGGAAAACAGGCGCTGCACATAGTCTTCCGGCATGTCCAGCGTGATCAGCACCAGCCGCGTGCCGCGCCGCTCGTCGGGCCAGAAAGGCAGGCGCGCTGGCGGGTGCAGGATCTTCTGCACGCCGTGAACGACCAGCGGCCGCGCGGGGTCCTCGGCCAGTTCGATGACGCCCTTCATGCGCAAAAGCCGCTCGCCATGGGTCGAGCGCAGCAGGTCGAGGAACATCTCGATCGCGGCATAGGGCACCGGCCCGTCATGCACCAGGCTGAAGGAGCGCACGCGCCCGTCGTGGTGATGGTGGTGGTCATGGCCGTGGTGGTGGTCGTGGTGATGGTCGTGCCCGCAATGATCGTGCGAGGCATGCGCCGCCTCTTCGCCCAGCCAGCGGCGCACGTCGGCCGTCTTCGTCTCGGGATCGAAGAGGCCGCATTCGAACAGCGCGGCCACGCCGGTGGCCTCGTCCGAGACGTCGAGCTGCGGCGCCGACGGATTGATGCGTGCAAGCCGTGCATTCAGCGCCTGGAGCGCTGCGGCGGCGTCCGCCAGATCGGTCTTGGTGATCACCAGCCGGTCGGCCACCGCCACCTGCTTCACCGCCTCGACATGAGCGTCGAGCGTCGCTTCGCCATTCACCGCGTCTACCAGCGTGATGACGCCGTCGAGCCGGAACGCCTGCACCAGGGCGGGGTGGCCCATGATGGATTGCAGCACCGGCGCCGGGTCGGCGAGGCCGGTGGTTTCGATGATCACCCGCTTCAGCTTCGCGATGCGGCCGGTCTGCAACCGGTCGACGAGGTCGGCCAGCGTGTCGACCAACTCGCCACGCACCGTGCAGCACAGGCAGCCGTCCGAAAGCTGGATGACCCCGTCGGATGCCTGCTCCACCAGCAGGTGGTCGATGGCGACGTCGCCGAATTCGTTGATGATGACGGCGGTGTCAGTAAGCGCCGGGTCTTTCAGGAGCCGGTTGAGCAGCGTGGTCTTGCCGGCGCCGAGAAAGCCGGTCAGTACCGACACGGGAATGGGGTTGAGGTCCTGCATGGCTATTGCGGCCGGCTCGCGGCGTCGCCCTGCGCCGCCACCGGCGCTGTCGGCGCCGGCCTGTCGGGCCGCCAGGTCGGTATCGGCACGTTGGCCTGGTTGTTCTTGGCGTCAATCGCGGCAAAGGCCGCCGGCGCCGGGCCGGTCGCGCCGCCCAGCCCCACCCGCACGAACTGCAGGTCGCGGTTCAGCTCTGCCATGTAGGGCGATTTGAACTTCGGCTTGCCATTGGCGTCGAGCCCGTCGGAGCGCTCCGAGGCACCCGCCTTGCTGCAGACGATTTCGCGCATGTCGGTCGGCGTCGTCAGGTTCTCGCCATAGGGCTGCAAGGTGCCCAGCGTCACGCTTCCGCTGGCCGCGGTGGAAAAACCCTGCCCCAGGAGGTCTGCCGCCCGGTCGGCGCGGCCCCACGGCGTGCGCTCGCCCAGAACCACCGCCGCAAGCGTGCGCCCGTCACGCGTGGCCGAGCCGGCGAGATTGTAGCCGGAAGCGCAGACGAAACCCGTCTTCATGCCGTCGGCGCCGGCAAAGCGCCCGAGAAGCGGGTTGAAGCCGCGTATCCTGTTCTTGCCGTTGGTGGTCAGCCCCTCGATCGTGAAATAGGAGCCATATTGCGGGAACTCGAGCCGGATCGCCCGCACCAGCAGCGCCATGTCGCGCGCAGTGGTGTAGTTTTCGGGGTCGTGCAGCCCGTTGGGGTTGGTGAAGTGGCTGCCGGTCATGCCCAGCCGCTGCGCTTCCGCATTCATGCGGCCGGCGAAGGCAGGCAACGTGCCGCCGACATTCTCGCCAATGGCGGCGGCAATGTCGTTGGCCGACTTGCCCAGCATCATCTTCAAGGCGTTGTCCAGCGTCATCACCGAGCCGGGCTTGTAGCCCATCTTGCTCGGCGGCTCGGCCGCGGAAATCTTGGTGATCTTGATCGGCGACTGCAGGGTCAATTCCCCGGCATTGATCGCGCGGAAGGCGACATAGGCGGTCATCATCTTGGTCAGCGATGCCGGATGCCAGCGCTTGAACGCCTCCTCATGCTCCAGCACCTGGCCCGTCTTCACGTCGAACAGAATCGACGGATTGGCTCCCGCCGGGCCGGCCACCGAGGCGCCAAGTACGACCAGACCCGCGAAAAGTCCTTTTGATAAAAAGAGATGCCGCATGGTTAATTCCGAATTCGCCTCTTGCCGTATCCGCCTCGGGGTCCTTAAGATTTTCGGATCGGGTCTCGAAAAGCGCGGGAATTGAGTTGAGATGCCCCGGACCGCGCGCCCTGCGTGCTATTTAGCCTATGTGACCTCAAGATGGCAAAGCGTATGCGATCAACATTGCGAATAGCGGGGCCAACCTTTTGAACAGCGAAAGTCCTAAATCATGCCGATCCTGAACCGAGCTGCCGAACTTCAAGACGAGGTCACCGGCTGGCGCCGCATGCTGCACCAGAACCCCGAATTGAACTATGACGTATTCCAGACCGCGCAATTCGTGACCGACAAGCTGAAATCCTTCGGCTGCGACGAGGTAGTGGGCGGCATCGGACGCACCGGCGTGGTGGGCGTCATCCGCGGCAATCTCGGCGCAGGCAGCACGATTGGCCTGCGCGCCGACATGGACGCGCTGCCGATGACCGAGGCATCCGGCAAGCCCTATGCCTCGGCCAATCCGGGCAAGATGCACGCCTGCGGCCATGACGGCCACACCGCCATGCTTCTTGGCGCGGCGAAGTATCTCGCCGAAACGCGCAATTTCGCCGGCTCGGTGGCAGTGATCTTCCAGCCGGCGGAAGAAGGCGGCGCCGGCGGCCTGGCCATGGTGGAAGACGGCATGATGGATCGCTTCGGCATCTCCCAGGTGTTCGGCATGCACAACATGCCCGGCCTGCCGGTGGGCCAGTTCGCCACCCGCCCCGGGCCGATCATGGCCGCAACGGCCGAATTCACCATCACCGTGAAGGGCAAGGGCGGCCATGCCGCGATGCCGCATCTGGCGATCGACCCGATCCTGATCGGCAGCCAGATCGTCGCCGCCTTCCAGACCATCGCCTCGCGCACAATCGACCCGCTGGAGTCGATCGTGGTCACGGTGACCAAATTCCACGGCGGCGATGCCTACAACATCATACCCGAACAGGTGCAGCTTGCCGGCACCGTGCGCACGCTGAAGAAGGAAGTGGCGGCCATGGCGCGCGAGCGCATCCACGCCATCTGCGCCGGCATCGGCGCCGCGCACGGCGCGAGCGTCCATGTCGACTACGATGCCAATTATCCGGTCACCTTCAACCATGCCGCTGAAACGGTCCTGATCGGCGACGTCGCCGCCACCATCGCCGGCGAGGCGCAGGTTCACCGCGAAATCCAGCCGCTGATGGGCGGCGAGGATTTTTCCTACATGCTGGAAGCGCGCCCGGGCGCCTTCATCTTCATCGGTAATGGCGACAGCGCCAACCTCCACCACCCCGCCTACGACTTCAACGACGAGGCGATCTCGCATGGCATCAGCTACTGGGTGAAGCTCACCGAAACCGCGCTGGCGGCATGATCGTTGCGGCGGGCGCCGGCCAGCGCCCGCCAGCAAGCCCCTGCGGGCCGCCGCGTGGAGGCCAACATTGGAAAATTGTCCGAAACCCGTTGGCGAAACGGCCTGAAGCGGCTATGTGTCGTCTCGGCTGGTCCCGTAGCTCAGTAGGATAGAGCGGCAGATTCCTAATCTGTAGGTCACAGGTTCGATTCCTGTCGGGATCACCAGCAAAATCAGAGATCTCGTCAGTCCATAACGACGGCGCCGCATCAGTGTCGGTGCAATCCGCGCCGGCCACGACGCCTCGAGATGGCTTATGGCTCGCCTGCATTCGTTCAAGTAGCAGAGGACCGAAATTTCCTGCACTATTTGTCGGATTCCGGCCCGCCCGTTCGTCAATGTCGTGAAGGCAGGTCAATCGGGCTGTCCGAAGACCGTTGCAGGAGAGAAGCCATGGCGCGGTACCTGGTCGCCATTCACCATCCCGACGACTACGACCCGTCCGTCGCGGAGGACGAAGCGATGGCCCGCGATATCGACGTGCTGAACGAGGAGATGGAGGCTGCCGGTGTCAGGATCTTCGTTGGCGGCCTGCACCCGGCAAGCAGCGCGAGGTCATTGCGGGCACAGCGCGATGGCGAGGTGGTCATCACCGACGGGCCGTATCTGCAGACCAAGGAGCACGTGGGCGGTTTTTGGGTGCTGGAAGCCGCTGACCTGAACGAGGCGCTGGCGTGGGGGCGAAAGGCCGCCATCGCCTGCCGGGCGCCCGTCGAGGTGCGCCCGTTTCACTGACGGCTGCCACACACCGCCGGACAGCTTTCCCGAAACGCAAAGAACCCGCCGCCACGGAGAGCGGCGGGCCGGCAAACTTCACGTCAGTGACGGTATACGCAAACGCGGTGGCCCCGGTGCCAGCGATAGTGATGGCGACACCAAGCGGAGTGCCTGTGGTGCCATCCGCCGTAGTAATACGCCGGACGATAGCCGTAGTAGCCTCCGTCGTAATAGCCTGCGTACCAGGGGTATAGCCAGGGCAGGCCCAGACCGAACCAGCCCCACCCCCAATCATCCCAGTCTCCGCCGCCGCCAAAGAAGCGGTTGCCGTGGAAGTGTCCGCCATGGAATCCATGGAAACCGCCATGCATGCCATGGAATCCATGGAACCCGCCGCCCATGCCATGGAAGCCTCCGTGGAAGCCTCCACCCATGCCGTGGAAGCCACCGCCCATGCCGTGGAAACCGCCCCCGAAGCCGCCTCGGACGAACTGAAGGCCGCTCGCCGTGCTGTCAGAGGACTTTTTCACAAGCACGGCTGGCTCAAGCGTGCCTTGGCAGGGGGCCGAGCCGCATGTCTGGCCGGCTTCCGTTGGCTGCGCCATTGGAGTGCGGAAAGCCCCACCGGCCGCTTCGACCGTCGGGGCAATCTCGGGAACTGACCTTGGAATGCCTGCGGCAAACGCGGATGCGCCTGCGAGCGCTCCAATGCTCAGCAACCCCGACCATGCGAGTGTTGAGAGATAGCGTTTCATCTTCTTCTCCAAGGAAACACGTCCGTGGAGCTCAGGCCTGCGATGAACGCGGGAAATGGGCCTCCAGGCGACAATCGCGAAGGCTGGCCCTATCGAACGAACCTTTAGAAACGAATAGGGAACAGAAAAGTTCCACGCGCGGCAAAACGTTGCCCCATCGAGGCGACAACGCGACTCGCAGACGCGCCCTTGTTCCCATCAGTGCGCGAACGAGGCGGCCAGCAGCGGCCGCTCTCCGCTGGTGCAGGTGCCGATAGGGAAAGTCGTGCATCGGACGTGATTTGGATTGACCCGCAGGGCGAATTTGCGCACCCTTTCGGCAACGTAAAAGGCTAGTGCCTGCAGCAGCTTGTGGAGAAGATATGCTGACGAGACGTAATTTCTGCGGCTGTCTTCTGGGCAGCCTGCCGTTGATCGCCACCGCCGCTCATGCGCAGCAGCCCGAATGCGCGGTTTTCACGCACACGCGCCAGGAAGAGACCTCGCCAGACGACGCGATTTCCCTGCTCAAGGCCGGCAACGAACGGTTTGTAGGCGGCCACTCGATCAACTGCGACCTCATGGAGCAGGTCAAAGGGACGGCGGGGCAACAATCGCCCTTTGCGGCAATTGTCGGCTGCATCGATTCCCGGGTGCCTCCCGAGATCGTCTTCGACCAGCGGATCGGCGACGTTTTCTGCGCCCGCGTGGCAGGCAATTTCGTCAATGTCGATATTCTCGGCAGCCTCGAATACGCCACTCAGGTGGCCGGCGCCAAGGCGATCGTCGTTCTCGGTCACAATTCCTGCGGGGCGATCAAGAGCGCCGTGGATGGCGTGAAGCTGGGCCATATCACGGACCTGCTCGAGAACCTGGACCCGGCCCTCGCCACCCTCACGCCAGCCGACGGGCCGCACGATTCGCACAACACAAAGCTCGTCCAGAAAGTGGCCGAGGCAAACGCAAGGCTGACCGCCGCAAGCCTGACAGGCCGCAGCGAAATCATCGCCAAGCTGGTCGATGGCGGCAAGCTGAAGATCGCGGCCGCGATGCACGACATCACGACAGGCCGGGTTTCCTGGTTGACCTAGGCAGCCCCAATCGAGCCTCGCCGTCGCCGGCAGAGATCTACCACCTGTTGGCGACGCAGAAGCCTCGCGGCGTGAGGTGCATTCCTCTCGGGCACGGCCGGACGAACTGACGGTTGGGAACACACCTGCCGAAGCGATTGAGATGCCAGCCTCTGCCGCAGACGCCCCGCAGCCTTGCCCGGTTCGGAACGCAGCGGCCCCAGCGGTTCATGTGCCATCCTCGCCCGCATCGCCAGCCGACATATTCGACCGAGTTGCCCGTTGCTTGCTGCGTCTGCTCGGGCACGACCGGATAGGAAAAGGCCGGAAATGCAAACGTCATCAACGCGCCGGCAGCCGCGAGCGCCACGAAGTTCTTACGAGAGAACATCTTTGTATCCTCCAGTACAGCACTCCCCGCGCGAAGAACTAGGGCCTTCGGCTGGGAAAGGAAGGTGACCGGCAGCTTCTCCAGCGGCTATGAAAATAGTCGAGCCGGCGAGGCAGGCAGATGGAGCCGTGATATTCTCCGACACGCCATGAACAACCGAAGCTTTTTCGAACGAGATGCGGTTGCCGTCGCGCCGGACCTGATCGGTGTCGAAATCCGTGCCCATGGCGTCGGCGGCATCATCGTTGAGACCGAGGCCTATCGCCGCGACGACCCGGCCTCCCATGCCTTTCGCGGCCCCACCGAGCGCAACGCCGCCATGTTCGGGCCGGCGGGCCACGCCTATGTCTACCGCTCCTACGGCATCCACTGGTGCCTGAATTTCGTGTGCGAGCCGGGCAGCGCGGTGCTGATCCGTGCGCTGGAGCCAACCGCCGGCATCGAGACAATGCAGGCGCGGCGCGGACTCACCGACATCAGGGAACTGTGTTCCGGCCCCGGAAAGCTCTGCCAAGCGCTGGCCATCGACCGCTCGCATGACGGGCTGCCGCTCGGCGGGCCGGAGATCACGCTATCGCCGCGCAACGGCAAGGTCGGCATCGTGGCCGGCCGCCGCATCGGCATCAGCCGCGCGGTCGAGCACCCCTGGCGCTTCGGGCTCGCCGGCTCACGCTTCGTCAGCCGGCGCTTTGCTCACGAAGAGGTTCAGACGATAGCCTCGGCCTCGATTTCCACCTCGTAGTCGCCGACCAGATCGCCCGCCTCGATCAGCGTGTTGGCAGGCAGCACCTCGCCGAACACGCGGCCATGTGCGCGCGACACCGGCTCCCATTTGGCGGCGTCGCGAATGTAGATGCGCGTGCGCGTCACGTCCTCGATGCGGCCGCCAAGTGCTGAGATGGCGGCGGCGATCTTGTCGAGGATGTAGGTGGTCTGCGCGCCGGCATCGCCCGGCGCCACGCAGCGGTCGGCGCCATGGGTGGCGGTGGTGCCCGAAACGCGGATCACGTCTTTCACCCTCACCGCGCGGCTGAAGCCGGCGATCGGCTCCCAGACGCTGCCGGAGGAGACGCGCAGCCGGTCGGGCCGGCCGGGCATAGGCTCCGCCTTGTAGACCGACGGAATGGCGTCGAGATGGTGGCTGAGGTCGCCCGAGGCGGTGAGGAAGGGCGGGCGGCGATATTCATCGCCGCAGTCTCCCGGGATCGGCTTTGTGGCCGCGAATGCCTCTTCCAGCCGGGCCTTGTCTTCGGCATCCAGCGCGAAATTGAAGACGTTGAGGTTGTCGGCGCGGTGCTCGTTCTCGCTGATGCGCGCGCCGATGATGGTCGCGGCCACCGCCTCGTGCTCCAGCACCCAGCGCGACGCGACGTTGGAGATCGAAACGCCATGCTTCCGGCCGATCTCGGCGGCGGCAGCCAGAATGCCCTGGAACGGCTCCCAGCCGCCGGCAGTGTCGATGAAGCGCTTGTATTTCGAGCGGCTCCAGTCGGGTATCTCTGTCGGCTCCGACTTGCCCAGCCATTTGTCCGACAGGAAGCCGCCGCACAGCGTGCCATAGGCAAACAGTTTTGTCCCGGTGCGGGCACAGAGTTCGGCAAGCGCGCCGGCGGCGCGGCGGTCGACCAGCGAGAACGACACCTGGTTGGTGGCCAGCGGCACGCCATCGGCCAGCGCCACCGCCAGATGCGCGGCATCGAAATTGGTGACGCCGATGGCGCCGATCAGCCCCTCCTCCTTCAGCCGCGCCATCTCGTGCAGCGCGTCGAGCCAGGCCGGATGCTCGAAGGTCCACCAGTGGAACTGCAAAAGGTCGACCTTGTCGACGCCGAGCCGATCGAGCCGCTCCTGCACGCCCTTGCGCACGATCTCGGCCGTCATCGGCCCCGGCTCCGGGCACCATTTGGTGAAGGCCAGCGGACGCTTTTGGTCCTTGCCGTAGCGTGCCAGCAGCCGCCCCGTGATGATCTCGGCGCTGCCGTAGTGGTCGGCCATGTCGAATGTGTCGAAGCCCGCCTTCGCGTAGGCTTCCAGCGCGTCGGCCGCCTTTTCCGGGTCGAGCGTGGTGCCGTCCTTCTCCAGGTCGGCCACCTGCCACAGCCCGCAAACCAGGCGGCTGATGTTCAGCCCGCCGCCGAGCTCGATGTGGTCAGGAATTTTCTGCATGGAAGGCACCGTTCATTGCTTGGGAGTTGCCGGCTTTGCGCCGGGGCGCAAGGCGGAGGAAAGCTTGCCGAGATGGCGCGACACCACCTTCTCCTCGCCCAAAATGCCGCGCGGGCGCAGGAGCAGGATGGCGCAGAGCCCGACGCCGATCATGACGATCTGCAGCGCGGCCGCGCGCGCCTGCTGCCCGGGCGGGAAGAGTGACGCAATCGCGCCGGCCGAGGCCGCCCACAGCCCCCACACCAGCACCGCGCCGAGGATGGCGCCGCGATTGTTGCCCGAGCCGCCGACGATCAGCATCGCCCAGACCTGGAAGGTCAGCATCGGCAGGTAGTTTTCCGGCGCGATGAAGCCGATGAAATGCGCCTGCACTGCGCCGGCAAGCCCCATGATGCCGCCGCCGATGGCAAAGGCCTGCAGCCGGAATTTCACCGCGCTCTTGCCCAGCGCGAGTGCCGCCGTCTCGTCCTCGCGGATGGCGCGCAGCACGCGCCCCCAGGGGCTGCGCACCAGCCGCTCCAGCGCGAGATAAAGCAGCGCCACCACCACCACGAGCACGCCGAGATTGAACAGCGAAAACAGCAGCGGGTCGCCGGCAAAGCTGGCGAATGGCCGCGGAATGAAGCCGATGCCGAAGGGCCCGCCGGTGATCGGCTCGAGATTGAGCGCGCAAAGCTGCACCGTCACCGCCACGCCGAAGGTGGCGATGGCAAGATAGTCGGCCCTGAGCCTTATCGTCAGCGCGCCTATGAGGAAGGCCAAAAGTGCCGCCACGAGCGATCCGCCCAGCCAGCCGACCAGGATCGGCATGTCGAAGCCACCGAAGCGGTTGGCGGTTTCGGGCGTGGTCAGAAGCGCCGAGACATAGGCGCCGATGGCAACGAAGCCGGCGATGCCGACATTGAACAGGCCGGTCTGCCCCCACTGGACATTGAGGCCCAGGCACATGATGGCATAGGTCAACGCCATGGTCAGGAAGAAACAGCCGTAGCCGATCAGCTCGACGCTCATTCGGGCCTCCCGAACAGGCCCTGCGGCCGCATCAACAGCACCAGCACCAGGATAACGAAGGCCACCGCCGCGCGCCATTCGGCGCCCACAAGCTGCACCGCGAAGGCTTCGGCCAGGCCAACGATAAGGCCGGCCAGCATGGCGCCCGGCACGCTGCCGATGCCGCCCAGGATTGCGGCGGCAAACAGCGGCAGAAGCAGGTCCAGGCCCATATGCGGGCGGATCTGCACCAGCAGACCGGCCATGATGCCGGCCATGCAGGCAAGCCCCGCGCCGAGCATCCACACGATGCGCACCACCTTGCGCACGTCGATGCCGACGACGCCGGAAAGCTGCTGGTTTTCGCTGACCGCGCGCATCGAGCGGCCGATGGCCGTGCGCGTGAGCAACAGGTGCACCGCCACCACCAGCACGGCCGCGACGCCCAGCGACAGCAGCTGGTCCGGCGTGGCGCGCAGGCCCCCGCCCAGCGGCAGCGCGATCTGCAGCGCCTTGGTGTAGTAGGCCGGCTTGGAAGTGAAGATGAATTCGAGCAGGCTGCGCAGGGTGAGAGCGGCGCCGAAGCTCGCCATCACCATGATGATGACCGAGCTGCGCTGCGCCCGCAGCCGGCCGAACAGCAGCGCATCCACCAGCAGCGCCAGGGCGCCGGTGAGCACGACCGCCACCACCGCCGCAACCGGCAGCGACCAGCCGAAGGAAAACGGGCCGATGGGCGTCGGCAAGCCGCCGGCCAGGTAGCCCAGGGCGCTGCTGACTGCGAGCGCGATATAGGCGCCCCAGGCGATGAATTCGCCATGGGCGAAATTGGCAAAACGCAGGATCGAATAGGTCAGCGTCACGCCGATGGCGCCGAGCCCGATCATCGAGCCGGTGATCAGCCCGTCCATGAGTGCCTGCGGGTTCATGGCGTCACCGTCCGGGTTTCTCGGCGCGCGCCGAGATAGAGCTCGGCCACGATCGGGTCATCGCCAAGCGTCGCGGCCGGGCCTTCGTGGCGCAGCCGACCTTCCACGAGGATCACTGCGCGGTCGGCAATGGCCAGGGCCGCCTTCACATTCTGCTCCACCAGCACGATGGTGACGCCCGCTTTGTTGATCTCCTTCAACCGGGCGAACACCTCCGCCACGATCTTCGGCGACAGGCCGGCCGACGGCTCGTCCAGGATCAGCACTGAGGGCTCGACGACCAGCGCCCGCGCCACGGCCAGCATCTGCCTCTGGCCGCCCGAAAGCTGGCCGGCGCGCAGCGAAGGCCGCGCGGCAAGGTCGGGGAACATGGCGTAGACATCGGCAATGCGACGGCTGCGCTTCTCCTTGGGCAGGATGTTGGCCGCCAGCAGCAGGTTGTCGTTGATCGACATCGTGCCAAAAATGTTTTCGGTCTGCGGCACGAAGGCCAGGCCGTGCCTGATCTTCTCATGCGCCGGGACAGTGGTGATGTCGAGGCTGCCGAGCGCAGCGGTGCCCGAATGGATCGGCACCAGCCCGGCAATCGCCTTGACCAAAGTGGACTTGCCGGCCCCGTTCGGGCCCAGCACCACCACCAGTTCACCCTGCTTCACGTCGAGGTCGACGCCGCGCACGATGGGCAGGTCGCGCTCGTAGCCGGCGACCAGCGCGCGGGTGGAAAGTGCCGCCGTCATGCCGCGACCCCGCCGAGATAGGCTTCGATGACGGCCGGGTCGCGCGCCACCACGTCGGGCGCGCCTTCGGTCAGATATTTGCCGGTGGCCATGACGACCACGCGCCCACACAGCCGCGCCACCATTTCCATATTGTGCTCGATGAGTAGGATCGACTTGCCCTGTGTGTTGAGTTCCAGCACGCGGTCGATGATGAGTTCCAGAAGGCTCGGATTGACGCCGGCAGCCGGCTCGTCGAGCAGGATCGCCTCCGGATCGGCCATAAGGATGCGCGCGAGTTCGAGCAGCTTGCGCTGGCCGCCCGAAAGCACCCGCGCCGGTTCATGCTCCAAGGCCGAAAGCGTGACGAAATCGAGCAGCGCCCGCGCCTTCTCGACCGCTGCCCGCTCCTGAGCCGCCACACGGCCGGGTCGCAAAAAGTTCTGCCAGATGTGCTCGCCGGCCTGGCCCTGCCCGCCGGTCAGCACGTTTTCCAGCACTGTCATTTCGGCGAAGGGCCGCGGGATCTGGAAGGTGCGGCCGACGCCGCGTGCGATGCGCCGGTCCGGCCCTTCCTGCGCCACCTCGCGGCCGGCGATGCGGATCGAGCCGGAATCCGGCTTCAGGCTACCGGCCAGAAGATTGAAAAGCGTGGTCTTGCCCGCTCCGTTCGGGCCGATCAGCCCGGCCATCTCGCCGCGCCGCAAGGTGATCGACATGCCGTCGACGGCAGATACGCCACCGAACCGCTTGGCAAGGTCGCGCGCCTCGATGAACGGCGGCGGCGCTTCGGCGTCTCTTTGGCCGTTCTGGGCGGGGGAAGCGGTGGGCATGGTTCCTGGCATCAAAATTCTGATCGATGATGTTTGATCAAACTTTACATCATGCATGATTGCAACTAAAAATTTGCCGTCGCAGACCTGCGGCATCCGAGTTTCGAATGGCGGTACCCATGCCCGATCGGAAACATCATCAAATGAAGCAGGGCGGCTCGCCTTGGCCGGGGCCGCGTCCATGAGCAGCCAGCGCAGTGCCCTCTCGCCCGTCGGCCGCGAAACGCTGCACGAGCGTGTCTATGCCGAACTGCGCCGTTCGCTCATCTACGGCATGTTCGACGCCGGCGACATGCTGCGCATCCAGGACCTTGCGGCAACTCTCCAGACCAGCACCATGCCGGTGCGCGACGCGCTGGGCCGGCTGGTCTCCGAACAGGCGCTGGAGGCGCTGCCCAACCGCTCTGTGCGCGTTCCCGTCATCACCCGCGAGCGGCTGGAGGACCTTGCCCGCGCGCGTTGTTTGATCGAGGGCCAGATGACCGCGCTGGCCGTGCCCAATCTCACGGCGGAAGACTTCGTCCGGCTCAAGGAGCTGACGGTCGCCTGCGAGCAAGCCTTCCGCAGCCATGACGACGAGATCGACAAGGCGCAGGCCACCTCCGAGCTTAACCATGCCTTCCACTTCTACATCTACCGCGCCGCCGGCTCGGAGGTGCTGATCCCGATCGTGGAAAGCCTGTGGCTGCAGTCCGGCCCCTATGTGCGCGCCGCCGCCCACATCCACGACGAGTTCCGCGACATTTCGGCCACCCATCACCACTGGGCGCTGATCGAGGCGCTGGAACGTCGCGATACCGCGGGCTCGGTCAAGGCGCTGACCGACGACATCACCCGTTCCTTCAATCTCATTCGCGGCCGCCTCGACGCCGAGGAAGTCGCAGAAAGGGCCCCGCACAATGGCTGACGCAAAGGACGATTCCTTCGAGCTCTACGACCTGCGCGTCGAAGTGGTCGCGCCCGAAGGCGGCGCCATCTATTGCGGCGCCAGGGTCGGCGATTATTTCGAGATGCACGGCGAAATGCTGCACCTGCCGCCCGGCCAGGGCTTTTCGATCTATTCGCTCGCCTCGCTGCTGCCGCTCCTGCCGGCCAAGCAGCGGCCGACCCACAAGAACGACTGGATGACCACCGACGCCGAGGTGGCCTGCCCCGACCCCAACTGCACCTCGCGCTTCCGCATTACCCGCACCGGCCTGCGCCGCTTCAGCCATGCCGCCACCACGGCAGTGCCGCTTCAGGACGATTGAGACAAGCATGCAAAGAACCAGACTGACACCGGACTACGAAATCTCGCGCGTCATCCGTGGCGGCTGGCAGATGGCCAGCGGCCATGGCGCGCTGGTGAGCGACGATCCGGTCTCCGACATGGTGGCCTTCGCCGATGCGGGCATCACCACCTTCGACTGCGCCGACATCTACACCGGCGTCGAGGAGCTGATCGGCCGCTTCCGGCTGCACTATCGCGACCTGCGCGGCGAGGCAGCGCTGAAGCGCATCGGCGTGCACACCAAGTTCGTGCCCGACCTCAACGTCCTGCCGCGCCTCACCAAGTCGCATGTCGAGGACATCATCGACCAGTCGCTGCGGCGACTCAACGTCGAGCGGCTCGACCTCGTCCAGTTCCACTGGTGGGACTATGCCGCGCCGCGCTGGGTGGAAGCGGCGCGTTGGCTGGAAGAGCTGCGCCGGGCCGGCAAGATCCGCAACATCGGCGCCACCAATTTCGACACGCAGCACATGCTGGACATCATCAAGGCCGGCGTGCCGCTGGTGTCGATGCAGGTACAGTATTCGCTGCTCGACAACCGCCCGGCCAAGCAGATGGCGGCGGCAGCGGCCGAGCACGGCGTCTCCTTCCTCTGCTACGGCACGGTGGCCGGCGGCTTCCTCAGCGACCAGTGGCTGGGCGCACAGGAACCGGGCGACGACCTGGAGAACCGCTCGCTGGTCAAATACAAGCTGATCATCGACGATATCGGCGGCTGGGAGCTGTTCCAGGCCCTTCTGCGGACGCTGCGCGGCATCGCAGACCGGCACGGCACCGACATCGCCACGGTGGCGAGTGCGGCCATGCTCAAGCGGCCCGGCGTCGCTGCCGTCATCGTCGGCGCACGCAACCGCTCGCACCTGCCCTCCAACCTCGCCATCTCCGACCTCGCGCTGACGGCGGATGACCATGCCCAGATCGACAGTGTACTGGCGCAGGCCAACGAGCTCGACGGCGACGTCTACACGCTCGAGCGCGACCGCCACGGCCGCCACGGCTCGATCATGAAATACAATCTCAACAAGGGCGCGGCATGAGCGCGGCGCCTTCGACAGACAGCCCGGAATCGAAACAAGACCGGCATCCGGACGACAAACCGGCAGCCACAACCAAGGGGAACCAAATGCGCAAGACACTTCTCGCCACCACCCTGCTGACGGCGCTCGGCGCCTCGGCGCTGCCGGCGCTGGCCGCCGACTGCGACATCACCGTGGGCCTCGTGATGGAACTGACCGGCCCTGCCGGCGAATACGGCCAGGCCGGCGCCAAGGCCGTCGAAATGGCGTTTCGCGACGTCAACGAGGCCGGCGGCGTCGACGGCTGCAAGCTGGTGACCGACACCCGCGACAGCCAGAGCCAGGGCAACGTCGCGGTCGACCAGGCCACCCAGCTCGTCAACATCAAGAAGGTGCCGGTCGTCATCGGCGGCATCATCTCCTCGGTGTCGATCCCGATCCTCACCTCGGTCACGGCACCTGCCGGCGTGGTGCAGGTTTCGCCCGCCTCCTCCTCGCCGACGCTGACCGAGCTCGGCCGCGAGGGCAAGACCAACGGCGTGTTCTTCCGCACCATAACCTCGGATGCGCTTCAGGGCACGGCCGCGGCGAAATACGCGCTCGACCAGGGCCTGAAGAAGCTCGCCATCGTCCACGTCAACAACGACTTCGGCGTGAACATGGTGCGCGAGTTCAAGGCGGCCTACGAAAAGCTCGGCGGCACCATCACCTCGGTCACGCCTTACAACGAGAAGCAGGCCAACTATTCGTCCGAAGCCAGCGCAGCGATGAACGGCGACCCCGAAGCGCTCTACCTGATCAGCTATCCGGTCGACGGCGCCACCATCGCGCGTGCCTGGATCTCGGGCGGCGGTGCCGCGAAATTCCTGCTCAATGACGGCATGAACTCGGCCGAATTCGTCGAGAGCGTCGGCGCGCAATATCTCAACGACGCCTTCGGCACCTCGTCCGGCACCAGCCCGACGGCCTCGACCGAATATTTCAACGGCAATTTCGAAGCCTTCTCCGGCGGCATCAAGGCCGATGCACCGGCCGCCGACCGCTCCTATGACGCCGGCGCCATCGTCGCCCTTGCCATCGCCAAGGCCGGCAAGGCCGATGCGGCGGCAATCAAGGCCGCCATCCCCGAGGTGGTGGCCGAGGGCGGCGAGCCGATCCACGCCGGCAAGGAAGAATTCGCCAAGGCGTTGGCCCTCATCAAGGAAGGCAAGCCGATCAAGTATGAAGGCGTCATCGGCCCGGTCAGCTTCGACCAGTATGGCGACATCACCGGCCCGTTCCGCCTGTGGCGGATCCAGGACGGCACCGTGACCACGGTGGGCGAACTGAGCGCCGACGAGGTCGGCAAGATCAAGGCCGAAACCGAAAAATAAAGCCGCTTCCGCGGCACATTCCTACAATCAGAATCCCCTCTGCGCCGGCCTCCGAGCCGGCGTCTTTTTTTGTTGCCCCTGCTTTCGATTAACGCCCGGAAAAGACGCGGCTTTTTCGGCTCGCAGAGGCTCTGCAGCCAGCCGAGAATGCGGCTCGCGCCACCCTTGGAAAATCGTTTGAAATCATAAACTATTGCAAATAAACGATAAATATGTTTATATTGAACAACAATTCAATATAAGGGAGGTGGAGCAATGAACCCGCACATTCGCGATATAAGGGTTCCAACCGACTGGGATCGGCGCGGGCTGCCCGGCTGGGCCTATCACAGCCCGGCCCTGCTGGAGCTGGAAAAGGAGCACCTTTTCCGCAATCACTGGCAGATCATCGGCCATGTCTCGGATTTGCCCGAGCCCGGCGACTACCTCACCATGGACATCGTGGGCGAGCGCGCGCTGGTGGTGCGTGGCAAGGATGGCGTGGTGCGCGGCTTCCACAACATCTGCCGCCACCGCGGCAGCCGCGTGGTGGCCGACGAGCGCGGCAACTGCAAAAACGCGCTGGTGTGCCCGTTCCATGGCTGGGTCTACAATCTCGACGGCACGCTGCGGGGTGCGGCACGTCCGAAATCCTTCCCCGAGCTCGACAAGAACGAGTTCGGCCTGCCCCCGCTCGATCTCGAGATCTGGATGGGGCTGATCTTCATCCGCTTCCGCAAGGGGCCGCAGCCCGCTGTGGCCGAGTTGCTGAAACCCTTTGAGGAGGAGCTCTCGCACTACGGCATCCCCGAAATGGTGCCGGCCAACGGCGTGTGGACGCAGACCAGCCCGGTCAACTGGAAGTCGGTGCGCGACGTCGACAATGAGGGCTATCACGTCGCCATGGCGCACCCGGCGCTGCAGGACCTCTATGGCGCGAGCTATTATGACGAGCCCTTCGTCAATGGCGTCTCGCGCTCATTCGCTACCTACAATCCGCATGCCGGCCGCCGCTGGAGCGTGGGGCGCTACATCAATGTCGCGCCCGAGCCGGCACACCTGCCCGAGCGGCTGAAGAAGGCGTGGATCTATTACGGCATGTTTCCCAATGCGGTGATCGCGGTGACGCCGGAGACCGCGCAGTTCTACCAGGAATTCCCGCTGTCGACCGGCGAGACGCTGCTGCGCGGCGCCATCTACCGCTACCGCGACGAAAGCCGCGAAGGGGCCGCCGCGCGCTACCTCTCCTATCGCATCGACCGCGACACCCAGGCCGAGGACGTGCAGCTCTCCGTATGGTCCAACGAGTCCACGCTGTCGAAGGGGTTTGCCGGCTTCTACCTCTCCGACCTCGAATATGGCGTGCGCACCCACCACGACCATATGCGCGCGCAGATCCCGGTGCTGTCGCTGGAGACCGCCCCGGAGGAGAATGACATGGCCAACATCAACGCGGCGATGCGGTCGCGCGCATAGCGCAGTGCTGCTTCCGACGACCGTTTCTGGCAGGGCCGCGATCCGTCGCGGCCCTCGTTCTATAGTCGATCGGAAGCCACAGCCCAGGCAGGCATGGCGGCACAAGTAACGGTGGGACGAAGCTCTTGCCGAACGGCAAGCGCGGCCTAGCTCTCTGACAGCAATTGGCAGGCATTCGACGCGAATTTCGAGCCACCCGCTCGCTCCAGAGGAGCCGATCATGAAAAGGCGTACGTTCCTGACCGGCGGCGCAACCGCCGCCGCTGCCGCTTTGTCGGCAAATGTCGCTCATCCGCAATCGCCGCCAGCGCCCGGCCAGCCCCTGTCGCCGGCCGACGCCGCTTCGGCTGCGGCTCGTCTGCGAGCCCAGTTCGCCGCCGGGTTCGACCCCGACTACTTCGAGAACGTCATCGTCCCCTATTTCCTCGTGAGCACCTATCACGGGGAGGAGCCCATGCTTCCCATGATCGGTGTTGCCCTCACTAAGGAAAACGCCCTGCCCTACGACCTCTGGGGCCTGCTGAGCGACAGCTGGCGGCCGGCTCCCGAACACGGCGTGACGGTTTTCCTGCAGGGGCTCGAAAAACGCGGCCCGGACAATCGCAGGAAGCGGATCTACATGTCGGCCGTGACGCCTGATCTTTACCGGGAGAAATACGGCGGGAAAGTCACGACATTTTTCGACAAGCTGATGTCGGAAGAGAATGCCAGGAAGCCGCTGATGCGGCCCTATCTCGAGGCCTATTGGGATCTCTATTGGGACCTGCACCTCGGCCTGACGCACGACCAGATACCGGACCGCATCCGGCAGATCGGAAATGCCTTCAATACCGTCCTTGCCTACCGCGATCCGACGCAACGCATCGTCTTCGACAACTACATGATCGTCCACTCGAACCTGGACTACCTCAAGGCCTGGATCGACGAGAAGATTGCCGACCTGAAAGGCGGAAAGATTCCGAACCCGGACAAGACCTTTGCCTGGTACTGGATCAAGAACGCCGGGGACGGCGAATTTTTCAGCCCCAAGGACGTCGTCTTCGAATGCTTCCACAATTTCGTGGCGTTCAGCCAGTGGGGGAACACGCTCTACAACATCATGCTGAAGCTCGGCACCGGCACCGGCGACCCGGAAGCCAGGTCATGGTTCAAGCAGACCATGGAGAGCGACTTCGACAACGCCAATGGTGCTCCGTTCACGCCGCTGGAGCGCTTCACGATGGAGCTGTTCCGCACCATTTCGCCCAATGGCGGCAGCATTTCAGCCCTGACCGAAACCAGGCCGCCATATTTCGAGCGGCATGGCTATATCGTGACCCCGCACACTTCAACGAGCAAGGATCCGGTGCACTGGAAGAACCCCACCGACTTTGATCCGTCCCGCTATGAAAGCCAACCCACCAGCCAGGACATCGATGAAGCCAAGGCGCTTTCGATGGGCTTTGCAAGATGCCCGTTCGACAAGACGAGCTTCGAACTGAAGGATGGCCGCAAGGGGTCGATGGAAAACAGCGCCTTCGGGACGGTGTTCGGCAAGGTCGACAACAGGCCGCTTCCCGTGTGCGACTATGCCGGCTTCGCGCCTTTCGGGTTCGGCTACCGGCGCTGCCCGGGCGAACAGCTCACCATTCTCGCCTTCTCGGACTTTCTCAAGAAGGCATGGAAGGACAGACTGGAGTTCGTGCAGCTTGAAATCAGCGATCCCGAACCGCTGCCAATCGGCCCAACAACCGTCATCGGCGACAATATGGGCTTCGTGAGAGCTGCCTGACGGCGCGAACCCTCGGTTCCGTCAAGCGGAATGACAGCGCAGCAGAGCCGGGAACCGCCCTTGTTCCCGGCTTGCTGCCATGGGCACATGACTGGCAACTGCCCAATCCCCTGTCCGCAACCATCCATCTTGCGCGATGTCCTCAACCGACCGCCGGGCCGTCATCCATCCTTCTTGGTCGGCACGTAAAGGCTGAGATCCACCAACCGATGGGTAACACGATGCTTCTCGATTCTGTTTCTCCCGAACTGCTTGCCTATGCCAGGACCCGCAATTCGACCCCGCCGCCACATCTGGGAACCCGCTATGGCAAAACCGGGGGCTTTCTGCCCGAACCCGGCAACACCATTGTCAGCCATGTGACGAAGGGTTCGCGCACGCAGGATGTCCTGATCGAAGCGCGCAACAAATACCTGGCCATGCCCGAAGCGCCCCAGTTCGTCTTCACGCCAATCACCAGCCTGCACATGACGCTCTTCCAGGGCATCATCGAATACCGCCGGAAGCCGGAATATTGGCCGGAGGGCATTTCGCTCGACACCCCGATCGACGAAATGACCGAGATCATGGCCGATCGGCTGGAGGCGCTTTCCTTCTTCGAGCCGTTTCAGGTCGAGGTGACGCATGCCCGGCCGTCAGGGCTGCTGGTCGAGGGTGCGACGCAGCATGACCGCAAGGTCGTGCGGGACTGGCGCAACGCTCTCGCCGACCTTCTCGGCTATCGCCATCCCGACCACGACGAATACCCCTTCCACATCACTTTCGCCTACGCGATCGATTGGCTGGAAGAGGACGCGCTGCCGCGCTGGCAGGCCATGCTGGACGAGGTTGCCGCCGATATTCGCCGGCAGATGCCGGTCCTCGAACTCGATCCGCCGGCCTTCTGCTCGTTCGAGGACATGAACCACTTCAGCGAGCTGCTGATATTCGACTTCGAGGGCTGACCGCCGCCCGGCTTGCCGGGCTACCGGGGCCCTTCCCCGGTAGCCTGCTTGCCCGGCGCACCCGCTCTGCTACAGAAAGGGCCATGTCCAAGACAACGCCCGCCACGCTCGCGCTGACCAAGGCCGGTATGCCCTTTACGGTGGCTGCCTATGACTACGACGCCAATGCCGAGCGGGTGGGACTGCAGGCTGCCGAGGCGATGGGCGTTCCCGCTTCCATCGTGCTGAAGACGCTGATGGTGGAGGTCGACGGCAAGCCGGCCTGCGTGGTGGTTCCCTCCGATCAGGAGGTCAACATGAAGAAGGTCGCCGCCGCCTTCGACGGCAAGTCGGCCAACATGATGAAGCCCGCCGACGCCGAGCGCCTGACCGGCTACAAGGTCGGCGGCATCAGCCCCTTCGGCCAGCGCAAGCAGGTGCCGACGGCGGTGGAGGAAATGGCCACGCTGGAGGGCGAGATTTTCCTCAACGGCGGCCAGAGGGGCCTGCAAATTCGCATGCGCCCCGACGATCTTGTTCGGGCTCTGGGAGCCAGGGTGGCGGATCTCATTCGCTGAAATCCTGAGACGAACAGCCAGGGCGAACGTCCGTCAGGTGGGAACTCGGCTCCCTATTCAGGTCGAGCGAGGGGGCCCCACCTCGTAAACCCGCAGGTTACGCTCGCCTATCCCAAGTTCCTGCCATGTCGTGCGCCATGCCGCGATGTGTTCCGAGGCAAAATGCCGATCCAGCGCCGCCTGGTCGCGCCACATCTCTTTGACGTGGATGAGCCCGGGATCGAGAACATCTTCCGCATAGGAATATTCCTCGCAACCATCCTCAGCACGGCTGGCCAGAACCATCCGAGCCATCACTGGACGCGCAGCCATTAGGTTGTCAGGCGGCAACCGGATTGTTCCAACAATCAGCAACATGCGGCATTCATATCGTGGGAATCTGCGTCGGTGAAGGGTTCACGCCAGCGTTCGTCGCGCCATCCCCCCCTCATCCCCGCCAAACGCCCTCTTTCCTGAGATCGTCCATCGTGCGCGAAATGCCCTCGCGCAGGATTCCCACCATGTCGTCGATCTGCGCCCTGGTGATGATGAGTGGCGGCGACATAACGCACATGTTGATCAGCGGCCGCACCAGCAGGCCAAGCTCGTGGCAGTGGGCATCGATGCGCATGCCGACATTGCGATCCAGCTCCAGCGGGTTCCTGCTCTCGCGGTCGGCCACGCATTCCACGCAGGCCATGAGGCCGAGGCCGCGTACCTCGCCCACCAGCGGCAGTTCCTCCAGCGTCTTCAGCTGCGCCTGGAAATAGGGCGCCACGGCCTGCGCATGGGCAAGCACGCCGCCTTCAAGGAGGTCGAGGTTCTTCAGCGCCACCGCGCAGCCAACCGGATGGCTCGAATAGGTCAGGCCATGGGCATACATCGCCGTCGGATGGTTGGAGCGGCGCAGTTCCTCCAGCAGGCGCTCCGACACCACCATGCCGCCGAGCGGGAAATAGCCAGAGGTCACGCCTTTGGCGAAGGTGATGATGTCGGGCTCGATGCCGAACACGTCCTGCGAGCCGAAGACGTGGCCAAGGCGGCCGAAGGCGGTGACGACCTCGTCGGAAATGAACAGGATGTCGTTGTCGCGGCAAATTTTGCGGATGCGCGGCAGATAGCCTTCCGGCGACACGATGACCCCGCCCGAGGCCTGCACAGGCTCACCCACAAAGGCGCCGATCTTGTCGGCGCCGATCCGCTTCACCGTCTCCTCGAACTCGGCAACCAGTTGGTCGGCGAAGGCCGTCAGGCTCATGCCCGACGGCCGCCGGAACGGATCGGGCGACGAAAGTTTTATCACCAGATCGTCGGCGCCATCCATCCAGTCGCGGTCGCGCGGGCGGCCGTTGAGCGAGGCAGACAGATAGGTCGAGCCGTGATAGGCGCCGCCGCGCGACAGGATCAGCTTCTTCTCCGGTCGGCCGCGCACATTGTTGTAGAACTGCATGAAGCGCAGCGCGCTTTCCACCGCCGAAGAGCCGCCGGTGGTGAAGAAGACATGGTTGAGATCGCCCGGCGCGTGCCCCGCGATGCGCTCGGCAAGCACGGCGGATGCCTCGCTCATCGTGTACCAAGGCGTATTGTAGGAGAGCTGCATGGCCTGGTCGTACATGACCCGCGCCAGCTCCTCGCGGCGGTGGCCGACATTGACGCACCACATGCCCGCCGGCCCGTCGATCAGCCGCCTGCCGTCGCCGTCGGTGATATAGATGCCCTCGCCCTCGCCGATCAGGCTGCGCGCCTCCGCGCCGATTTCGCCGGCTGTCGGCCAGGGCTGTATCAGATGGCGCCTGGCAAGCTCGACCGCCTCCTCATGGCCCAGCGCATTCGCCGCCGTCATGTCCTGTGCCGCCGCCATTTTCCTAGCCTTTCCATGAGCCTGGTTTCGCGTTTCCGGACCGCTCCGCGCTTTGGAATCGTCTGTTTCCAAAGCCCTCATATTGAATGTCCGTTCAATCAATATCTCAGAAATAGCGCTTGATTTCAATCCACGAATGGGCTCTTGTTGAGAGAAAGAAAGCACGGTGCGCGACGGGAACCGCGACGCCGGCAACGAATGGGTGGGACATGCCGGAAGCCTGCGCAGCCGCACTTTTGCGAGAACCGCACCAATGACAGCGGCCGCGGAAGGGTCACCGCCGCTCGCTTTGGGCCGGCGCCGAAGAAGCTCCCTTCTGCAAACCGAATCCGCGCAGGGCTTTGCCCTGATCAGCCCGACCTTTCTATACGCGCTTGTGCTGCTGGTGGTGCCGATCCTGGTGGTGGTCGCGCACAGCTTCTGGACCCAGAACTATCTCACCATCGACCGCACCTTCACGCTGGAAAACTACCGCGTCGCCCTGACCGAGCCGATCTACCGCGACCTGCTCATGCGGTCGCTGTGGATATCGCTTTTGGTCAGCTTGTTCACGGTCGTGCTGGCCTATCCGATCGCCTATTTCATTTCCTTCCACGGCGGCCGACACAAGGGGCTGTGGCTGTTCCTCATCACCATTCCCTTCTGGACCAGCTATCTGCTGCGCGTCATGTCGTGGAAGGTCATCCTCGGCTACAACGGCGTGCTCAATTCCGGCCTGATGGGCCTCGGCCTCATCAGCGAGCCCTCCACCGCCCTGCTCTACAACACCAGCGCAGTGGTCATCACGCTCACCCATGCCTGGGCCGCCTTCGCCATCCTGCCCATCTTCGTGTCGCTGGAGAAGGTAGACCGCTCGCTGATCGAGGCTGCCACCGACCTCGGCGACGGGCCGCTGCGCCGCTTCCTGCGCATCACGCTGCCGCTGTCGTCGCCGGGCGTCGTCGCGGCGCTGCTCATCGTCATGATCCCGACGGTGGGCGACTTCGTCACGCCGCGCCTCGTTGGCGGCAAGGATGGCGTCATGATCGCCAATGCCATCCAGGCGCAGTTCAGCAAGGCCGCCAACTGGCCGCTGGGCGCGGCACTTGCGGTCACCACCATGGTCATCGTCACTGCCATGGCGGCGGCCGCGGTCCTAATCATCCGCAGTGCATCGAGGCTGGCGCGATGAAAGTCCTGCGCAAGATTTTTTCCAGGTGGCTGCCGGTCTATGCCGGCCTCTACATCGTCTTTCTCTACCTGCCGGTGGTCTTCCTGCCGATCTTCTCGGTCAATACCGCGGTCACTCCCAAATTCCCGCTCGCTGGCCTCACCCTCAAATGGTACGAGGAGCTTCCCAACACGCCGGCCCTGCTCGATGCAGCCTGGAACAGCTTGCTGGTCGGCATCGCCGCCGCCATCCTTTCCACCGTGCTCGGCATCTGCGCGGCACGCGCCATCACCCGCTATCGCTTTCCCGGCCGCCGCACTATCAACGGGCTGATCATGGCCCCGCTGGTGCTGCCGGAGATCATCGTGGCCGTGTCCATGCTCCTGGTCATTATGCAGATGGGGCTCGACCTGTCGCTCATGACCGTGGTTCTTGGCCACGTGCTGGTCTGCATCCCCTATTCGCTGACCGTGCTGACCTCGGGCTTCGAGGGCTTCGACCGCAGCCTTGAGGAAGCCTCAGCCGACCTCGGCGAGACCGCCTTCGGCACCTTCCGGCGGGTGACGCTGCCGATGGTGTCGCCGGCGATCATCTCCAGCCTGCTCGTCTCGTTCACCATCTCGCTCGACGAGTTCATCATGGCCTTCTTCCTCACCGGGACCAAGCCGACGCTGCCGATCTACATCTGGGGCCAGTTGCGCTTCGCTGCCAAGCTGCCGGGCGTGCTGGCGCTCGGCACGCTGCTGCTGGTCGGCTCGTTCCTGCTGCTCACCATTGCCGAACTGCTGCGCCGCCGCGCCGCGCGCCGCACACAAAACACCGGAGGCGTCCTTGCCTGAGAAACCGATGCCCGAACGCACGTCCGCCGATCATCGCACGATGATCGAGATCTCACATGTCACGCGCAGCTACGGGGCCTTCAAGGCGCTGGACGACGCCTCGCTGACCATCCGCGAGGGCGAGTTCTTCTCGCTGCTGGGGCCATCCGGCTGCGGCAAGACCACGCTTCTGCGCATGATCGCCGGCTTCGACAACCCCACCAGCGGCACCATCGCCGTCGACGGCCAACCAATGGACGGCATCCCGGCCAACCGGCGCCCCACCAACATGGTGTTCCAGAGCTACGCCATCTTCCCGCATCTCAATGTCGAGCAGAACGTCGCCTACGGGCTGAAGCGCCTGAAGCTCGGCGCGGCGGAAGAAAAGCGCCGCGTCGAGGAGGCGCTGGCGCAGGTCTCGCTCACCGGGCTCGGCAAGCGCGGCGCCACCGAGCTGTCGGGCGGCCAGCGGCAGCGCGTCGCGCTCGCGCGTGCGCTGGTCATGCGGCCCAAGGTGCTGCTGCTCGACGAGCCGCTTTCGGCGCTGGACAAGAAGCTGCGCGAGCAGATGCAGGTGGAGCTGCGCCGGCTGCAGCAGGCGGTGGGCATCACCTTCATCCTGGTCACCCACGACCAGTACGAGGCGCTGGCCATGTCGGACCGCATAGCGGTGATGTTCGGCGGGCGCATCGCGCAGGTCGCCTCGCCCAAGGAGATCTACCAGCGCCCGGTGAACCGTCAGGTGGCCGACTTCCTCGGCGGCATGAACTTCGTCAAGGCCGAGATCGTGGAGGAGAACGGCGCCTCGCTGGTCGTCGACACCCGTGGCTTCGGCCGCGTCAGGACCGACAAGCCGGCCGCCTTCGTACGCAACGGCAAGGCGGCCACGCTCGGCATCCGGCCCGAGCGCCTGCGCGTGCTGTGGGACGACGCGGAAGCGAAATTCGAAGTGGCCGGCCGCGTGGTCGAGCGCCACTATTTTGGGGAGATCACCCATCTGATCGTGGAAATACCGGGGCTGGAAAAGCCGCTCTCCGTCACCGAGACCAACGATTTCGGCGCCGACGACATTCCGGTCGGCGCACCCATCCGCCTCGCCTACGATCCGGACGCACTGGTGGCGCTGGCGGATTGACGGTGCGCCCTTCGAGGCTCGCTGCGCTCGCACCTCAGGATGAGGACCGCCGGCACTCAGGGTCACACCTCAGGATGAGGGCGGCCTGCGCATTTCAAGCCAATTCCTGAGACGCTCTGCCCGACACGCTTCGGATGAGAGGGTGAGACAGGCTCCAACCTCCCTCATCCTGAGGTGCTCGCCCTTTGGGCGAGCCTCGAAGGACGCACCAATCGACCTTGGGAATTGCACTGCAACTCAGGTCGTTTCCTGCAAATCAGCCATCACCTTGTGCGCCGCAATCCGACCCGCCACGATCGCTCCCTCGATATAGCCGGGGAAGGACGGCGACAGCTCCGACGACGCGAAATGCACCGGCGAAGCGCCGGCCAGAAGCACGTCTTCCGCATCCGTGGCATTTACATCGAGAATGAGGTCGCTGTAGGCGCCGCCGCTCCAGGCATCATCGATCCAGCTTCTGTAGCTGAAGTCGAGGATTGCTCCGGCCTCGGGCCCCAGCGCCGCCACCAGCCGCGACATCACTTCGCCGCGCAGTGCGGTCTCGTCCAGGCCACCCCAACGCAGCGCCAGCGGTCCGCCGATGAAGACGACCAGCGCCGGATGGTTTTCATCCTTGCCGGCATCGCAGGCGAACAGCCCCGGCAGGTTGCGCCACATGACCATGCCGCTCAGCCCCCGCTCGCGCCAGAAAGCGCGGGAGTAGCGCACCAGAACCTTGATCACCACTCCGCTGTGCCAGACCCCGAGCGCCTGGGTCAGCCGAGCCGGCGACGGCGGCGAGAAGGCGAGCTTTGAGGCCATCATCGGCGGCACCGCGACCAGCACCGAACGGGCTTCGAACACGCGGTCGCCGGCCATCACCTTCACGCCACCCGACGCATGTTCGATTGCCGTCACCGCCGCGCCGAGCCGCAGCCGGTCGCCAAGATCGCGCGCCAGGTCGTCGGCCAGCGACTGCATGGTCTCGGCCAGAAAATACTGCAGCTCCGACTGGTCGTTGGTGATGCGGCGGTCATTGTCGATCAGGTGCCACAGCGGCACCTTCTCCAGCGCCTGGCACCACAGGCCCTCGATCATCGAGCGAAAACCTGCCTTGGCGTCCACCGGGTCGTGCTGCCGCTCCAGCCATTCCGCAACGGTCAGCCCGGCAATTGCCGGATCGTCCGGCTCGATGCCGTTCATGCGCTCGCGGATTTCCATGACACGGAGATAGTTCCGTTCGGCCTCATCGCCCGGCAAGGGCGGCTGGGCGATGAATTCGCCGTCGACATGGGCCTCCACCCGCGTCTTGCCGCGCGCCTTCACCAGCGCCATCAGTTCCGGCATGTCGTCGCACAGAAACTGCCCGCCGGTGTCGACCAGTTCGCCGAGGCCGTTGCGCCGCGCCTCGACGCGCCCGCCCACCCGGTCGCGCGCCTCGAGGATCACGAAGTCCACGCCGGCGCGGCGCAGTTCCTGCGCCGCCGAAAGGCCGGTGAACCCGGCCCCGACGATCACGACATCCGTCTTTGCCTGCTTGCGGCTCAATAACCCGCCTTTATCTTCTCGAACTCGGCGATCATCTTCAGCTTGAGCTCGTTGGGCAGCGGCGACTGGAACAGCGTCTTGTCGAGGAACTTGTCGACATCGGCATAGCCTTTCTCCTCGAGCACGGCCGGATCGACCGAGGCCATGCCCTTGGCGTTGGCCTGGCCATAGCCCCAATCGCCCACGAGGTAGCCCGCAATGGCCGGGTCGTTCACCGCGTTCAGATAGTCATAGGCCTTTTCCTCCGAGCCCGGTGCGTCCTTGTAGCGGACATAGCCGCAGACCCAGGTGGAGATGCCCTCGTCGGTGTCGCGCTTCATCTTCACCGGCGCGCCATCGTTGGCGAGCTGCGTGGCGGCGTCGTTCCAGGCCCAGGCGAGCTCGACCTCGCCGCCGCTCATCGCCTGCACGATCTCGGTGTTGTCGGTCCAGTAGAGGCGGACATTCTTGTGCACCTGGCGCAGGAAGTCGGACGCCTGTTTGAACTGCTCGTCGGTCATCTGCGTCCAGTCGCGCAGGCCGATGGCCAGGCTCGCCAGCGCATAGGCGTCGTCGACATTGTCGCCGATCGAAACCCGCCCCTCGAACTTTGGATCGGCGAAGGCCTTCAGCGACTGGATGTCCTTCTCGTCCACCTTCTCGCTGTTGAAGGTCACGGCGGTGTTGCCCCAGTCCCAGGGCATGAACCAGACCGTGCCGTTCTCGTCGGTGGCGAGGTTCTTCATCGCCATGATGCCGGGGTTGAGATCATTCCAGCCGGTGATCTTGGAGGTGTCGAGCGGCTGCAGCAGCCCTGCCTCGCGCCACTTCACCACGCTCTGCGAGCAGGGATGGCCGAGATCGGCCTTGAAGCCGGAGCGCGTCTTTTCGAAGGCCTCGTCCTCGTCGCCGAAGAAGGTGAAGGTTGGCGAATCCCCGTGCTTTTCGGCATAGGCGGGATGGAATGCGGGGTCCTCGTAGCCGGCCCAGTCGAAGATGACCAGATCCTTGTCGGCGGCTGAGGCAAGGCCGGCAGCAGACACCCAGAGCGCTCCTCCCAGCGCCAGTTTCATCGAAAGCCTTCTGGTCAATTCCCTCATCGTTCCACCCTCTGGTTGTTATCGTGTCATGAGATCTTCCGCCGGCCTGCGGCTTCCCGCGAAAAATGCTTCGGAAAGACCGAGGCCAGATAGTCCACTGCTGCCTGATGGGCCGTTTCGCGGGTCACGCTCTCGGCGTTGATCATCAGGCGCAGCCACAAGCCTTCCAGCATGGCGCTCAGGCCCAGCGCAGTCGCCTCCGCGTCGTAGTCGTAGGCGGCATCCTGCTTCAGCTGCGTGCACAGCTCGACGATGGTCTGCTGGTAAGCCTCGTCGCGCGCGCCGCTCAGCATCTGGTAGGTCGGGCGCGACTTGGCCTCGCCCCAGAAGGCGCACCAGGCGGCCAGCTTGCGCTTGTTGCAAATCGAACGGTCGAAATCGGCCGCCACCAGCGCCTGCAGCCGGCGCGCCGGATCGTCGCCGGCCTTCTGCAGCGCGTTGCGCCAATGCGCGGAATATTCGTCATACATGTGCTGCAAGGTGGCGACGAGCAGCTTTTCCTTGCTCTCGAAATGGAAGTTGACGATGCCGCGCGACAGCCCCGCGCCATCGGCCACATCGGCCATGGTGGTGTCGGAATAGCCGCGCTTGGCTAGTGAATCGATCGTCGCCTCAATGAGCTGCAGCTGCCGCGTCTCCTTGGAAGCCTTGCGGCCGCGCCGTTCCGCATCGCCCTTGCCGGCGGCCTTCTCGGCCTCCTTCTGTGTCGTCGATCCCATCCTTGCCGCCATGCTCCACATCGCCGGCTAACGACCCTCGTCCGGCTTCCATCCGCGCAGATGAGTGGGGCGGTGCTCCCCACTGTCAAGCACCTTTTGCATGGCCTCCCAGGTTGTGATGTTCCTGTCGACATAGGCAGCGCCCACCACCGCCGCGACCGGTGCATAGAGCGGGCCTTTCAGCCTTTCGAGCTCGCCGCGCGCCACCTCGCGATACCACGGGTTGCGGTCGGTCACGGTGATGTCGCGGAAGCCCGCCGCCTCCATCGCCTTGCGATAATGCGTGGGCGAGCGCATGGCAAAGCTCAAGCCCTCCGCCGCCACATAGGCTTTCATCTCGGGCGACGGCTCGCCGTCATGGCCGATCATCCAGTTCGAGGCGGCAAAAACCCCGCCTGGCTTCAGCACGCGAAAAATCTCGGCAAACAGCGCCTGCTTGTCCGGAACGTGCAGCAGCGCATCCTTGGAGAAGACAACGTCGAAAGTTGCATCCGCGAAAGGCAGCGGGCCGGGCGGCGCCTGCACAAAGGAGACGCGATCGGAAAGGCCGCGCTTCTCGGCCCGCCCGCGCGCGACTTCCAGCACCGGCGCCTCGACGTCGAAGCCGGTCACATGCGCCGCGCCGTGCCTCTCCACCAGATGCAGCGCGATGCCGCCAGCCCCGCAGCCGATGTCGAGGATTTTCTTCCCCGCCAGCGACAAGCCTTCGACCACCCGATCCACCTCCTCCGGCCCGCCGGGCGACAGATAACCCTCGCCCCACAGCGCCTCCAGGAAGCGGATGGCGGTGTCGTCATATTCCGGCTCTGCACTGGCCGTTTCGATCATTGCCCCACCCCTCCAAGCGGAAAAGTCCAACGTCGAAATTTTCCGAAGACTACTCCACTTGCCGCAAAACGCAACGCTCATTTGTTGAACATTCATTCAAAATGGCTGGACAGCATCCAGGCCCTCGTGCCAGACTTGTGAAAAAGAAAACAAGAGCGGGAACCGGAATGAAGACTTGGGACGCCATCGTCATCGGCGCCGGGCACAACGGGCTCGTCAACGCCTGCTATCTCCAGCGCGCCGGGCTCGACGTGCTCGTTGTGGAGAAGAACGACTGGATCGGCGGCGCCGCCACCAGCCGCTCGCTCACGCCCGGCTTCCTCTACTCCAACTGTTCCTATGTCTGCTCGCTATTCCGGCCCGAGATCATGCGCGACCTCGAGCTGCCGCGCTTCGGCCTGCAGGTCATCTCCTATGAGGGCGGCGCGGTGTTCACCCGAGATGGCGACTATCTCGCCAACTACCGCGACCACCACGCCCACCGCCGCGAATTCGCGCGCTTTTCCGCCCGCGACGCCGAGGCCTATGACCGCTACGCCCGCGACGTGACGCGGCAGTGCCGCTTCATCCAGCCGCTCTTGATGCGCACCGCCCCCGATCCGACCAGTTTTCGCCCGCGCGACATCGGCGAACTCATCTACCTCGGCAAGAAATTCGCCGGGCTTGGCGCCGCCGAAATGGCCGACACGCTGCGCTTCTGGACCATGTCGATCTCCGACTTCCTCGACGAATATTTCGAGACCGACGTCATCAAGGCCAATTTCGCGCTCTCGGGCATCATCGGCACCGCGCTCGGCCCCATGTCACCCGGCACGGCCTATGTGCTGCTGCACCACTATATGGGCGAGGTGGATGGTTCGGTCGGCGCTTGGGGCTATGCGCGCGGCGGCATGGGCGCGGTGACGAAAGCTCTGGCCGACAGTTTTCGCGCGTCCGGCGGCACCATCCGCACCGGCGCGGAAGTGGAGCAGGTGCTGGTGAAGAACGGCAAGGCGCGAGGGCTGGTCCTGGCCGGCGGGGAGGAGATCTTCGGCAGGCTCGTGGTCTCCAACGCCGACGTGAAGCGCACTTTCCTCAAGCTCGTCGAGGAGAAGGAACTGCCGGATACCTTCCTGCGCCGTGTCAAAAACTTCAAGATGCGCGGCTCGTCGGGCAAGGTGAACATCGCGCTGGATTCGATGCCGGAATTCCCCGCTTTGCCGAAGGATTCGCCCTGCTATCGCGGCGACATGCACTTCACCGACTCGGTCGAGCGCATGGAGCGCGGCTATGACGACTGGAAGGCCGGGCGCTGGTCGGCGGACCCCTTCCTCGACATGATGATGCCCACCATGCTCGACCCGACCATGGCTCCGCCCGGCAAGCATTTCATGAGCTGCTTCGTGCAATATTGCCCGCCCAAGGTGGAAGGCCGCGACTGGACCGACGCCGACCGCGACGCCTTCGCCGAGACGGTCGTCTCGCAGATCGCCGACTATTCGCCCCGTTTTCGCGATCGCATCGTGCACATGGAAGTGCGCACGCCGCGCGAACTGGAAGCGGAAGTCGGCCTCACCGAAGGCAACATTTTCCAGGGCGAGCTGACCTTCGACCAGTTGCTGTTCAACCGCCCGGTGCCCGGCTACGCGCAATACCGCTCGCCCATCGACGGGCTCTACATTTGCGGCTCCTCCACCCATCCCGGCGGCGGCGTGATGGGGGCGCCCGGCCGTAACGCGGCGGGCGAAATCCTGCGCGACCTCTCCCGCCCCACCAAGCATATGAGCCCGGCCCATGACGTCATTTGATGCAATCGTCATCGGCGGCGGCCACAACGGTCTTGTCGCCGCAGCAACCCTGGCCAAGAGCGGTCGCAAGGTGCTGGTGCTGGAGGCCGCCGGCGAGATCGGCGGCGCGGCCCGCACCGAAGAGTTCGCGCCCGGCTTTCGCGCAGCACCCGCACACTTGCTGAACCGCCTGCACCCTGAAGTGGTGAAGACGCTGGAGCTGGAGAAGCATGGGCTCGTTTTCTCTGGAGGCACCCCCACCCCTAACCCCTCCCCACAAGGGGGAGGGGAACCTGCTGCCGGCTCCGTCCAGCGCCAGCCTTCGACGGCGATGGCGGAACCAGGGCCAATATCCCCCTCCCCCCTGTGGGGAGGGGTTAGGGGTGGGGGTATCCAGCTTGCTCCCAGCGTTGCGCTGTCGCGCGACGGCAAGCCGCTCACCCTTCATGGCGCCTATGGCGAAAGCCTCTCCGGCGCCTCGGCCTCGGAAGCCGCGGCGTGGCAGGAATTGCGGGCGCAGCTCCTGCGTTATGCCGGCATCCTGAAGCCGCTGCTCGCGCGCCGGCCACCCGATCTCGGCAACATGTCGCTGATGGAGACCTCGGCCTTCGCCATGACCGGCCTGTCGCTGTGCCGGCTCGGCAAGGAGGACATGCGCGATTTCCTGCGCATGCTGCTGATGAACGTTTCGGACGTTGCCGACGAACATCTGGACGACGACCGGCTGAAGGGCCTGCTGGCCTTCGACGCCACGCTCGGCAGCCATCTCGGGCCCCGCTCACCCACCTCGCTGCTCGGCCTCTATTATCGCCTTGCCGGCGAGATCGGCGGCCAGACGGGCGCACAGGCGCTGCCGGCCGGCGGCATGGGCGCGGTGGTCGCAAGCATCCTGCGCGCGGCAGAGGCTGCCGGGGTCAGCATCCGCACTGAGGCGCCTGTGGCAAAAATCCTCGTCGAAGAGGGCCGCGCCGCCGGTGTCGCGCTCGACGGCGGCGAGGAAATCCGTGCCCGCACGATCGTCTCGGCCATCAACCCGCGCAGCACTTTTTTGGACCTCGTCGGCACGCGCGAGATCGACACCGGTTTCGTCCGGCGCATAAAAAACATCCGCATGAAGGGTAATGCGGCCAAGCTTCATCTGGCGCTCGACCGGCCGCCGGAATTTGCGGGCGTCGATGCCGCCGGCCATCGCGGCCGCCTCGTGATCGCACACTCGTCCGACCATGTCGAACGCGCCTTCAATCCGGCAAAGTATGGCGAGTTTTCTCCCGAGCCGGTGATTGAGATCACGCTTCCGAGCCTGTCCGACCCCACCCTTGCGCCGAGCGGTGCCTGCGTGCTTTCGGCCATCGTTCAAGATGCGCCCTATGCGCTGAAGGAAGGCTGGGAGGAGGGCAAGCCGAAGTTTCTGGCCGCCATCATGGCCCAGCTCGAACTCTACGCGCCGGGCATCGGCAAGCTGGTTCGCCACGCCGAACTCTTGACGCCCGCCGACCTCGAAGCGCGCTACCGCATGCCCGGCGGCCACTGGCACCATGGCGAGTTGCAGGCCGACCAGATGCTGATGTCGCGCCCCGCCTTGGGTGCTGCCGGCTACGACACGCCGGTGGACGGGCTGTTCCTGTGCGGCGCCGGCTCGCATCCGGGCGGCGGCATTTCCGGCGTACCGGGCCTCAACGCAGCGCGGCGCATCATCGAGATGAGGGGATAGATATGCACATGATAGCAGCAGGCGTCGCGCCTTGCGTTACCCCCCCCTGCCCTGCCGGGCATCTCCCCCACAAGGGGGGAGATCAGCTGGCCGCAGCCGCACCGCTTCTTTTGCGACGTTGGAGATTGGCAGAAACCGACGAGACATCCAATCTCCCCCCTTGTGGGGGAGATGCCCGGCAGGGCGGAGGGGGGTGTGAAGGAGTGTGGCCATGAACCAGATGCCCAAATTGCCTTCAGCCCACTCTCCCGCCCAGCTCCACTTCCGCACGTTGCGCCTCGACACGCCGTTCCAGCCGCGCATCGACGCGTTGATGAAGACCAATGACTGGTACGACTGGGGCGGGTATCGCGCGCCCGCCTCGCTGTGGGACGAGGAGCTGGAATATTTTGCTATTCGCAGCCAGGCGGCGCTGTTCGACATCTCGCCGATGACGAAATATCGCGTCGAGGGTTCGGATGCCGAAAGCTTCCTCAACCGCGTCACCTTGCGCGACGTGACCAAGCTGAAACCCGGCCGCGTCCACTACACCGCCTGGTGCGACGATGCCGGCCGTGTTCTGGACGACGGCACGCTGTTTCGCCTCGCGCCAAACCGTTTCCGGCTCTGCTGCCAAGAGCGGCATCTGCCCTGGCTGCTCGACAGCGCCATCGGCTTCGACGTCACCGTCTCGGAAGAAACCGAGGCGGTCGCCGCGCTCGCCCTGCAGGGCCCGACCTCCTTCGCCATCCTACGCGAGGCGGGCTTTGCGGGCGTGGAGCGGCTAAAAATCTTCGACCTTGCCGAATTCCCGCATGAGGACGGCAGCGTCACCATCTCCCGCACCGGTTTTACGGGCGATCTGGGCTACGAGCTGTTCATCGAAACGCGGCTCGCGCTGAGCCTCTGGGATCGTCTCTGGCAGGCCGGGCAGTCGCGAGGAATCCGCGCCATCGGCTACACCGCGCTGAACCGCGCGCGGCTGGAGGCCGGGCTGATCGTCGCCAATGCCGATTTCGTCACCGCCGAACACGCCATCCGCGCCGACCGGGTGCGCATGCCCGACGAGATCGGGCTGGGCTTCATGGTCGATCTCGAAAAGGGCCATTTCAACGGCCGCCGCGCCATCGCTGGGGCGCGCGCCAAGGGCACGCTGCAGCACGTTCTGGTCGGGCTGGAAATCGAGGGCAACATTCCCGCCGAACATGCCATCGTCTATCATCGGCAGAAGAAGGAGGTCGGGCTGGTGAGTGCGGCCATCTGGTCGCCAATGGCCAAGCGAAACATCGCCCTGGCGAGCCTCGCCCGGCCCTATGGCGATACGGTTACCGACGACCTCTGGGTCGAGATCTACGCCATGCGTGAGCTGAAATACGAGCGGCTGATGAAGCGGGCGAAGGTGGTGCAGCGGCCCTTCATTAAACTCGACCGCCGCACCGCGAGCCCGCCAGCGGAGTTCTGAGCATGAACGTCGCCGAATTCGCGGAACAGTGGCGGCTGGTAAACACGCCGCTGGGCGAGGAATGGTCGGGTCGCGCGCGCTACGCGGCCGCCATGTGGTTCCACAAGCACGGCGACATGGATGCCGAGACGCTGGAGGTCTACCGCATCTGCTCGCGCCTCGACGCGACAGACCCGCTGCCAATCATCCGCGACCGCGGCGTCGGCAAGGACTGGCTGAAGCGGATGGAGGAAGGGAAGCGGGGTTGAGGTGTCAGCTTTGGCTTTGAACCCCCACCCCTAACCCCTCCCCACAAGGGGGAGGGGAACTTTGCTGCATGTCTGCCCGGCACCAACTCTCACCGTTTTGGATGGCAAGGGCTACGAGATCGTTCCCCTCCCCCTTGTGGGGAGGGGTTAGGGGTGGGGGTCATTTCAAATGCAATTGCCCTTGGCCGTGCCGCGCTCTTACCCTTCCAGCACATCCGCCCATTCGGGGTGGTGGCGGAACTGGGCGTGGGCGAAGGGGCAGAGCGGAATGATCTTCTTGCCCGCTGCGCGGGCGTCCTCGATGGCGCGGGTCAGCAGCATCAGGCCGATCCTTTGGCCACGAAAGATGTCCGGCACGCCGGTGTGGTCGATGATCATCCGGTGCTCGCCAACGCGCGTAAAGGTCAGTTCCGCCTCAGCGCCGTCCGGCCCGCGCAGCACATAGCGGCCTTTGCTGCCGGTCTCTTCCAGCTGAATCTCAAGCGTATTGTCGGTCATGTCCGCACCTCCTGTTCGGCCTGCGCCAGGCGATAGGGCGCCAGAAAATCCCTGGCCGCGACAAGCTCGTTCTGCCGCATCTCGTGGCCGCCCTCGTGCCATTCGAGTGTGACATCGGCGCCGTCGGCGCGCAAATAGCTGTCGAGCCGCGAAGTCAGTTCCGGCGGGCAGATCGGGTCATGGCGCCCGGCGGTGATCAGGATGCGTTTTCCCGCAAGGCTGCCCTTCACCTCGGGCTCGAACGGGATCAGCGGGTGCATCAGGATCGCTGCGTCGAACAGCTGCGGCTCGGCGAAGATCAGCGATGCCAGGATGTTGGCGCCGTTGGAAAAGCCGATGCCGATGACCGACGACGGCCTGGCCGCCTCCACATGCGCCTTCACGAAATCGCCCATCTTCGCCGTGCGCGCGGCAAGGTCGTCCATATCGTAGACGCCCTCACCGGTGCGGCGGAAGAACCGGGCGGAGCCGAATTCCGAAACGTCGCCGCGCGGCGAGATCGCCGCCGCGCCGGGCAGCAGGTCCAGCGCAAGGCCGGGCATCTGGTTTTCGTCGCCGCCGGTACCGTGGAAGAGGAACAGCAGCGGGCCGTTCTTCTTGCCGGGCAACTGCGTGTAGATGTAGCTGTCCTTTGCCATGTCGTTCTCCTGTGCGGGCTTCATGGCCCGGTCCGTCTCAACGGCCTTCAGTCGCCCAGCGGCTGCAGGTGCTTTTCCAGCCACGGGCGCAGATGCGCATGCTGGCTCGGCAGCTTCAGCGCCTCGCCCAGATGCGCCGTGTCCTCGTCGCGGTCGAAGCCGGGCTCGTTGGTCGCCACCTCGAACAGCACGCCGCCGGGGGTGCGGAAATAGATCGCCCAGAAATAGTCGCGGTCGATCACCGGCGTCACCTGGTAGCCCGTGTCCATCAGCGCCTTGCGCACCTCCAGCTGCTTGGTGCGGTTCTCCACCGCGAAGGCCACATGGTGCACCGAGCCCGCACCGAGATCGGCATAGGGCACGCCGGGCAAGGTCTCGATGTCGACGAAATCGGCACCGTTGCCATCCTTCACCGCCAGCCGCTTCACATTGCCGGCGGTGTCGACCTCCTCGTAGCCCATGAACTTCAACAGTTCCCCGGTCGCGCCGCCATCCTTCAGCCGCAGCGATACCGAATGGAAGCCGTGGATGGCGTCATCCTCCGGCACGCCGCCTTTCAGCCAGGGCAGCCGCTTGTCGTCCCTGACCTCCACGAGGGCAAAGCTGTCGCCGTCTGGTCCGTCGAAAACGAGCCGGTTCTGGCCGAACAGCGTTTCGCGCTTCAGCCCGGTCACGCCCTGTTCGGCAAAGCGCTTCTCCCAGAAGTCGAGCGTGCCTTGTGGCACGGAATAGACCGTGGTGCCGACCTCGCCGGTGCCGCGCCTTCCCTGGCCGATGTTCGGGAAGGGGAAATAGGTCATCACCGTGCCCGGCGTGCCCACCTCGTCGGCATAGTAAAGGTGGTAGACGTCGGGCGCGTCGAAATTCACCGTCTTCTTCACGCGGCGCAGGCCGAGCTTGTGGGTGAAGAAGTCATTGTTCTGGCGTGCATCCTTGGCCATCGAAGTGACGTGATGCAGGCCCTTGATCTGGTCCAGCATGTCCAGGTTCCCTTTCGCTGTGCAGCCCCGCTGCATGTGTTGCCCCATATGTCGGTCAAGCGGCACAAAGGGGAAGAGCCCGGGCGCAGAATGGACTGTCTTCGGTTATCGAACGATAGCGCCAAAGCGTTCATAGCTTCATGAAAGCTTCGCTTGCGCCGTGCCAGAAATTCGGCTCCATGTGCACGACGCATGATGGGGGAAGCGCGCGTGGCACGCAAAGGCAATCGTCCGAACATTCTTCTAATCACCTGCGACCAGTGGCGCGGCGAATGCCTTTCGGCGGCCGGGCATGGCGTGGTGAAGACGCCCAATGCCGACGCGCTCGCCGCCGAGGGCGTGCTGTTTCGCCGGCACTATGGGGGCGCTGCCCCCTGCTCGCCGGCGCGCGCCTGCCTCTATACCGGCCTCTACCAGATGAACAACCGCGTCTGCCGCAACGGCACGCCGCTCGGCGCGCGCCACGACAACATCGCGCTCGCCGCCCGCCGCCTGGGCTATGACCCGACGCTGTTCGGCTACACCGACGTCTCGCCAGACCCGACCATCCTGCCTCCCGGCGACCCTTTCCTGCGCAGCTATGAGGGCGTGCTGCCGGGTTTTTCGGTGCGCCAGCTCTTGCCGGAGCACCAGAAGCAGTGGCTGTCCTGGCTGGCAGGGCGCGGCATCGACACCAGCGCCGGCAGCCCCGACATCCATCGCCCCGCCGACAGAGTTGCCGGAGACGACGTGACCAACGCCCCGCCCGTCTATTCGAAGGACGAGACGCCGACGGCCTTCATCGCCGGCGAGTTCATCCGCTGGCTCGGCGAGCAGGAGGAAGCGCAAAGCTGGTTCGCGCATCTTTCCTTCATCAGCCCGCATCCGCCCTTCATCGTGCCCGAACCCTATAACACGATGTATGATCCGGCCGACGGCCCGACCTTCCATCAAGCGAAGGATTGGGAAGAGGAAGCGGCAACGCACCCCTACCTCGCCTATGAATACGAGAACCAGAAACGCTCCAAATTCATCCCCGGCGCAGAAGGTAAGGTGCGCAACTGGGGAGACCAAAACTACCGCCGCATCCGCGCGCTCTATTACGGCATGATCTCGGAGGTGGACGCGCAGCTCGGCCGCCTTTGGGCAGCCCTGAAAGCGGCTGGTGCGTGGGAAAACACCATCATCGTGCTGACCTCCGATCACGCCGAGATGCTTGGCGACCACTTCATGCTCGGCAAGGGCGGTTTTCACGACCAGAGTTTTCATATCCCGCTGATCGTCCGCGACCCGTCGCGCCGGCAGGCCGCGGGCACGCAGGTCGAGCATTTCACCGAAGCGGTGGATGTCATGCCGACGCTGCTCGACCTTCTGGACCAGCACGTGCCGCCCCACCTCGACGGAAGCTCGCTGAAACCATTCATCGAGGGAGAGGCGCCGAAAAACTGGCGCGACGCGGCGCATTGGGAGTTCGATTTCCGCTCGGTTTCGAAGGGCACCGCCGAGCGGCATTTCGGCATCGGCCCGCGCGATTGCAACCTCGCCGTGATCCGTTCGGAACGGTTCAAATACGTCCATTTCGGCGGCGGCCTGCCGCCCCTGCTGTTCGATCTGCTGGAAGACCCCGGAGAGCTTCGCAACCTGGCGAGCGACCCGGCTTTCGCCTCTGTCAGGCTGGAATTCGCCGAGCGCCTGCTTTCCTGGCGCGCCCGCCATCTCGACCAGTCGCTGGCGCTGGTCGAGCTCACGGACCGCGGCGCGCTGACCTACACGCCCTGACGCAGAAAGGCCCGCGCCGTTCCCGGCGCGGGCCTCGTCGCTACCCGGCAGTGGGCACAGGCACACTACTCGACGATGATCATGCGCTGCTCGTCGCGCTTCTGCGTATAGGTGCTCTTGTCATAGGCCGGCTGGGCTTCGAGCTGGTCCTTGGTGAAGTCCGTGTAGAGATATTTCTTGCCGTCCTTGTCGGCCATGAAGGCCAGGTTATCCATGCCGACGGCGACCTCCTTCTCGCCAATGCCGAGGAAACCGCCCACGTCGATCACCACCGCGTCGACCTTGCCGTCACCCGAAAGCACCACGTCGCCGATCTCGCCCACCTTGGCGTCCTCGGCACCATAGACGGTGGTCCCGGTCAGGTCGGTGGAGCGGATCTCGCCCACCGGCACCTTGGTCATCCGCGACTTGTCGTAGGCCGCCGTCGTGGTCGGATCGACTGTGGTCGAGTCGGCAGCCGGGGCCTGCGACACGCTGCTGCTGGCCGGCGCGGCCTCATAGGCGCGGCGGTCGAACTCGGGCAGTGCCTCCAGCTGCTCCTTGCTGGTGTTCACCACCAGCCACTGGTCGCCGTCCTTCGCGGCCCAACTGGCATCCGAATAGGCCACAGCCACATATTTCTCGCCAATGCCGAGGAAACCGCCCACGCCGATCACGATCGCATCGACCGTGCCGTTGGGCGAAATCACCAGGTCATTGACCTTGCCGATGTTCTGGGCGTTGCTCTCCGTGCCGTTATAGACGGTCTCGCCGATGATGGCGCTGGCGAGATGTCCATCAGCCCGTTCCACCGGGGCCGCCTGCGTAACGCCTTCCGTCGGCGCGGGGCGGGCCGGCGCCGGCGTCATCGTCTCCTGGGCATGGGCAGCGGTCGTCAGAAGCGCGGCGATGGCGGTCGTAGCCAAGAGGTTGCGAAACATGATAATCTCTCCTTGTGCGTGAACCCTATGCACTGCCGCGCTTGGTCTGACCGTGGCAGGGAACACCAGGCGCGGCATCACGTGTTCACAACGTCGTGACCAAAGGGCTGGTTCCGAATTTTTTCCTGGCGGCCGTGCCGCCGGGCAGGTTGTCGCACTCGTCCAAACGGGCGGAACCATTCGCCGGCTTCCGCATTTTCCGCAGGCAAAGTTTCAATTGGGCGGGTCGGGGACGGCCTGCCCTTCCACGCGTTTGGAGACCGGAAAATGCATTTCGTTGTCGTGCTTGACGGCACGCCGCGCATGACAAGCGCACCTCCGCAAAACTGCCATCGCCGTCCCCACCAGGCTCGCCGCACGCACATCCGCCGGAATGGAAAATTGACCTTCAGCCTCTCTCTGTCCGTCCGCTGCTCCGTTTGCAGCCGGAAGCACTTTTCAAGCCTGCCTCACAGGCATAGAAATGCTACGGAAGAGGACTGAGCGTGCGGGGCACACTGAACACAGCACAGAAGTTGCCAACCGACGTTCTGCTGGCGGTGAATGACGACCGGCGGAACGCGGTGCTGCGCGGCCTCGACGTGCTCGATGCGGCAGGCGACGCCGATTTCGACCGCCTGACCGGGCTTGCCGCCTCGCTGATGGAAACGCCCGTCGCCTTCATCAGCCTTGTCGACGCCCAACGCCAGTGGTTCCGGTCCTGCGTCGGCATGGAAGATGCCGAACTACCCGTCGAACTGTCCTTCTGCGCCCACACCATCGCCGGCGACGAGGTACTGGTCGTGCCCGATGCCAGCGCCGACCCGCGCTTTGCGGTGAACCCGCTGGTCACCGGCAAGCGCGTGCGTTTCTATGCAGGCGTGCCCATCGTTGTCTCGGGGCAGCCCATCGGCACATTATGCGTCGTGGACACCGTGCCGCGGCCGCGGCCCGACGAAGCGCTTCTCGAGCAGTTGCAGGCGCTCGCCGCCCTGGCCGCCAGCCTGTTCAAGCTGAAAGAGGAAAACCACGCCGGCCTGGCGGCCCAGGCAGCGCTTGCCCGTGAGATGGAGCGCCGCGTGGTTGCGGTGGAAGCGTCGTCACTGGCCAGCTGGGCCTGGGACGTGCGCACCGACACCATAGAATGCGACGCGCTGTTTGCCGAACTTCTGGACCTGCCGGCCTCCTCGCGCCTCACCGCCCGTCGCATCTTCCGCGCCATCGACCGCCGCGACGTCAAGAAGGCCGAGGCGGAATTCCGCGCCGCTCTGGCGAGCGGCCAGGACTATATAGGCGAATACCGCATCGCCGGCGTGCATCCCACGCGCTGGCTGGCCGCGCGCGGCCGCGTCATCGAACGCGACGAGAACGGCGAGCCGACCCTGGTCTTCGGCGTCAATTTCGACATCAGCGAGCGAAAGGCCGCCGAAGAGCGCCAGCGCCTGCTGCTGCGCGAACTCAACCACCGGGTCAAGAACACGTTGGCCACGGTGCAGGCGCTGGCCACGCAGACCGTGCGCCACGCGCAAAAGCCCGGCGAGTTCCTCGAGGCCTTCAGCGCCCGCCTGCGCGCGCTCGGCATGGCGCACAACCTCCTGTCCGATTATGAATGGCGCGGCATCGCCCTTTCCGAGCTTGTCCGGCTGGAGGTGATGCCTTTCGACGACGCCGAAAACCCACGCATCAGGGTTTCGGGCGAGCACCTGCTGCTGTCGCCCGACCAGGCGCTGGGGCTCGGCCTCATCCTGCACGAACTCGGCAGCAATGCGCTGAAGCACGGCGCGCTCGCCAGCCCGGAAGGCGTGGTGGATCTGGTTTGGGAGATCGAGCGCGGCCGGCTCTCCAGGCGTCTGGTGCTGACCTGGACGGAAAGCGGCGGCCGGCGCGTCGAGCAGCCGCGCCGCCACGGCTTCGGCTCCATCCTCATCCGGCGCAGCCTGTCCAAGATCCTGTCCAGCGAAGTGAGGCACGAATTCCTGCCCGAAGGCGTGCGGGCGGAGATCTCCATGCCCCTGGACGAAACATTGCTTTGACTGGCGGCGCCGTGGGCGCCGCCGCTTGCCGCGCGGGTGCGGTCGCTCAGCCCTCGCCTCGGGGACCTGTATCTCTTGGAGGCCGGGCCGCGTTCTCGCGATAGATGGCGTGGGCCAGCAACGCCGCCGCCGGCATGAGAAGAACCCCCACCCCGGCCCGGCTGCGCAGCAATGTGGGCAGCACGGCAAGCGCCGACGCGGCAGCCACCGCTGTCAGCTCCTTGTTGCGGCGCCGGATTTCGCGCTGGCGGCGCCCGCCATCGCCCATCAGCTTGTGGATGAGCAGCACGATGCCGGCCAGCACCAGGAAGCCGACGCCGAAGGCCAGGGTCGCCTCCAGCGATCCCAGCCTGCGGGCGGTCCAGATGTAACCGGCACCGATGAAAAAGCCGAGCGCGCACAGGATGGCGGCACCGGCCAGCAAGAAAGCGATCGCCGCGCGGCGTGCGCGGCGCAACACATGCATTGTTTCGCCGGAAGCGAAACTGGCGATCAGCGATGCGATCATCACTCTTCCCCCTCCGTCGCGGCCTAAAACAGGACCGACTGATCTCGTCAAAAATGGTTAAACGCAGGTCCGAACTCTAGCGACGCGACATCAGCGCAAGCAGATAACCAAGGCCCGCCGCGACCGCCAGCGAAGTGACCGGCTTCTCGCGCACCGTGGCCATCAGCTGCTCCTCTATGTCCCGGGCGTTGCTGCGCAGGCCCTCCATCGCGGCCTCGCCTTGCTGGCGCAACTGTTCCACGCCCTCGCGCGCGGCGCGCCGCGCCGTGCTGTAGGTATGCTCGCCGGTGAGGTTCAGCTGTGCAGTCAGCCTGGCGATGTCCGCACGCAACTGGCGGATGTCTGCATCCAGCTCGGCGCTCGTGCCGACGCCCAGGTCGGCGCTTGTGCTGGCTTCCAGTTCGGGGCTCATGCCGGTTTCGGTCTGGGCCTTGTCGGTTTTGCCTGGGGCTGCAGCCATGTTTCAACTCCTTGTTGGTGACGAGTTGGTAACGGCTTGCCTGCCGCAAAGTTCCGGCATGAACTGCACTGAACGGGGCCATGCGGCGCGTGCGCGCAAACGCGCGCAGGAGCCCGCAGGCTCCCATGCTTAGACGCCGAGTGCGGCCGCCTCAGGCGGCGTTCGACCCGGTCACCTGCGCAGAAATCGCGTCGGGGCCGTATTCGGCCTCGCCGGAGATGTCGAGGATTTCCTGGAGCCTGTTTCGGGCGCGGCTCACCCGGCTCTTGATGGTTCCGACCGCGCAGCCGCAAATCTCCGCAGCCTCCTCATAGGAGAATCCGGAGGCGCCTATGAGAATGATGGCCTCGCGCTGGTCCTGAGGCAGTTGCTCCAGCGCCCCGCGAAAGTCCTTGAGGTCGAGCAGGCCGTGCTGGCTGGGATGCACCGCCAACCGCTCGGTCATCACGCCGTCGCTGTCCTGAACCTCGCGCCCGCGCTTGCGCATCTGCGAATAGAATTCATTGCGAAGGATGGTGAAGAGCCAGGCCTTGAGGTTCGTTCCCATCTGGAAGCTCTCGTGCTTGTCCCAGGCCTTGACCAGCGTCTCCTGCACCAGATCGTCGGCCTTGTCGGCATTCTGGGTGAGAGAGACCGCGAAAGCGCGCAGGTTTGGAATTGCTCCGAGCAGATCCTTCTTGAAGGCGGGAGAAACGGCCATGCGGATCAACCCTTCCCTTTCTGAAGAGGCTCCGTTTCCTCCAGCTGCAACAGCAACTGGGTGAAACGCTCCGGCACCTCGTCAGTTATCAGCTGATCATAATATTGCTTCAGTTTGCGGCCAATTTCTGAATTTGCCCCCAGTGGGTCGCCCGAGCCCTCCTGGTGCAAGGCGGCAGTCTGCTGTTTTGTCATGCTGTAGTTTTGTCCCGTTCTACCCACCGAGCGGCTCGTCATCTTCCTGAAAGCAAAGCGCACGAAGCCGCTCCCCGGCTGCCCAATTTTGTTTCTAACGCCCATCGGCCAGATTCGTTCCAATCGAGCGGAACTTTTTGGGATGTGCGTCGTTGAACCTCCTGGTGTTTCAAATTATCAATTCTGAGGTCATGCGAGGGAAACATCCTATCATGAGTCTATCCGCTACCATCTCCCCCCATCTGCCCTATCTGCGGCGCTTCTCACGGGCGGTCTCCGGATCGCAGCAAAGCGGCGACGCCCTGGTGGCGGCCGTGCTCGAAGCCATCATCGCAGATGTAAGCATCTTTCCCAAAGCATCCAGCGATCGCATCGCGCTCTACAAGGTCTTCGCCAGCCTCTTCACGTCGGTTGCCATCCGCGTGCCGCAGGAAAAGGCGGAATCGGCCTGGGAGCAGCGCGCCGCGGCCAATCTGACGGCGCTGTCACCGCTGCCGCGACAGGCGTTCCTGCTGGTCACCGTGGAAGGCTTCACGCACGAGGAGGCGGCCGAAATCCTCGGCGTCAACGAGGCGGAGTTCGCCGACCTGCTGTCGCAGGCCAGCAACGAGATCTCGCGCCAGGTCGCAACCGACATCCTCATCATCGAGGACGAGCCGCTGATCGCGATGGACATTGAGCAGATGGTCGAGAGCCTCGGCCACCGCGTCGTGGGAACGGCGCGCACCCATGCCGAGGCGATCGAGATGTTCGCCAAGGCGCGGCCGAAAATGGTACTGGCCGACATCCAGCTCGCCGACGGCAGCTCCGGCATCGACGCGGTCAACGAGATTCTCGCCGCCACCCCGGTGCCGGTGATCTTCATCACCGCCTTCCCGGAGCGCCTGCTCACCGGCGAACGCCCCGAGCCTGCCTTCCTTGTTACCAAGCCGTTCAACCCGGAAATGGTCAAGGCCTTGATAAGCCAGGCACTTTTCTTCGATCGCCAGGCCAAGGCCGCGGCCTGAGAGCCTCCGGCACAGACATGTTGAAAAGGCCGTCCCCGTGGCGGCCTTTTTCGCTATAAGGGCGCGATTGGAACCAAGCGCGTGCGTGCACGTTTCTCCAGCATTACGAAAGGGAGATGAAAGATGCTGTATTGGGCCCTCGTATTTCTCGTAGTCGCCATTATCGCCGGTGCCCTGGGCTTCGGCGGAATAGCCGGTACGTCGGCTGGTATCGCACAAATTCTTTTCTTCATTTTCCTGGCGTTCCTTGTAATCTCGCTGATAGCCGGTCTTTTCCGCAGGGCCTAGCGGGAAGGCCTCCGTCCGCTACGCGGGCGGAGGCGGTCCGGGGGAAGCATTCGAGAGCACAAGCCTACCAAGGGTATCTAGCGGGAAACCCATCACAGATTGAAATCGTTCAACCTGCGCTGGGGATAGTTGGACGATGATCACAACGGCCAGCGGGCAAGGGAAAGACGGCAAGGAAAGGCAGACCGCCAATCCGAAAGCGCCGGTTGTCGCCCGCGGGCTCGTTCAGGCCATGCACAATGCCGGCGTGGCCGCGATCTACCAGGACAATAACCTTCGCGTGCTGTGGGCTCACAACCTCCCCAGTTCCTGGACCTCCGACGCTGCGGCCGGCAAGACCGACGCCGACTTCCTGCCCGCCATCCAGGCCGAACGCATGGCCGCAGCCAAGCGAGCCGTCCTTGAAAGCGGCAAGCCGATGCGGCTGGAAATCCGCGTTCCGCAGGACGAAGGCGCCAGATGGTTCGAAATCTGGATCGATCCCGACAGGGAAGGCCCCGAGAGGCCTGTCCAGGGCCTCATCACCACCGCAGTGGACATAACCGAGCACAGGCGCCGGGAGCAGACGCTGCGGGCGCTGCTGCGCGAACTCAGCCACCGCTCGAAGAACCTTCTCGCCATCATCCAGAGCATCGCCACTCAGACTGGCCGCTATTCGGGCTCGATCGAAACCTTCCTGTCGCGCTTTCGCGGCCGCCTGCAATCGCTCGCCGCGTCGCAGGACCTGGTCACGTCGTCCAACTGGCGCGGCGCCGACCTGCACGAACTCGTGCTCAGCCAGGTCGGCCGCTACAGCGCCGACATCAGGCATGCCGTCGTGTTCGAGGGCATCAACCCCTATCTCAATCCCAATGCCACGCTGCATATCGGGCTCGCCCTGCACGAACTGGCAGTCAATTCGGCCAATTACGGCGCGCTCGCCAAGCCGGGCGGCTTCGTCACCGTTGCCTCCAGGCTCGTGCCGGACGGCGACGGCGAGAATTCGCTGTCGCTTGCATGGACGGAGGCGATCAGCGCCGACCAGGCTCGCAACGAGAAGCGCTTCGGCAGCGTGACGCTCGAGCGCGTCGTGCCCACCTCGCTCAACGGCGCAGCCAGCTTCCAGATGGACAGCGGTCGGCTCCGCTACGAACTGGTGATCCCCGCCGAAAGTTTCGAAATCGAATAGGCGGGCCAGCCTCCCCCATTTCCGCAGGCGATCTCCGACGAACGGGTGACGGTTTTCATTCCCGGACGGCGGAACTTTGCGGCGCTTCCAGTCGTTTCCCCTGCGGAAGGGAGACACCCCATGGAACACGTTGCTGCACTGCTGCTGATCATCGGCTGTTCGGGCGATCTGAAGCAATGCGGCGAGCTGCCGGCGCGGGTGCCGCTGTACGAAACCGCCGAGGAATGCGCAAGCGCGCTGCCCTTCGCCTTGCAGGACTGGCAAGGCCGCAAGCCGCGCGTGTTCGCGCGATGCGTGCCCGTGGATCCGGCCATGGAGGAGGAGGATGCCCAGCTGGCCTGGAGCGTTTCGCCGGAGGGAGGCCTGACCGCATCCGTCTACGCGGCGGAACCCGATGCGGTCGCCATGTCCGGCTTCTAACGGCTCTTGATCGTCCCGCCTAAAAGCTTTCCGGCGCATCCGTCAGGGGAATCTCGATCTTTACCTCCAGGCCCGTCAGGCCATAGCTGCGCTGGATCGTCCCGTTCAGCTCGCGTTCGATGTTCATGTCGATCAGCTTGGTTCCGAAGCCGACCCTGTTGGGCAGCTCGATCGGCCTGCTGCAGTGTTCGGCCCATGCCAGCTGGAGGCGCCTTTCGCTCCCTTCCGAAACCGACCATCTGACGGTCAGGGCGGACATCGACTCGCCGACCTCGCCATATTTCAGCGCATTGGTGGCCAGTTCGTGGAAAGTCAGGCCAAGAGCCTGGGTCATCGTCTCGTCCAGCAGCACGGGCGGGCCCGACAGCATCTCATCCGGCAGCTCCTTGCCAAAGACCTGCCTAAGCTCGATCTCCACCAGTTCGCGCAGGTCGGCCTTTTGCCAGCGCGAGCGGGTCAGCATGTCCTGGGAGGCGGCCATCGCCTGCAGGCGGTCGGAGAAGGAAGCGGAGAATTCGTCGAGGTTCTGCGAATGCACGGCGGTCTGGCGCGCGATCGCCAGCACGCGGCTGATCGAGTTCTTGATCCGGTGCTTCATCTCCTGCAGCATCAGCTCCCGCTCCAGCAGGCTCTTCTCGGTCGTCGCGTGAAGCTGCGAGGCCGCCTCATAGGCGCGCTCCTGGTAGCGGGCAATCATCGCCATCGCGCCGGCCAGCAGCAGGCCCGCCACGCCCAGCATTACCGGTATGCTGGGCGAGGTCGGCTCGGAGAAGCCGTTGGTCGGGCGAAAGCGCAGCGTCCACGGGCGTCCGCCCAACAGAATGGTCCGCACCACCTGGAAGTCCCGGCCATAGGCCGCAGACGGTTCGTCCCTTGACCGGTAGAACAGGTTCTTGTCCTCTGCCGTGCCGTCGAAGACCTCGGCGGCGACCGGCAGGTGCGGCGGGGCGCCCATTGCCGCCTGGAAGAGGTCGCCGGTGCGGAACGCCACATAGACCAGGCCGGAGACAGCGCCCGGGTCGGCTGCCGTTTCCTGCGGGCCGGAGATGCCGCCTATGCTGGCAAAGATCAGGAAGCCGGGCACGAGATCGCTGCCGTGGCTTTCCTTGCCCAGCAGCACGCGCCCCGTCGCCCGCGGCTCGCCCGACTGCACCGCCAGCTCGATGGCCGAACGACGCGCCGGATCGGTGAACATGTCATAGCCGATCATGTCGAGATGATTGCTCTGCAGCGGCTCGTACAGCAGAACCGGCGTGCGCCACTGCTGTGTCGAAGGCGGGTGTATCGGCATCGCGTTGCCGTGGACTTCCGCGATACGGCTTTCCAGCGAACGCTCATTTCCGTGCTTGTCGAGACCGAGCAGCCCGATGCCGTGCAGGCCCTTGAAATTCTCGGGGACGTCGAGCGCCGCGAAATAGGCGGTGAACTCCGCGCTCGACATTTCCCCGCCCCGCGCCTGCAGGAAGGCCTGGGTGGAACGCAGGAGCGAAAGCTGCAGGTCCAGGCGGCCCTCGACGCGGTTCATCGCGTCGTCCACGACCGCCTCGAACTTGAACCGGGCCGCCTCCTTGGAGGCGACATAGGCGAAGCCCGCCATTCCCAGGCTGGCAAGCGCTACAGCCAGGAACGCCGCAAGGGAAAAGACCTTCTTCACAGGGCGGGCTTGTCCGTCGCTCATATCAAACCCTTCTTAAGGGGTGATAAGACTATTGCAACGACGAGGCCATGGAAACGGTTCTAAGCGGCATCAACCATTCGGCCGATGCCATTTATGCCGCGCGCGCCATGGCCCGGCCCGGGTATCGCACCGGGCGGGCATTTGCCGAGAATGATCATGCCGAGCACCTCGTCCTTGGTAACGTCGTGCGTGTGTGCGGTGCCCACGACCTGCCCGTTCTTCATCACGCAGACGCGGTCGGCGAGGTCGAAGACATCGTGGATGTCATGGCTGATCAGGAAGATGCCGATGCCGTCGGCCTTGAGCTGCCTGACCAGTTCGCCCACCTGCGCCGTTTCCTGAGGCCCGAGTGCCGCCGTCGGCTCGTCCATGATCAGGATGCGGGCGTTGAACAGGATCGCCCGCGCAATCGCCACCGACTGGCGCTGGCCGCCCGAAAGCTTGCTCACCGGCTCCTTGAAGCGCTGGAAGCGCGGGTTGAGCCTGCCCATCACCTTGCGCGCCTCGGCCTCCATGGCCACGTCGTCCAGCGTGCCCCAGCCGGTCCTGAGTTCCCGGCCCAGGAACAGGTTGGCGGCGGCATCGACATTGTCGGCCAGCGCCAGCGTCTGGTAGATCGTCTCGATGCCATATCTCTTGGCGTCGCGCGGATTGCCGATCGTGGCCTCCTCGCCATTGACGAGGATGGTGCCGGCATCGCGCCGGTAGGCGCCCGACAGGATCTTGATCAGCGTCGACTTGCCGGCGCCATTGTGCCCGAGCAGCGCCACCACCTCGCCCGCATGCAGGTCGATCGAGGCATCGTCGACGGCGCGGATGCCGCCGAAGGCGATGGAAATGTTCCTCAGTTCCACGAGGGGAGTGCGCATCTGGTCCATCATGCCCTCCGGTTTCACTGCACGCGACGGCGGTAGAGCGTGTCGAGCCACACGGCCGCGACCAGCACGATGCCAACCACGATGTTCTGCAGCGGCGTGTCCATGCCCAGAAGCACCATGCCCGACTGCAGCGACTGCATCAGCACCGCGCCCAGCATGGCCCCGGCTACCGTGCCGACGCCCCCCGAAAGCGAGGTGCCCCCGATGACCGCTGCGGCGATCACCAGCAATTCGTCCAGGGTGCCCTGCGCATTGGTGGCCGCGTTCAGCCGCGCCGTCGAGATCGCCGCGCCGATGGCCGCCAGGAAGCCCATGAGCATGAAGATCTTCATCGTCACCCAGCGGGTGTTGATGCCGGCCAGTTCCGCCGCCTCCGGGTTGCCGCCGATGGCGAAGACATAGCGGCCGAAGCGGGTGCGGATGGCGATGAAGGTCATGATGATGCCCGCCGCGATCGCGATCAGCACCGGAATGGCGATGCCATGGGCGACGAACAGCCCGCCATCGGGAATCGCGATGTTATTGGCCTCGGCATATTTCTTCACCGTGCCGCTCGGCCATGGGTAGGAATTGGCGACCCACACCGCCAGCAGGATGACGAGGCAGGCGACAGCGCCCAGAAACATTTCGGCCCAGACCGGGCGGAGCGGAAAGCGGAAGCGCTTGCGCTGGTTTCTGCCCGAGACCAGCATCAGGATCACCGCCGCGCAGGCAACGAGGCCGACGACCCAGCTCCAGGTCGCGCCGATCGCCCCTTCCGGTCCCCCGCCCATCAGGCGGAAGGTGGCATCCATCGGCGCCACCGTCTGACCGCTGGTCACCCACCAGGCCGCGCCGCGCCACACCAGCAGCCCGCCCAGCGTGACGATGAAGGCGGGGACCCCCAGATAGGCGATGATGAAGCCGTGCAGTGCCCCGATGGCAAGGCCGACGGTCAGGCCAGCCGCCAGCGCGATGATCCAAATCGATGGATCGCCGAGCGAATAGCCGGCGAAGCGCGGCAGGATGATCGCCTGGGTCACGCCCATGATCATGCCGCATACGCCCAGGATCGAGCCGACCGAAAGGTCGATGTTGCGCGTGACGATGACCAGCACCATGCCCGTCGCCATGACAGCGACCGACGAGGACTGCACCGAAAGGTTCCAGAGGTTGCGCGGGGTCAGGAACAGGCCGTTCGACAGGATGTGGAAGCCGATCCAGATCAGCAGCAGCGCGCCGACCATGCCCAGCATGCGCGTGTCGAGTTCCGTCGCCTGCAGGAAACGCCCGATGGCCCCGGCCTCCGAAGCTCGCGCCCGGTCCGCAAGCCCATGCCCGGCAGTGTCCTGCGCCGCGGGCTCCTGCGTTGTCACTTCGGTCATGACGTCCTCCCGCCCGGTCCGGTCTTGCGCCGGTCTCAGGACCTCATCCTAGCGCACGCCCTTGGAAACACGGAATCGATTTTCCGGAGAGGCACTTTGTGCGAACTGAACACCGCGTGCCCGGCGGCATGCGGCGGCGAATGAAACGCCGCGGTTTCTCCTCAAACCGCGGCGTCCAACGAGCCGGACAGCGGCAGGCGGCCGCGTCTTGCCCGCCCCGTGCGGAACCGAACGAGCCGGCCTAGTCGCAGGCCGCGACCGAACCCGCCTTCACGCCCTGGCAGACCACGTCCTTGGAAACCCAGCCGGCGTCGATGACGACGTTGAGGTTGTCCCTGGTGATCGGCATCGGCTTGAGGAAGACCGAGGTCATCTCGACCTTGCTGGGGCCGTCCGACCACTTGGTCGCGTTCGGGATCTCATCCATCTTCTTGCCGTCGGCGAGCTGTGCGGCGATCTCGGCCGCGGCCTTGCCAAGCTCGCGCGAGTCCTTCCACACCGACACGGTCTGCGTGCCGAGCGCGATGCGGTTGAGCGCGGCATGATCGCCGTCCTGGCCCGAAACCGGCACCGAGCCGGCCAGGCCCTGTGCCTCGAGCGCGGCCACCGCGCCGCCGGCGGTGCCATCGTTGGAGGCCACCACCGCGTCGACCTTGTTGTCGTTGGCGGTCAGGAACTGCTCCATGTTCTTCTGGGCGTTGGCCGGCAGCCAGCCGTCGGTATAGGCCTCGCCGACATTCTTGATCTTTCCGGCGCCGATGGCCTCCTTCAGCACTTCCATCTGCCCGGCGAACAGGAAGTCGGCGTTCGGGTCGGCGCCGTTGCCCTTGATGAAGACGTAGTTGCCTTCAGGCTTCACGGCATAGACGGCCTTGGCCTGCAGGCGGCCTACTTCCTTGTTGTCGAAGGTCAGGTAGAAGGCATCCTTGTTCTCGATCAGGCGGTCGTAGCCCACCACCGGAATGCCCTCGGCCACGGCCTTCTCGACCGCCGGCCCGATGGCGCTGGCGTCCTGCGCCAGGATGATCAACGCGTTGGCGCCCTGCGAGATCAGGCTTTCCACGTCGGTCAGCTGCTTGGCCGCCGAGGACTGGGCGTCGGCGGAAATGTATTTGTCGCCCGAAGCTTCGAGCGCGGCCTTGATCGCCGCTTCGTCGGTCTTCCAGCGCTCCTCCTGGAAGTTCGACCAGGAAACGCCGATGATCTTGTCCTTCGCCTGCGCCACGCCTGCCAGCGACACCGACAGCGCGACACCCGCCAGCAAGGCGGTTGCAAACATCTTCATGATTTCCTCCCTGCGCCCCCTCCAGGGCGCGATGACGATGGCCTGGGGCCCTTGTCGAGGCTATTATTTCGAACCTCGAAAAAATAGTGTCGTAACCCTGAAGTTCTGTCAACATCCCGCCGAAGGTTGACGCGGCGCACGCGAACTGGAATCTGCGCAGCGCAACAAGGCTCCGGGAGGAAATGCCGAAATGCCGGTGGCGATCCGTCACGACGATCTGCGCAAGCGCAACCGCGCCATGGTCATCGCGGCCGTGCGGCGCGCGGGCCAGCCGTCCCGCACCGAGATCGCGGGGACCACGGGCCTCAGCCATTCCACCATCTCGGCCATTTCCGCCGACCTCATCGCCGAAGGCATCCTCGCCGAAAAGGCGGCTGAAGCCGCAAGCTCGAAGCGCGGCCGCCCGCAGGTAGCGCTCGGCCTCGCCCCGGAAGCTGCCGAAGTCATCACCGTGGTGCTGTCGCTCAATTTCCTGTCGGTCGCCGTGGTCGACTACGCCGGGCAGGTGGTCGCATCGGAAGAGCGCCGGCTGGAGACGCTGGCCACCGGGCGCGAAGCGCTGCTCGGCGACTGCGTCGCCATGGTGCGCCGGCAGGTCGAGGCCCGCCGGGCCGTAGGCCATCGCGTGCTGCGCATCGGCATGGCCGTGCAGGGCATCACCGATGCCGGCTCGCGCATGATGCTGTGGTCGCCGATCACGCCGCACGCGCATCTCGAATTCGCCGACCGGATCGAAGCCGCCACCGGCATCCCCGCCACCGTGGAGAACGACTGCAACATGATCGCGGTGGCGCTGCGCTGGCGAAAGCCCGAGCGCTACCGCAACGACTTCATCGCCATCCTGCTCTCGCACGGCATCGGCATGGGCATGGTGCTGAAGGGGGAGCTGTTCACCGGCACGCAATCGTCGGGCTGCGAGTTCGGCCACATGATCCACCGGCCCGACGGGGCGCTGTGCCGCTGCGGCCGGCGCGGCTGCGTGGAAGCCTATGCCGGCAACTACGCCATCTGGCGCAATGCGCGGGGCCAAAGCGAGGACCAGGCGCCGCTGGCAGACATTTCGGACGAAGAGATACGCGCCATGGCCGACAGGGCGCGGGCGGCCGACGGCCCGGAGCGCGAGGCCTTCCGCATCGCCGGCGAAGCCATCGGCTTCGGCCTCGGCAGCCTGTTTGCGCTGATCGACCCCGCACCCGTCGCGCTGGTCGGCATCGGCGCGACCGCCTTCGACCTCATCGAGCCGGCGCTGCGCTCAGCTATCGACAAGACCGCGGGCGGCCAGCACAACAAGGCGATCTCCTTCGACACCTTGCCGAACGAACGGCCGCTGATCCGCGAAGGCTGCACAATGACCGCCCTCACCTTCCTTGACCGCGAAATCTTCGCGCCGGGCCCTGCGCCGCTAAGCGCCGCGGGCGCGGCTTGAGCGGCGGCCGGGCCGGGCTCAGTCCTCGCGGATGGCGTAGCCCGAGCCTCGGATGGTGCGGATCACATCCGGCAGGTTGCCGGGATTGATCGCCTTGCGCAGGCGGCCCACATGCACGTCCACCGTGCGCTCGTCGATATAGATCGTCTCGCCCCAGACATTGTCGAGCAGCTGCCCGCGCGAGAAGACGCGGCCGGGGTGGCGCATCATGAATTCCAGCAGGCGGAATTCGGTGGGCCCGAGCTTGATCTCGCTCTTGCCGCGATAGACGCGGTGCGCCTCGCGGTCGAGCATGATGTCGCCCACCTTCAGCACGCTGGACAGAACCTCGGGCTTGGCGCGGCGCAGCAGCGCCTTCACCCGCGCCATGAATTCCGGCGTCGAGAACGGCTTGACCAGATAGTCGTCGGCGCCGGTGGAAAGGCCGCGCACGCGGTCGCTCTCCTCGCCGCGCGCCGTCAGCATGATGATGGGCAGGCGCTCGGTCTCGGGGCGCATCCTCAGGCGGCGGCACAGTTCGATGCCGGAGACCGCCGGCAGCATCCAGTCCAGCACCAGAAGGTCGGGCACATTCTCCTGCAGGCGGATTTCCGCCTCGTCGCCACGTGGCACGACCTCGACCTGATAGCCTTCCGATTCCAGATTGTAGCGGAGCAGGACGCCCAGCGGCTCCTCGTCCTCCACTACCATGATTTTCGGGGCGATCATCACTTTTCCGGTCTCCCGCTCAGGTCGTCGATTCCGGCGCCGAAAGCGAGGTCTCGTCGAACTTCGGCCGGTTGGGCGGCAACTGCTGGCCAGTCATCACATAGTAGGCGTTCTCGGCGATGTTGGTGACATGGTCGCCGATGCGCTCGAGGTTCTTGGCGCAGAACAGAAGATGCGTGCAGGCGGTGATGTTGCGCGGATCCTCCATCATGTAGGTCAGCAGCTCGCGGAACACGGAGGTGTACTTCACGTCGATGTTCTCGTCCGCCGCGCGCAGCGCCTTCAGGCCTTCGGGCTGGCGGGTCACATATCTGTCGACCACGCCGTTGATCTGCTCCAGCACCATGTCCGACATCGTCTCGATGGAGTGGGCGAGGCTGCGCGGCGTGGCGCTCTCACCCACGGCGCCGACGCGCTTGGCGATGTTCTTGGCAAGGTCGCCGATCCGCTCCAGGTCGCCGGCCATGCGGATCGCGCCCACCACGGCGCGCAGGTCCTGCGCCATGGGCTGCCGCTTGGCGATCAGCGTGATGGCGCGGTCGTCCAGCTCGCGCTGGCGCGCGTCCATCACCGCGTCGTCGGAAATCACCCGCTGGGCAAGCGCATTGTCGGAATTGACCAGCGCCCGGATGGCGCCACAGACCATGGCGCCGGCCAGATCGCCCATGTCGCGCAGCAGCCGGTCGATGTGCCCCAGTTCCTCGTCAAAGGACGTGACGGTGTGTTTGCCCATGATCATGTCTTTGCAATCCTTTGTCCGGCGTGCGGATCAACCGCGAGTCAGCCAAACCGGCCGGTAATGTAGTCCTGCGTGCGCTTGTCGTCGGGGTTGGTGAACATCTTGTCGGTGTCGCCCTCCTCGACCAGCTGGCCCAGATGGAACATGGCCGTGCGCTGCGAAACGCGCGCCGCCTGCTGCATGGAGTGGGTGACGATGACGATGGTGTAGTTCTGGCGCAGCTCGTCGATCAGCTCTTCCACGCGTGCGGTGGCGATCGGATCGAGCGCCGAGCATGGCTCGTCCATCAGGATCACCTCTGGCGAAACGGCGATGGCGCGGGCGATGCACAGGCGCTGCTGCTGGCCGCCGGAAAGCCCGGTGCCCGGCTCGTTCAGGCGGTCCTTCACCTCGTTGAACAGGCCGGCCTTCTTCAGGCTGGTCTCGACGATGGCATCCAGGTCGGCCTTCTTGCGGGCGAGGCCGTGGATGCGCGGGCCATAGGCCACGTTCTCGTAGATCGACTTCGGAAACGGGTTCGGCTTCTGGAACACCATGCCCACGCGGGCGCGCAGCTCCACCACGTCGATGCTCTTGTCGTAGATGTCCTGTTCGTCCAGCGTGATCTGGCCGGTCACGCGGGCGCCGTCGATGGTGTCGTTCATGCGGTTCAGGCAGCGCAGGAAGGTCGACTTGCCGCAGCCCGAAGGGCCGATCAGCGCCGTCACCTGGTTTTCGCGCACGTCGAGGTCGACGTCGAACAACGCCTGCTTGTCGCCATAGAACACGCACACCTTGCGGCCGCGCATCTTGATGATTTCCTTGGGCGTACCGTTCATCTTGTCGTTCACCGCGTTCTCGAGTGCCACTTCCGTCATGATGTTCATACTAAAGCATCCTTCGCCTACCAGCGCCGCTCGAAACGCCGTCGCAGCACGATGGCCGTGATGTTCATCGCCATCAGGAACACGAGCAGGATGATGATGGCGCCCGACATGCGCTCCACGAAGGCGCGCTCGGCCTCGTTGGCCCACATATAGATCTGCACCGGCAGCGCCGTGGCAGGCTCCAGCGGCGTGGCCGGATAGTCGGCCACGAAAGCGACCATGCCGATCAGCAGCAGCGGCGCCGTCTCGCCCAGCGCGCGCGCCAGGCCTATGATGGTGCCGGTGAGGATACCGGGGGTTGCCAGCGGCAATATGTGCTGGAACACCATCTGCATCTTGGAGGCGCCCAGCCCAAGGGCGGCCGAGCGGATCGAGGGCGGCACGGCGGCAAGGGCGGCGCGGGTCGCGATGATGATGGTGGGCAGCGTCATCAGCGTCAGCACCAGTCCGCCGACCAACGCCGCCGAGCGCGGCAGGCCGAGGAAGTTGATGAACACCGACAGGCCCAGCAGGCCGAACACGATCGACGGCACCGCGGCCAGGTTGTTGATGTTGACCTCGATCAGGTCGGTCAGCCGGCTCTTCTTGGCGAATTCCTCGAGATAGATCGAGGCGGCCACGCCGATGGGCAGCGCCAGCAAGAGCACGATCACCATCATGTAGAAAGAGCCGATGATCGCCACGCCCATGCCCGAGGTTTCCGGCCGGCTGGAGGCGCCGAAGGTGAACAGGCCCTTGTTGAAATGCTCGGCCAGCGAACCGTCGGCGGCAAGCTGCTTCATCCATGCCACCTGTTGGTCGGAAACCTTGCGCCGGCTTTCGTCCACCGAAAGGTCGATCTGGCCCTTGAAGGCGGAATCGATGTTGGCGGCAACAAGGATGTCGACATTGCGCGTCGTGCCGATCACCGACGGGTCGTCCATCACCACCGAGCGCAGCTGCGCCCGCACGCCGTCCGAAAGGAAGCCCTTGAGCTTGCGAATGGCAGCCTTGTCGTGCGGGTCGATGCCGAGCTTGGCCACAAGCGCGCTTTCGGCCAGCTTGGGATAGTTGGCCGTGATGAGCACGTTCGGGTCGGTCGCGCGCTTGCCTTCGGGGTCGATGACCTTCTCGTTGAAGGTTATCGGCAGGGTCACCGTCGTCTGCCAGAAGGCGGTGTAGCCCTTGGAGACCACGGAGGTCAGCATTACCGCCAGGAACACCAGGCCGATGGAAATCGCCAGCAGGCCATAGAAGCGGAAACGACGCTCGGCGGCGTAGCGGCGCTTCAGGCCGATGTCGCGGCGCGGGCGCGCAACGGTGCCGCCGGCAATGCCGTTCAAGGGAATGTCGGTCATTCGTACTGTTCCCGGTACTTGCGCACGATGTAGAGCGCGAAGATGTTCATCACCAGCGTCAGGGCAAACAGCGTGATGCCGAGCGCAAAGGCCACCAGCGTCTGCGGCGAGTTGAACTCGAGGTCGCCGGTGAGCTGGTTGACGATCTTCACGGTGATGGTGGTCATCGCCTCGAACGGGTTGAGCGTCAGATTGGCGGCCACGCCGGCGGCCAGCACCACGATCATGGTCTCGCCGATGGCGCGCGAGGCGGTGAGCAGGATGGCGCCGACGATGCCCGGAAGTGCTGCCGGCAAAATAACCCGCTTGATGGTTTCCGAGCGCGTCGCGCCAAGCCCAAGCGAGCCGTCGCGCAGGGCGCGGGGAACTGCGGTGATGATGTCGTCGGAGAGCGAGGAAACGACCGGGATGAGCATCACGCCCATCACCAGGCCGGCGGTGAGGATGCTCTGCGCCTGGATGAAGCTGGTGCCGCCGGCAAGTGCCGCACTCAGGTCGCGCAGGAAGGGCCCGAGCGTCACCAGCGCGAAGATACCGTAGACGATGGTCGGGATGCCCGCCAGCAGCTCCAGCGCCGGCTTGACCGTGGCGCGCAGCCTGGGCGAGGCGTATTCGGCCATGTAGACGGCCGACATCAGCCCGACCGGCACGGCCACCAGCATGGCCACGAAGGCGATGTAGAGCGTGCCGGCCAGGAGCGGGATCAGGCCGAACTGGCCTTCCGCACCTCCCGAGCCCGCGGCTGCGAAGCGCGGGTCCCACACGGTGCCGAAGAAGAAATTGGAAAGCGGCACGCGCTCGAAGAAGTGGATGGTCTGGAACAGCATCGACAGAACGATGCCGATGGTGGTCAGGATCGCGATGGTGGAAGCGGCCAGCAGGCCCCACAGCACCACCGTCTCGACATTGTTGCGCGCCCGCGCGCGCAGGCGGATCTGCGAGAGGCCGAAGGCCGCACCGGCCACCGAGAGCGCAAGGATGGCCACCGCGCCGACCGTGCGCAGCATGTCCTGGGTGCGATTGGCGTCCAACGCAATCGGGATCATGTAGTCTTGGGTATCGGGCGCCAGCGCCACGCCACGCGCGGCCAGCAGCGGCTGCAATTCGGCAAAGCTGGCCGGCGGATTGGTCGACATCGGCGCATCGAGCCGGCGCAGGCCGTTGGCGAGGCTCTTGGTCAGGCCGGCGGCAAGCGTGCGGCTGGCAATGGTGCTCTCGGCCGTCTGCTCGGGCAGTTGCCCCTTGATGCGGGCTTCGACGTAGAGGTTGGAGCCGACGCCCCAGACGACGATCAGAAGCAGCGCCGGAAGCGTGGCAAGCAGGGCTGCCCACCAGCCGTGGTAGTGTGCGCGGGAGTGCGGCTTGGCCGTGCCGTCGTCCTGCGCAATGGCGCGCTGGCGCCCGACAAGGAAGGCGGCGGCGCCGACGACCAGCACGAGCGCAAAGACGAACATCAACGACATGGGCTACTCCGGGCGGACAGGCTGCCCCGGGGCGCGGTAGTCTGGCGCGCCCCGGGGCATCGGTGTTCTATTTACATGGTCTTGCCGGCATCGAAAGCCTCGCGCTGTTCCTTGCGCTCGGCTTCAGGGGCGGCGACCAGGCCGTAGTCGGCCAGCGGGCTGTCGGGGCCGACCATCTGGTCGTCGAGGAAGAAGTCGACATATTCCTTCAGGCCGGGCACGACGCCGAGATGCGCCTTCTTGACATAGAAGTACAGCGGACGCGACACCGGATATTCGCCCTTGGCGATGGTCTCGGTCGACGGCGTCACGCCGTCCACGGTGGCGACCTTCAGCTTGTCGGCGTTGTTTTCGTAGAAGGAGAGGCCGAACACGCCCACGCCGGTCTTGTTGGAGGCGATGCGCGCCAGCGTCTCGGTGTAGTCGCCGTCGATGTCCACGGCCTTGCCGTCCTTGCGCACGGCCACGCAGGTCTTGCCGGCAGCCTTGTCGTCCTGGCCGGCGGCCTTGATGGCGTCGAGAGCGCCGGTGGCCTTGCAGCCGATCGACAGCAGCTTCTCTTCGAACACTTCGCGGGTGCCGTGCTTCTCGCCCGGAATGTAGGCGGCGATGTCCCAGTCGGGCAGGTTCGGGTTGACCTGGTTCCACTTGGTGTTCGGGTTGTCGACCAGCTTGCCGTCAACGACGATCTGGGCGGCCAGGGCCGTGTAGACGTCGGAAGGCGTCAGCGCCCAGTCCGGACCGTTGATGTCGGTGGCAAACACGATGCCGTCATAGCCGATCTTGACTTCCTGGATTTCCTTGACGCCGGCGTCGGCGCAGGACTTCACTTCGTCTTCCTTGATCTTGCGCGAGGAGTTGGCGATGTCGATGGTGTTCTCGCCCACGCCCTTGCAGAATTCCTTGATGCCGGCGCCCGAACCGCCCGACTCGACCACGGGGGTCTTGAAGTTGGTGAAGGTCTCGCCGAAGTTCTCGGCCACGATCTTGGCATAGGGCAGAACGGTGGACGAGCCGGCAATCTGGATCTGGTCGCGGGCGGCGGCAGTGCCGGCCGACGCGGCAATCGCGAGCGCGGCGGCGGAAGCCGTAAGGAAGTATCTGGTCATGAACCCTGACTCCTGTCGGAATTGACTTGCAACGCTTTTTTCGCGTCGCCAGTGGCCTTACCGACAGTTTGTAACAGTCACATGACAGTTTCGTGTCAGCCCGATTAAGTTGAAAAGCCGTCCCACGGCCGCCTTCGCCGGCGGCTTTTCGGCTATCCCGCATCTCCTGAAAACCGCGCGTTGCCCGGTGCGTGGAGCGTCATCCCGCCGATCCGGCTGCACAGCGTTCGGCGGCGTCATCGCCGCCCCAGCGCTCCACCTTCGCCAGCAACGCCTTGGGGCTGATCGGCTTGGCGAGATAATCGTCCATGCCCGCTTCCAGGCAGCGCTCGCGGTCGCCCTTAAGGGCGTGGGCGGTCACGCCTATGATCGGCACCCGGGTTCCGGACGCCGCCTCCAGCTCGCGGATCGCCGCCGTCGCCTCCAGCCCGTTCATCTCCGGCATCGAAACGTCCATCAGGATCATGCGCGGGTTCATTTCCTGGAAGGCGGCCACCGCCTTGCGGCCATTGCCCACGATCTCGAAGGTAAGCTCGGTCTCGTCCAGTATCTGGGTGAAGACGAGCTGGTTCACCTCATTGTCCTCGGCGACGAGGATATCGACGCGGTGGTCGGCCGCCCCTGCCCCGCGGCTGCGCTGGCGCAGGCCGCCGGAAAGCTTTGCCGGCTCGGTCGTGACCACCGGCCCCGCCGCAGCCGGCCCCGGAAGGCCGGCCGCTCCGCCGGCGCGCCGGCGCTGGATGGAGGTCACCAGCGCTTCCAGCAAGGTGGAGGAACGCGACGGCTTGACCAGCTGCGCGTCGATGGCAAGGTCGCGGTAGCTGGCGTTGGCGAGCGACTGGTCGACCGAGGTCAGCATCACGATGGGCGTGCGGGCAAGCTCCGGCGTCTGGCGAACGATGCGCGCCATGTCGGCGCCGGTCATGCCCGGCATCTGGTAGTCGAGCACGATGCAGTCCACCTGCACCCCCATCGCCGCGGCGGCGTGCAGCACCTTCAGCCCCTCCGCCCCGCTTTCGGCCGCGCAGGCGTCGAAGCTCCACGACGTCATCTGCTCCATCAGGATCGCGCGGTTCACCGCGTTGTCGTCGACGATCAGTATGCGCGCGCCGGTCACGTCCACCGGCGTCGTGCTGCGCCTTTCGGGCGCGCCGGCGTTTGGCAGCGCCAGCGTGAACCAGAAGGTCGAGCCCTTGCCCTCGATGCTTTCCACGCCGATCTCGCCGCCCATCAGCCCTACCAGCCGCGAGGTGATGGCCAGTCCCAGGCCGGTGCCCTCGTGCCGCCGCGTCGAAGAGGCGTCAACCTGGCTGAACTTTTCGAAGACGAGCTTCAGCTTGTCGGCCGGAATGCCGATGCCGGTGTCGGTCACGGCGATGTGCAGATGGGTGGCGCCATCCGCCGTCTCGCCGGTCACGTCGATCAGCACATGGCCGGCATCGGTGAATTTCACCGCATTGCCGAGGAGATTGGTGATGATCTGGCGGATACGGCCGACATCGCCCACGAACATGTCGCCCAGGCCGGGCGCCACGCGCACGATCAGCTCGAGGTCCTTTTCCTTGGCACGCGTCGACACCAGCGTGGCCACGTCCTCGATCGCCTCGGTCAGGTTGAACGGCGCCGGGTCCAGCACCAGCTGGCCGGCATCGATCTTGGAGAAATCGAGGATGTCGTTAATGATGGTCAGCAACGCATTGCCCGACTTCACGATGATGTCGGTGAAGGTGCGCTGCTTGGGGTCGAGCTCCGACTTCGACAACAGCTCGGCCATGCCGAGAACGCCGTTCATCGGCGTGCGGATCTCGTGGCTCATATTGGCCAGGAATTCGGACTTGGCGCGGTCGGCCAGCACGGCGCGGGTCTGCGCCTCCTGCAGCTCGTTCTCGCGCTCCTTCAGCTCGGAAATGTCGGTGCTGGAGCCGATCAGGTGCACCGACCCGTCGCGGGAAACCAGCCGGCTCTTCCTGGCGATGAGATGGCGCATGCTGCCGTCGGGATGGGTCAGCGTCTCCTCGGTCTCGCTCAGCCTGCCGCTGCGCAGCACCTCGAAATCGCGCTCGGCGAAACCGTCGCCCTCGGCGCCGAAGAAGTCGCGGTCGGTGCGGCCGATGGCTTCTTCCTTGGAGATGCCGCCGAAAGTGCACCACATCTTGTTGACGAATTCGAAGGCGAGATCGGCATTCTTGACATAGGCCGACACCGGCAGCTCGTCGAGAACGTGGCGGTAGAGCTCGATCTGGGCCATGCTGTCGCGCAGCGCCTTTTCGCGCGTCTTCAGCTCGGTGATGTCGACGCGCACGCCGATATAGGTGCCGTCCTCCATGCGCATGTCGAAGGCCTTCGCCCAGCGACCGCTGGGGTCGACGCGCTCGTAGACCAGCTGCCTTGCATAGTAGCGCTGCAGATAACCGTCGATCCACGCCTCGCGGTCGGTGTCGTAGAGCCTGTCCAGCCTCTCGTCGCCGCTTTCGCGGAAATAGCCGACATCATGCGCCACCTCGATCGCCTCGCGCAGCGTGCGCCCGGGAACCCACACTTCGGCCATCGCCGGCAGCGACGATTTCAGCTTCTCGTTCGCCAGCACGAAGCGGTCGTTGCGGTCGTAGATGATGACGCCGGCCGGCAGCGATTCCAGCAAGTTGGCCAGCCGCAGCCGCGCCTCCTCGGCCTCGTCCTCGCGCGTCTTGATCTCGGTCACGTCGACAAGGAAGCCGGCTACGTAGTTCTTGCAGCCCTCCAGGGTCACGCGGGTCTTGCGCACGATGCGCGTGCCCTGCCTGCTGTCGTGCTCGAAGTTCTGCTCCACCTCGAAGGGCTGGCCTGTCGTCAGCACGTGCCGCTCGGTCTCCTCGAAGCGCATTCCGCTGCGCCCGCCGACGAACTCGCGATAGGTGCGGCCCAGCATCTCGCGAGGCCGGCGGCCGTGCAGCGAGGCATAGGCCTCGTTGACGAACACGTAGCGCAGCTCGGAATCCTTGACGAAGATCGGGTCCTTGATGGCGTCGATCACCGCTTCGGCCAGCCGCGTCTTTTCCAGCATCTGGCCAAGCTGCTGCTCGCGGCGCTTCATTTCGCTGATATCGTAGTAGGAAACCAGCCGACGGCCGCCGGAAAGCGCGGTCACCGAATAGATCATGGTGCAGCCGTCGGCGCGCACGAATTCGCGCGGGGCCACGTCGCCGGCGCGGATTTCGGCCAGCCGGTGGGCGACATAGCCGTCCCAGTTTTCCTCGGCAACTTCGTAGACGCCGGCGTAGCGGCTGATCTCCAGCAGCGCCTGGAACGGCGAACCGGCGCCGACATCCTGCGGCGACAGGTTCCAGATCTGATAGAACTCGTTGTTGACGATCTCGACGATCAGGTCGGCGTCGAGAAGCACGACGCCCATCTTCATGGCATCGAGCACTCGCTTCAGATCGGATGGCGTTCCGGGTCCGTCCGACCCATCGGCGATTGCCATGTCCATGGTGCGTCCCCCCACCGCGCAACATCTTGGCCGGCTCGCCTTGCGACGGCCCTTTTGCACGCATCGTGTCAGACAACGCTTAACGATTGACTAACCTTAACGTCGGGGTTTCGCACCGGCCCGCCGTTGCCGTTCGCGTCAACCGGCCTAGCTTTCCAAGGGCGGGCAGCCCGCCCGCGCATATGGGGAGACTTGCCGATGCGCGACACCAGGCCCATCGCGACCGCGCCGAAGAACGGCAGCAAGGTCCGCGTGTTCTGGACCGATGCCGACGGCCAGGAGAACGAGTCCATCGCCCAGTACCGCTCGGCCGAGATGCTGAAGGCGCTGGGCGGCGATTGCGATGCGACCGATATCGGCTGGTGGGCCTTCGTCGATTCCACGACCCAGAAGAAGATCGAGCCGCATTCCTGGGAGCCGCCGAACAGCGACGACGAGGAAGAAGAAGAGGATGAATAGCCGCCTCAATCCCGCGCGGGCGAAAAAACCTCGTGCTGCGAAAACCACTCCTTCGCCACCTCGATGAAGGCGCTTGCCGCCTTCGACAGGCGATGGCGCGCGTCATAGGCAAGGATGATGCGCTGCAACGGCACCGCCTCGCTCAGCGGCTTGCAGGCCAGGCGCTGACCGTCATAGCTGCGGTCGCCGGCGGGCCGCGTGTAGGAAACCGCCACGCCGAAACCGTTGGCCACCAGGCTGCGCTGCAGCTCGAAGGAGCGCGTCTTCGCCGCCACCGAAGGCGAATGCCCGTGGGCACGAAACAGGTCCAGCATGTGCTGCCAGCTATAGGGCTGGTCGGTCACGATCAGCGGCTCGCCGGCGAGATCGGCAAGGCTCACCGCCTCACGCTTCGCCAGCTTGTGGCTTGCGGCCAGCAATGCGTGCGGCGCAAGTTGGCTCAGCAGCACGCGGGCGGCGTTCGGCGGCAGGCCGAGATCATAGGTCAGCGCAATGTCCACCGCGGCGTCGCCAAGCCGCTTCTCCAGCGTCTCGAAACGCTCCTCGCTGACCGTGATGCGCACTGCCGGATGCAGCTCGGCCATGCGCCGGATCAGTGCCGGCGCGAAATGCGGCGCAAGGTCCTGGAAACAGCCCAGCACCAGTTCGCCGCCCACCGACGCCCGGCCGCGCGCCAGCGCGTCGAGGTCGTCCATATCGTCCAGCACGATCTTCGCCTTGGCGATGAAGGCCTGGCCGAAAGGCGTCAGCGCGATACCCGCGCCGCGCTGGCGCACGAACAGCTTCTGTCCCGTCCGCTCCTCGATCTGGCTGATCGCCACCGAGATCGACGGCTGCGAGACGTTGAGCTCGCGCGCGGCTGCGCTGATGCTTTCATGGCGTGCCGCCGCCACCGCATAGCGAAGCTGGCTCAGCGAATGACTCATTAAGGACGCCTATATTTGATATGAAGACATATTATTTTATCCAAATATGAAAGCGCGCGATAGTCGCTCCGGTCCCAACGCGGAGAGAGCCATGAAGCCCGCCCCCTATGCCCTGAACCCCGAGATCATTTCCGACTACCAGCGCGACGGCGCCGTCTGCATCCGCGGCGCCTTCAAGGGCTGGGTCGACACAATTGCCGCCGGCATCGAGCGGAACCTGCGCGAAAAGAGCGCCACGGCAGTCGACATTGCCGGCGGCAAGGGCAGCTTCTTCGACGACTACTGCAACTGGGAGCGCATCCCCGAATTCGTGCAGTTGGTGCGCGAATCGCCCGCCGCTTCCATCGCCGCTGCCGTCATGCAGTCGCAGACCGCGCAGTTCTTCCACGACCACGTGCTGGTCAAGGAGCCGGGCACCCAGAAGCCCACCCCCTGGCACCAGGACATTCCCTACTACTTCGTCGACGGCCAGCAGACGGTCAGCTTCTGGATCCCGATCGACCCGGTGAAGGAGGCCACGCTGCGTCTCGTCGCCGGCTCGCACAAATGGGACAAGATGGTGCTGCCGGTGCGCTGGCTGGACGACGGCAATTTCTACGCCGGCGAGGGCGACTACCTGCCGGTGCCGGACCCGGACAACGACCCGGAGATGAAGGTGCTGGAATGGGAGATGGAGCCGGGCGACGCGGTGCTCTTCGACTTCCGTACCGTACACGGCGCGCGCGGCAATCTTGCCCCCAGCCGCCGCCGCGTGCTGTCGCTGCGCTGGGTGGGCGACGATGCCCATTATGTCGAGCGTCCGGGCCGCACCTCGCCGCCCTATCACGGCCACGACATGCAGCAGGGCCAGAAGCTGCGCGAGGACTGGTTCCCCGTTGTCTGGGACGCAAGCGCCGCTGCCTGAAACTGACCTTGCGGCATCCATCCAGCGGAGTGTTTTTGGTCGAGCCAACCCACAGCGGCTGGCTCGATTCCTCTTGATATTGGCCCGGTCATCTGCATTCATCGGCGCCCAAGGGACCGCCTCCCCGTTCGTCGCGACAATGCCGGCGCCGATGCGCCTCGACGCATCGCCGCCATACGAGCCTGCCCGGCGGTCTCCAAACCGGGGTTTTTGATGCACGCTGTATTCGACGGCCACAATGATGTCCTGCTGCGCCTCTGGCAGCACGAGAAGAAGGGCGGCGATGCCGTCGCCGAGTTCACCGAGGGCACCCACAAGGGCCACATCGACCGGCCCCGCGCGCGGGCCGGCGGCCTGGCCGGCGGTCTCTGCGCCATCTACGTTCCCTCGGGCGATCTCGTCCTGAAGGCGCCCGCCGCCGACGGCAGCTATGTCACGCCGCTTTCGGAGCCGCTCGAGCGCGCGCCCTCGCTCGACATCGCCATGGAGATGGCCGCGATCGCCCTTCGGCTGGAGCGTGCCGGAAGCTGGCGCCTGTGCCGTACGATGGCCGACATCGACAACGCCATGGCCGACGAGCAATTCGCCGCCGTGCTGCACATGGAAGGCTGCGAGGCAATCGACGCCGATCTTTCGGCGCTTGAGGTGTTTTATGCCGCCGGCCTGCGTTCGCTCGGCCCCGTATGGAGCCGCAACAACATTTTTGGCCACGGCGTTCCCTTCGCCTATCCCATGAGCCCAGACACCGGCCCGGGCCTGACCGACGCCGGCCGCGAGCTGGTCAAGGAGTGCAACCGCCTCGGCATCCTCATCGACCTGTCCCACATCACCGAAAAGGGTTTTTGGGACGTCGCAAAGCTTTCCGACCAGCCGCTGGTGGCCAGCCACTCCAACCCGCATGCGCTGGTGCCGGTGGCCCGCAACCTCACCGACAAGCAGCTCGACGCCATCCGCGAGAGCAAAGGCCTGGTGGGCCTGAACTTCGCCGTCACCATGCTGCGCGCCGACGGCCGCGAGAATGCGGACACGCCGCTTTCGGAGATGGTTCGCCACATCGACTATCTCGTCGACAAGCTCGGCATCGATGGCGTGGCCATCGGCTCCGACTTCGACGGCGCGCTGATCCCGCAGGAAATCGGCACCGCCGCCGGGCTCCAGAAGCTGATTGTCGCGCTGCAGGAGGCCGGTTATGGTGGCGCCGAACTGGCGAAACTATGTCGCGAGAACTGGTTCCGTGTCCTGCGCTCGGCCTGGCACGAAACCGACAGCGACTGACAATAAAGACATCGTCACAACAGGGGAACAATTCGACATGATGATCGGAAAAATGAACGCACGCTTCCGTCCGCTTCTGGCGGGCGCTGCAGCCCTCTCCATGCTGGCCTTCGCCGGCGCTCCGGCCTTCGCCGCAACGCCCGCCGACACGCTGGTCCTGGCCTGGGCCATTGACGACACCATCACGCTTGACCCGGCCGAGTCCTTTGAGCTCAGCCCCGCCGAATTCCTCGGCAACGCCTATGACATGCTGGTGCGCCTCGACACCGACGACACCACCAAGGTCAGGGGCGGCATCGCCGAAAGCTGGACCGTTTCCGACGACGGCCTCACCTACACCTTCAAGCTGAAGCCCGGCATCAAGTTCGCTTCCGGCAATCCGGTTACCGCCGAGGACGTCGCCTGGTCGTTCGAGCGCGCCGTCAAGCTCGACAAGAGCCCGGCCTTCATCCTCACCCAGTTCGGCCTCACCGGCGACAACGTTACCGAGAAGGCCAAGGCCGTCGACGAAAACACCTTCGTGTTCACAGTCGACAAGTCCTACGCGCCGAGCTTCGTGCTCAACTGCCTCACCGCCACCGTCGGCGCCGTGCTCGACAAGAAGCTGGTGATGGAGCACGCCGAGGCCACCACGCCGAGCGACGACTACAAATACGAGACCGACTTCGGCTACGCCTGGATGAAGACCAACTATGCCGGCTCGGGCCCCTTCAAGATCCGCGACTGGCGCGCCAACGAAATCCTGGTGATGGAGCGCAATGACAACTACTACGGCGAAAAGCCCGCGCTCGCCCGCGTCATCTATCGCCACGTCAAGGAAAGCGCCACCCAGCGCCTGATGCTCGAGGCCGGCGACATCGACGTGGCCCGCAATCTCGAGCCGGGCGACTACGAGGCGGTGATGAAGAACGCCGACCTCGCCACCACCTCGGCGCCGAAGGGCACGGTCTACTACATCAGCCTCAACCAGAAGAACCCGAACCTAGCCAAGCCGGAAGTCCGCGAGGCCTTCAAATATCTCGTCGACTACGACGCGATCGGCGCGACCCTGATCAAGGGCATTGGCGAGATTCGCCAGACCTACCAGCCCAAGGGCGTTCTCGGTGCACTCGACTCCGATCCGTTCAAGCTCGACGTCGCCAAGGCCAAGGAACTCCTGGAAAAGGCCGGCCTGAAGGACGGCTTCTCGGTCACCTTCGACGTGCGCAACGGCCAGCCGGTCACCGGCATCGCCGAGTCGTTCCAGCAGACTGCCGCCCAGGCGGGCGTGAAGATCGAGATCCTGCCCGGCGACGGCAAGCAGACGCTGACCAAGTATCGTGCCCGCAACCACGACATGTATATCGGCCAGTGGGGCATGGACTACTGGGATCCGAACTCGAACGCGGAAACCTTCACCTCCAACCCGAACAACGCCGACGACGGCACGGTCAAGACGCTGGCCTGGCGCAATGCCTGGGATGTGCCGGAGCTGACCGAGCAGACCAAGGCCGCCCTTCTGGAACGCGACAACGACAAGCGCGCCGAAATGTACCAGAAGCTGCAGCAGGAAGCGCTCGACACCAGCCCCTTCGTGATGCTGTTCCAGCAGACCGAGGTCGCCGGCGTGCGCGGCAACGTCAAGAACTACAAGCTCGGGCCGAACTTCGACTCGAACTTCCTAGCGCCCGTGACCAAGGATTGATCCGGAAAGGATCGCTCCGTTGAGTACGGAAACGCTTTTGCCGGCAGGGCGCGCCAAAAGGCGCGCCTATGCCACCGCCGCCTCGATCGCCAGTTTTCTGGTCATTGTGGCCACGACCTATCTCGGCCTTCTGGCCGTCACCTTCTTCATCGGCCGCGTCGTTCCCATCGATCCGGTTCTGGCCATCGTCGGCGACCGCGCTCCCGCCCATGTGGTCGAGCGCACGCGCATTGAGATGGGCCTGAACCTGCCCTACTACCAGCAGTTCTTCCTCTATGTGAAGGGCGTGCTGTTGGGCGATTTCGGCACATCGGTGCTGACCACCAACCCGGTCATGACCGACATCCGCCGCGTCTTCCCGGCCACGATGGAGCTCGCCACCGTCGGCACCATCATCGGCGCCGCGTTCGGCATTCCGCTTGGCGTGCTGGCCGCCGTCCGGCGCGGCAGCTTCGCCGACCAGGTCGTGCGCATCATCGGCCTCATCGGCTATTCGGTGCCGATCTTCTGGCTCGGCCTGCTGGCGCTGCTGGTGTTCTACGCGCGGCTCGGCTGGACCGCCGGCCCCGGCCGCATCGACGTGGTGTTCGAATACACCTTCACCCCGATCACCGGCTTCTATCTGCTCGACGCGATCCTCAATCGCGACTGGGCGGCCTTCCGCGACATCTTCGCCCACATCATCCTGCCGGCCTCGCTGCTGGGCTATTTCTCGCTGGCCTATATCAGCCGCATGACGCGCTCCTTCATGCTGAACGAGCTGCAGCAGGAATACATCGTCGCCGCCCGCGCCAAGGGCCTGTCGGAAACGCGCATCATCTGGGGCCACGCGCTGCGCAACGCCGCCGTGCCTTTGGTCACCGTGATTGCGCTTTCCTATGCCGGGCTGCTCGAAGGCTCGGTGCTGACCGAGACCGTCTTCGCCTGGCCGGGCCTTGGCCTCTACATCACCAATTCGCTGCAGAACGCCGACATGAATGCCGTGCTGGGCGGCACCATCGTCATCGGCTCGGTCTTCATCGCCATCAACCTTCTTTCCGACGTGCTCTACCGCATGCTCGACCCGAGGACGCGCGCCAGATGAGCGAACTTGCCCTCTCCCGCCGCGAATGGCTGCTCACCGACAGGCCGCAATCGCGCATGCAGGCCCGGCTCGGCCGCGCCTATGTCACCTGGCGCCGTTTCACGGCCAACAAGCTTGCCGTCATCGGCATGCTCATCATCCTGGCGCTGATCTTCGTCGCCATCTTCGCGCCGTTGCTTGCGCCCTATTCGCCCTATGTCGGCGATCTCGCCAAGTCGCGCCTGCTGCCGCCAGATACCGAGCACTGGCTGGGCACCGACGACCAGGGCCGCGACATCCTCTCGCGGCTCATCTACGGCTCGCGGCTCACGCTCCAGGTCGTCGTGCTGGTCGCGGTCATCGCCGCCCCTATCGGCCTGCTGGTCGGCACCGTGGCCGGCTATGCCGGCGGCTGGGTCGACGCGGTGCTGATGCGCATCACCGACATCTTCCTCGCCTTCCCCAAGCTGGTGCTGGCGCTGGCCTTCGTCGCAGCACTCGGGCCCGGCATCGGCAACGCCATCATTGCGATTGCCATCACCTCCTGGCCACCCTATGCCCGCATCGCGCGCGCCGAGACGCTGACGGTGCGCAATTCCGACTACATCGCCGCCGTGCGGCTGATGGGCGCCTCGCCCTGGCGCATCGTGCTGCGCCACATCATGCCGCTGTGCATCTCCTCGCTCGTCGTGCGCGTCACGCTCGACATGGCGGGCATCATCCTCACCGCCGCCGGCCTCGGTTTCCTTGGCCTCGGCGCGCAGCCGCCGCTGCCCGAATGGGGCGCGATGATCGCGTCGGGCCGCCGCTTCATCCTCGACCAGTGGTGGGTGGCCGCCATGCCCGGCGTCGCCATCCTCATCGTCAGCCTCGGCTTCAACCTGCTGGGCGACGGGCTGCGCGACGCGCTTGATCCACGGGGCAACAGCCAATGAGCGCGCTTCTCCAGGTAGAAGACCTGCGCGTCGCCTTCCCCACCCGCACCGGCCTGGTGCAGGCGGTGCGCGGCGTTTCCTTCTCGCTCGGCAAGGAACGGCTGGGCATCGTCGGCGAATCCGGCTCCGGCAAGTCGCAGACCGGCCGCGCCATCATGGGCCTGACGGCGGAACATGCCGAGATCACGGCCAGGAGGCTCGATTTCAACGGCATCGATCTCCTGAAGGCATCGGCCGCCCAGCGGCGCGCGCTGCGCGGCAAGCGCATCGCCATGATCCTGCAGGACCCGAAATATTCGCTCAACCCGGTCATGACCATCGGCCGCCAGATCGTCGAGGCGCTGCGCGCGCATGAACCGGTCGGCAGATCCGAAGCGCGCCGCCGCGCGCTCGACATGCTGGCCGCCGTGCAGATCCGCGATCCCGAGCGCGTCTTCGACCTCTACCCGCACGAAGTGTCGGGCGGCATGGGGCAGCGCGCCATGATCGCCATGATGCTGGTGGCCGGCCCCGAACTGCTGATCGCCGACGAGCCAACCTCGGCACTGGACGTCACCGTGCAGCTCGAAGTGCTGGGCATCCTCGACCGGCTGGTGGCCGAGCGCGGCATGGGCCTGATCTTCATCTCGCACGACCTGCGCCTGGTCTCATCCTTCTGCGACCGCGTCATCGTCATGTATGCCGGCCGCATCGTGGAGGAACTGCCCGCCTCGAAGCTCTCGGAAGCCGAGCACCCCTATACGCGCGGCCTGCTCAACTGCATGCCCAAGATCGGCGCCGACCGGCACCCGCTGCCGGTGCTCGACCGCAAACCGGAATGGGCGCTATGACCCCCGCACTCGCAATCGACAGCCTCCGCGTCGTCTTTGACGACTTCGTCGCGCTCAAGGATGTCAGCCTTTCGGTCGCCCCGGGCGAATCCTTCGGGCTGGTTGGCGAATCCGGTTCCGGCAAGTCCACCCTGCTGCGCGCGGTGGCCGGCCTCGCACCCGTCACCGGCGGCACCATCGACGTGAGCGGCAGGCCGCTGGGCAAGACCCGCGACAAGGCCTTCTACCGCCAGGTGCAGATGGTTTTCCAGGACCCCTACGGATCGCTGCACCCGCGCCAGACGGTCGACCGTCTGCTGCTCGAACCGCTGGCCATCCACGGCTTCGACAACACCGAAAGGCGCATCCTGCGCGCGCTGGACGAGGTGGGCCTCAGCTCCGCCTTCCGTTTCCGCTACTCGCACCAGCTTTCCGGCGGCCAGCGCCAGCGCGTCGCGATCGCCCGGGCGCTCATCCTCGAACCCTCCATCCTGTTGCTCGACGAGCCGACCTCGGCGCTCGATGCATCGGTTCAGGCCGAAGTGCTCAACCTGCTCGAACAGGTGCGCGCGGACCGAAACCTCACCTTCGTCATGGTCAGCCACGACCTCGCCGTCGTTACCCACATGTGCGACAGGCTGATGGTGATGCAGCACGGCCAGGAGGTGGAGCTGCTGTCCTCCGCCGACCTCGCCGCGCGCAAGGTGGCGCAGGAATACACGCGCAACCTGCTCGTCACCAGCGAAGGGTTCCGGCGCAGCGCGTGATCTCCTGATTTCGGCCGTCGCACAAATTGAGATACCCCCACCCCTGTCCCCTCCCCACAAGGGGGAGGGAGACGATTTCATCATCCTGCCCGCCACAAACGGCGAAGCTTGATGCCGGGTTGTCATGCAACAAAGTTCCCCTCCCCCTTGTGGGGAGGGGTTAGGGGTGGGGGTACAAGACCGGCGATAGCGCTCGCGCACATCTTCAACGTCGGCGATTTGCGGCGAGCCCACATGAAACCCGTCATCCCCGACCTCGCGGGCGGGCGAAGTGAGCGGAGAGTGTCGAGAATGACGAATGCAATTGCGCTCGCGCACATCTTCATCGTCGGCGATTTGCGGCGAGCCCAGATGAAACCCGTCATCCCCGACCTCGCGAGCGGGCGAAGTGAGCGGAGAGTGTCGAGAATGACGAATGCAATAGCGCTCGCGCCCATCTTCAACGTCGGCGATTTGCGAAAACGCTACATGAAATCGTCATTCCAGACCTCGTGAGCGAACGAAGTGAGCGGAGAGTGTCGGGAATCCATGCCTCTACGGTGGGGACGTCCGCTCCGGTCCAGATAAGCTCGATTGTCATCGCCCCGCGACCTTTCACCTGTGGGTTTCACCACGGGCTTGCGCAACCGCCCTGCCAAAATGTTAAAGAATGCTCGCGCTTGCGAGGCTTGAAGTGAGTCTCCCCGCGCCTGCCCCGCAGGCAAACCGTTGAAACCCACGAAACTCATCCGATGCGTCGAGGAGGCGCAATGAAGGTAGGCATTGACATAGGTTCGGGACCCAACGGAACCCCTGCAATGCTCGACCTCGAGGAATTGCTGGCGACCCGTCTGCTCGTGCAGGGCAATTCCGGCTCGGGCAAGTCGCACCTCCTGCGCCGCCTGCTGGAACAGAGCGCGCCCTGGGTGCAGCAGTGCATCATCGATCCCGAGGGCGACTTCGTCTCGCTGGCGGACAGGTTCGGCCACGTCGTGGTCGATGCCGCGCGCACAGAGGCCGAGCTCACCCGCATCGCCGCCCGCATCCGCCAGCACCGCGTTTCCGTCGTGCTGAACCTCGAAGGCCTCGACGTCGACCAGCAGATGCGCGCCGCCGCCGCTTTCCTCGGCGGCCTGTTCGATGCCGAACGCGACTACTGGTATCCGGTGCTGGTGGTGGTGGACGAGGCCCAACTCTTCGCGCCCGCCGCTGCCGGCGAGGTCGCCGACGACGCCCGCCGCCTGTCGCTGGCGGCCATGACCAACCTGATGTGCCGCGGCCGCAAGCGCGGCCTGGCCGGCGTCATCGCCACCCAGCGCCTGGCCAAGCTCGCCAAGAACGTCGCCGCCGAAGCGTCGAACTTCCTGATGGGCCGCACCTTCCTCGACATCGACATGGCGCGCGCCGCCGATCTGCTCGGCATGGAAAAGCGCCAGGCGGAAATGTTCCGCGACCTTGGCCGCGGCCATTTCGTGGCGCTCGGCCCGTCCATCGCGCGCCGGCCGCTGCCGGTGACCATCGGCCCGGTCGAGACCGCGGCGCGCTCCACCAGCCCCAAGCTGATGCCGCTGCCCGAGACCGCGCCGGAAGAAGCCAGCGAGCTCATCTTCACACCCGGCCCGGAGGAACGGCGCCCGGTGGTCAAGCGCACGCCCCCGCCGCCTGCGCCAACGCCCACGGCCGACATTCTCGCACAGCTTTCGCAGCCCAAGCCCGCGCCGGAGGCGCCCGCCGAGCCGGTCTTCGCCATTATCGACGAAGCCGACCGCGATGAACGCATCGAGCTGGTGCTGAAGGAGATATTGGAAGACGCGGACTCCTCCTTCCGCACCGACGCCATCCTCTATCAGGATTTTCTCGTCCGCTGCCGCATCCGCCGCGTGCCGGGCGAGCCCTTGTCGCTGCCCGCCTTCCGCCGCAGGCTTGCGGTGGCGCGCGCCGGCGTCGACAACACCACCGCCTCCAGCGATGGCTGGCAACAGGCGCTCGAGCTTTCGGCCACCGTTCCCGATGATGTGCAGGGCGTGTTCCTCGTCGTCGCGCAGGCTGCGGTCACGGGCGCGCCCTGCCCCTCGGATGCAGCACTCGCGCGCGCCTACGGCACCCACTCCGCGCGGCGGGCGCGGCGCGTGCTCACCTATTTCGAGGAACGTGGATTGTTGGTGGTGCGGACTGATTTTCGCGGCAACCGGGTCGTTGCCTTCCCCGATCTCGACTGCGAAACCGCCCCTGGCGATCCCAACCTGCCGGACGAAGCGGAAGATGCGCAATTTGCTGCCGAATAGCAGCCAGTCAGTTCAACTGCGGTCAGGCCCTGCTTTCGTTTTCCCGCAACCTGTGCAACGCTTCCTGCTCGGCTACCGATAGAAGCGCACCCAGGTCGTTCAGCACGTAATCGCTGTCCACCGCGGCGATGGTGCGGCGCAGCAGCCTCAGCGTGTCGCAGGCTTGACGTAAAGTATCCCGTATTTCGTTGTGTTCTTCCACGGTCGCGCTCGCCCATCTTGGCGCATTTCGGCTACAACAGTTCAGTCTTGGGAAAGTTCCAAGCCTACGCCCATTTGCCGAGCCGCCTCCTGCGTAACGATGGGTTGAAGCCGATTGCACCACCGCTTCAAAAAAAATTCTCGAAGGCACGGAACCTTTCTCCCTCCAAATCCTTTACCCTGCACGTCAGGTAGAGCCCCCCTTCAGCCTGCCGTGCCCTTACTCAAAAAGCCGTCTCAACTTTGAGACGGCTTTTTTTTTGAGCACATCTATGCGTTAATCTCGCCGAAAGCTTGCTGAAGGCTTGATGAAGCGGGGCGATATCCTGGCGGCGGGCAAAAGGGCCTTTCGATAGGGTGCACGCGGATGCTGCTTGCTCGCATGACACTGGTGCTGTTGCTGTCGGCCGCCTTTGCCGGTGCCTTTGCCGGGGTCGTCCGCTATGCCGCCCATTCGAATTTTCGTGGCGACGAATGCCGGGTGATCGACAACCGGGCCTGCTACGGCCCCTATTAACCCTGACCCGCGCCGCACGCGCCGGCGGTCAGGGCGTCACTCACACACCACCTTCACGCGGCCTGTGGGCTGGGTCACCTCGTGGCACAACAGCGAGGCGGCCGGGGCCGCCGCAGGCTCGGCCTGTGCCATCTCGGTCTGCACAGCCGCCTGGCGCTTGGCCGGGGGCGTCTTCTTGCGCGGCGCCTTTCGCGCCCGCTCCGAGGCGGGAATGGGCGGCACCGGCGGGAAGGCCGCCACGGCCAGCGGCTCGCTGCTCAGCAGGCCCGGCGCCGAACCCAGCGGCCGGAACTCGATCGAACCATCGGATGTGCGCATGCAGCCCCCCGCCGCGAGCAGACCGCCGCATGCAAACGCAGCCAACATCGGCCGAATGCGATCAACCATCATGACGTCCCCCTCGCCGCGAAACCGGCGACCTGTTGCGCCACGTCCCAACCCCTTTCAAGTCAACGGAACATCCGCAGAAATTCAAGGTGGCTGGCAGGCGTTTCTGGCGCTTCGCCCAACAATCTCGGCATATGTTGTCGCGCAGCAACGCAAAGCGCGCAATCCCTCGCCGCCACCAGCCCGCCAGCTCCGCCTTTGTGCGGTCCACAGAAACTTTCGACGTGGTTCACCACACCTGGCGGGCAGCGACAGCGGCGGCGGCTGCGCCCGCGCCGGCCGGATCCCTTCGCCTTCCGCGGCTAGGCGGCAAAGCCTCTGCCTCACCGGCCGCGGGGGCGCTGCGATTGGTCGCGCGTTCTCCACCAATTGCCAATCTTGCATCCGACGGAAGCCGCTATACAGTTTCGCCATTGCAGCTAGGAGAGAATTGCCCATGGCCGGTTTCAAGACGCTCGATGACCTTGGCGAGGTCAAGGGCAAGCGTGTCCTCGTGCGCGTGGACCTCAACGTCCCCGTCGCCGACGGCAAGGTCAGCGACGCCACCCGCATCGAGCGCGTCGCGCCGACCATCACGGAACTCTCCGGCCGCGGCGCCAGGGTCATCCTGCTCGCCCATTTCGGCCGGCCCAAGGACGGCCCCGACCCGGCCCTGTCGCTGTCGCCCATCGCAGAGGCCACCGCGCAGGTGCTTGCCCGTCCCGTCGCCTTCGCGTCCGACTGCGTCGGCGACGCCGCCGCCAAGGCGGTCGCCGCCATGAAGGACAGCGACGTGCTGCTTCTGGAAAACACCCGCTTCCACAAGGGCGAGGAAAAGAACGATCCCGAATTCACCAAGGCGCTCGCGGCCAATGGCGAGATCTATGTCAACGACGCCTTCTCGGCCGCGCACCGCGCGCACGCCTCCACCGAGGGCTTGGCGCATTTGATGCCGGCCTATGCCGGCCGCACCATGCAGGCCGAGCTGGAAGCGCTTGAGAAGGGCCTCGGCAATCCGGTCCGCCCCGTGGTGGCCATCGTCGGCGGCGCCAAGGTCTCGACCAAGATCGACCTGCTCATGAACCTCGTGAAGAAGGTCGACGCGCTGGTCATCGGCGGCGGCATGGCCAACACCTTCCTCGCCGCGCGCGGCACCGATGTCGGCAAGTCGCTGTGCGAGCACGACCTTGCCCAGACAGCCAAGCAGATCATGATCGAGGCCGCCCAGACCGGCTGCGCCATCATCCTGCCGTCCGACGGCGTGGTGGCGCGCGAGTTCAAGGCCAACGCCGCCAACGAGACCGTGGCGATCGATCAGGTTCCGGCCGACGCCATGATCCTCGACGTGGGCCCCAAGACCATCGAGACCGTCAACCAGTGGATCGACCGCGCCGCTACACTGGTCTGGAACGGCCCGCTCGGCGCCTTCGAGATCGAGCCCTTCGACCGCGCCACCGTCTCGGCGGCGAAGCATGCGGCCGCCCGCAGCAAGGAGGGCAAGCTGGTCTCCGTCGCCGGTGGCGGCGACACCGTCGCGGCCCTCAACCATGCCGGCGTGGCCGACGACTTCACCTATGTCTCCACCGCCGGCGGCGCCTTCCTGGAATGGATGGAAGGCAAGCCGCTGCCCGGCGTGGACGTGCTGAAGGCCTGAAGCTGTCTTGCCAGAGAAAACCCCGGTCTTCACGGCCCTTTTCGCCCCTTTCGAGGGGCGAAATGCTTTATCCGGGGACCGTCCAGCCTTTCAATCGATTCAAGCATTTGACCGCCATTCCGTTGTGCGGATACTTCTGTTATGCGCCCCTCGAACGACATAGGAGGGTTTCATGACCGAACGTCTCGAAGACATCGCCGCCGCCATGGTGGCAAGCGGCAAGGGTATTCTGGCGGCCGACGAGAGCAGCGGCACGATCAAGAAGCGCTTCGACGCGATCGGCGTCGAATCCACCGCCGACTCGCGCCGCGACTACCGCGAGCTGCTTTTCCGCTCGACCAACGCAATGAAGAACTACATCTCGGGCGTCATCCTCTATGACGAGACGATCCGTCAGAAGGCCGCCGACGGCACCCCGCTGGTCGATCTCATCAAGGCCACCGGCGCCATCCCCGGCATCAAGGTCGATGCCGGCGCCAAGCCGCTGGCCGGCTTCCCGGGCGATACCATCACCGAGGGCCTCGACGGCCTGCGCGAGCGCCTGGCCGAGTACTACAAGCTCGGTGCCCGCTTCGCCAAATGGCGCGCGGTGATCGACATCGACACCACCAGGGGTGTTCCCTCGGCCACCTCCATCGGCTCCAACATGCATGCGCTGGCCCGCTATGCGGCCCTTTGCCAGGAAGCCGGCATCGTGCCGATCGTCGAGCCGGAAGTGCTGATGGACGGCGCCCATGACATCGACACCTGCTACGAGGTGACCAAGGCCGGCCTGGTGAAGCTCTACGGCGAACTCTATGCCGCGCGCGTCAAGCTGGAAGGCACGGTCCTGAAGCCGAACATGGTCATCCCCGGCAAGAAGTCCGGCAAGACGGCCTCGGCCGAAGAGATCGCGGAAAAGACCCTGCGCCTGTTCCGCGAGACGGTGCCGGTCGCCGTGCCGGGCATCGCCTTCCTGTCGGGCGGCCAGTCCGACGAGGAGGCCACCGCCAACCTCAACGCCATGAACGCCGCCAGCGCGCAGCCGTGGAAGCTCACCTTCTCCTACGGCCGCGCCCTGCAGGCCGCCCCGCAGAAGGCATGGAGCGGCAAGGCCGAGAACGTCGCCGCCGCGCAGGCAGCCTTCGCCCACCGCGCCCACATGAACAGCCTTGCCACGCTCGGCGAGTGGCAGCAGCAGCTGGAAAAGGCCGCCTGAGGCTTTTTCCCAAGGCTTTTTCCGAGCATCGAAGCCCCGCCTCGCGCGGGGCTTTTTCTTTTGGGCGGCAGGTGTCCAGCTGGCCTTCGCTAAGAAGGTCTCAGATGGGGTGGGTAGCGGACTGTCTCCTTCTGACGCATCAGGTCGAAAAGCAGACATTCGGTGATCGGCTAATTTGGCGCTATTGGCGGACAGGCCACCATTGGAACTGAGGCCTGTGAGGCAGAAATTGTGAGGGAAACTAATCCGTAGACCATTTTGCCATGCGCCCATCTGAGATCGTTGTGTCGTACCGCTCAATGAACTTCAACATTTTCTCTGTATCGGCATAGGTCTGCGCCCATTTTGCCGCACCGTCGGCGACGGCCAACATCAATAGATAGAGGTTGAACGGCTTGGGCATACGCGGGTCTAATCGTGGCATTAACGGGGTCCTTCCAATGTAAGGCGCTATGGAAGACACCTTTCCAGCGAGGACCTGTCGCGATGCGAGGTTGGTCATGTGGAGAATCGAGTTTCGAAATTCCCAGACCTCAACGGCGCTGATTCCGATTGGCTTGAGGTCCACATATGTGTCCAGCCAGTCGGTGAAATTGCCGCGAACGTCGCCGTGTTCCACAAAAGCGAGCGTATCGACGCACGACATAAGCAACTTTGCCGATGATACATGGTGGCCTGAGTTGAAAAGTAACTTGATAGCTTTGAAATAGTCGTCGTTTAGCAGTTCGGCCAAGCAGAATTTATTTTCCCGCACGTATGTGACCAAATAGTCCGGGACAGATCCGCGCCCTTCGATCTGTGTCACGGCATCGCCGCGAAACGGGCCGGTGGAAACCTGTTGACCTGCAGTCGGCACACCATCGACAACTGGCGTCACACAATAAATTACCTCACGAGGCGCTCTAAAGTGACAGAACGCCTCCTCGAAATAGTGAGTTACTTCGCTAAAGCGTTGCGCTGCAACCCACTCATCGGGGGTGAAGGTCCGTTCGAAATCAAAACGCTTGGCGTTTGTGTGGTCGGTCTCAACGTTGGCTAACAAGTGTTTTAGTTTAGCCTCGTCACTGCCCGTTAGACGGTGATGGCGAGCGCCATATTGCCGAGCTAATCCCTCATCAAAATAAACAAAAAGGTTGAAGGCGCGTTCCACAGACATCGACGCTCATTTTTTTGCTTGATCGTTAATTTATTGCATAATTTTGCGCGGCACCATTACTAGTTGCAACGTGGATCGATAATGTTTGCCCCGGTAGGTCTTCCCTTCCCGGCTGCATGAAAGCGAGCGATTACATTGACCATTTAAATCATTCTGCCGCGACCTGGCGGTGGATTTCAGGACACCGCCAGTACGATCCGGCTGGTTGGAATGTGGCATGCCGGTCTTGCCTTACGGCAGCGATCGGAAGCTTTAGGAATTCGTACTATGGCTCAAACGACCACAATGGGGTCGTGAGCTGACTGCCCCGCTAGGTCTCCGGCTTCTCTCCCAAGTCAGTACCGCGCAAGCCGGGTTTCCGCCTCTCCGGTCACGCTCCATAACCGGCCCCGCGCCGTGCGCTGGCGTGCGGCGGGCTTCAACTCGGCCATGGCCGGAGAGTTGCGCGACCATCTGCTGCCCCGGATTGTAGCCCGCTTCATTTCTACGTACCCTCGGCAGCTTCCAGGAGGTAGCGAGGAGGATATCCCACATGGCGAGGCTCGTCTTTGCATTGAACCAGTCGCTGGACGGCTATGTCGACCACATGGCATTTGCGCCCGATCCCGTGGTTTTTCGTCATTTCATCGACGACGTGCGCGGGCTGGCCGGCACTGTCTACGGTCGCCGCATGTACGAGGTGATGCGGTATTGGGACGAAGACCATTCCGAGTGGGACGAGGCGGAACGTGACTATGCGGCGGCGTGGCGGAGCCAACCGAAATGGGTCGTGTCACGCTCGTTGAAGTCGGTTGGCCCCAACGCCACTCTTGTCAAGGATGACGTCGAGGCGGCGATACGCGGGCTGAAAACTCAGCTCGATGGTGAGATTGAAGTTTCCGGACCAGAGCTGGCGGCAGGTCTGGCCGAGCTGGGCCTTGTCGACGAGTATCGATTGTACCTCCATCCGGTTGTGCTCGGCGGCGGCAAGCCGTTCTTCGCCGGGCCGCGGCCCCGACTGCGCCTCGTGGCGAGCGATCGCATCGGCGAGGAGGTGATCAGGTTGACATATGTTCCGGCATAGTCACGGCAATTGGCTCGCTCTATAACCGGCCCATGTCGCGCCTTGCCCCGCTCCTCACCTGGCTCGCTTTTCCCGCCTATGTCTGGCAGGGGCTTGGGGTGCGCCGCCGTACCTCGCGCATGCTGCCGGCGCGCGGGCCGGTTCTGCACGCCATCGAAGGCAGCCAACCTGCCGTCTCACTTCTGGTGCTGGGCGATTCCTCGGCCGCTTCCGTCGGTATCGACCATTCGCAGGACGGGTTAGCCGCGCAGCTGGCATCGCTGATCTCGGCCCGCACCGGCCGCGCGGTTCGCTGGCGCGCAGCAGGCTTCAACTCGGCCACGGCCGGAGAGCTGCGCGACCATGTGCTGCCCAACCTCTCGCCCGACCCGTGGACGCATATCGTGCTGTCCATCGGCACCAACGACACCAAGAATTTCCACACGCTGCGCCGCTTCAAGAAGGAGTTTGGCGGCCTCCTCTACGCGCTGCGCGCCAAGTGGCCGGAGGCGCGGGTGGTGTGGTCGCCAGTGGTGGAGTTTACGCGTGTGCCGGCGTTGCCGCCGCTGCTTGCCAAGATCCTCGAAATCCGCGCCGGCGCGCTCAACGCGCTCGGCACGCGGCTGTGCCACGAACGTGGCGCGGTGCCCGCCACGCGCCTGCCCATCCCCGACCCGCAGGCCGGCTTTTCCACCGACGGCTTCCACGCCTCGGCCGCCGGCTACCGCGCCTGGGCCGAGCACCTGGCCGACCTTGTTCTGGCGGAAGGCTGAGCCGGCAGGCGGTCGAGTGTTGCGAAGGGGCACCGGCGAAAGTCCCCGATCCCGCATCCCCGCAGCTTGATTCTGCAGCTACTTCGGCTGCGCGACTGTCGAGGCATGGGTCCCCGTAACCCCTCGCTGGCTCGCTACGCTCGCGCTCGGGGCACGAGGACGACGGCGGAAGAATGGCTCGCGCAAATCTCGAACGTTCCCAATTATCCGGGTCTCTACCAGTCCGTCGTCCTCGGACCGGAGCATGAGCGAAGCGAGATGCGGAGGTTCCGGGGACCCATGCCTCGGACTATCAACCGGCAGACCGGTGCTCGGACAGGAAATTGCAGCGCCACCCGAACCGGCGACCGACAGACCGGTCTTGTCCGCGCCCGTCAGTGCCCGTGGCTGAGAAGCACGGTCAGCGCGATCGCCCCCAGCGCCAGAAGCGCCAGCTTCCAGAAGTCGCGCCGCTGCCTCAAGCCCGGCAGGCCGAGCGGCTTGATGACCTGGATCAGCATGATGCCGATGATGACGAGCGACAGCGCTTTGGACATGGCGTGTTTGAGCAGCAACGCCGGGTTTTGTCAAAGCGCCGGCGAGCAAAGGAGGTGCGATATGGAAATCGACCCCCACTCCGGTTTGCTTTGCAAACCACCTCTCCCCCGCTCGACGGGGGAGAGGAAGCGCCGACCGCAGGCTCGCACCCTTCCTCTCCCCTTTTGAGGGGGAGAGGTGCCGAGCGAAGCGAGGTGGAGTGGGGGTAAGTCATGCCGCATGCGATTACCCCGCCCATCCAGTGGAGGAATTAGGCGCTTATTTCCATAGCCAGACCCGCACCGGCCGCTATGATTATCCCGGGAAACTGGAATGCCGGCCAGCAACAAGCCGGACCGATACTTGGGAGGTATCTTGATGTCTTCGCGCTACCATGAAGTCTATGAAAGCTGGAAACGCGCCCCGGAAGAATTCTGGGCCGAGGCCGCGCGCGACATCGACTGGTTCAAGCCGTGGGACAAGGTCTTCGACCCCGACACTGGCGTCTATGGCCGCTGGTTCGCCGGCGCCGAATGCAACACCTGCCACAATGCCGTCGACCGCCACGTCGCCGGTGGTCGCGCCGATCAGGTCGCGCTCATCTACGACAGCCCGGTCACCGTCCGGCAGCAGAAATTCACCTATGCCGAGATGCTGGCCGAGGTCACGGCCCTTGCCGCCGTGCTGCAGGACCAGGGCGTCGGCAAGGGCGACCGCGTCATCATCTACATGCCCATGGTGCCGGAAGCGGTGTTTGCCATGCTTGCCTGCGCGCGGCTGGGCGCCATCCATTCCGTGGTGTTCGGCGGCTTCGCCGCCAAGGAGCTTGCCACCCGCATCGACGACGCCACGCCCAAGCTGATCGTCTCGGCCTCCTGCGGCATCGAGCCCGGCCGTATCGTCGCCTACAAGCCGCTTCTCGACGGCGCAATCGAGATCGCCCGCCACAAGCCCGAGCGCTGCATCGTCCTCCAGCGCGACGAGCAGCGCTGCGGGCTTACCCCCGGCCGCGACGTCGACTATGCGGACGCCGTCGCCGCCGCGAAGGCGTCCGGCCGCCAGGTGCCATGCGTGCCGGTGCTCGCCACCGACCCGCTCTACATCCTCTACACCTCCGGCACCACCGGCCAGCCCAAGGGCGTGGTGCGCGACAATGGCGGCCACATGGTCGCGCTGAAATGGTCGATGGAGAACGAATTCGGCGTGAAGCCCGGCGAGGTGTTCTGGGCCGCGTCCGATGTCGGCTGGGTGGTCGGCCACTCCTACATCGTCTATGCGCCGCTCTTCCACGGCTGCACCACCGTCCTGTTCGAAGGCAAGCCGGTCGGCACGCCCGACGCCGGCACCTTCTGGCGCGTCATTTCCGAGCACGGCGTGGTCGCCCTGTTTACCGCGCCCACCGCCTTCCGCGCTATCCGCAAGGAAGACCCGAACGGCGAGCATCTTGCCCGCTACGACCTCAAAAAGTTCCGCACCCTGTTCCTGGCCGGCGAGCGCGCCGACCCCGAGACGATCAAATGGGCCGAGCAGCGGCTGAACCGCCCGGTCATCGACCATTGGTGGCAGACCGAGACCGGCGGCCCGATCAGCCACAACCCGGTCGGCCTTGGGCAGCTGCCGGTCAAATATGGCTCGCCGGGAGTCGCCATGCCCGGCTACGACGTGCAGGTTCTGGACGACGCCGGCCACCCGGTCGCCCCCGGCACGCTCGGCAATGTGGTGATCAAGCTGCCGCTGCCGCCCTGCTGCCTGCCCACGCTCTGGCACGCCGACGAGCGCTTCCGCCGCGCCTATCTCGACGAGTTCCCCGGCTACTACAAGACCGCCGATGCCGGCTATCTGGACGAGGACGGCTATCTCTTCATCATGGCCCGCACCGACGACATCATCAATGTCGCCGGCCACCGGCTCTCCACCGGCGGCATGGAGGAAGTGCTGGCCGAGCACCCGGATGTCGCCGAATGCGCGGTGGTCGGCATCAACGACCCGCTCAAAGGCCAGGTGCCCTGCGGCTTCGTGGTGCTGTCCTCCGCCGCCACGCGCGATCCGGCGATCATCGAGAAGGAGATCGTGCAGCTTGTGCGCGACCGCATCGGCGCCGTCGCCGCCTTGAAGCTGGTGGTCACCATCAAGCGCCTGCCCAAGACGCGCTCGGGCAAGATCCTGCGCTCCACCATGCAGAAGATCGCCGACAGGGAAGAGTGGATCATGCCCGCCACGATCGACGATCCCGCCATCCTGGAGGAGATCAAGGCAGCGCTCGCCGCGCGCGGCATCGGCGTCTGACACAGAGCGTGACCTCGAAAAGTGGAAACCGTTCGCGCTGGCGGCTGCCCGCCTGCGCGGGCGGCCACTCCTGACGCACCGCTGTCAGGATGGGTGTGAGACAGTGTCTCCTGCAAGCCGAGGAGAGTCGCCATGTTCACGCCAGATGTTTTTAACGCCGTCCGCAAGTATGTCGGCAAGTTCCAGACCTTGCGCGACCAGGTCCGCACGGAACGCTTCATGAATTCGCTTCCCGAAAGCCTCCTGAAGGACATAGGCTGGCCGGACAGATATGCGGCCCGGCGCGCGCACCGCGGCTGAAATGCTGGAGGGACCTGCCATGACACGCCAGAAATCGGTCGGCTTCGTCTTTGTCGAAGGCTTCGCCGACTGGGAATACGGGCTGCTTTCCGGCTCGCTCGCCGAATGGTTCGATGCGCGAGCCGTGTCGCTCACGCCCACCGGCGAGGCCGTCACCTCCATGAGCGGCTTTCGCCTCACCCCGCAGCGCGGCGCCGATCCGGCCGAAAACGCCGATCTCGACGCCATTGCGGTCATCGGCTCCGATCTCTGGGCAACCCCACGCACGCCCGACATCTCGGCCCTGCTGTGCACGGTCGAGGAGCGCGGCGGCGTGGTCGGCGGCATCTGCGGAGGCACGCTGGCGCTTGCCCGCGCCGGCCTGTTCGAAGATGCCGACCACACCAGCAACGGCCGCGAGTGGCTGCTGAAGCATGAGCCCGGTTATGCCGGGGCGGCGCGCTATCGCGACGTGCCTTGTGCGGTCGCCGACAACCGCATCGTTTCCGCGCCCGGCTCGGCGCCCGGCACCTTCGCGCTCGCTTTCCTGAAGGCGCTCTATCCCGAGCGCGCGGAGCATGTGGCGGAAATGGAAAGGCTTTTCGCGCGCGAATTTTCCTGACAGACGCCGAACGCTCCTGACATTATGTTGTCAGGAGACCCATGCCAACATGCGGCCCTCGATAGCCAGCTTTGACAGTGGCCAGCTTTGATAGTGGATTGCCATGCGACGCGCCGACCGGCTCTTCCAGATCGTTCAGCACCTGCGTGGCGGGCGCCTCGTCACCGCGCAGAAGCTCGGTGCGTGGCTCGAAGTGTCCGAGCGCACCATCTACCGCGACATCGCCGACCTGCAGTCCACCGGCGTGCCCATCGATGGCGAGGCCGGCGTCGGCTACATGATGCGCGAAGGCTTCGACCTGCCGCCGCTGATGTTCACACGCGACGAGATCGTGGCGCTGGTGGCGGGTGCCCGCATGGTGCGCGCCTTCGGCGGGGCCACCATGGCCCGCGCGGCCGACGAGGCTCTGGTCAAGATCGGCGCCGTGCTGCCCGATTCGGAAAAGAGCCGCATCGCCCGCACCGAGATCCACACGCCGATGTGGGTGGTCAGCGACGCCGACCGCGACGCCATCGACATCCTCGAACGCTCCATCGAAAAGCGCGACGTGCTCGCCCTCGACTATCGCGACGAGGCCGGCCGTGGCACCATGCGCGACGTGCGCCCGCTCGGCCTCTGGTTCTGGGGCAAGGTGTGGACGCTGGTGGCCTGGTGCGAGATGCGCGACGATTTCCGCGCCTTCCGCATCGACCGCATCGCCAGGGTCACCGCGGCGGGGCGCAGCTTCCGGCCCGAGCGCGGCAAGCAGCTCGCCGACTTCTACCGCCGCGTCGAGCGCAACGAATATTCCGGCGACGGCATCAGCCGCTCGATGCGTGTCTGAGGCCGTCCGGCCTGCCTCGCCCGATCAGGCTTCGGCACGGATGCTCAGGCGCCAATCGACGGAGACCCAAATGGACATGGATATTCGCGAGATCGACGGAGCGTGCCACTGCGGCACGGTGCGCCTGCGCGTCAAGCTGACCGATGGCCTGCGCTCCGCGCGTCGTTGCACCTGTTCCTATTGCCGCATGCGCGGCGCGGTCGCGGTAACGGCCGAGCTGGGCGGCGTGGAAATCGTCTCCGGCGCCGACGCGCTGACCCTCTACCAGTTCAACACCGGCACCGCCAAACACTACTTCTGCTCGAAATGCGGCATCTATACCCATCACCAGCGCCGGTCGAACCCCAACCAGTTCGGCGTCAACGCCGCTTGCCTGGAAGGGATAAGCCCGTTCGATTTCGCCGAGGTCGCCGTCACGGACGGCGTCAACCATCCTTCCGACCGGAAGGAGGATTCCGGGTCCGACATCGTCGGCGTCCTGAAGTTCATCCCCAACGCCTGAGCCTGCCTTGCGCCCAACAAAAAACCCCGCCAAAGCGGGGTTTTTTGTTGTTCCAATGCTATTCAGCGGCGGTGAAGATCGTCCTCGTCTTCGTCGTCGTGGCTGGACTTCAGCGAGGAAAGCTTGGCGAACACCGCGTTGGCGTCCAGCTCCTTCTCTTCCTCGGCGTGCTTCTCCAGCTCCGGCTCCATCCGCTCGGTCATGGAGGCCGGCAGCAGGGTCTCGCCCGTGGGGGCGGCGGCGGGGCGGCCATGCGAGGCGCGCTGCACCTCGATGTCGAGGTCGATCTGCGAGCACAGGCCCAGCGTCACCGGATCCATCGGCACCAGGTTGGCCGAGTTCCAGTGCTTGCGCTCGCGGATCTGCTCGATGGTCGACTTGGTGGTGCCGACCAGGCGCGAAATCGCCGCGTCCTTCAGCTCGGGGTGGTTGCGCACCAGCCACAGAATGGCGTTGGGGCGATCCTGGCGCTTGGAAAGCGGCGTGTAGCGTGGGCCCTTGCGCTTGGTCTCGGGCACCCGCACCTTGGGCTCGGAAAGCTTGAGGCGATGGTTGATGTCACGCTCGCCGCGGGCGATCTCCTCGCGCGAGAGCTGGCCGGTCATGACCGGGTCCATCCCCTTGATGCCCTGGGCCGATTCGCCGTCGGCAATCGCCTTCACTTCCAGCGGGTGCAGCGAACAGAACTGCGCGATCTGGTCGAAGGAAAGCGCCGTGTTGTCGACCAGCCAGACGGCGGTCGCCTTGGGCATAAGCAGCGTATTGGCCATCGAAAATATCCTCTCGTTCGCCCGCGTCCCTTTACGCGGGCGGTGGATCAAGACCACCGAAATCGGGAATTCGACGGTTATATAACGCTGTTCGGGCCCTGGAGCAAGAAAACTTCACGAGATTCCCATGATCGGGAAACCGCCGCCGGCCTCCGTCCCCGACAAAAAACGCCGAGGAATGGCAAGTCGAACGCTTGCCGCCCGCCCGCGCGCACCGCACCCCACCGGTGAAAACTGCGCGCAAACGGGCGTGTTGCGCGCGCTCCGCCCAATTCGACGCCGCCAGCACTTCCCGTTACTTCACCTGATCAGTCATATCCACGACCGGCTGCGCGCCCCTGGTGCTCAACAGCCGGATTTTCTTGCCCTCGGGATCGAATTTCGTCAGGTCGACCATGCGGATCGTCTGGTCGTCGTAGGTCTTGTAATAATAGCGCAGGCTCTGCGGATCGCGGGCGGTGGTAACCATCGTGTAGTCGGTGTGCATAACACCGCCATCCTCTTCCCGCGCCACGCCCACCGGAATGTCGAAATTGTTGAGGATGTGGAAGACCTGCTCGATGCCTTGCGCGGCATTGTCGGACGGGATGGCCGTGGCGCTGAACACGGCGGCGCGCACGAAGCGCGAAGGCGGCGTGAAGTCGCCGGGCAGGCCCAGCATGCCGCTGCCCTGCCCCAGCTGCTGGAAAACCTTCCCGTCGATGGTGATCGGCGGCACGTTGCGCGGATTGAGCGCGATGTAGTTGCGCAGATTGGTCATGTGCCAGTCGAATGCCGGCGAGTTGGTCATCACGCCCAGCGGGTTGTCGTGCACCACGAGCCGCCCGGCTATCGGCTCGATGACGATGCTGGCGCCGGTCCTGTCATAGACGACATAGTGGAACGGCGGCGGCTCCGGTCCCCACCCCTGCAGCACGGTGGGCGCGATGATGACAGCCTCGCTCTCCACCGCCTCGCGCGCCTCATCGACCGACCCGAACTGCGTCAAAAGCCAGTTGGTGAAATCGGCCGGGGATAGCGCCTTTTCCTGGTTGGCGGGCGTGACCGCCGTATAGCCGGCAAAGGTCGGGAAATAGAATGCCCCGACCGCCAGCCCAGCGTCGTTGAGCCCGTCCAGAAGCTTCAGGTCCTTGAACGCGATCGCCCCGACGGCCGCGTGCTTGGCCGAATATTTCAGTCCGTCGCCGCTCGGGGTCTGGCCGACGAAAGCATATCCGCGCGGAACCACGGCGATGGAGCTTTCGATGGTCGTGCCGAATTCGACCGTGCGTCCATGCACGATGGACCCGTCCTTCGTTTTCAGCATGATCCCGGTACAGGCGGCGGCCGGCGGGATGATTGCGGCTGCGGCTACCGCGGCAAGAAGAACGGCCTTTCCGATCAGGGCATTCATGGCGCAAAACTCCGTGAGCAGCCCGCGCGAGCAGAATTGCGGGCCCGCAACTCTAGCGCGCATAGCGCCCCCGCATCATTGACCGCGATCAAAGCGTCATCGCCACAGCCGCCTGAACGCTGGAAGCGAACGGCACGCGCCGACGCCTACACGACTTCGCGATTTTCGCAGCCGGCCGGAACCCGCGCCCGCCATGGCGAATTGTCGGACCGAAATCCGCAATTCGTGGCGCGGCCGGCCAGGCGGCAGGAGCACTCGGCGCCCAGGAAATGAAGCCATGTCCCTGGCCGACTACATGCACCGCAAGCCCCTGGCCGAAATCGTCCGCGGCGCAAGGGGGCACAAGCTTGTGCCCAGCCTGGGAGCGTTCAGCATCACGGCGCTCGGCATCGGCTGCATCATCGGCGCCGGCATATTCGTGCTGACCGGAACCGCGGCGGCGCAGTTTGCGGGGCCGGGTGTCATGCTCTCCTTCGTCCTGGCCGGCATCGCCTGCAGCTTCGTCGGGCTGTGTTATGCCGAGCTTGCGGCGCTGATCCCGGTTTCGGGCAGCACCTACACCTACACCTATGTCACGCTCGGCGAACTCGTGGCCTGGATCATCGGCTGGGACCTCATCCTCGAATACGCCATGGGCGCGGCAACCGTTTCCGTCGGCTGGTCGGGCTACGTCGTCAGCCTGCTGAAGAACTTCGGCATCGCCTTTCCGCCGGCCTTCGCGGCGGCGCCGGGAACGGTGGCCGACAAGCTTGCCGACGGCACGGTGGTCCACGGCATCGTCAACCTGCCGGCGGCCTTCATCGTCGCCGTGCTGACCTACCTGCTCGTCATCGGCACATCCGAATCGGCGCGGCTCAACAACGTCATGGTCGCGGTGAAGCTCGCCGTGGTGCTGGCCTTCATCCTCATCGGCGCGGCCTATGTCTCGCCGGCCAACTGGCATCCGCTGATCCCCGAAAACACCGGCGAGTTCGGGCAGTTCGGCTGGAGCGGCATATTGCGCGGCGCGGCGGTGGTGTTCTTCGCCTTCATCGGCTTCGACGCGGTTTCCACCGCAGCCCAGGAAGCCAGGAACCCGCAGCGCGACATGCCCATCGGCATACTGGGCTCGCTTGCCATCTGCACCCTGCTCTACATCGCGGTTGCGGCGGTACTCACCGGCATCGTGCCCTATCAGGACCTCAACGTCGCCGACCCCATCGCAAGGGCCGTCGACGTCATCGGGCTTACCTGGTTCTCGGTGCTGATCAAGGTCGGCGCGATCGCCGGCCTGACCACGGTCATCCTGGTCCTGCTCTACGCCCAGAGCCGCATATTCTTCACCATCGCCCACGACGGCCTGCTACCGCCAATATTCACGGAGATCCACCCCGTCCGCAGAACGCCATGGAAGAGCCAGATCGTGATCGGCACGGTGGTCGCCATCATCGCCGCGCTTACCCCGATCGGCATCCTGGGCGAGATGGTCAGCATCGGCACGCTGTTTGCCTTCGTGCTGGTGTGCGGCGCGGTACTCTATCTACGCAGGAGCGACGCCACCGCCGCGCGGCCGTTCCGCGCCCCCGGCGTTCCGGTGGTGCCCATACTGGGCATATTGTTCTGCCTGCTGCTGATGGCCGGCCTGCCGCTCGACACCTGGCTGCGGCTGATCGTGTGGCTGGCCATCGGCCTGGCAGTCTATTTCCTCTACGGCCACAAGCACTCGGTGCTGATGAGGCGGCGCTCGGCGGCCGTGGGCCAGGAGCCGTCGGACGCCGCCGGCCCCGTGGGCTGAGTTCTACAGTCTTACGGCGCCGCCCAGTAGTTCAGCACCGCCGACGATGCCGCGCCACCCACCACGCAGGGAATGCCGAGCGCCACCTGGCCGGTTGCCGCGGCCGCGATGCACCCTATCGAAAGCGCGCCCTGCCCCAGCTTGCCCCACCATGCCACGTCGCGCTTGGAGCCGGGGCCCATCCGCTTGAGGTCCTCGAGCCGGTCCATCGCGGTCTTGCGCAGCGACGAGATCTCGACGGTCTCGGCGGCTTCGATCGTTTCTGCAAGCTGCTTCGCCGTCTCCCTGTCGGTCTGCTGCCCATGCAGCTTCTTCAGCTGCTGCAGCAGCTTCTGGTCGCGCGAGGCGTTCATGGCCAAGGTGAACTTGGCCATGCTGCCGATCGTCAGCTTCTCGACATTGTCGCGCTCGACCGACCACGGCAGCATCCTGATCATGCGCTGGAGCGGAGCGGCGCTGCGGGCGGCGTAATAATAGCCCCAGTAGACGTCCAGCATCTCCGGGCGCTGCTCCAGCGGAATCTCCCTGTCCTCCTTCTTCCGGGCAAACCATTTGGCCGGGTTGGCACGGTCCTTCCACGTGGTCTTCTCTTCGGCCACGGGCGTGTCCGGGGTCGGCAGCTTGCCCTCCAGGTAGCGCTGCGCCATCAGCTTGCGCGTCGGTATCTTCGGCGCCGACCGCGTCATCAGCCCACGCCAGTCGGGGTGGCCGGAATAGGCGATGGCGCGCACGATGGCCCAATGATCGGCCGTGCGCAGCACCAGCAGCTTCTTGACGGTGTCATCGGCGCTTTTCGGCTTCGAGCCGATCATGCCGGCCATGAAGCCGACATACATGCCCGCCGCTTCCGGATCGTTCAGCAGGCCGATTTCGCTCGCCGCCTTCATCACCGATGGCGCCCGGGCAAGGTCGCGGCTCGGATTATAGGCGTTCATCCAGGCCAGCACATCCTGCTTGGTAGGTTGCGGCCGCGGTGCCGCCAGGGCCATATCCGAAGCCGTCACCGCGGCAATCAATGCAACCAGTGCAACGAAAAAAGCTCGCATATTCCAGATCGCGCATCCCGCGCGCCCATTTCTTGATTGTCGTAGGGTGTCCATCACCGCGGTGGACTCAACAGGCATGTGGGACCGTTTCAGGACCCACTCGCGACCATTTTGCGGCGGAAGTGCCCAGAAAACGGCGCATTTCGGCCGGCCGGCGCCAACTTCATCCGGCCGTCTCGACCAGCTTCGCCCGCGCGGCTGCGCGTTCAGGTGGATGAAATCCGGCCGCGTCCGGCCGCAAGTCCTTGAACCGGTTGCGATCTACGAAATAGTTCCGCCTCCTTCATCCCCGCCTTTTGCGCAGCCGGCATAATGGCCGCATCGCCCTCGCGGGAACACGGGTCATGAACCGGATGCGCGTGGAGGGCGACGGCGTCCGGGCTGGTGGCGCTACGTGGCGTGCTGGGTGACGAGCCCCCAAGCCGGGCCTCGGCGGCGGCTGGCCACGCGAATGTGGAGGGTGAGGAATGGTCCGCGAAGCGGACGAAAAGCCAACGATTTGGCTTTTCGAATGACGAACGCCCGGAGCCATAGCGGAGGGCCGGTGCGGCGCAAGAGCGCTGGGTGGGCGCATGGCAAGCGTCAATCACTCAAGCGGCCTTGTACCCCCACCCCTAACCCCTCCCCACAGGGGGGAGGGGGACGATTTCGTCCGCGTCGTGGCCCCCAAAAACGGTGAAGGTTGGCGCCGAGCGGCCACGCAGCAAAGTTCCCCTCCCCCTTGTGGGGAGGGGTTAGGGGTGGAGGTACGTGCGGGGCAGGATGCCGGCAACGACATGCGCCTTACGCCGGCATGCCCCTACGCCACGTCGAGCACGATCTTGCCGATATGCTGGCCTTCCTCCATGCGCTCATGGGCGCGCCACGCCTCGCGCAGCGGGAAGATCATATCCATCACCGGCGAGATGCGGCGGCTGGAAAGCAGGGGCCACACATGCGCCTCCAGCCCCGCCGCAATGTCGGCCTTGACCTCCACCGGGCGCGGCCTGAGCGTGGAACCGGTGTGAACCAGCCGCTTCACCATCAACCTGGAAAAGTCGGTGCTGGCCACCGCCCCGCCCATCGTGGCGATCTGCACGATGCGGCCCTCCACGGCAGCTGCTTCGTAATTGCGGGCGACATAGTCGCCGCCGACCATGTCGAGGATGACATTGGCGCCGCGCCCTTCGGTCGCCTGCTTGACCGCAGCCACGAAATCCTCGGTGCGGTAGTTGATTGCGCGGTCCGCCCCCAGCCGCAGGCAGGCTTCGCATTTCTCCGCGCTGCCGGCGGTGGTGATGACATAGGCGCCGAATGCAGCGGCAAGCTGGATCGCCGTGGTGCCGATGCCCGAGGAGCCGCCATGCACCAGAAACGCCTCGCCGCCCTTCAGCCCGCCGCGCTGGAACACGTTGTGCCACACGGTGAAGAAGGTTTCGGGCAGGGCTGCCGCCTCGGTGTAGGTGAAGCCGGCGGGGATCGGCAGCGCATTGGTCTCGTGCACCCTGGCATATTCGGCATAGCCGCCGCCTGGGGTCAGCGCGCAGACCTGGTCGCCGACGCGCCAACGCTTGACCTCGGCGCCAAGTGCGGCGACCTCGCCCGATACTTCCAGCCCCGGCAGGTCGGAAGCGCCTGGCGGCGGTGGATAGACGCCCTTGCGTTGTGCCACGTCCGGCCGGTTGACGCCGGCGGCCTTGACCCGGATGAGGATTTCGCCGGGGCCGGGAAGCGGCACGTCGCGCCGCTCGGGCTTCAGCACCATCGGGCCGCCGGGGGTGGTGATCGCCACCGCCATCATCTTCTCGGGCAACGTCACGCCGCTGGTCATCGCTCGCCTTCCTTTCTTCGGCCGCCTGTCGGGCGTCCGGAATTTGCATCTTGTGCCCCCCCTTATGTAGGCTGGCGCCTCGACTGGCAAACCGGCAGGAAGCACTGGCGAGGCGACAATGGCGATCTTCGACGACGAACCCAGGAAACCCACAGCTCAGCATGTCGTCGGGCAGGACCTTTCGCTGCTCTCGGTCGGCGACCTTGCCGAGCGAATCGCCCAGCTCAAGGCGGAGCTCGCGCGGCTGGAGGCAGAGCTGAAGTCCAGGGATGCCACCAAGAACGCCGCCGAGGCCTTGTTCAAGCGCGGTTAATTGGCCGAACATGTCGCAGGCGCGCCGCCGAAAAGTCGGAATGTCGGTATCTTCAAGGGATACCCCTCCTCAATTCCGATTCGCCGGACAGACGCATGCTTGCAGCCTATAAACCGATCTTCTCGCTCCTGCGTGGCACCGCCTTCCTGCTGGCGGCTTCGGGCCTGCACGGCCTGCTGCTGCCCCTGCGTGGCCAGGAAGAAGGCTTTTCCACCGCGGCTCTCGGCCTGATGGGCACCGCCTGGGCCGGCGGATTCGTGGCCGGCTGCTACTTCGCCCCACGCCTGGTGCGCCGGGCGGGCCATGTCCGCACCTTCGGCACCTTCGCCGCCTCGGCAGCGATCATCGCGCTGCTCACCGGGTTGTGGATCGACGAGTGGGTGTGGATCGTGCTGCGCGCCTTCACCGGCTTTGCCATGGCCGGCGCCTTCATGGTCATCGAAAGCTGGCTCAACGAGCGCGCCACCAACGAGAACCGCGGCACGGTGTTCGGCCTCTACATGATGGTCACCTATGCCTCGATCATGGCCGGCCAGATGATGGTGGCGGCGGGCGACGTGAGCAACGATTCACTATTCATGGTCGCCGGCATCTTCTTCTGCCTCTCGCTCATCCCCACGGCGGTGTCCAGCGCCGCCCATCCCAAGCCGCTGCAAGACGTGTCGCTGGACCTGAAGGGGCTTTACGCCAACTCGCCGGTCTCCTTCGTCGCCTGCCTGCTGATCGGCGTGGCAAACGGCGCCTGGGGCACGCTGGGTGCGGTCTATGGCGCACGGATCGGCATCTCGACCGCCCAGATCGCTCTGATGATGAGCCTGGTGGTGGTGGCGGGTGCTGCCATGCAGATGCCGATGGGCCGCATCTCCGACAGGACCGACCGTCGCTACGTCCTTGCCGCCGCCGCTTTCGGCTCTGCTGCGGTCGGCGTGCTGATCTTCCTGGCCGCCCCCCGCAGTGGCGTCATGGTCATCGCGATGACCGCCGCCTATGGCGCGCTCGCTTATACGCTCTATTCGCTGGCCGTCGCGCATGCCAACGACCACGCCCGCCCGGAAGATTTCGTCAAGGTTTCGGGCGGCTTGCTGCTGCTCTACGGCTTCGGCACGATGATCGGCCCGGTCATCGGCGCCGGCCTGATGGGCTCGATGAGCCCGGAAAGCCTGTTCCTGTCCACCGCCCTCGCGCACTTCATGCTGGCCGGCTACACGCTGCTGCGCATCAGCCGCCGCGCGCCGGTGCCGGTGGAAGACCGCGAAGCGTTCAAGACCTTGCCCTCCGAGCGCGGCGTCACGCCCGAGGCGGTCCGCCTCGACCCGCGCACACCGGCCGAGCAGGAGGCCTGAGCCGGCAGGCAACATCATGCGATCCTATCCAGACCAGGGGAATCGCTTTAGAGCTTCCTCCCGTCAATGCACGGAGCGAGGAGGCTCTACTTTGAAGCGCATCGGTACTGTTTCCGTCTTTATTGCAACCGCACTGGTCAGTGCTTGCACGGCAGACAAACACCCTGAGCAGGAAAGCCGCGCGGTGCTGCCTGCGAAGACTGCCGACCCTGCAGCCGCGTCGGCACCTCCCAAGCTTGTCGAAACCTACACGACCCACATCAGCGAAAAGGACAAATTCGACAACAACGGCAAGCGGCTGACCAGCGCCAAGGAGATCGTTCTCCAGGATCGGAAGAACTTCTACGATTTCAACCTGCGCGACCCGAACGACCGTCCGGACAAATTCTTTAGCTCAAAGCCCAACCGATGGGGCGAGACTACCCCCGTCCACGACTGGCGGATGGGCAGCGGCGTCGAATACGAGGTCCAGAAAGGCAACCCGAACCTGAAGGTGCAGGTATACGACAACGGGCACATCAACGTGAAAATCGAAGGCGATTGAGCCGCGCGGTGCGGGCGGCAAGCAGGGCTCCCGCGACGATCTGCGCGATGCCTGTGACGATCGATTCCGGAACGGTTACCCAGAGGCTCATGGCGGCCGCCGTCGCCACGAGCGCCGCCTTGTCGAGGCGCCCGAACACAGCCGGCAAGCGGGCGTCGCCGTTTTTGACCAGCCAGTTGCGCGTGAAGCTGGGGACGATGCGCCCGCCGATCAGCGCGATCAGCATGGCAACGACAGCAAGCGCGAGCCGCGGGCCAAGGCCCGAAGGGGTCAGTCCGAGGTTCGCTGTGTGATGCAGCGCGTTTGCCGCGCCGAAAAGCGTGATCATCGCCGCGACCGGCAGGTTTTTCCAGTTCCGTCCGGCAATGATTTCTCGCCACAGGGCCAAGGCCAGAACTGCCGGAAACGCGAGGTCGACCGCCATCGCGAGCGACGGAACGGGCAGGAACGCGCAGGCGGCCCGGCCGGCCAGCCATAGCCCGACCAGCCCGACAAGCGGCCAGCCACTGAGTGGAAGGCGCCCCGTCCAGTTCGGAACCGCGGTCAGAACAAAGCCGGTGATCACAGCCGCGAGATAGCCGAACAGCATCTCGTGGACATGCCAGTCGAGGCTTGGAAATGGCCCCGGAAGAGACCCGCCCGCCGCATAAATCCAGAGCCAGGCCGGAATTGCCAACCCCGCATAGAGCGCGGCCAGGAAGAAGAACGGCCGGAAGCCGTATTGCAGGATCGGCGGCATCGACGCGATGCGGCCGCGGCCGTCTCGCTCCGTCTCGCCGGACTTGCGAAGGCTGCGCAGCATCGAGCGGTCGTGCCCTGAGGGGTGTTGATAGGCGGCCATCAGCTGTTTCCCATCCCTGCCTCGCCCAGTTCACGCCTCAGGCGCTCGACGACGGCTACACCGGAATCCAGCCGAACCTTGCATTTGGCTGAGTTGGACACGGGATTGCGCATGGGGGCTCTCTTTCTGAACACAGATGTGGATCGATCAGCGCCGTCGTCCAGCCTTCTTTCTTCTCGCACAAAGAGCCGCGTTCCTGATCTGCACCAAGTCGTATCCTCGCAGATTTCTGTCTATCGCTCGGTCAATGAGTGCGCGATCCCGCACGCGTTTTCAGACACCCAGACTTGCATATTGCGCCAAGTCGGATAGAAATCCCCGGCTGCCTTCGCAGCACTCATCGGCGACGCGCGCTTCTTGCGCATGTAATCCGGCCTGATTCCGGATCGCCTGTCTCGGCACTTGGTTGCCGCTTATTGGCCGCGCGGACATGTCCTTCCTGCACTCGCTGCAGGACGGGTCTGCATTTTCTTCGAGCCGCGCGACGAAAGCGTGAAAATAGGAATGATGCAACTTCAACAACTAGGAACCCCTCTCACTCTTCTGCTTTTATTTCTCTTCTTCGGACTAACCTTCATCATCTCCCTGTCCATCGGTCAGAAGCGGGAAAACGCCGACAGCTACATGACTGCCGGCAACCGGGTCGGCTTCGGCGTCTCCGCCGCCTCGATGACGGCAACCTGGATCTGGGCCTCCTCTCTCTATGCCTCCGCCACCTCCGGCTACACCTATGGAGTTTCGGGCCCGATCCATTACGGGCTTTGGGGCGCGCTGATGATCCTGTTCATCTATCCGTTCGGAAGGCGCATCCGCTCGCTTGCGCCCGAAGCGCACACGCTGGCGGAGATCCTGCATGCGCGGCACGGCCGGTCGAGCCAGCTGATCCTCGCCGGCTCCAATGTCGTCGGCAGCGTCATCAGCCTGACCTCGAACTTCATCGCCGGCGGCGCACTGATCGCGATGCTCTCCCCACTCTCCTTTTCGACTGGCATCCTGATCGTAGCGGCAGGTGTTCTGCTCTACACGCTCTGGTCCGGTCTGCGAGCCTCGATCCTGACCGACTTCATCCAGGTCTGCGGGATGCTCGGTGCAGTCATCGTGATCGTGCCCGCGATCTTCTTCAGCACTGGCGGCCCTTCGCTCTTCGAGGCCGGCGTTCACAATTTGACGGCCGAGCAACAGAACTTCTTTTCCTCGGAAGCCTTCTTCAACCAGGGCGCGCCCTATATCTGCGCGGTTCTGGCCTACGCGATCGGCAACCAAACCATCGCCCAGCGCCTGTTCGCGGTGCGCGAGGACATGATCAAGCCGACCTTCGTCACGGCAACGATCGGCTATGGCGCAACGGTGATCGGCGTCGGGATGCTCGGCGTTCTGGCGCTCTATCTCGGCATCGAGCCGCTCGACGGCGACACGAACAATCTCGTGCCGCAGTTGGCCGCGAGCTATCTCGGTATCGGGATGCTGTGCGTGTTCTTTCTGCTGATCATCGGCTCGCTGGCCTCCACGGCGGATTCCGACCTGTCGGCTCTGTCGTCGATCGCGATGGCGGATATCTACGGACGCAACATCGCCAATGGTGATGCCAACCCGCAGCTGATGCTGCTGATCGGACGCCTGACGATGATCGTGGCGACCGGCGCAGCGCTTTATTTCGCCAGCAGCCGTTTCAATATCCTCGAACTGCTGGTGCTGGTCGGCGCCATCTGGGGAGCACTGGTGTTCCCGGTGATTGCCAGCTTCTACTGGAACAGGGTGACCAACACGGCGTTCACGGTCTCGGTGCTTGCCGCACTGGTTGTGTTCTTCCCCGTCCGGTTCGGCCTGATCGAGCTCTCCGGAGGCATCGCCGTCATCTCGGATATCATCGCTTCGGTCGGTGTCGGCGTGATCATGGGCCTGATGGCGTTCGGCTTTTTTGGCATTCGTGTCGGCCTCTTCGCCGGTGCCGTCGCCTTCGTCGGCGTGCTGCCTTTCGCCGTCGGCTTCATGCACACCCATTCGGTGCTGACGGCCTCGCTGCTCGCCTATGCAGTCAGCGCCATCCTGTGCATCGCGCTCTCGCTCACAAGCTCCAGCCGTTTCGACTTCACGACGATCCGAAAGATGACGAGCCGTTTTGACGATGAGCAGGCTGTCGCCTGAATTGGAAAGGAAACCTCATGTCCACCTTCGCACTCACAGCCTATGTGCTGATGTGGCCGGTCCTTGTTGCCGGCGTCCTGTTTGTGTTGGCGTCGGCCTTCACGCGTGAATGGCGCGAAGCGCGCGCTGAGGGGCGCCCGCTCGTCTAGGACCATACATGCCGGGGCGCTCCAGCCCCGGCACGACGACACCTTGACGCGTGCACGTTTTGGCCCGCAAGGCTGGTGTCATTCCAGTCATTCCGCACAAGGCCAATGAGAAGGATAAGCCGGGCTTCTTCACCAATCCTGTCGAGCGGCCCGTGGATTCGATCAATATCATGATGCTCACCCTCACGCCGGCATTGGAGATGTTCCGAGGCCTGGCGGATGAGCGCGAGCAGTTTCAGTAATATCCTCGTGGAACTCCGCAGTCCTGTAACAAAAATATCTCCGGCTGACCTATGATGGTATTTAGTGCTCGTGCAGCATCTCGCCGCGCGATGTGCCTTAACCGGGCAACGATCTTCGTACTTGAACGGAGTATATTCGATGCCGACCCGCCGCAGCCTCCTTCTGGCCTTACTCCTGCTACCGTGGCCCACCTTCGCGCAAGGCAGCGATGACGCCGCCGCGATGCGCCGCGACGAACTCTTCAGGCGGCTGCGCAACGCGATGACGGAGCGGGAAGGCCGGCTGGCCGAGGATGCGGTCTGGCGCATGTGGATGGAGATGGCGCCCAGCCTCGACATCGCCCGCGCCGTCGCTGACGCGATGGACGCGCGAGAGAGCTATGATTTCGACAAGGCGCTGGTGATCCTCGACCGCGTTGTCATGCAGGCGTCCGGCTACTCCGAGGGCTGGAATCAGCGCGCCTTCGTCCGTTTCCTGAAAGAGGATTTCGACGGCTCGCTGGAAGACATCGAGCGGGCGCTGGCGCTCGAGCCGAAGCACTTCGCTGCGCTCGCCGGCAAGGCGATGATCCTGATGCGCCAGGGCCGCATGGAACTCGGTCAGGAGGCGTTGCGTCAAGCGGTGGAAATCCACCCTTGGCTGCGCGAGCGTTCGATGTTGCTTCCAGTGCCAAGTGAGGCGACGCCCGGCCCGGGCCGAGATATCTGACGACCATATGGCCACGTCCTTTCGCGGGTCGCCTCGGTGTGGCACCCGTGCCTATGATCGTAGCCATCCTCATAGCGCTCGTGGCAGTCGCGCCTGGCCGCTGAATTTTCGTTGCGCAAGCCTCATCTCGGCTATGGTAAGCTGACGACGGAACCACGTTGCGCCGACGCATATGCCTTGACCTGTTTTCCGGCCCGCATTTTGCGACCGCCGGCTGTCAAACTTCGAGGCCTGCATGGAATATGCTGTCACCGATACCTATCGCGGCAATGATCGCCTGCTGTTCGGCATCATCCTGGGCGTTCTGGCCTTTTGGCTGTTTGCCCAGACGACGCTGAACATCGCGCCGGCGATGGCCGCCGATCTTCAACTGGAACAGTCCTTCATGAATATCGCCGTGTCGATCACGGCGCTGTTTTCGGGCATCTTCATTGTCGTCATTGGCGGTCTGGCCGACAGGGTCGGCCGCGTCAGGATATTGATGCTGGGCTTTGTTTTCTCGATCGTCGGCTCGCTGCTGGTCGGGCTGGCCCCGTCGGGGGCGATGGGCGGCACCTTCCTGATGCTGGGCCGGATCTTTCAGGGCCTGTCCGCCGCATTCATCATGCCGTCCTCGCTGGCGCTGGTGAAGGCCTATTGGGACGGCGCGGAACGCCAGCGTGCGATCTCGCTGTGGTCGATGGGGTCGTGGGGTGGCTCGGGCTTTGCGGCGCTGTTTGGCGGGCTGATGGCCGAGAACATCGGCTGGCGCTGGATCTTCATCATTGCCGCCGTCGTGTCGCTGGTCGGCATGCTGATGGCGCGCGGCACCCCGGAAAGCAAGGCGCCCCCGAAAGAGGGGTATAAATTCGACCTGCTTGGCGTGCTGACATTCATGGTCACCATGGTTGCGCTGCAGATTTTCGCGACACAGGGCGCAGAGTGGGGCTGGACCAGCCCTGCCTCGCTGGGGTTGCTGGCCGCAGCGGTGATCTTTGGCTTTTCCTTCTACAAGATCGAAAGCGGCAATCCCAACGCCTTTGTGCAGTTTCGCCTGTTCGGGAACCTGACCTATACCGGAGCCACGATCTCAAACCTGCTGCTGAACGCGACGGCGGGGATCATCATGGTTGCAATGCTGCTTCTGCAACAGGGCGGGGCGATGACGGCGCAAAAGGCCGGTCTGCTGACCATCGGCTACGCCGTAACCATCATGGCGTTCATCCGCGTCGGTGAAAAGCTGCTGCAACGCCTTGGCCCGCGCAAGCCGATGCTGTGGGGCAGCTATATCGTCGGCCTGTCGATCATCCTTTTGATGCCGACCAACCTGATGCTGGGCGCCTACACCGTGCTGGCCGTGATCTCTTTCTCGCTCGGCTTGGCCTGGCCTTCTATGCCACGCCCTCCACCGATGCGGCGCTGTCGAACCTGCCCGAGGACCAGGCGGGTGCCGGTGCCGGCATCTACAAGATGGCGTCGTCGCTGGGAGCGTCCTTCGGCGTCGCCATCTCCGCCACGATCTATACCGCCATTGCCGGCAATCCCGCGGGCGTACGCTGGATCGAGGGCGTGATCACCTTCGTCGGCAATCAGGAAAACCTGGCCTCGCGCGAGGCGGCATTCTTTGCGCTGCTGGCCAATCTGGTGATGGTGGCCGCGGCCGTTCTGTCCATCGTGATCACGGTGCCCAAGGGTAGATCCGTCCTACGCGACTGACCCGGACCCCATGCAGCCGTCGCGATGATCCCGTCGAGACGACGGGCCGCTCGCGGCTTTCGGCAGGAAGCACCGTCCTCCCGGGATTTTGCATCGGCATTATGTGTGTCAGCTCAGGCACATAGCGCCTTAGTTTGGTGACATTTGTCGTCTCCGAGGACGGTGGCGCCCGCGCCATTTCCAGAGTTCCCTAAGCCGCGCCCTCAATCGCTGATTTTGAGGGCCAGAGGAGGTCAATGATGTTTTCTCTCAGGTTCTGTTCATCCTGTGCAGGGCCACGTCCTCGAGCCGCAATTCGGTGCCCATGGTGCCGGCGCGACTACGATGTTGCGCGAAGCATGCCGGAGCATCTCTTCGAATCGCTACGCGGAGAGAAAAGGTCGACATCGATCGAGTGTGGCAACGTCGAATAGGCGCCTATGACGCACACCATCCCCGGCTCGGAAAAGGGCCGGGGATTGCGGCCCCCATCCGTATTGGGCCGGCCAGCAATAAGCCGAAGGGCGTGTTTGGGGACCTTTTGAACACCGCCCTCATAGCCAAGATGACAGCCCGCTCGCCAGGGGGGCGCACGAGCAGAACAACCCAGCCGGACAACTTATTTGACGACTTTTCCGCGGGACAGGCGCAAATGTTTGAAAAGTCTGGCACGCCCAAGGGGAATCGAACCCCTGTTTGCGCCGTGAGAGGGCGCCGTCCTGACCGCTAGACGATGGGCGCGTGAGACTTGCGCCATATAGGCGAGCCTTTTGGAAAACGCAACCGGGATTGTTGCTTCCTGCCACGATGTTTTTCGCTGTGGCCGAAAAGCCTCGCTATCAGCGCCGCGGCTCGATCAGATCCCACAGGTTGCCGTAAAGATCGGCGAATACCGCAACCGAGCCATAGGCCTCGTGGCGCGGCGCCTCGCGGAACTCCACGTCGGCGGCCTGCATCGCCGCATGGTCGCGCGCGAAATCATCGGTTTCCAGGAACAGAAACACGCGGCCGCCGGTCTGGTCGCCGATTCGCGCAAGCTCGGCCTCGTCCTTGGCCTGGGCGAGCAGCAGGCGCGCGCCGTTGCCGCCGGCAGGCCCTACCGTCACCCAGCGCTTGCCGGCGCCCAGATCGACATCCTCCAAGAGTGCGAAGCCGAGCTTTTCGACATACCAGGCGACCGCCTCGTCGTAGTCGCGCACCACCAGCGCGACCGTTGCCACCTTGCGGGCGGTCGAGCTCACTGGGCCTTCACCGCAAAGCGGCCGATGATCCTGCGCTCGCCGATGTCGAAGAGGAAGATTTCGCGGCTACCATCGGCAAGCTCGACATCGATGGAGATGCGGTTGCCCGACAGCGACTGCGAGACGATTTTCGCACCCTCCGGCAGCGCGATATCGCCGGACAGGAAGGCGCCTTCGGCCGGCGACGGCACGCCGATGCTAGTCGAAACGGGCACGTCGGGCTTGTGGCTGCGTTTGTAGACAATCGCGGCCACTACAGCCATAAGGGCGATCAGCAGCACCCCGAGATTGATGGCCATGAAGCGTATCAGCTTACGGCGGACGCTTTCGACCGCGGGGTCGAGCGGCTTTTCGTCGTCGTCATCATTCAGGTGCGGCGATGCCATTTCCATACGGTTCCGGATTGTTGAAGCACAATGAACGACCCTGATAGCGAAGCCGACGGCCTAATGAAAGAGTTTCGCGCCGGCGCCGATGCCGCGGGCGTGCGGCTCGACCAGTGGCTGGCGGCTGAATTGGGGCCGGATTTCTCCCGCAATCGCGTCCAGGCGCTGATCCGCCAGGGTGCGGTAGCCGTCAACAGCGGCGCCGTAACCGAGACCAAGCGCAAGCTGGCCGAAGGGGATCTCGTCACGGTGGCGATGCCCGAGCCGGAACCCGCCGAGCCGCTGGGAGAAAACATCCCGCTCGACATACTTTATGAAGACGACCAGCTCATCGTCATCAACAAGCCCGCGGGCCTGGTGGTCCACCCCGGCGCCGGCAACTGGACGGGCACCCTGGTCAATGCGCTGATCCATCATTGCGGCGACAGCCTGTCGGGCATCGGCGGCGTGAAGCGGCCGGGCATCGTCCATCGGCTCGACAAGGATACGTCCGGCGTCATGGTGGTGGCCAAGACCGACCGCGCCCACAAGGCACTTTCGGAGGCCTTTGCCGATCACGGCCGCGAAGGCGATCTCGAGCGTGCCTATGTCGCGCTGGTGTGGAACATCCCGCCCCGCATGACCGGAACGATCGACGCGCCCCTCGGCCGCGCCGCCGACCGCGTCCGACGTGCGGTGGTGCCCGAGACCCGCGACGACGCCCGCCATGCGATAACGCACTACACGGTGCTTGAGCGCTACGGACAGGGGCAGAAGCAGGCCGCCGAAGCGGCGCTGATGGAGTGCCGGCTGGAAACCGGCCGCACCCACCAGATCCGCGTCCATCTCGCCCATATCGGCCACCCCGTGATTGGCGATCCGGACTACGGCACGGCATTCCGCACCAAGTCCAACCGCCTGCCCGAGCCGCTCAGGGCAAAGGTGCAGGCCCTGCCCCGCCAGGCGCTGCACGCGCGACTACTGGCATTCCGCCATCCCGATACCCATATGACAATGCGGTTCGAGGCACCTTTGCCCGCCGACATGGCGGAGATTGTCGAGGATTTTCGCAGGCTGTAAAAACTTGACCCCGTTTGTTCACTTTGGCGTGACAATCTGTTTCACGTTGAACAAATGGGTGCTTTTCTCGATTTGTTCCTATATAAAGGTATTTGACGCCGGAGAGCATGAGGCGCCGGCGCCGCATGCCTGCCTGATTGAGGGGGCAAATCCTGAGAAGAGGGAGGGCGCAGTTCATGGCCCAGACACTACCAAGCATTGTTTCCGGGGAAGGCGGCCTCAGCCGCTACCTAGAAGAAATCCGCCGTTTTCCAATGCTTCAGCCGCAGGAAGAGTACATGCTCGCCAAGCGGTACCAGGAGCACGATGACACCAACGCTGCCCACAAGCTGGTGACCAGCCATCTGCGGCTCGTGGCCAAGATCGCCATGGGCTACCGCGGCTATGGCCTGCCAATCGGCGAAGTCATATCCGAGGGCAATGTCGGCCTGATGCAGGCCGTGAAGAAATTCGAGCCGGAGCGCGGCTTCCGCCTTGCCACCTACGCGATGTGGTGGATCAAGGCGTCGATCCAGGAATACATCCTGCGCTCGTGGAGCCTGGTCAAGATGGGCACCACCGCCAACCAGAAGCGCCTGTTCTTCAACCTGCGCAAGGTGAAGGGCAAGATCCAGGCGCTCGACGACGGCGACTTGAGGCCGGAACAGATCGCCGAGATCGCGACGCGCCTGAACGTCAGCGAGGAAGAGGTGGTCTCGATGAACCGCCGCCTGTCCGGCGACGCCTCGCTCAATGCGCCCATCCGCGCTACCGAGGGCGAATCCGGCGAGTGGCAGGACTGGCTGGTCGACGACCGCGAGAGCCAGGAGGAGATGCTGGTCGAGCAGGACGAGCTGGAAAACCGTCGCCGCATGCTAGCCGGCGCCATGTCGGTGCTGAACGAGCGCGAGCGGCGCATCTTCGAGGCGCGTCGGCTCTCGGAGGATCCGATGACGCTGGAAGAGCTGTCGACCGAGTTCGACATCAGCCGCGAGCGCGTTCGCCAGATCGAGGTCCGCGCCTTCGAGAAGGTGCAGGACGCCGTCAAGGCGGCCGCCAAGCGCCAGGCCCAGGCCCTGCGCACCATCGAGGCGCAACCCGCCGCGTGATTTTTGGCCAGGCGGCGCCGGCCCGGAACACAGCAATCGCGTCGGCTTCGCCGGCGCGATTTTCATGTTTGCCTAGCGGGCTTTAATGGCGAGTGCACTTTTCTCTCCGTCGTCCTCCGGCCCGAAGCCCCGTAGGGGCGCAGGGTTCCGGGGACCCATGCCTCGCCGCTGGTGCAGCCAGAGCCGTTCCCAAAGCGCAACCCCTATTGGCATGACATTGCACGGCATCTGCTGTGAAGCTTTGCGGGCCCGAATTGGACGGTGGTGGCGACGGCTCTGTCGAGGCATGGGTCCCCGGAACCTCCGCACTTCGCTGCGCTCATGCTTCGGCCCGAGGACGACGGATGAGTGGTCGTTTCCAGCCAATCCGAGGCGTTGCTGCCGTTGAGAAGTCGCCAGGGAGACTTAGGGCGGGAGACCAAAGCTCAAGCGCCGAGGATTTGCGCGCGTCTTATCTACCGTCGTCCTCGGGCCCGAAGCCCGCAGGGGCGTAGGGTTCCGGGGGACCCATGCCTCGCCCTTCATGTAGCCAGAGCGGGGCAGTGTCAGGTGCCGCCCCGTGCAAGCGGAAGCGCCCCTGCCCTTGCCTCGGTCAACGAGGTAGCTAAACTCCCCAAATGAGTCGGCGGGGATATGTCTACATTCTTGCGTCGCAGAAGAACGGCACGCTTTACATCGGCGTGACGTCGGATTTAGCCGGCCGCCTCCAGCAGCATCGAACCGGTACCGGCTCCAAATTTGCCGCGCGCTACGGCGTCATGCGGCTTGTCTGGTTCGACGAGTATGATCTCGTTACCGACGCCATCGCGCGGGAGAAGACACTGAAGAAGTGGCCGCGCCAGTGGAAGATCAACCTGATCGAGGAGCATAATCCGCACTGGCATGACATTGCATGGCACTTGGTTTGAGGGATCCGCGAGTTGCAGTTTCTGGACCGTGGTGTTGACGGCCATGTTGAGGCATGGGTCCCCGGAACCTTCGCACTTCGCTGCGCTCGTACTCCGGCCCGAGGACGACGGAGACAAAAATCGCCTGCGTAAATCTTCGAGGCCGGCGTTGGTATCTCCCCTTATATCTCACCCTGAAAGCCCCCATGGCCGCAAAGCTGCAGATTGGCCGGCAACGACACTACCTCCGTCGTCCTCGGGCCGGAGCACGAGCGATAGCGAAGTGCGGAGGTTCCGGGGACCCATGCCTCGTCCTTCATGCAGCCAGAGCGGGGGCAGAAATAGATGCCGGCCTGACTCGCTCAAGCCGGCACGCGCCAGCTTGCCTTGGATGACGAGGCATCTACCACCTGCGGCCACTGTCCGACGGACTTGGCTTCCCCGAAATCTCTGCACTTTTTGCGCGTCGCGCGGGCTCCGGCTCATAGGCGCCTGTGACCGCCCTACCCCTTCCGCGCCGCCAGCTTTTCGGCAAGGTCTTCCATGCGCTGGGCGAGCGTGCTCAGTGCGCCGGTAAGGGCTGCGTCGTTCTTGTCGGCCTTCATCAGCGCTTCGTCACGGGTCTTGCGCAGGGTGCTGATTTCGCTTTCCATGCCCTGCACGCGCTTGCGCTGTTCGGACAGCTCGTCCATCACCATGATGCCGGCCATCACCGTCAGCCGCTGGTCGCCGATCTCGCCGAAAGAGTCCTTCAGGTGCGAGACATAGAGGTCGAAACTCTGCGCGAGGTCGATCAGGTGTTCTTCCTGGCCCTCGTCGCAGGCCATCCGGTAGGCCTTGCCGTCGATCGTGACAGTCACTTGCGCCATGACACCCTACCTGTCCAGCACTGCGCGGATGGTCTCCATTGCGGTCACCAGCCGGCGCGACACCTCCTTGTTGGCCTCCTCCAGGCGCTCGGCCCGCGCCTCGGAGTTGTCGAGTTCCTGGGCCAGGCGGCTCCTGTCAGCGTTCATGCGCTGAACCTCGGCCTCGGCTTCCAAATAGTCCTGTTCATGTTCAAGGCGCGCGGCGACGCTCTGCTCCAGGGCATCCATGGCCCTGCCGAGCCGGCTTATTACCTCTTTGAGCGTGCTTTCCCCGGTCATGGCTCCGTCAAAACTCCCGCCCATCACCGAATCGTTCGCGTTCAGAACGACTTACACTCAAAACATTATGCTCCGTGCAAACGCGTCGTCAACAAAGCGATTCGGGCTTTCCCCTGCTATCGTGCCGCATCTCGTCGCAAGGGCCGCAAGTTCCCCGCGAAAAGCCGGTGCTTTGGTTGACTCATCCGGCGTGCCTGCTATGTGTCCACTGCTTTTTTACAGGGGTGAAGCCCCCAAAAATCAAGGCTTGGCGAGCAATCATGACCTCACGAGAAAAACACGACCGGATGGCCAACGCGATCCGCTTTCTGTCCATGGATGCCGTCGAGAAGGCGAATTCCGGCCATCCCGGCCTGCCCATGGGCGCGGCCGACATCGCCACCGTGCTCTACACGCGCTTCATGAAGCACGACCCGCAGAACCCGCACTGGCCCGACCGCGACCGTTTCGTGCTGTCGGCCGGCCATGGTTCGATGCTGCTTTATTCGCTGCTCTATCTGACCGGCTACGAGGACATCACCCTCGACCAGATCAAGAATTTCCGCCAGCTCGGCTATCGTACCGCCGGCCACCCAGAGTACGGCCATGCCGCCGGCATCGAGACGACCACCGGCCCGCTCGGCCAGGGTATCGCCAATGCGGTCGGCATGGCGCTGGCCGAGCGCATCCTGAACGCCAAGTTCGGCGACGAGCTGGTCGACCACTACACCTATGTCCTTTCGGGCGACGGCTGCCTGATGGAGGGCATCAGCCAGGAAGCCATCGCGCTTGCCGGCCACCTGAAGCTCAACAAGCTGATCGTGATGTGGGACGACAACAACATCACCATCGACGGCGACCTGTCGCTGACCGACTCCACCGACCAGCTTGCGCGCGTCGCCGCGTCCGGCTGGAATACGGCGCGGGTCGACGGCCACGATCCGGAAGCCATCGCCGGCGCGATCGAAGCGGCCCGCCGTTCCGACCGGCCGACGCTGATTGCCTGCAAGACCACCATCGGCTTCGGCGCACCCACCAAGTCCGGCACCAGCAAGGTCCACGGCTCGCCGCTTGGCGCCGAGGAAATCGCCGGCGCCCGCAAGGCCCTCGGCTGGGACTATCCGCCCTTCGAGGTGCCTTCCGACATTCTCGACGCCTGGCGCGTCTCGGGCCTCAACGCCTGCAAGAAGCGCAACGAATGGGAGGCGCGCCTTGCTGCCGCCGACGCCGAGATCCGCGCCGAGTTCGAGCGCCGCATGCGCGGCGAGCTGCCGGGCGGCTTCGATGCCGTGATCGCCGAGTACAAGCAGAAGCTTGCCGCCGACAAGCCGAAGGTCGCCACCCGCAAGTCTTCGGAAATGGCGCTGGAGGTCATCAACGCCGTGGTGCCCGAGACGATCGGCGGCTCGGCCGACCTGACCGGCTCCAACAACACCAAGACCAGCCAGACCAAGCCGATCGCCCCCGGCGACTACAGCGGCCGCTATGTCTACTACGGCATCCGCGAGCACGGCATGGCCGCTGCAATGAACGGCATGACCCTGCATGGCGGCGTCATCCCCTATGGCGGCACGTTCCTGACCTTCTCCGACTACGCACGTCCGGCCATGCGCCTGGCGTCGCTGATGGGCATCCGCTCGATCTTCGTCATGACGCATGATTCCATCGGCCTCGGCGAGGACGGCCCGACCCACCAGCCGGTCGAGCATCTGGCCGCGCTGCGCGCCATCCCCAACCACAACGTGTTCCGCCCGGCCGACGCCACGGAAGCCACGGAGTGCTGGCAGCTAGCGCTGGAGACGACCAAGACCCCGTCGACGCTGGCGCTGACCCGTCAGAACCTGCCTGCGGTGCGCACCGAGTATGTCGAGGAAAACCTGTGCGCCTACGGTGCCTACGAGCTGGCCACGGCCGAGGGCGAGGCGGAGGTGACCATCTTCGCCAGCGGCTCCGAGGTCGAGATCGCGCTTGCCGCGCGTGACCAGCTGCAGGCACGCGGCCACCCGGCGCGCGTCGTCTCGGTGCCCTGCTTCGAGCTGTTCGAGCAGCAGAGCGACAGCTACAAGGCCGCCCTCATCGGGGACGCGCCGGTCAAGATCGCCATCGAGGCGGCGATCCGCATGGGCTGGGACCGCTTCATCGGCGTCGACGGCATCTTCATCGGCATGCATGGCTTCGGCGCCAGCGCGCCCATCGAGCAGCTCTACCAGCACTTCGGCATCACCGCCGAGGCTGCGGTTCAAGCCGCCGAAGCGCGCCTGTCCAAGAAGTCGAACTGAATTTTCGCTCCCAGGGAGAACCACATATGACCGTCAGAGTAGCCATCAACGGGTTCGGCCGCATCGGCCGCAACATCCTGCGCGCCATCTACGAATCCGGCCGCAACGACATCGAGGTCGTCGCCATCAACGACCTCGGCCCGGTCGAGACCAACGCGCACCTGCTGCGCTACGATTCCGTTCATGGCCGCTTTCCGCACGAGGTGAGGGTCGACGGCGACACCATCAATATCGGCAGCGGCGCCATCAAGGTCACCGCGATCAAGGACCCGGCGCAGCTGCCGCATGCGGAGCTGGGCGTCGACATCGCGCTCGAATGCACCGGCATCTTCACCTCGAAGGATAAGGCTTCCGCCCATCTCACGGCCGGCGCCAAGCGCGTCATCGTCTCGGCCCCGGCCGACGGCGCCGACCTCACCGTCGTCTACGGCGTCAACCACGACAAGATCAGCAACGACCACGTCGTCATCTCCAACGCGTCGTGCACCACGAACTGCCTGGCGCCGGTGGCCATGGTTCTCAACAATGCCTTCGGCATCGAGAAGGGCTTCATGACCACGGTGCACGCCTATACCGGCGACCAGCCGACGCTGGACACCATGCACAAGGACCTCTACCGCGCCCGCGCCGCGGCCATGTCGATGATCCCGACCTCGACCGGTGCTGCCAAGGCCGTCGGTCTGGTGCTGCCGGAGCTCAAGGGCAAGCTCGACGGCGTGTCGATCCGCGTGCCGACCCCGAACGTCTCGGTCATCGATTTCAAGTTCGTGTCGAAGAAGCCGGTCACGGTGGAGGAGGTCAACGCCGCGCTGGTGGCGGCCGCCGATGGCCCGCTCAAGGGCATCCTCGCCTACACCAACGAGCCGCTGGTCTCGATCGACCTCAACCACAACCCGGCCTCGTCCACCTTCGCGCTCGACCAGACCAAGGTCATCGACGGCAACCTGGTGCGCGTCATGTCCTGGTACGACAACGAGTGGGGCTTCTCCAACCGCATGGCCGACACCGCCGTCGCCTTCGGCAAGGTCATCGCCTGACGCGACCAGCGGCAGCAGCCTATATCCTCTGAAACGCCCGGCTTCGGCCGGGCGTTTTGTTTTCCGGACAGGAAAATTTCTCTCTTCCTGAAAAAAATGCATGCGCCATAGTGACTTTGCTTGCGCATCGCCTTGTCTTCGCCTCACTGTAGGAAAATTCAAAAAGCAGCGAAGCCAGGGGAAATGCGCCGTCAATGGATCAGGCAATCTATCTCGCGACGCTGGTCGGTACGGCACTGGTGGTCGCTGCGGCATTCTCCAGCCTGATCGCCTTTCGCTTCGGCGCGCCGCTGCTGCTTCTGTTCCTGGGCATCGGGCTTCTGGCCGGCGCAAACGGCCTTGGCCTGCAGTTCGACAACGCCAATGTCGCCTATTTCGTCGGATCGCTGGCGCTGGCGGTCATTCTGTTCGACTCAGGATTCGGCACGCCTGTCAGCGTGCTGAGGCAAGCCGGCATGCCGGCCCTGACGCTGGCCACTGTCGGTGTGGCTCTGACCTCGATCATCTTCGGCGCGATGAGCCGCTACCTGACTGGGTTCAGCTGGATGGAATCCTTCCTGCTCGGCGCCACCGTCGCCTCCACCGACGCTGCGGCGGTGTTCTTCCTGCTGCGCGCGGGCAACATCAACCTGCGCGAACGCGTGCGCTCGACGCTCGAAATCGAGTCCGGCACCAACGACCCGATCGCCATCTTCCTGACCCTGACGCTGGTCGAGCTCATCGCCATCGGCGTAAATCCAGAGGCCCAGGTGCTTTTCACCGATCTGGTGCTGGGCTTCTTCGTCACCATGGGCCTTGGCGCGGCCGTCGGCATGCTGGGCGGCTTCGCCATCGTGCGCCTGGTTGAAAGGCTCAATCTCGACCGGGGCCTGATGCCGATCTTCGTGCTGACCCTGTCGCTGCTGGTGTTTGCCGCCGCCGGCGCCATCGGCGGCTCGGGCTTCCTGGCGGTCTATCTGGCGGGCATGGTTGCCGGCAATTCCGACATGCGGGCCCAGGCTGCCGTCAAGCGCTTCCAGAGCGGCATGTCATGGCTGGCCCAGATCATCATGTTCCTGGTGCTGGGGCTGTTCGCCACGCCTTCGCAGTTTCCCGCCATCCTTCTCGGGGCGATCGCGCTCGGCCTGTTCCTGATCCTCGTCGCCCGCCCCATCGCGGTATGGCTGTGCCTGAAGCCGTTTCCGCTGCCCCAGGCCGAGGTCGCCTTCATCTCCTGGGTGGGCCTGCGCGGGGCGGTCTCCATCCTGCTTGCGATCACCCCGCTGCTGGCGGGCCTGGAACATGGCCGCGCCATCTTCAACACGGCCTTCATCATCGTGCTGGTCTCGCTGGTCGTGCAGGGCTGGACGGTCGGTCCCCTCGCCCGCCGGCTCGGCCTGATCGTGCCGCACCGTGCCGGCCCGATCGAAAAGGTGGAGCTGGAATTGCCGGGTTCGGCCCACCACGAACTGCTGAGCTACCGTGTCGTACCGGGCAGCCCGGTGCTGCGCGGCGAGCGCCTGCCGCGCTGGGCCCGCCCCTCGCTGGTGGTGCGCGACGGCGTTTCGATGAAATTCCCCGACTTCGGCCGCCTGGTTGCCGGCGACCGCGTCTACATCTTCGTCTCCGACCGCTACCCGGCATTGCTCGACCGGCTGTTCACCAGCCGCGTCGACGTGGACCCGGAGGATGCCGAGTTCTTCGGCGCCTTCGCACTGGACCCGGACCGGCCGGCTTCCGAGCTCGAGGCCGCCTATGGAACCGGCCTGTCGGAAGACGAAATGAAGATGACCATCGGCGAGTTGCTGCTGGCGCGCTTCGGCGGGCATGTCGAATATACCGACCGCCTGACGCTCGGCCCCATAGAGCTCATCGTGCGGGACATCGACGAAAACGGCCGGATCACCGGAGTGGGCCTGTCCTTCGAACCGACCCAGCCGCAGCCCCTGGTGCCGGAAAAGCTGCGTGAGTACGCTCGTTGGCTCCTTGGACGCCCAAGCGCCCGCCCCGGGGGAACCAAGGCTCAAGGCGAGGCGTAGCCGCGGCGACCGGCCCACGCGCCTCCAAGTTGCTGCGGCGCAGACCTGCAGCGCTCACCCAAGTTCCAGAGGTTTGCGGGTTGTTTTCGCGAGCTTAATTCGGTCGCGGCGTGGAGAATTGCTTCCCATGACCCGGCGGCAGGGTGCTGCCGCCGGAATGTAGAACGCGCCCGCTAGCGCGTCGGTTGAAAAAGCCTTCAGTGCGTCGTCGTAGTCGCCTTCAGTTTTTCAATCTCGTCCTTGATTGCCAGCTTGCGTCGCTTGAGAGACGCGATTTCAAGATCGTCAACCGACGGGTGGCTCATCGCCGTGTCGATTTCGCGATCGAGATCGCCGTGCTTCCGCTGCAACTCTTCAAGATGGGTGGCAAGAGACATGATTGGTACTCCCGTTCTGGTTTCCTCGATCATACCGCCACAGGGCGCTCCCACCGCCGGCATTGCTCTGTGACGGTATGATGACAGTGTGCCACCAGATCGTCCGCATGTCGAATGCGGCGTGGTAGCATTTCCTGAAAGCTTGAAATGTGGTATGAAGGCTGCATTGGTGGGTGGCTGCGTCCAGCCTGCCCGTCAGCGCTTTAGCGCCATATTTTTGCAGACGGTAGGACATGTCAGACCAGGAACAGACCGAAATCCGTCTTGAATTTGCAAAGCTGAAGCAGGAGCACGCCGATTTCGACGCGGCGATCAACGCGATGATTGCGACTGCGTGCGATCCGCTGCAGATACAGCGCATGAAGAAGAAGAAGCTGCAGCTGAAGGACAAGATGTCCAAGCTGGAAGACAGGATCATCCCGGATATCATCGCCTGAGGGCACTGTCCGATCCGGCGGAGGCATCGGGCCGATACTGCGCCGCCAATCGCCCGAGGGGCTCCAACAGGCACATGGCCGGAGCTGACCGCGGCAATTTCGTTTCCGGCCGTGAAGCGCTTGCGGGAGCGGCGGCATTTCGTTAATGCCCCGGTACGCTGACTTCCAGCAGGCCAGTTCGACAACCGGAGGCCAGACATTGGACAAGGGACGCGCCGACGTCGCTATCATCATGGGCAGCCAGTCCGACTGGGCAACCATGCGCCACGCCGCCGAGACGCTTGCAGCGCTAGGCATTTCCCATGACAGCCGCATCGTGTCTGCGCATCGCACGCCGGAGCGCCTCTACGACTTTGCCCGCGGCGCGAAAGCTGAAGGCTTCAAGGTGGTGATCGCAGGCGCTGGCGGGGCGGCCCATCTGCCCGGAATGACCGCGGCGCTGACATCCTTGCCAGTGTTCGGCGTGCCGGTGGAATCCAAGGCGCTGTCAGGCCAGGACTCGCTGCTGTCGATCGTACAGATGCCGGCCGGCATCCCCGTCGGCACACTGGCCATCGGCAAGTCGGGCGCGGTCAATGCCGCCCTGCTCGCCGCCGCAGTGCTGGCGCTGGGCGACGAGGCACTAGCCGCGCGGCTGGATGCCTGGCGCGCCGAACAGACCGCCAAGGTCTCGGACCGGCCGGTGGAGGAATCATGACCGCCCCGCTCCCCGCAGGCTCGACGATCGGCATCATCGGCGGTGGCCAGCTTGGCCGCATGCTGGCGATGGCCGCCGCCCGGCTGGGCTACCGCACCATCGTTCTGGAGCCGCAGGCGGACTGCCCGGCGGCCCAGGTCGCGAACCACCAGATCGTCGGCGCCTATGACGACGCGGTCGCCTTGCGCGAGCTTGCGCGTCGCTGCGACGTGGTGACCTACGAATTCGAGAACGTGCCCGTGAACGCGGCGCAGGTGCTGGCGGAAACGGTGGCGGTGCTGCCGCCGCCGCGCGCGCTTGATGTGTCGCAGGACCGGTTGACCGAAAAGACCTTCCTCAACGGCATCGGCCTGCGCACGGCGGATTTTCGCGCCGTGGAAGCTGACGAAGACCTTGGCGCCGCCCTGCGCGACTTCAAGGGCCTTGGCATCCTCAAGACCCGGCGCATGGGCTATGACGGCAAAGGGCAGCGCGTGTTCCGCAATGCCAGCCCCGACGAAGCCAGCGGTGTCTTCAAGGCCATGGGCGGCGTGCCGCTGATTCTCGAGTCCTTCGTGAGCTTCGAACGGGAGATTTCGGTCATCGCGGCGCGCGGAAGCGGCGGAGCCCTTTGCGCCTACGATCCGGCCGAGAATGTCCATCGCGACGGCATCCTGCACACTTCCACCGTGCCTGCCGGCGTCGGCCTTGGCGTGGCTGCCGCAGCCAAGCAGGCCGCCTTCGCCATTCTCCAGGCGCTGGATTATGTCGGGGTCATCGGCGTCGAATTCTTCGTGCTTGCCGACGGGTCGCTGCTCGTCAACGAGATCGCGCCGCGCGTGCACAATTCCGGACACTGGACCGAGGCAGCCTGCACGATCTCGCAATTCGAGCAGCACGTTCGCGCCGTTGCCGGCCTGCCTTTGGGCCTTGCCGCCCGGCATTCGGACTGCGTGATGGAAAACCTGATCGGGGATGAGGTGCAAAGGGCTGCGCAACTGGCTCATGAGCCGAACCTGATGCTGCATCTCTATGGCAAGGCCGAAGCCCGGCCGGGACGCAAGATGGGGCATTTCACCCGCCTGGGCCCGCTGACGGAAGCCTGATCGGCACCGCCAACGCGGCCGGTTGGGGCAGCGGCGTTTTGCCAATTTCGGCAACCATAGGCGAAGCGGGATGATTCATCGCGGGGCGCGGTTGACAGAATGGCGGAACCTCGTCTATGAGCTTTTCACAAATTCGGACGCGCTCTCGGGCGCGTCTTTCAATTCGGCCGGTCAACGGCCCAGTTCGACGGATCAGACCATGAAGATCAAGAATTCGCTCAAGGCCCTCAAGGCCCGCCATCGCGACTGCCAGCTGGTTCGCCGCAAGGGTCGCGTCTATCTCATCAACAAGACCGCCCCGCGCTACAAGGCGCGCCAGGGCTAAGCCCGGGCCGGAAGGCTTCGCGCTTTCCGAGACGGCTTGCCCGTTTCACGCGAAATTCAATTTGACGTTCCCATGCCGAAGGTTAAATCCTTGGGCATGCGGAGCGTTTTTGCATTCTGTATCGGCTTGGCGTTGATCGGCGCGTCTGGCGCTGCTCGGGCGCAGTCGGCCGCACCTCACCGCGACGCCCCTCCCCTGGCCAAAACCGAAACCAGGCTCGACACGCTCTTCGGCGCCCTGAAGCGCGAGCGCAACGAAAAGGCGGCCGAGCGAATCGCCGCCCGTATCCAGGAACAGTGGAACAAGTCCGGCAGCGCCTCGATCGACCTGATGATGCAGTGGTCGCAGAAGGCCATCCAGGGTCAGAAATTCGACGTCGCGCTCGACTTCCTCGATGAAGTCGTGACCCTGGCACCGAATTACGTCGAGGGCTGGAACCGGCGGGCGACGGTGCATTTCCTGATGCAGAACTATCGCAAGTCCATGGCCGACATAGACCGGGTGCTGCAGCTTGAGCCGCGCCATTTCGGCGCCCTGGCCGGTATGGCACAGATCCTGGAATCGACAGGCCGCAAGCAGCTGGCGCTGCAGGCCTGGCAGAAGGTGCTCGACATCTATCCGATGCAGCGCAGCGCGCAGGAGAAAGTGTCCAAGCTGTCGGAAGAACTGGCCGGCGAGGCGATCTGACCGGCGAACCGGCCAAGACCACCCTTCCGAACTCCAGATACGGCGTCAGAGCAACGGCTCAGGCACCGCCACGCCCTTCCGCCCCCACATAGGCAATGCGCAGCATGTTGGTGGCGCCCGGCGTGCGCAGCGGCACACCTGCAGTGATGATGATGCGGTCGCCCGGGCGGCCGAAGCCTTCCTCATAGGCGATACGGCAGGCGCGGTTGACCATGTCGTCAAGATCCTGGGCATCCTCGGTGACCACGCAATGCGTACCCCAGACCAGCGACAGCCGACGGGCGGTTTCCACGACCGGCGACAAGGCGATGATGGGCACCTGCGGCCGCTCGCGCGCGGCGCGCAACCCGGTGGTGCCGGAAGAGGTGTAGGTAACGATCGCCGAAAGCTTCAGCGTCTCGGCGATCTGCCGCGAGGCCAGCGAAATGGCGTCGGCACCAGTCGCCTCCGGCTCGGAACGCTGCGCGTTGATGATGGTGGCGTAGGTGGGGTCCTGCTCGACGCGCTGCGCGATCCGGCTCATCGTGGCGACCGCCTCGACGGGATATTCCCCCGCCGCCGACTCGGCCGAGAGCATGATCGCATCCGCCCCTTCGAACACGGCCGTCGCCACGTCCGAAACCTCGGCGCGGGTCGGCACCGGCGCAGAAATCATCGATTCCAGCATCTGCGTGGCGATCACCACCGGCTTGCCGGCGCGCCGCGCGGCCCGGGTGATCTGCTTCTGGATGCCGGGCACGGCTTCCAGCGGCATTTCCACGCCGAGGTCGCCGCGCGCCACCATCAGCGCGTCGGACAATTCGATGATCTCCGCAAGGCGTAACACAGCCTGCGGCTTCTCGATCTTCGACAGGATCAGGGCACGGCCGCGCGCGATCTTGCGCGCCTCGGCAAGGTCCTCCGGGCGCTGGATGAAGGACAGGGCGATCCAGTCCACGCCCTCGGCCAGAACCGCATCCAGATCAGAACGGTCCTTTTCCGTCAGCGCGCCGACGGGCAGGTCCGTGTCGGGCAGGCTGACGCCCTTCCGGTCGGAAATCCTGCTGCCGGCGACAACCGTGCAGGTGATCGACCTGCCGTCGCAGGCGACGGCGCGAAGTTCCAGCCGGCCGTCGTCGATGAGCAGGCGATGCCCCGGCTGCACCGAGACCAGTATCTCCGGGTGCGGCAGGCAAACTCGCGTCGCGTCGCCGGGCTTTGGGTCGTCGTCCAGCGTGAAGGTCTGGCCGATCTCGAGCATTTCCTTGCCATTGGCGAACTTGCCGACGCGCAGCTTCGGCCCCTGCAGGTCGGCCAGGATGCCGATTGGACGCCCAAGTTCGGTCTCGACCGCCCGAATGCGGCGGACGAGCTCGCGCATGAGGGTGTGGTCGGCATGGCTCATATTGATGCGGAAGACGTCGGCTCCCGCCTGGAAGAGGCTTTTGATCATGGCCTCGGAGGAGGAGGCCGGACCAAGCGTTGCGAGGATTTTTACCTTTCGGCTGCGTCTCATTGAGAATTGGTTCCCGTGACGGCGGCGGCGCCGTCCGTTGCGGGTTCGTCGGTCAGTTGGACCATCCAGCTTGCCTGCTCGCCCGTATCATATTCCTTGAAGCCTGCGCGCTGGAACCCGCGGGCGACGCAATCGGTCACGCCAGCGATCTTGAACTCTTTTTCGGCAACGCACATGGTTATCGGACCGTCCCAGCGCCCACCGCGCTCGGCATCCTCTGCATAAAGATAGTAAAACCGCGATGACAAGGGCCCCTCGATCAGTGTCTTGCAGGTGGAGCCTTCGATATGCCACCAGCCTTCCGTGACCCAGCCCGCCTTGGCGCGGTAGCCGATGCCGACGCCAACCAGGTTCTGCGTGGCATTGCACACCCGAAAATCGGCGTGCGCCGTGCTTGCAGTCACGACGAAGAACAGCGGCACGACGAGGGAGAACAGCAACGCAGCCCACGCAGAATGAATGCGCGGTGCCACGGCAAAACTCATCCTCGACCCCCTCTTGCTTCGTATCGGCATGTCCAGGTGCTCCTTTTCGGCAAAGTCCGGGCGCATGTCAACGCGCCGTCGGCCGGAATCCAATCGATTTAGATGTACGTGAGCGGCAGGTTTGGTCGCGCAGATAAGGTTTCGGCCACAACATTGACCAAACAACGACATTGCATGCAGCCTGACTTCGTGGAATGACCAGCCTATCCCATCAACACCGCCAGACGGGACAGTTGCAAGCCCATGACTCGATCCGCAGTTTTTGCCCCCTTCGAAATCGTCGAGGGCGACCGCAAGCGAGGCATCGTCCTGTTGGCCGATCATGCCAAGCGCGACCTGCCCGACGAGTATGGCGACCTTGGCCTGCCGCCTGCCGAGTTCCAGCGCCATATAGCCTATGACATCGGCGTGGAGCAGCTGACGAGAAGGCTCGCGGCGCTGCTCGGCGTGCCGGCGATAATGGCCAATTTCTCGCGGCTGCTGATCGATCCCAATCGCGGCGAGGACGACCCGACGCTGATTCGCCAGCTTTACGACGGCACGGTGGTGCCCGGAAACTATCCGATGGCGCCCGAAGAGCGCGAGAAGCGGCTCGAGAAATATTACCGCCCCTACCACGACGCGGTCGGGGCGATGGTGGCTTCGGTGGCGCGGGAAAGCGGAAAGGCGCCTTTCCTGCTCTCCGTCCATTCCTTCACGCCGGTCATGCAAGGGCACACCCGGCCGTGGCATGTCGGCCTGCTGTGGGACCGCGACGACCGCGCGGTGCGGCCGCTGATCGAACTTCTGGCGCAGGATAGAACCCTGATCATCGGCGACAACGAGCCTTATGACGGAGCGCTGCGCGGCGACACCATGTTCAGGCACGCCATCGTCAACGGCTATGCGCACGCGCTGATCGAGATCCGTCAGGACCTGATCGCCGACGAGGCCACTGCCGACGACTGGGCGGCGCGGCTGGCACCCATCGTTGACGCCATCAACGATCGCCCCGATATACATCAGGTAAAGCAATTCGGCTCGCGCACCGGGCCGCTGTGACGGAGGACGCCATGGCAGAACTGAGCAACGACCAGCAACGCGACTTCGAGGCCGCCGCCTTTCGCAGGCTGGTCCGGCACCTGCGCGAGCGCACCGATGTGCAGAACATCGACCTGATGAACCTTGCCGGTTTCTGCCGCAACTGCCTCTCCAACTGGTATCGCGAAGCCGCCGAGGAGAGCGGCGTGGCCCTATCAAAGGAAGAGTCGCGAGAGATCGTCTACGGCATGCCTTATGCCGAGTGGCAGGCGAAGTACCAGACCGAGGCTTCCGACGCGCAGAAGGCCCGGTTCGAGGCAAGCCGGCCGAAGGACCACTGACGGCCTCTCGCATTTTCCGGACGATTGTGTTGCCATTCCGCCCTTGACCCCTCAGGACGGGTAAGGCATCGAACGGCTACCCATACGCCGCGCCGAGTCGCGGCTTTTTCATCCGGAGCATAAGAATGGCCGACGAGATCACCGAAACCAGCCAGACCGTTGCCGCGGGCCAGTTGCGCGCGTTCATCGAGCGCATCGAGCGCCTTGAGGAAGAGAAGCAGACAATCGCCGACGACATCAAGGACGTCTTTGCCGAGGCAAAAGGCACCGGTTTCGACACCAAGGCGCTGCGCACCATCATCCGCCTGCGCAAGAAGGATGCTGCCGAGCGTCAGGAAGAGGAAGCTATCCTCGACCTCTACAAGGCCGCGCTGGGCATGGAGTGACGCCGGGCGGCGCGCATCCATTGAGCGTGTCGCGGAAGCTGGCTGCTGGTGGACGGTGTATCGCCAATAGAGGCGGGCGACTCAGTGGCTGAAGGCCAACAGTCGCGGGGGTGAAGCGCAGAGCTGCACCCGCCTTTGTGCGGCCCCGGCCCACTGCACGCCCCTACGCGAGTTAGCGAGAACGGAATCCGATAGATGCGCTGAACTCCGCGGCCTGCTCGATTAACGAGGTTGCGAGAGCCTTTTCCTTTCCGGGGTCGAACCGGATTTCCGGAACTGTGATGCAAAAGCTTCCGATGACGGTGGCACTGCCGTTTCTGACAGGAGCCCCGATACCGACGGCACCACTCAATTTCTGGCTGCGTGTCAGTACGTAGCCGCGATCCCTGATTGCGTCGAGTTCCGCTTTCAGGATTTCCCACGCGGGTGGAGGAGCACCGGTTGCGGGTGAGCGGTCACCCTTGGCTGCGATGGCACGCTGCTCTTCTTCCGGAAGGAAGGCGAGAATCGACCTTCCCGTCGCGCCCCATAAAACGGTATGCGGAACGTACAGCTCCATCTCGTAGCGCAAGGGGTGCAGCGAGTTTACAGCTGCCATGACGCTGACCTGATGGGTTGCCGGAAGGTAGGCAACAAACATGCAGGCCTCTCCGCACTGGGCGACGATCCGTTCCAGGTAAGGAAGCGTAAGGTCCCGGAACCCCTTCTTGTAGCTGAGAAGCGAACCCAGCCGCTCGAGGTCTATGCCTGCACGATAGCGGGATGTCTTGGGGTCCTTGGCGACCATCCCTTCCTGCATGAGCACGCGCAGCAGGCGATGCGTGGTGCTTGCGGGCAGATCCAGATGACTTGCCGCGTCCTTGATCGAGATGTCGCTATCTATCTCCGCCAGCAGACGGATGAGCTTCACACAACGAACGATCGGTCCGTCAAGACGTGCAGCATCTTTCGTGGTCATACGGCAGCCTGCGTTCAACTCAGTAGAACTTGCCGACCCTTGTTCAGGGTCGGCAGATTGTTGTCAAGAAAATCAGCGGGGACCAAGCAGCAAGTCGGGCAGCCACAGGCTGATCTGCGGGAAGATGATGAGGACGATCAGCATCAAGCCCAACAGCAACGTGTAGGGCAAAGCACCCTTCACCACATCGATCATCGGCTCGCCCGAAATCGCCTTCACAACAAAGAGGTTCATGCCGACCGGCGGGGTGAGCAGGCCGATCTCGGTGTTGACGACAAAGATGATGGCGAACCAGACCGGGTCGTAGCCATAGGAGGTGATCACCGGAAACAGCAGCGGAATGGTGATGACGGTCATCGCCGCGCCGTCGAGGAACATGCCCAGGAACAGCAGCAGCAGCATGATCCACATGATCACCATCCAGCCAGGCTGGCCGGTGCCCTGGATCAGATCGACCAGATCCTGCGAGATGCCGAGCATGGTGACCGCGCGGCCGAGGATGAGGCCGCCGAGCAGGATCGTCCCGATCATGGTGATCGAGTAGATCGAACGGACGGCGGCCCGGTGCACGCCCTTCCAGCTCAGCCCCTTGAGCACGTAGACGCCGGTCAGCATCGCGGAGAGGGCGCCGAGGGCGGCGGCTTCGGTCGGGGTGACCACGCCGAAGAAGATGCCGCCGAGAACCGCCGCCATCAGCACGATGGCCGACCAGATCTGGCGCAGCGACGCCCAGCGTTCCACCCAGGTCACGTCTGGCGTGTCGACCGGCGGCGCCTTGCGCTCTTCCGCATGCGACACGATCATCGTGTAGACGATGAACACCGCCAGGATCAGCACGCCTGGAACGACACCCGCCATGAACAGGCGGGCAACCGAAGTTTCGGTGAGTTCGCCATAAATGATGAAGGCGGTGCTCGGCGGAATGAGGACGCCCAGCGTGCCGCCGGCGGCCACCGCGCCCATGCCTCGCTTGACGTTGAGGCCGCGGCGCTTGAACTCGGGAATGACGACGCCGCCAATGGCGCCGGCAGTCGCGACGCTCGATCCGGAAAGGGTCGAGAAGGCGCCGCAAGCCGCAAGGGCTGCATTGTAGAGCGCCCCAGGCATCTTCGAGAACCACTTGTCGGTGAAGTCGAGCAGCTTCGGCCCCATGCCGCTCTCGGTGATGTAGGCGCTCATCAGCATGAAGAGCGGGATGGCGAGCAGGCTGGAGCTGGACAGGTGGAGCGCTGCGCCGGAAGTCAGCGACAGCCAAGCGCTGGTCCCCCCGGTTGCCGAGAACAGGCCAAAGATGCCCGTCATGCCAAGGACATAGGCGATGGGAATGCCAAGCAGCAGCAGCGCAATCAGACCGGCGGTCACCAGACCGGTAGTGATACCGATATTCATTTTGTATCTCCCGTGAGGCGATCAGTCTTGCGTGGTCAGATCACGGGTTTTCGCCCGGGAAATACGGCGCACGAGATGAAGCAGAAGAATAAGAACCAGAAGGCCGCAGCCGATCGGAATTACCGAGGCGATCGGCCAGAGCGTGATGTATGGCTGGCTCGGCGTAGTCGTTCCCTGGGCGAACATCTGGGCCGTCGCCACCCAGCCCGACCACCCGAGAAGGCTGAGATGGAAGATGCTCGCGACAGGCACGAGATAGCCGGCGATCAGTTCCTTGGCGCGATCCGGCAGCGCCGACAGCAAGAGGTCGACGCGGACGTGCCCGCCGACGATATGGGTGCCGGCGAGACCGAGGAACACCACGATCAAGAGCGAGAAGCGGGTCGCTTCGGAGATGAGCGTGAACCCGCCTCCAACCGTGTAGCGATAGGCGGCATTGACGACGAGGGCCACCGCCGCGATCTGGAGGATGAGCGCAGCCACATGCACTGCCCCAGTTGCGATCTTCTCCAGTGGGTTCTGTCCAATCGGTTCGATCGTATCGTCCGAGTGACCTGAATTGTGAGACATTGGGAAGTCCTCGTCGTCCACCGATGCGTCAGCGCGCCGCTTCTACGATCTTCAGCACGTCGTCGAGAATTGGCAGCGTCACCCTGTAGTCGTCATAGACCGATGCGACGGCCGCCTTCAGGGCAGCCTTCTGCTCAGGTGTGGTGACCTGGACGTTGACCTTGCGCTCTTCCCAATCTGCGAAGCAGTCCTTGGATTCGACGCGCTCCATCAGTTCCCACTCGAATGCTTCCATTTCGGATGCCGCGTCCAGCACGACCTTCTGCTGTTCCTCGGTCAATCCCTTCCAGACATCGAGATTGAGGCCGAGGCTCTCGATGTCGTTCTTGAGCGAGACGACGGAAGCATAGGGCGCCTGCTCGAACCAGGAGCGGCCGATATGGGCAACGCAATTGGTGACGATGCCGTCGACGACGCCGCGCTGCAGGCCCTGCGTCACTTCAGTGGTGGGCAGGCGCACGACCTTGGCTCCCAGAGCGGTCAGCACAGCGTCGGATACGCCGCCGACGCCGCGAATCTGGGCGCCGACGAAGTCCTCCGGATTGGTCAGGAATTTCGACTTGTGGAAGACCTGGTCGTTGCCCTTCGGGAAGAAGCTCAACAGCTTGATGTTCTTCGCCTCGTACCAGCCCGAAACCAGCTCGCGCAGGCCGCCGTCGACCGCACGCTTGTAGTGGCCGTAATCGTCGAAAAGGAACGGCATCGTGATCGCTCCCAGTTCCGGGATGTCACCTCCCTGGAAACCGCCGATCATGTTCGAGGCGCTGACGGAGCCGGTCGAAACCGCCGAGAAGGACTCGTCGCTGCCGATCAGCGTGCTACCTGGAAAGACGCGGACCTTGATGTCGCCGTTGCTCAGTTCCTCAACGCGCTTGGCCCAGAGATTGTAGCCGTCGCCGATCGGCTGCGTGCTCGGATATTGGTGTGCCAGTGTCAGCGTGACCGACTGGGCCAGAGCGGCACCCGATGCAATGAGCAGCGCGGCGGCACTGGCGGCAAGTGTGGCAAGCAGTTTACGTGTCATGGTTGGATTTCCTCCGGCTGTATTGGTGCGTCGGAGCGCCAGTGGCCCTGGCGCTCCGATAGTTTTGGGACTTAGTCGACGAGTATCTTGCCCTGGCTGGACACAACGACGCCGTCGACTGTGATTTCGGGTTTGCTGATGACGCCTTCCAGACGCAGCTTCGCGTGGCAGGTGCCGCCGAGCGTGACGGTATCGCCAAGGCCGATATGGGCCGTGCCATACATCTTCTTGTCGGTACGCATGGAGCCGACAGGCTTCACCTTGGGGTTCAGGCCGAGGGCGATCTCTGCGGGCGCGTTGTAGCTTCCGGCATCGCCATGCGTCGCGAGGATGTTCTTCCAGACGTCAGCCTGGGCGCCGCCCTCGATCTTGGTGACGAAGCCCTTCTCGATCGTCAGGATGATCGGCTCCTTGAGCGCGCCGACCGAGTGCGCCGTCAGGTCGAATACCACACGGCCCTCGCCGGTGCCCTCAACCGGGCAGATGTGGGTCTCGCCATCCGGGAACGCGCATCCGCCGCCGCCGTTCTCGCGCATCTGGAACACCTTGCCGGTGATCGCCCGGCCGGGACGGCCCTCGATGCTTGCGGTCAGGTCGGTGCCGTTCGGGCAGGTGACGCGGATAGTCTTCCCGTCGCTGAAGATCTTCTCAACCTTCTTGCCGAGCACATTCATCGCCGGGTAGTCGGCTCCTGCCGGACCGTCGGGGTTCAGCATTGCCGTCGTCAGCTCTTCCATCAGCAGGTGACGCTTGCCAATCTCCAGCAACTCGGCGTTGAGCGGCGAATGCGCCAGAGCCGTGCTGGTCAGATAGATCACCAGGTCGGTGTCGGGGTCCTTGGCGGCCGAGCAGATCGCGCTGGTCGGGTTCAGCGCGTGGGTTGCGCGCGGCGACATCATCGCGATCGTATATTCGATGCCCATGGTGCCTGCGGCAGCGGCGAGCGACTGCCAGAGCACCGTTTCGATCGCCGTGTCGGTGACGATCAGGATCTTGTCGCCCGGCTTGGCGTTAAGCTCAAGCGGCGTGCGCAGGATTTTGACAAGATCGATCATTTGTACGCTCAAGACTTCACTCCGTATGTATCAGGTGCATGGTCATCCCCGGCATTGGCCGCATCTGGCAGCCAGCCTTCGATTCCGAGGCCCGGCGCCCGGGCGGGCAGCGGAAACGCCTGGCCGCTCCACCGCTCGTAGACCGAGAGGCAGCCGGCAAGCTTTTCTCTCAGCGCATCCGGCGCGGGCGGGTCGAGCGGAGAGCCCGGAAGCGCCGCGCGAACGAAACGCCGCTGGCCGCCCGACGGCATTTCGATGGTCAGCGCAACCTGGCCGAACTCGATATCGCCGCCGCTCGGTTGGGTCTCGTCCTCGACGATCTCCAAACGCTCCATCAGTTGCGTCATTTTTGCCTCGCCCACCCCGCTGTCAGTAAAGTCGGCAAGGGTCGGCGTGCCGCGCAGAAGCGCCACCGCAAAGGGATAGGTGGCTGAAAATTTCGCCTGCATCCCGTCACGAGGGCGGTTGTGCTTCAGGAGACCGATGCTGGAGGCGGGCACGCTGAGCGTGTAGCGCGCACCAGGTTGCAGGGCTTTGTCGCCGAGCGCGGCGCGCGCGTCCAGCGCGATGCCGACAAGACGATGCGATGCATAGCAGCAGGGAAAGAGCTTGACCGAGATGAGGTCGGGCCGAAGCTCGAACGCGTCATTTCCAGGCGCTTCCTCGCCGTCGCCTGCCCCATAGAGGCCGGGATAGCCACGCTCTGAAAACACCGTGCGAGAGCCGGTGACGCCGGCTCTCGCAAGCCGCGCCGCGCGATAGCCTGCAGCAGCGGCGAAGCCCGCATGGACCGGCTTGGTCTGGGTCGAGAAATTCGCCTGAAGCCCGCTCGACAGCGATGCCGCGATGGCGAGCGCGTTGGCCATCTGCGCCGGGTCGAGGCCGGCCAGGCGCCCGCAGGCAGCGGCAGCGGCAAAAGTGCCGATCGTGCCGGTGCCGTGAAAGCCCTTGTGGTAGTGGCCGGGACCGACACGGCGCGCAACTGCCTTGGCGGCAATCAGCCCGGCTGCAAACGCCGCGATGACTTCGTCCGGATCGTCATCGCCGTGGCGTAGCACTGCCGGCAACAGCACAGTGCTGATATGCGCCATGCTTTCAAGATAGACGTCATCGAAATCGAGTGCATGCGAGGCGACGCCGTTGACGAGGATCGCCGCTTCTGCGCTCTCGCAAGGTTCTCCGGACCAGGCGCGCGGCCCGTTGCCGCCATAGGCGGCGAGGACGTTGCGGGTGACGGGTTCGGGGAAGCCCGCGGCCGCAACCGCAATCGTGTCGGCCATGGCGCGCGCGATCAGACGGCGCTGCTCCCGGGTCGTGACGATGGCGGGCTCGAGTACCGCGTCGCAAAGGCGGTCGAGAAAGTCGTTCGACATCGTCTAGTTGTTCCTGTTGTTCAGCCTGGCGTCGTAGACTGCGTGTGCGAGTGCGATATCGAGCGCGGTGGTTCCCTGCACGATCGCCATGGCGATGCCGTCAGACGGCCGGTCCGGAACGCGCCCTGCAGCGAGTTCGCCGATCGTGCCGGAAAGGCTCGCCTCGAACCCGGCCGCATCGATAAGGCCGCCCGCTATCCAGGCATGGGCATCTCCCTGGAGGAGCGCGTAGCTGAGGTCGTCGACGAAGCGAACGGCAGCCGAGGCCCAGATTACGTGGTCGATCTCAAGGCCGCCGCCCATCGAAAGAACCGTCGCCCCATCCTTCAGATGCTCGCGCCGCACGAGCACTTCATTGGCGGTGGTGATCGTGACGACAAGGTCCGCCTCATGCACTGCCTCAGGGGCGGATTGCGCGGAAGAGGCCGGAAGCCCGGAGGCACGACAATCGGCGGCGAAACGCTCCGCGGACTCTGGACTGCGCGATGCGACGACGATCTGTGACGGCTTCAGCAGTTCATGGATTGCCAGGGCAATCTGGCTTGCTATCGGGCCGGCGCCGATGATGGCGGCGCGGCGAAGCGGACGCGCCCGCAGCAGGTATCCCGCGACGACCGCCGCTGAAACCCCGGTGCGGAACCTGTACATCGTACGCTCGTCAAAGAAGGCAACCGGTTCACCTGTCTCGAGCGACCACAGCATCAGCCGCGGCGCGGCGCGAGAGGTAAGCCGGACGCCGGCAACGCCGAGATGGTCGAGCACGGCACCCTTGGCCCCCAGGCGGTGCGGCGTGGTTCCGATCCGCATCATAGACGGCGCCGACGCATGGACGCGCCCTTCCCCGATGGCACGGTAGGTGTCGTCGATAATCTGCGCCGCAAGCGCAATCTCGATCGCGCCCCGGCTGTCTGCCTCGGCAAAATAGAGCATGGCCCCCCTAGCCTCCGTTGGCGGGGAACCTTCCACGAAGGGTACATAATGTCAACAGATGAAATTATATTCTACTGGATGGAATGATATGGCAGATGTCGTGGGCAGTCGTGCAAAGCTTTTAGTGGGTTTTGTTGGCGAAGAGCCGCTATATCCGGCAGCGGTTCCGTGGCACAAAGATCGCGCGTGCCAAGGCAGTCGACTACCGGACATCCGATTGTCATGAGCGCTGTGACGACGCCGGACGAAGGGAAGAATGGCGCAGGGGCTACAACGGGTACGATCCCACAGCGCTCAGACGGCGCCGATTCGCCGTGGACGGCTCTTCGGCACCACTGCCGGACGATGTCTGGTCCCGGAAAGTATTAACACGGGCTGGCCGCACTAGATGACGCTTGGGTGCATCGCGGGTGCTGCGTCATACCCAAGCTCTATGACCTCCATCAAACGCCGACCAGCCTCGGAGGAGGCGATTCCTAGGTCTCTGACGCTATCCATATGATTGCGGCCGGCCAAAGTTATGGATGAGACCGGCAGGCCCTGCGACCGAAGGGAGTTCGCGAATTTCTCCGCCTGATCGTGGAAGGGCGGGGTTTCGTCTGCTCCGACCATGATCGCGACCCTGGTGTTCCGGTCATGCCGGTGGGTCAAGGGCGTAAAGCTGGCGACTTCCCCGTTGGTGATGCCGATCTCGCTCTGCAGGAAGGATGATTGCAGCGGCTCGAGTTCGTAGAGACCGCCGAGCAGCAGCGCAGCCTGTATGCTCGATGGCCTTTCCGCTTCGTTGAACAGGAATGTCGCGAGATGCGCGCCGGCGGAGTGGCCGCTCACCGTCAGCCGCGCCGGGTCGCCGCCGAACTCGGCGATGTGGTCGACAATCCAGCGTTTTGTCCGTCGCACCTGGTCGACGATTGTAGCCATCCTGACCGACGGCATCAGGGCATAGTCGACAATGACGGCGATTGCCCCGGCCTTGGTGACGGTTTCGGCGACATAGGAATAGTCGCGCTTGGAGAACATCCGCCAGTAGCCGCCGTGGATGAACATGTGCACCGGCATGCTTTCCTGCCGGACGGCCGGAAAGAAGAGATCGACGGTCTCGGTCGGGTCGGCGCCATAGGCGACATCGGCGACCATGGGCAGTTGCAGGCGCGTCTTCTCGCTTCTGCTGACGATTTCGCGAACGATATCGTCGAACTCGGCAACATGATCGCGGATGCGGAAAGGGTCGGTCGTCGATGCCATCTGCCCTCTCAAAAGCTGGCGGCGAAGTATTTCATCTCGAGGAACTCGGCGATGCCGTGGTGCTGGCCGCCTTCTCGCCCCAGGCCGCTTTGCTTCATCCCCCCGAATGGCGCAGCCGGATCGGACACGAGCCCCCGGTTGAGGGCGATCATGCCCGCTTCGATCTTTGACCCCACCTGCATTCCGCGCGCAAGATCGCGCGTGTAGATGTAAGCGACAAGGCCATATTCGGTGTCGTTTGCCTTGGCGATGACTTCATCCTCGCTATCGAAGCGCGAAAGCGGCGCGACAGGTCCGAATATCTCCTCATGCGCCATCTCGGCATCGGCTGGCACGTCCGACAGGACGGTTGGCGGGTAGAAGAAACCGCTTCCTTCAGGAACGACGCCGCCGCAAAGAACCTGCGCGCCGCGGGAGACGGCGTCGGTCACCAGGCGGTCGAGCTTTTCGACCGCCCTGCGCGTGATCATGGGGCCGCATTCCGTCGCGCTGTCGACGCCGGCTCCCACCCTCAAAGCTGCCATGCGGCTTCGCAGGCCTTCCGCAAAGGCCTGGTAGATGCCCGATTGGACATAGATGCGGTTTGCCGCCGTGCAGGCTTCGCCGGCATTGCGCATCTTGGCGATCATGGCGCCATCGAGCGCGGCCTCAAGATCGGCATCGTCGAAGACGATGAATGGCGCATTTCCGCCAAGCTCCATCGAGCAGGAGATGACGTTCTTCGCGGCCTCCGCGAGCAGCACCCGGCCAACGCCGGTCGATCCGGTAAAGGACAGCTTGCGCACGCGAGGATCGGCCAGCATCGCCGCAGTGAGGGGGCCGGGCCGCGACGTCGTCAGAACGTTGACGACGCCTGGCGGAACGCCGGCTTCCTCGTAGAGGGCCGCGAGCGCAAAGGCGGTCAGCGGCGTTTCACTGGCAGGCTTGAGGATTACCGTGCAGCCGGCCGCGAGAGCCGGCGCGATCTTGCGGGTCGCCATCGCGGCCGGGAAATTCCACGGCGTGATGAGCACGCAGATGCCGATCGGCTGATGGTCGACCACTATGCGGTTCGTGCCGCCGGGCGCGATTGCGTATTCGCCCGTGATGCGGACTGCTTCTTCCGCGTTCCAGCGAAAGAACTCCGCGGCATAGGCGACCTCGCCGCGCGCATCGCGCAGCGCCTTGCCGTTTTCCAGCGAAATCAGGGTCGCGAGCATTTCCGATCGCTCGACCATGAGCTCGAAACAGCGCCGGAGGATCTCGGAGCGCTTGCGCGGTGCCGTCTCGCGCCAGCCGGCGGCAGCCCTGGCGGCCGCCTCGACGGCTGCTGCGGCGTCTTCGAGGGTCGCGTCCGGAACCGCGGCGATCACGGCTTCAGTCGAAGGATCGACGACCTCGATCAGCTCTCCGCTTCCGGACGGACGCCATTCGCCGTCTATATAGAGGCCGCGCGAAAAGGCGCTGATGTCGTGTTGATGGGCAGACTGATGGGAAATGTTCATCGGAGGTCCTGATTGTCAGACGGCGGAAGCGGCAAGGTCGCCGTCATAGGCGGCCTGGAGGAGACGCCTCATTGCAGCGAGATCGAAGGTGCGGGGGTTGTTCTTGATGAGCCGGTCGATGCCGAGGGCTTGCTCTGCCGTCCAGTCGAGCTTGTCGGCGGGAAGCCCCAAAGAAGCGAGAGTCGGCGTGATGCCTATTGCGGCGAAGAGCCTGCCGATTTCGGCAATCGTCGCATCGGCCATCTCCTCGGTGCCGCGGCCGGTGACGTCGAGCCCCAGGGCCGCGCCGATCTGCGCGATCTCGGCGGCGGCGACCGCCCGGTTATAATTCATCACATAGGGCAACATGGTCGCGACCCCCAGGCCGTGCGCGGTGTGGGTGAGGGCGCCTGCGGGGTACTGGACGGCGTGCGCGGCGGCGGTTCCCGCTGTGCCGAAGGCGCAGCCGGCGGCAAGAGCGCCCATCATCACATCGGCGCGGGCCGCCTCGTCGGAGCCATCGCGGCATGCCTTTTCCAGGCTGCGCCCGAGCAGCCTGATCGCAAGCAGCGCAAAATGGTCGCTCATGGCATTCTTGCCGACGAAGACGTGCCGCTGGGCGAGCTCGTGGCCGTTGCCGCGCCTTGCGGCAGTGAAGGCCTCGATGGCATGCGTCAGCGCGTCGGCGCCCGCTATCGCCGTCAAACCCGCCGGGCATGTCAAAGTCAGGTCGGGATCGCAGATGGCGCAGGAGGCGATGAGATGGGGGCTGGAAATCCCCACCTTCAGCGTTCGGTCGGGATCGGAGATCACGGCCACCGGCGTCACTTCCGATCCGGTGCCAGAGGTCGTCGGCACCGCGATGACCGGCAAGATCGGGCCAGGCACCTTGAACTCCCCATAATAGTCCGGGAGCGCGCCCCCATGCGTGAGCAGCAATGCCGCGCACTTGGCCATGTCCAGGCAACTGCCGCCGCCGATGCCCATCACCATATCCGGAAGGAAGGAGCGAACCTCCTCCACGCATGAGGCGACCGTGTCACGGGGAACGTCAGGCAAGACACGATCGTAGACGACAGCATCGATTGCTGCTGCCTTCAGCCCTTGCAATATTTCGGCGAAGAGCTCGGTGCCTGCAAAGCGCTCGTCGGTACAGATCAAGGCCCGCTTGCCGTGCTTCAGGGCGACGCTGGGCAATGCCCGGCGCTGGCCTTGTCCAAACAGAATCTCCCGCGGCAGCCTCATGGCGGCATAGAGCGTCATTATCGATTTCCTTCGAAGGCGGGGGAAAGAGCACGTGATCTCGGAAGGGCGGCAGCCCACGGCTTGAGATTGGCCGTGGCGCGCAGCCGAAATGGTGCCGCAAGCATCAAGGCTGCGGCCTTGGTCGCGTAGGGGGCTATCCGGACCGTGGCATTCAGCAAGCGCAGCAAGGCTACGGGAAATTGGCCCAGCGCTGAACCGCGAGCCAATGGAAACCAGGGAAAAGCTAGTTTTTTCAAGGCAGAACTCTCCTCCAAGAGAACCGCTGGCGAGCGCAGAGCGCGCCCGGAGCAGAAATAAAATCGTCTCCTATATAAAATCGTATAGGATATAGTATTGCATTACGCGAAGCATCCATGCTAGCGATGCGACCTGTCAAGACGAAAAAAGACGGCAGGTCATGAATTCACCCAGGCTTTCGGATGCGCCCGATGGAACCCATCATATCCATCGCGCCAACAGTCTCTCGGATGACGTGTATGAGGCGATCTTTGCGCAGCTCATGTCGCTGAAGATCGCTCCGGGCGAGCGGATCACCGTCGACACGCTCGTCAAGCAGTTCAATGTTTCCCACACGCCCATTCGCGAGGCGCTGGGGCGCCTGGAAGGCGAAGGGCTGGTGGTCAAGACGCATCTGGTGGGCTATCGGGCCGCGCCGCAGATCACGCGGCGCCGCTTTGACGAGCTTTACGAGCTGCGCCTGCTTCTGGAGCCGGATGGGGCTGCAAAGGCAGCGGCCTCAATGGATGAGGAGAAGCTCAAGGTCCTGCAGGACGCTGCCGGAGTGATGGCCCGCCGCGACGACAAGGACGAGCGCCTCCACTATTCCACCTTTGCCCGTCAGGATGGGGTCTTTCACGACAAGATCATGGAGTTCGCCGGAAATCAGCTCATCCGGCAGACGCTGAGCTTCCAGCACACCCATTTCCATATTTTCCGCCTGATGTTCCATTGGCGCGTCACCGAAGAGGCGCTGGACGAGCACCAGGCCCTGCTCGATGCGTTTGCGGCCCGCGACCCTGAAGCCGCAGCAAAAGCCATGCGCCTTCACATCGAGCGTTCGCGAGACCGGCTGCTGCCGGCATTCGAGCGGGACTGAGTCGATGTCCGCTGCCGAGAGCGTCGACGTGCTTGAGGACCACACGCCGTCTCATGACGTCAGCCGCAGCACTGGGCAGCATGCCTCGGCGTTGCTGCGCGCGGAGGGCTTAGGCAAGCAGTATGGCGCGGTAACGGTTCTGTCGGACATCTCGCTGGACATCGTTCCCGGTGAAATACACGCCATCATCGGAGAAAACGGCGCGGGCAAGTCGACCTTGATGCGCCTCTTGTCCGGCTATGCCGACCCGACGGACGGGGCTCTGTTCCTGGAGGGCAAGCCGGTCAGCTTCGCCAATCCGCATGCGGCGCAAGATGCCGGAATTGCGCTCGTCCACCAGGAGATCCTCCTTGCCGATGGATTGACCGTCGCCGAAAACGTCTTCCTCGGACAGGAGTTGACCCGGAACGGCATGGTCGACGACCGCACGATGAGGCGCAGGACGGCGGAAAAGCTCGCAGAGCTCGGATGCCACATTTCTCCCAACGCGCTCGTGCGGAACGTGGCGCTGGCGGATCGGCAGCTCGTTCAGATCGCCCGCGCGCTGCTCGATCACCACAAGCTCGTGATTTTCGACGAGCCCACGGCGGTGCTGACCGGCGAAGAAGTCGAGAGGCTTCTCGAGATCATCTTTCGCCTGAAGTCCGAGGGCATCGCCGTTCTCTACATCAGCCACCGGCTCGACGAAGTGCAGAGGCTGGCCGATCGGGTGACCGTATTGCGCGATGGCAAGATGGTTGGCACCTATCCGGGCCGCACGCTGAGCCAGATGGAGATGGCGCAGCTCATGGTCGGCCGCGAGCTGGCGGCGCTCTACCCCCCGAAGGGAGCGTTCAAGACGGCCGAGGCGATCCTCAGCGTCCGGAACGCCCGTGTCGCGGGATTTGCCGAAAACATCTCCTTCACCGTCCACAAGGGCGAGATCCTTGGCTTCGCCGGCATGATCGGCGCCGGCCGGACCGAGCTGTTCGAGGGCATCGTGGGATTGCGCCCCGCGGTTGCGGATGTGGAGCTGAACGGCAAGCCCATCCACATCCGCTCCCAGCGCGAAGCGATCGAGGCAGGCATCGGCTATCTGACGGAGGATCGCAAGGGCAAGGGCCTCTTGCTGCAGGAACGCCTTGCTGCGAATCTGACGCTCTCGGCGCTCGCCCGCTTCCATCCAGGGTTTTACATGCGCCGTGCCCGGGAGGCCGAGGCGCTCGCGGAGGCGGTGGAGAACTACGACATCCGCCTGAAGAGCATGCGCGCCAGGGCCGGCCAGCTTTCGGGCGGCAACCAGCAAAAACTGCTGCTCGCCAAAGTGCTCCTGACCGATCCGTCGGTCGTCATCATCGACGAGCCGACACGCGGCATCGACATCGCCAACAAGGCGCAAATCTACGCCTTCATCCAGCAGCTCGTCGCCCAGGGCAAGGCCTGCATCGTCATCTCGTCCGAGATGCAGGAGCTGATCGGCATCTGCGACCGCATCCTGGTCATGCGCCAAGGGCGGATCACGGGCGAAGTCTCCGGAGACGAGATGACCGAAAAGAACATTGCATTGTTGGCGACCAGCGATGCTGGCGCCGGAAGCGTCGCCCGAGGGGGGAGATCATGACAACCATCAGCCAGACCGCCCGTCTCGCGCGCGACAAGGAATTTTTTGTCACCTGGGCCGATGCTGGGCCGTTCCTCGCCCTTGCCGCGCTCCTGGTCATCGGCTTTGCGATCAATCCCGATTTCCTCTCGGCCACCAATCTCGGCAATGTCATCACCCGTAGCGCCTTCATTGCGATCATCGCCGTGGGCGCGACATTCGTGATCTCGTCCGGCGGTCTCGATCTTTCCGTCGGCTCCATGGCTGCGTTCATCACCGGCATCACCATCATGTTCATGAACATGATGGCTCCCAGTTATGGCGCCTGGGCCATTCCCGCGGGCATGGCGATCGCCATTGTCGCCGGAGGAGCATGTGGATTGGCCAACGGCCTGATCGTCACGGTCGGCAGGATAGAGCCGTTCATCGCCACGTTGGGAACGATGGGTATCTTCCGCGCGCTGATCACCTACATGTCCGACGGGGGAACGATCCCGATCGACCGCACCCTGCGCGAAGCCTATCGGCCGGTCTATTTCGGCACGGTGGTGGGTATTCCAGTGCCGATCCTCATCTCGCTTGCGGTGGCGGCGGTCGGCTCCTTCATCCTCTACAGGATGAAGTACGGCCGCAAATGTGCCGCCGTCGGCGCCAACGAGGACGTGGCCCGCTATTCGGGAATTTCCGTCATCAAGACCCGGACCCTGGCCTACCTGATCCAGGGTGTGTGCGTCGCGATCGCGGCCATCTGCTACGTGCCCCGCCTGGGCGCCGCAACGCCGACCACCGGTGTTCTGTGGGAGCTGCAGGTCATTACCGCCGTCGTCATCGGCGGCACGGCGTTGCGAGGCGGCAAGGGGCGGGTATGGGGGACCGTTGCCGGAGCCGTCATCCTCGAACTCATCGCCAACCTGATGGTGCTTTCGGACTTCGTTTCCGAGTACCTCGTGGCCGCGGTGCAGGGGGTCATCATCATCATCGCCATGCTCATCCAGAGGTTTTCCAAGTAGCCCGCGTTCGGACCAGGCGGGTGCCGTTTTCAATCGGTCCATTTCAAAGGGAGGTATCAATGTTGAGAGCAAGTTGGATTGCGACGGCCGCGCTGGGCGCACTGCTGGTCGCCGGGCAGGCCTGGGCGGCCGAGAAGAAGGTCGTCGCCGTGTCGATCCCGGCAGCCGACCACGGCTGGACCGCGGGCGTTGTCTACCACGCACAGGCTGCGGCCAAGGAAATCAATGCCGCCTTTGCGGACACGGTAGAAGTGGTCGTGAAGACCTCGCCGTCGGCCAGCGCGCAGGTGAGTGCGCTTGAAGATCTCTCGGCGGGCCGCAAGCTCGATGCGCTGGTCATTCTCCCGCACACCTCCGAGGAGCTGACGATGCCGGTGAAGGCCGTCAAGGACGCGGGCACCTTCATCACGGTCGTCGACCGCGGCCTCAACGACCCGACCATCCAGGACCTCTATGTCGCCGGCGACAATATCGCCGTGGGCAAGAACACGGCGAAGTATCTGGTCGACAAGCTCGGTGGCAAGGGCAATCTCGTGGTGCTTCGCGGCATCCCGACGGTCATCGACGACGAACGCATCAAAGGTTTTCAGGAAGGCATCGAAGGCTCCGACCTCAAGATCCTGGATATCCAGTATGCCAACTGGAACAGCGATGACGCCTTCAAGCTGATGCAGGATTATCTGGCCAAATATCCGCATATCGATGCGGTCTGGGCCAATGACGACGACATGCTGCTTGGCGTGCTCGAGGCCGTCAAGGAATCGGGACGCAGCGAGATCAAGTATGCGCTTGGCGGCAACGGCATGAAGGAAATCGTCAAGAAGGTCATCGACGGCGATCCGGTGACGCCGGTCGAGACGCCCTATCCGCCGTCGATGATCAAGACGGCCGTCTACATGACCGTCGCCAATCTCGTGGGGCATGCGCCGGTGCGCGGCGCCGTCAAGCTCGACGCGCCGCTGATCACCCAGCAGAACGCCGAGGAATTCTACTTCCCGGATTCACCCTTCTGAGCACCCAACCAAAAGCGGGACGGTGGCTTTGCCGTCCCGCATACCCGAACTGGAGGAGGACTTCATTTTGCCAGGCAAGAAAATACTGATGCTGACCGGTGAATTCACCGAGGAGTACGAGATCTACGTATTCCAGCAGGCCATGGAAGCGGTGGGACACACCGTACATGTCGTCTGCCCCGACAAGAATGCCGGCGACCTGATCAAGACGTCGCTGCACGACTTCGAAGGCGACCAGACCTATACGGAAAAACTGGGTCACTACGCCCTGATCAACAAGACATTCTCGGAAGCCGAACGGCAGCTCGACCAGTATCACGCGGTCTACTGCGCCGGCGGGCGCGGCCCGGAATACATCCGCACGGACAAGCGGGTCCAGGCGATCGTCCGTCACTTCCACGAGGAACAAAAGCCCATTTTCACCATCTGCCACGGCGTTCAGATCCTGATTGCAGTGGACGGCGTGGTGCGCGGAAAGAAGGTCGGGGCCCTCGGCGCCTGCGAGCCGGAGGTAACCCTTGCCGGCGGCACCTATATCGACCTGTCGCCGACGGAAGCCTATGTCGATGGAACGATGGTGTCGGCCAAGGGCTGGACCGCGCTCGCCGCATTCATCCGGGAATGCCTGAAAGTGCTGGGCACCGAGATCCGCCACAGCTGACCCCACCAATCAGGCTGCCGCCATACAAACGTGTGCGCGGCAGCCTCGGCGGTGCCAGTGACTGCTGGTGCCGATTGCGTCTGACAGCGACATCAGTCATTGAGGTGGACCATGAAGTGGCAACAGGAGGCAACATGGCAGCCGATACCGTCAGCGTCCGCTACATCGTCGATGACGTCGAAGCCGCGGTCGCGTGGTACACCGCGCATCTCGGGTTCACGCTCGCCTTCAAGCAGAGCCCGGCCTTCGCCGACGTTCGGCGCGGTTCGTTGCGGCTGCTGCTGAGCGGGCCGACCAGCTCCGCCGGCAGGCCCATGGCCGATGGCGAGCAACCCCGGCCCGGCGGCTGGAACCGCATCCATCTGATCGTCGAGGATATTGCCTCCGAGGTCTCTCGCCTCAAGGCTGCCGGCGTGCGCCTGCGCAACGACATCGTGTCGGGGCCGGGCGGATCGCAGGTTCTTCTGGTCGATCCATCCGGAAACCTGGTGGAACTCTTCCAACCGGCGCGCCGGGATTAGCGCCCAAACGCCTTGGCACGGCAGACGCAGTTGCCAGCGCAGTGTTCCCTTCGCGAGCCTGATTACCCTAGGTGCCGCGCACGCGGGCCGATGCCTAGCGGGGCACAGTCAGCGCTCATTCCAGCAGCACTTCGCGCAGCACGACTGCATCGTTGTGCTCCTCGTCATGGGCTGCATAGACCAGCGTCAGGGCACCCTTGTGGGCCAGATTGCGCAGACGATCCAGTTCGGCGCCGCGCGCAGTGAGTTCGGCGCGATAGCGGCGGCGGAATTCTTCCCACTTTTCAGGATCGTGGCCGAACCATTGGCGCAGTTCGGTGCTCGGGGCGATTTCCTTCAGCCATTCGTCGATTGCGGCGTCTGCCTTGGCGACGCCGCGCGGCCAGAGCCGATCGACCAGGATGCGAATGCCATCCCCGGAAGTCGGCGGCTCATAGGCCCGCTTGAGCCTAATCCTTTCCGCTGGGATGGGCCCGGCCATGTCGTCACGCCGGCTGGAAGTTCAGCGCCACGCCATTGATGCAGTACCGCAGGCCCGTCGGCGGCGGGCCGTCCTCGAAGACGTGGCCGAGATGGCTGCCGCAGCGCGCGCAATGCACCTCCGTGCGGACCATGCCGTAGCTGCGGTCGACGGTGGTTTCCACCGAGCCTTCTACCGGGTCGTTGAAGCTTGGCCAGCCGGTGCCGCTCTCGAATTTCAGCTTCGATTCAAACAGCGGCTGGTCGCAGCCGGCGCAGGTGAAGGTGCCGGCGCGCTTCTCGTGAAGCAGCGCACAACTGCCCGGCCGCTCGGTGCCATGGCCGCGCATGACCGCATATTGCTCCGGCGTCAAAAGCGCGCGCCATTCCGCGTCGGTGCGCGTCACCGGAAAGCGATGTTCGTCCATTTTCTCAAACTCCCTGAATCGCCGGCTCGATTTTCGACAGTCCGAGCCGAAATGTAGTGCCGCAGCCTGCCCGCTGCAAAGGCCGAGGGCATTTCGCTGGTGCTCAGTGCTTCCTTGACAGCTCCCTGGTCGCGCTTTCCAGCCCCGAAAGCGTCAGCGGATACATGCGGCCCGCAAAAATCTCGCGGATCATGCCGATGGAATGCGTATAGCTCCAGTGCTTTTCGGCCGTCGGGTTGAGCCAGACCGCGTTCGGCCATTGCTGGAGCACGCGTTGCAGCCACAGCGCGCCGGGTTCGAGGTTCCAGTGCTCGACGGAGCCGCCCGCATAGGTGATCTCATAGGGGCTCATCGATGCGTCGCCGACGAAGATCACCTTGTAGTCGTGTCCGTATTTGTGGAGCACGTCGAGCGTGGAGACGGTCTCGGAGTAGCGGCGGCGATTGTCCTTCCAGACGCCCTCATAGAGGCAGTTGTGGAAATAGAAATATTCGAGCTGCCGGAATTCGGCCCGCGCCGCCGAAAACAGCTCCTCGACCACCTGGATATGGTCGTCCATCGAGCCGCCGACATCAAAGAACATCAGCAGCTTCACGGCGTTGCGTCGTTCGGGGCGCGTGCGCACGTCGAGATAGCCATGCTCGGCCGTGGCATGGATGGTTCCGGGCAGGTCGAATTCTTCATCCGCCCCTTCCCGCACCCAGCGCCTCAAGCGCTTCAACGCCACCTTGATGTTGCGTGTGCCGATCTCAACGGCGTCGTCGAAGTTGCGGAACTCGCGCTTGTCCCACACTTTCACCGCGCGGCGATGGCGGCTTTCGTGCTGGCCGATGCGCACGCCCTCGGGATTGTAGCCATAGGCACCGAAGGGCGAAGTGCCGCCGGTGCCGATCCATTTCGAGCCGCCCTGATGCCGCCCCTGCTGCTCCTGCAGCCGCTGCTTCAACGTCTCCATCAGCTTCTCGAAGCCGCCCAGCGCCTCGACCAGCTTTTTCTCTTCCTCGGTCAGGTGCTTTTCGGCCAACCGCCGAAGCCATTCCTCCGGAATGTTGGCGACGTCGACAGCCCCCTCGCCCGACACCGCCTCCACGCCCTTGAAGACATGCGCAAAGACCCGGTCGAAGCGGTCGATATGCCGCTCGTCCTTCACCAGCGCCGAGCGTGCGAGGTAGTAAAAACCTTCGACATCATAGTCGACCAGGCCCGCCTGCATGCCTTCGAGCAACGACAGGTATTCTCGCAGCGAAACCGGGACCTTGGCTGCCTTGAGCTCGAGGAAGAAGGGTATGAACATGCTTTCACTTTGCGTCGCATAAGCCGTCGAGGCAAGCCGCGGTTCCCGAATCGGTGCGGCGCCACATTGGTAAAAATTCGGATTCAGTCTTTCTTGGTAATTTCCCGTTAGCAATTCGGGCAGTGGGTTCCGATGGCGCCGATTTCGCCGTCGATTCTGTTTTGCGTGCGGGTTCCTATGCGTTTCTCAGGCGTGTCAGCAATTCTCTTGGCGTGCATGTCGCTTGCCGGCTGCTCATCCAGTTCCGGCCTGGCCGACCTGATGGCGCAGGTTCAGCCGCCATCTCGCGAGACGACGAATTCCGTCACCAGGCCAAGCAGCCCCGTCCCGTCGGCAGATGTGGGGCCGGCGGTCGCGGAGCAGCAGGTGCCGACGATCTCGGTGGAAACGATGCCACCGGCGCAGATGGCAATGGCCGCGCCCATGCCCGTGCCGATGGCGCTGCTGCCTCCCAGGCCAGAGCCGGAGTTGCCCATTCCCTCGGCGAAGCCGGCGGCGTTCGTGGTGCCGGCCAAGCCGTCCACCGGCGCGAGGCCGCATGGGCGGGGCAAGATCTACGGCCACCGCTTCCGCGACGCCAAGCCGATCAATTTCGGCAAGGCCTCGCCGCGGGCGCTCGCCGTCCACGGCGTCGACGTTTCCCGGTGGCAAGCCGACATCGACTGGCCGAAGCTGCGCACGCAGGGCGCGAACTTCGCCTTCATCAAGGCGACCGACGGCGGCGACCATCTCGATCCGATGTTCAGGAAGAACTGGCGCGCCGCCCACGAAGCCGGGCTGAAGCGCGGCGCCTATCATTTCTTCTACTGGTGCCGCACCGCCGGCGAGCAGGCCGACTGGTTCATCCGCAACGTTCCGAGGGAACCGGGCGCGCTGCCACCGGTCATCGACGTCGAATACAACGGTGAATCGAGCTGCAAGCGGCGGCTGTCGCCCGAGACGATCCGCGAGAAGATGCAGGTGTTCATGGACAAGCTGGAACGCCATTACGGCCAGCGTCCGATCATCTACACCGCGCCGGACTTCTATCGCGACAACCTCCAGGGCGCGTTCCCGGACTATCCATTCTGGCTGCGCGCAGTGGCGGAGCATCCGTCAAAGGTCTATCCGGGACGGAAGTGGGTGTTCTGGCAGTATTCGGGCTCGGGCCTCTCGCAGGGCGTGGACGGCAAGATCGACCTCAACGTCTTCCACGGCAGCGAGGACGACTGGCACCGCTGGGTCGCGGCAAAATCGAGCTAGCTTGCCGCGACACGAGAACCGACAGCAGCCGGCGGGAACTAGAGCAGATCGTATTCGATAAAGCCGGTCTGTCGCGCGACGCGGTCGTAGAGCTTGCGCGCGGTGGCGTTGGTTTCGTGCGTCATCCAGTAGACATTGGCCACGCCGATCTTGGCCGCTTCTTGCTTGACCGCATCGATCAACGCCGCGCCCACGCCCTTGCCGCGCGTTTCCGGCGCGGTGAACAGGTCCTGCAGGTAGCAGTTGTTCACGATCGACCAGCATGAGCGGTGGTAGAGATAGTGCACCAGCCCTACCGGCTTGCCGTCAATCAGAGCAAGGAAGCCTTTGGGTTCGAACTCGCCATTGGTGAACAGGCGCTTCCAGGTGGTCTGGTAGACCTCTTCCGAAACAGTCGCCTTGTAGAATTCGAGATAGGCTGTCCAGAGGCGCCGCCACTCGTCATGGTCGGCCTGCTGGAGAGGGCGGATGGTGACGTCGCTCATCGGCTGTCGCTTTCCGTGGTTGTTAACTGAATGCGGCAGCCTGCCCGAGCATCGTTTCAACGCCAACGGGCCAGATAACGAAAACCGCTGGCCTGCCCCTCACCCGGCGGCTTCGCGGCCCCCTATCCCTGCCGTCTCGCCATGAACGCCAGGCGCTCGAACAGATGCACGTCCTGCTCGTTCTTGAGCAGCGCGCCATGCAGCTTGGGCAGCGCGTTCTTGGGGTCCGCGCGCAGGTCGGCCGGATCGACATCGTCGGCCACCAGCAGCCTGATCCAGTCGAGCGCCTCGGAGGTGGACGGCTTCTTCTTCAGCCCCGGCACCTCGCGCACCTCGTAGAACTGCGTCAACGCCGCGCGCACCAGGCTCTGCTTGATGCCCGGATAGTGAACCTCGACGATCTTCGCCAGCGTCTCGGCATCCGGAAAGCGGATGTAGTGGAAGAAACAGCGGCGCAGGAAGGCGTCGGGCAGCTCCTTCTCGTTGTTGGAGGTGATGATGACGATGGGGCGGTGCTCCGCGCGGATCGTCTCGCCGGTTTCGTAGACGAAGAACTCCATCTTATCGAGTTCCTGCAAGAGATCGTTGGGAAACTCGATGTCGGCCTTGTCGATCTCGTCGATCAGCAGCACCACCTTGCGGTCGGCTGCAAAGGCTTCCCACAGCTTGCCGCGGCGGATGTAGTTGTTGATGTCGTTGAAGCGGTCGTCGCCGAGCTGGCTGTCGCGCAGGCGCGAGACGGCGTCATATTCGTAAAGGCCCTGCTGCGCCTTGGTGGTGGACTTGATGTGCCATTCGAGGAGATCGAGGCCAAGGGCCGCGGCCACCTGCTTGGCGAGCTCGGTCTTGCCGGTGCCGGGTTCGCCCTTGACCAGCAGCGGCCGCTCCAGTGCGATCGCCGCATTTACGGCCACCATCAGATCCTTTTCGGCGACATAGGCCGAAGTGCCTTCGAAACGCATTCCAAACTCCGCTTTCATGCCGGCGGCGACACTAGGTGCCACGACACCTCGCGACAAGGCGCTGTTCGCAAACTTGCTGCACTTCAATATATAGAATGGGATCGCACCCTCGGACAAAGGACGCACGCAATGAGCGCCAGGAAGACCGCCATCGTAACCGGCTCCACTTCGGGCATCGGCCTCGCAATCGCCCATGCGCTGGCGGCAGAAGGCTGCAACATCGTCGTCAATTCCTTTTCCGACACGGAAAGCGACCATGCGACAGCCAAGGGGATTGCCGGGGACCACAAGGTCGAGGCTGTCTACATACAGGCCGACATGTCGAAACCGGCCGAATGCCGCGCGCTGGTGGACAAGGCAGCCGAACGTTTCGGCTCGGTGGACATTCTCGTCAACAATGCCGGCATCCAGCATGTCGCGCCGGTGGAGGATTTTCCGATCGAGAAATGGGATGCGATCATCGCCATCAACCTTTCCTCGGCCTTCCACACCATCGCGGCTGCCATCCCGCTCATGAAGAAGCAGGGCAAGGGACGCATCGTCAACATCGCCTCCGCCCACGGCCTCGTCGCCTCGCCGTTCAAGTCGGCCTATGTTTCGGCCAAGCACGGCATCATGGGGCTTACCAAGACAGTGGCGCTGGAGGTCGCGACCTTCGGCATCACCTGCAACGCCATCTGCCCGGGCTATGTGCTGACGCCGCTGGTCGAGGCGCAGATTCCCGACCAGATGAAGGCGCACCATATGGACCGCGAAACCGTGATCCGCGAAGTGATGCTGGACAAGCAGCCGACCAAGGAATTCGTGACCGTCGAGCAGATCGGCGCCGCCACGGTGTTCCTCTGCTCCGACGCGGCAGCCCAGGTCAACGGGACCCATCTTTCCGTCGACGGCGGGTGGACGGCGGCTTAGCCGGATGCCTCAAGGTTGGCGGAGGGACTTTCGAAACTCATGACATGCTAGTTTCGAAAGTCGCAAGTTCAGGAAGGAACTGCCATGCGCCTTGTGGTTGACGGAAAGCCGATCGAGATCGATGCCGATCCCGACATGCCGCTCTTGTGGGCGCTGCGCGACCTTGCCGGCAAGAGAGGCGTGAAATTTGGCTGCGGCATTGCCGCCTGCGGCGCCTGCACGGTGCACATCAACGGCGAGGCGGTGCGCTCCTGCACGCTGCCGGTCGGCCAGGTGGACGGTGCCATCACCACCATCGAGGGCCTTTCGACGGATGGTAAACTGCACCCGGTCCAGCAGGCCTGGCTGGAAGAGCAGGTCGCGCAATGCGGCTATTGCCAAACCGGCCAGATCATGAGCGCCGTGGCGCTGCTCGAGCATACGCCGGAGCCGACCGACGCCGATATCGACGAGGTGATGAGCGGCAATCTGTGCCGCTGCGGCACCTATCCACGCATCCGCGCGGCCATCAAGCGCGCGGCATCGCTGAAGGCGGGAGCCTGACATGGTCGGAAAGATTGCACGGCGCACCTTCCTTATCGGAGCCGCCGCAGTCGCCGGCGGCGTCGCCTTCGGTTACTACAGCTATCGCAAACCCTTCCCCAACCCGCTCGAGGGCGATCTGTCCGACGGCGAGACCACCTTCAACCCCTATGTGAAGATCGCGCCCGACAACACGATAACCGTGATCGCGCCGCGCGCGGAGATGGGCCAGGGCGTGGAAACGACGCTGGCGGCACTGGTGGCGGAGGAGCTCGACGTCGACCTGGCTGCCGTCAAGGTCGAGCACGGGCCGGTGGCTTCCGCCTATGCCAACATCGCCCTTCTGACCGACGGCTTGCCCTTCCCGGTGTTCGACCAGTCCACGCTGGCCAAACTGGCTCGCGACGGCATGGCCGTTATCGGCAAGTTCCTGGCCGTGCAGGCGACCGGCGGGTCGACCACGACCATCGATGCCTTCGACAAGATGCGCCGTGCCGGTGTCGCCGCCCGCGAGATGCTGAAGGCGGCGGCGGCAAGGGAATTCGGCGTCGCCGCATCCACACTGACTACGGGGGACGGCAAGGTCACGGATCCCGCGTCCGGCAGGAGCATGACCTATGGGGCTCTTGCCGCGGCTGCCGCGAAGCTTGCGCCGCCGGCAGACATTGCGCTGCGCAAGCGCGGCGAGTGGCGCCTGCTCGGCAAGCCGCAGATGCGCACCGACATGCTCGCCAAGGTCACCGGGCAGCCGATCTTCGGCATCGATGTCGATCTGCCCGACATGGTCTTCGGCACCGTGCGCATGAACCCGCGTCTCGGCGGCGCGCTCGTCTCGATCGATGCGTCCGAAGCCGAGAAGATGCCCGGCGTCATAAAGGTCGTGCCGATCCGCACGCATCTCGGCAACGGTTTCGGCGTGATCGCGAAGACGACATGGCACGCCTTCCGGGCGGCCGATGCGGTCAAGGCGGAATGGGGCCAGGCCCCCTACCCCGCCGACAGCGCCGGGATGTGGCAGGTTCTGGTCAATGCCGCGGCCGGAAACGGCTCGGTGATGCGCGACGACGGCAATGTCGAGAACGAATTCGCCGACGCGCCGCGCGAGAGGCTGGTCGAGGTGGAGTATCAGGTGCCGTTCCTGGCGCACGCGGCAATGGAGCCGATGAACGCTACGGCGCGCCTGAAGGATGGCGTGCTCGATATCTGGGTGCCGAACCAGGCGCCGTCGCTGCTGCGCACTGTCTGCGCCCGCGAGGCCGGCATCGGCGAGGCAAAGTGCAACGTCCACGTGACCTATCTCGGCGGCGGCTTCGGGCGGCGGCTGGAGGCGGATTACGCGCTCTATGCCACCAAGCTCGCGCAGGTCGCCGACGGGCGGCCGGTGAAGGTGACCTGGACGCGCGACGAAGACATCACGCACGACACCTATCGCCCGGCAGCACTTGGCCGCTTCCGCGCGAGGCTGGACGAGGCCGGCATGCCGGTGGCGGTGGACCTGAAGGTGGTCTCGCCCTCGATCATGGCCAGCGTGCTGCCGCGCTTCTATCCGATGCTTTCGGCGCTCGGCCCCGACAAGACGCTGACCGACGGTCTGTTCAACCAGCCCTACCAGATCCCGAACTATCGGGTTTCCGGCGTGAAGGCCGCGCTTGCCGTACCGGTCGGCTTCTGGCGTTCGGTAGGCAATTCCATCAACGGCTTCTTCCACGAAGCGTTCATGGACGAGATTGCGACGGCCGGGGGCATCGATCCGGTCGAACTTCGCAAGCGGCTGATGGCGGCCTATCCCACTGCCGTGAAAGTGGTTGAGAAGGTCGCAGCCATGTCGCACTGGGGCGAGACGCTGCCGAGCGGCAAGGCGAAGGGCTTTGCCTTCGCGCTGAGTTTCGGAAGCTGGGTGGCCCAGGCGGTGCAGATCGCCGAAACGCCGCAAGGTATCCGCATCGAAAAGGTCTGGATCGCCGCCGATGTAGGCACCGCGCTCGACCCCGGCATCATTGAGGCGCAGCTTACCTCGGGCGCCGTTTTCGGCCTGTCGGCTGCGATGGGGCAGGAGATTACTTTTGCAGAGGGCATGGTCGAGCAGTCGAATTTCCATGATTTCGACGTAATGCGCATGTCTCAGTGCCCGCAATTCGAGGTCGCCATTCTGGAGAACGCGCCCGAGATGGGTGGTGTCGGTGAGGTCGGGACGCCGCCTTCGCTCCCCGCGCTCGCCAACGCAGTCTTCGCCCTTACCGGCAAGCGGATCCGTGAATTGCCCTTGAACAAGCAGGTCAGGTTCGCCTGAACCATCGATTTCCTGGAGAGGGGATCGCATGATGCAAGCTCTAGGTAACATTCGTATGCGAAGGGCCCGGTCGAGCTCTTGCAGCCGGAAATATTTCGCCGACATGTCGGCTATGTCGAAAGATAAGCGTCTTTCGGAGACTCTTGTGTGAAGCGAGGTTCCTGACAACCCATTGTCAGTAATTGTCGGTCGATGAATTTTTCTGACTGTTTTGCGTCTGGACTTTGATGTAGAAACCGCCGCCTGTCGGCTTAGGTGGATAAACCGATTGAATCGTCCGGGGAACGGACCCCTTATAGAGCGGCACGCCTGCAAACGACCGTGGTCTCGCCGGGGACCCAAATATTGGAATTGATCATGGCCAGGTTTAGGTTTCACAAGCTTGCCGCTATCGGCGTGCTCATCGGCTTTGCAGTCTGGATGGGCACGGGCGAATTTTCATCGGTCGGCAGCGCGGCAGCCGAAAATGACAAGAAGCCCGCGGAAGCGGAGCAGGTCAAGCCGCCGGTGAGGACGGTGGCGGTGATCACGCCGCCGCGCACGCAGCATGCCCGCGCCATCCGCATGTCTGGCCAGACCGCGGCCGACAAGCGCGCGGTTCTTGCAACCCGCGCAGGCGGCATCATCGCCAAGCTGCCGGTCAAGCAGGGACAGCACGTCAAGGCGGGCGACCTGGTGCTGATGCTGGATGCCGAGGAAAAGACCGCCGCCGTGGAAACTGCGCGCCAGCTGGTCGCGCAGCGGCAGGCGGAAGCGGAAGCCCAGGAGCGCCTGGTCAAGTCCGGCAACTCGCCCAAGCTTCAGGGCGACATCGCCCGCTCCGCGCTGGCAGCCGCCAAGTCGCAGCTCGAGGCCGCCCAGGCAGAGCTTGCGCGCACCGAGGTCAAGGCGCCGTTCGACGGCGTCATCGACCGCCTGCCGGTCGAGCTCGGCAGCTCGATCATGACCGGTGGCGAAGTCGCAACCATTCTCAGCCTCGATCCCATCGTCGCCAAGGGTGAGATCAGCGAACGCGACCTGAGCTATGTGAAGCTCGGCGACGAGGCGCAGGTGAAGCTGGTTGATGGCCAGACCGTCAAGGGCACCGTTCGCTACATCAGCCGCGACGCCTCCGCCCCGACGCGCACATTCCGCCTCGAAGTCGACGTGCCGAATGCCGACGGTGCGATACCGGCTGGCATGACGGCCGAGATCACCCTGCGCGCGAAACCCGCCGACGCGGTCATCCTGCCGCGTTCGGTGGTGACGTTGAGCGACAATGGCGACCTCGGCATCCGCGCTGTCGACCAGGAGGGCAAGGTCACGTTCCACCCGATCGACCTGGTGGACGATACGCCCAACGGGCTGGTGCTCGGCGGAATTCCGACGGAAGCCCGCATCATCGTCGCCGGCCAGGACCTGGTCAGCGAGGGCGACGAGGTCGAGGCCGTCGAGGCAGACGCCGAAACGATCAAGAAGCTGGCCGGCGAAGTGACCGGAAGCGTTCAGTAGGGCCGGCAGAACACCTGCCCACACGATAAAGGTTACAACAATGGGTATCGTCGGCTACGCAATCCGCAATGCGCGGCTCACGCTTTCCTTTATGGTGTTCTTCCTGATCGCCGGCGCGCTGGCCTATCAGTCGATCCCCAAGGAAGCCGAACCGGACGTCAAGATTCCGATCATCTATGTCAGCCTGGCCTATAACGGCATCTCGCCGGAGGATTCCGAGCGGCTGCTGCTGAGGCCGGTCGAGACCCGGATGAAGAGCCTCTCCAACGTCAAGGAGATGCGCTCGGCCGCCTACCAGGGCGGCGGCTACGTGCTCGTCGAGTTCAATGCCGGCGCAGACCTTTCCAACGCGCTGGAAAACGTCCGCGCCAAGGTTCAGGACGCCAAGCGCGACCTGCCGCAAGGCGCGGAAGAACCGACCGTAAACGAGGTCAACCTGTCGGAATTTCCGGTTCTGGTGGTCACGCTCGCCGGCAACGTGCCCGAGCGCACGCTGACCGGGGCGGCGCGCGAATTGCGTGATCGCATCGAGGAAGTTCCGGGCGTGCTGCAGGCGGACCTGCGGGGCGCTCGCGACGACCTGGTCGAGGTCATCATCGACCCGGTCAAGCTCACCTCCTACGGCCTGCGCCTCGACCAGCTCATTCAGGGCGTCAACGCCTCCAACAGCCTGGTCGCCGCCGGCAATATCGAGGGCGCGGAAGGTCGCTATGCGATCAAGGTGCCGTCGCTGATCGAAACGCCGGAAGACATCGCAAACCTGCCGATCGTGGCCGGCCCCAACGCCGTGGTGCGGGCCCAGGATGTCGCCACCGTCCGTTCGACCTACAAGGACGCCGAGACCATCACCCGTCTCGACGGCAAGCCGGCTATCGCCATCGAGGTCAAGAAGCGCGTCGGCGCCAATCTGGTCGAGACGGTCGACGCGGTGAAGGTGGTGGCCGATGAGTTCGCCAAGAAGCTGCCCGAGGGCAGCGTCGTGTCCTACAGCCAGGACAAGTCGACCTCAATCCGGCAGTTGCTCGGCGACCTCCAGAACCATGTGATGATCGCCGTCATCCTGGTGTTCATCATCATACTTTACGCGCTCTCAGGCCGCGCCTCCATATTGATCGGCCTGGCGATCCCGACCTCGTTCCTGCTCGGAATATTGCTGCTCTCGCTGGCCGGCTTCACGGTCAACATCGTGGTGCTGTTCAGCCTGATCCTTGCGGTCGGCATGCTGGTCGACGATGCCATCATCGTCACCGAATTTGCCGAGCGGCGCATGGCCGAGGGCATGGACAAGAAGGAAGCCTACGCGCTGGCGGCAAACCGCATGGCCGGCCCCGTCATCGCCGCCACCATGACCCGCATCGCCGCCTTCTCGCCGCTGCTGTTCTGGCCGGGCATCGTCGGCGAGTTCATGAAATACATGCCGATCACGCTGATCGTGACGCTGTCGGCCTCGATGCTCTATGCGCTGGTGTTTACGCCGACGCTGGGCGCGATCTTCGGCAAGGCGCACCACGAGCCGGAGCACAAGGACGGCCTCTACATGAACACGGTCAAGCTTGCCGTGCGCCATCCGATCAGCACGCTGATGCTGGCGGCCGCCCTGCTGGTCGCGGTGCCTTGGGTCTACGCCCACAAGGGCAAGGGGGTGGAATTCTTCCCCAGCGTCGAGCCGGAATACGGCCTGCTCTACGTCCATGCGCGCGGCAACCTTTCGCTGGCGGAGATGGACGCGGCTGTCAGCCAGGCGGAGAAGCGCATCCTGGGCTGGCCGGGCGTGAAGTCCGTCTATACGCGGGCCGGCAAGACCACCGGCGGCGGCAACAATGTCGACGAGGATGTTGTCGGCGTGATCCAGTACGAATTCGTCGACTGGCGCGAGCGCAAGCCGGCACACGAAGTTCTGGACGAATTGCGTACCGCCATGGCCGGCATTCCGGGCGTGAGCGTGGAAGTGCAGGTGCCCGAGGCCGGGCCGCCCACCGGCAAGGCGATCCAGGTGCGACTTTCGGCTGTCGACCCGACCGGGCTCAACGACAAGGCGCGCGAAGTCGCGGCAATGCTGAAGACCATCCCCGGCGTCATCGACGTCTCGGATGGCCTGCCGCCGCCCGGCATCGACTGGGCGCTGAAGATCGACCGCAGCAAGGCCGCGCAATATGGCGTCAGCCCCTTTGCGGTCGGTTCGGTCGTTCAGCTCGTCACCACCGGCCTGAAGCTGTCGGATTACCGCCCCGCCGGCGCGGACGACGCCGTCGACATCCGCCTGCGGCTTCCGGAGGACCGCCGCACATTGTCGACGCTCGACCAGCTTCGGGTGGAGACCGCGCAGGGGTCGGTGCCGATCTCGAACTTCGTCACCCGCCAACCCGAGCCGAAGATCGGCATCCTCAACCGCATCGACGGCCAGCGCACCATCGTCGTGCAGGCCAACGTCGCCAGCGGCGTGCAGCCGGCAGCGGCGCAGGCGCAGGTGACCGAGGCGATGAAGAAGATGGACCTGCCCGGCATACGCTGGAAGCTTGCGGGCCAGGACGAGGAAAGCAAGGCGGCCGGCGAGTTCCTGAGCAAGGCCTTCGGTGCGGCGCTGTTCCTGATCTTCATCGTGCTGCTGGCGCAGTTCAACAAGTTCGGCAGCGTGATGATGGTTCTTTCCTGCGTGGTCATGTCGACCATCGGCGTGTTCCTGGGGCTGCTCATCACCGGCCAGCCCTTCGGCATCGTCATGTCCGGCATCGGCGTGATCGCGCTGGCCGGCGTGGTGGTGAACAACAACATCGTGCTGATCGACACCTACGACCGCCTGCGCCACGAGGGCTGGGACAAGATGGAAGCGGTGCTGCAGACCTGCCGCGAGCGCGCCCGCCCTGTCGTCCTCACCGCGCTTTCGGCCATCTTCGGCGTGTTGCCGATCGCCTTCGGCCTCGGGCTGGAAATCTTCCATCACGAGACCACGATCAATGCCCCGTCGACGCAGTGGTGGATCTCGCTGTCGAGCGCCATCGTCTTCGGCCTGTCCTTCGCGACAGTCCTGACGCTGATCGTCACGCCGGCGATGCTGATGGTGTTCACGCGCAGCAAGAACAGCCGCGTCAGCCGCTTCCTCGGCCGGGTGTTCCGCCGCGGCGGCAAGGCCGAAAATGCGGCCGGGGCAACCACGGAACCGGCCGTCGGCTCCGGCGGGGTTGCCTATCCCAAGGCCGCGGAGTGATGCGCCCGCGCCGTACGCCGCCTGGACGGCGTGCGGCACGTCTCGCCGGCCGCGAGTTCTGCTCCGGCCGGCGCGCAGGGAACCACAATTCCCGTCAAGCATTGTCAACCCATTGAAACTTTTCAATGGAGGGAGACACTCATGACGCTATCCACACTGCTGATCATAATCCTGATCCTTATCCTGGTCGGCGCCTTTCCGGCGTGGCCCTATTCACGCGGCTGGGGTTATGGCCCCTCCGGCATCGTCGGTATTTTGTTGATCGTTCTGGTGATCCTGTTGCTGACGGGCCGCGTCTGACCGTCTCGTCAAAAGAACGCCCGCAGCAATTGTGCTCCGGGCGTCCTTGTCTTTTAGAAACGAGTTCACGCCGCCTGCCGGCGCACTTCTCCCGCGGTAACAAGATCGGCGAGCGCCTGCGCCACGGCCTCGTCCAACGGTGTGTGCGGGACAGTTCCGATAATGCCTTCCAGCCGCATCGACGCCAGTCGGTGTTCCTCGAAGCGCAGATAGGACATCGACAGGATGGCCTTCCACATCGGCACGAACGGGCTGCCAGCCCGCAGCACCCACCAAGGCATCGATGCAAGCTTCAGCGTGTGCCCGACAGCCTTGTCGGCCGCCGCCTTCATCTGCAGGTCGGTCACGGCATGGCCCGGGAAATTCAGGTTTTCATAAGCGCCCAGCAGGTCGTGCTTTTCGGCCAGTGCGACGAAGGCGGCCGCGAAATCCGGCAGATAGGTCCACTCGTGCACGAGATCGACCGGACCCGGCGCGGTGTAGACGCCCTTCGCGATCTTGGAGGCCACGACCAGGTCGAACCACGATCCCGCGCCCTTGCCGCCAAAGAAATCTCCGGCGCGGAGCAAAGTGGTGCGAACCCGGCCGGCGGCGGCCTCACTGCGAAACAGGTCTTCCATCGCGACCCGAATGCGGCCCTTTTCGGTGGAAGGGTGCTGCGGAGTTTCCTCGGTGATGACCGCCGGCATCGGCGATCCGAAATTGTAGACCGAGCCCGGGAACAGGTGCAGGGCGAGGTTGGCGTGGCAGGCGGCCATCACGTTTTCCGCCATGGGCAGGCAGGTGCTCCAGTCGGAATAGATCGGGCTCAGCCCGTTGAAGACGATGTCCACGCCTTGCGTGGCGCGGATCAGCGACTGCCTGTCGAGCGCGTCGGCGGCGACAGCTTCCGCGCCGGAGAGTTCCGGCGGCAGCTTGCCGTCGCGGGTCACCGCCCGCACCTCATAGCCGGCGTCGAGAAAGGCGTTGGCCACCATGCGGCCAAGCCGGCCGCGGGCGCCTAGAATTGCGATTTTGGTCATTTCGGTCACTCGTGTTTGTGTGAGTAACCTTCATATGTTCCATGCATAGTCGAATTGAAATTGACTGAAATCGGCACGTCGTTATTCACTTTCGAATATGAACGAGATCGACTGGAACCTCATCCGAAGCTTCGTGGCCGTCGCCGAGACAGGCAGCCTTTCGGCTGCCGCACGGCAACTTGCCGCCAGCCAGCCGACGCTCGGCCGCCACATCGCCGAACTCGAGCAGGCGCTGGGCGTCACGCTCTTCCGGCGCGGTCGGCAGGGCTATGTTCTGACCGAGGCCGGCAGCCTGTTGTTCGAGCGCGGGCGGGCCGTGCATGAGGAAGCGACCGCCTTTTCGCGCCTGGCGCTTGGGTCGGTCGAGGCCATCGAAGGCACGGTCCGCATAGCGGCAAGCGAGATCGTTGCGGCCTACGTGCTGCCCGACATGCTTGCCAGGCTGGGCATCGAGGAGCCGGGCATAGAGGTCGAGATCGTCGCCTCGAACCAGATCGAGAACCTGCTGCGCCGGGACGCTGACATTGCTCTGCGCATGGTCGAGCCAACGCAGAACGAACTTCTGGCGCGCAAGGTGGCCGACCTCCCCCTTTGCGCCTGTGCGGCAAAGAGTTACCTGGCGCGGCGCGGAACGCCCAAGAACGCCTACGATCTCGTCGGACACGACCTGGTCGGCTACGACCGTGGTGACGAGATCATCAAGGGCTTCGCCGCCTTGGGGGTCAAGCTCGACCGCCACGCCTTTCGTTTCCGCACCGACAACCAGATCGTGCTTTGGGAGGCAATACGCATGGGCAATGGGATCGGCTTCGCCCAGGAGTCGCTGGTGCGGGCCGACCCGCTGGTCGAGGCAATCCTGCCGGACCTCCAGCTACCCGTGCTGCCCATGTGGTTGGCCATGCATCGCGACGTGCGGAGCAGCCTTCGCATCAGGCGGGTAGCGGACTTCCTTTTTGTGGCTTTGAAGCGCTATTCGGCCGGTTGAGACGCGGGCATGAAATCGGCCCCGCGCGCCAGGCCAGCCATGAGGCAGACCACCACCAGCAGGCAGGACATGGCAACGAAGATCGGGGCGAAACCGGTATGCTCGCCGACGAAGCCGATTGCCGACGGCGCCACCAGGATGCCCGAATAGCCCATCACGGTCACCACGCTCATGCCGGCGCCGGGCGACATGCCGCGCTGGTTGCCGGCGGCCGAGAAGGCGATCGGCACCATGTTGGCAACGCCAAGCCCGGCAAAGGTGAAGGCGCAGATCGCCATCCAGGGCGACGTGGCAAGGCCGGCCGTGAGCATGCCGGCGGCGGCGATAAGGCTCGAAATGCGAAGCGTGCGCACGGCGCCGAAACGGTTGCGCACGCCATCGCCGAGAAACCTCATGGAAGCCATCGTCGCCGAGAAACCGGCGAAGGCGAAGCCCGCGGTGGCGATATCCGCGCCGAGTTCCTCACGCAGGTAGAGCGCAGCCCAGTCGAGCACCGTGCCTTCCGGCACCATGGAGAACAGCGCGACGAGGCCGACCAGATAGATCAACGGATTGGACGGCAAGGATAGTTTGCGGTGCTCGCGCACCACCGGCTTGTCCTCGGCCATGATATGGCGCAACGCCAGCGCGACGATGACAAGTGCCACCACCGTCACCAGGACGGCGTGGGCAGCATGGCCGTAAAGCTGGATCGCCAGGCCGCCAAGGCCGCCGCCGGCAAAGCCGCCCAGGCTCCAGAAACCGTGCGAGGACGACATGATGGCGCGCGAGAGCTTGCGCTCCACCGCCACCGCATTGGCGTTCATGGTGACATCCATGCCGCCGATGACCGCGCCGAAGACATACATGGCCAGTGCCGCGAACGGCACGTTCGGCGCCAGCGCGACCGGCAGCAGACCGACGGTCGCCACAACGGAGAAGATCCTGAGCACCTTGCGCGAACCGTGCCGACCGATGAGATAGCCGCACCATGGCATCGCCGTGAGCGCGCCCAGACCGAAGGCAAGGATCAGCAGACCAAGCGTGAATGGGCTGATGCCGAGCCGGGGCAGGAACAGCGGGATCTGCGGCGCCCAGCTGCCGGTCAGGAACCCGTTGGCGAAAAACATCGCCGCCACAGCCCAGCGGCCGCGCCTGGCAGTTTCAAGGATCTGGGTGGAAGACATGAACGGATTCCGCAAGAGGCGTTGGCGCGCGCGAACTTAAATCGGTTTAACACTTAGTCAACACGATAAGAGCGGCGAAAGATTGGACCAGCCTGTCCCTATGCCAAGGATTATTGCGGATCAAATGCCTGGGCGAAGTGTCGCCTGCGCCAAGCCGGAGAGAGCTGGCGATCAGCGCCAAAAGCGGTTGGGTATCAATCAGATGGAAATTGTATGGCGGAGAGGGAGTCCGCCATACTAACGTCCTTCTGAGTTTCTAGGTGTTCCTCAAATCCAGCAATCCGAGGCAATGGCGATCTCTAATGTCTCCAAATGTCCTCTGCGATGCGCTATGATCCCCACTCGTAAGTGGGGAAGGAAGTGGGGATGACTCGAGCACTACACAAATTGTCCGACGCCGCGGCAAAGGCCGTGAAGAAGCCGGGGCGGCACAGTGACGGCGGCGGCCTCTATCTCAACGTGGCACCATCAGGGTCGAAGTCGTGGCTCTTCATGTGGGTGCGTGACGGCAAGCGCCGTGAGATGGGGCTGGGGCCCTATCCGGCCGTGACACTCGCCAAGGCGCGCGCCAAGGCGGTCGAATACCGGGCTGCGGTCGAGGATGGCCGGGATCCGATCATCGAGCGCAACAAGGAGGCGGAGCCGACCTTCGCGGAATGCGTTGACCAGTTCCTCGCCTCAATGGAAAGCTCGTGGCGCAACGAAAAGCACCGCGCGCAGTGGCGCATGACCCTGACGGCCTACTGCAAGCCGATCCAGACCCGGAAGGTGTCCGCGATCGACACGGCCGACGTGCTCGAGGTGCTGACCCCGATCTGGAAGGAGAAGGCGGAAACCGCGTCGCGCCTGCGCGGCCGGATCGAGCGCGTCCTCGACTTTGCCAAGGCCAAGGGCTGGCGGACCGGAGAAAACCCGGCCTTGTGGCGCGGGCATCTGAAGAATGTTCTGCCCGCCCGCCAGCGGCTGACGCGCGGGCACCATGCTGCGATGCCCTATCGCGACGTACCCCAACTGATCACCCGGCTGCGGGCCAGCGAGGCAATGGCCGCGCGGGCGCTGGAGTTTCTCATCCTCACGGCGGCCCGCTCGGGCGAGGTGCTGGGCGTGCAGTGGCCGGAAATCGACTTCGAGCGGGCGATCTGGACGGTGCCGGCCAACCGAATGAAGGCCGGCAAGGAACACCGCGTGCCGCTGACGGAGCGGGCGCTCGCCATCCTGAAGTCGCTGCATGACGTGCGGGGTTCGACCTATGTCTTTCCCGGGCACAAGGTCGGGCGTCCGCTTTCGGGCATGGCTATGGAGATGCTGCTGCGCCGGTTGAAGGTGGAAGACGTCACCGTGCACGGCTTCCGCTCCTCCTTTCGCGACTGGGCCGGCGACGCGACGACCTTCCCGCGCGAGATCGCCGAGGCTGCGCTGGCGCATGAGATCGGCAATGTCGTGGAGCGCGCCTACCGGCGCGGAGACGCCATTGAAAAGCGGCGCCGGCTGATGATCGCGTGGGCCGATTACTGTGAGGGACAGACACCGGACAATGTAATTCCGCTTAGTGCCCACCACTACTGAAATGCCGCCAATAGGAGCACCGACAGGGCAGCGTAGAACAGGCGAGCGCTTCGTGCTTTCCGATTGGAGTCCGGGACGTTGATCTGTGCGGCCAACGTCCGGGCAGTTTGCCGTGGCCAAGGCGTTCCGGCCGGCTCTCGCAAGCTGGACACCTGCTTCATGAAGGTCACCCGGCATCCACGATGTCGTAGTTTGTGCCATGCGCGCAAGTTTCACCCGTCTAATATGTTACTCAATGCGAGATAACTAGGGACGGAGTGGCGCATGAAGGGCGCCTGCCGCACATTTGAGAGGCTTCTCCCGATGGACAAGGGTGAATGGATCTGGGGCGGTGAGTGGGCAAGCGATCCTCGAGAGGGCAGGCCATCGGCCGGGCACCCATACCGACATCCGTACTCCTCGCTCGGGCGCTCGTATGGGCAGGCGCTCGCGCGGGCGCTTTCGAATTCATTGCGCGCTGGCCAATCTCGCCGCGCGACACTTCCTGGTGACCCACGGAACTGAAGCTTGAGCATCCTGTACAGACTTTTCCCACCTGGCCTTGATCCCTCAAAATCGTTGGAGCGTGAGGCAGACCTCCGCCGGTTTGCCGAGAAGCGCGGAATCGACATGTCACATGACGGCTGGATGGAGACGGTCGTCATTTGGGCCGCGCGAGAACACCCGGAACTCAACCCTCCTAAACGTGGGGCTCCCCGCAAGAGCGCGTGGGATGAGGCGCTCGAGGCGCGAGATTTCCTGGCATATTACGAAGAGCAGAAGCGGGAGCTTGAGGAGACGCAGGGAAATAAGGTGAGCGATCGCGATGTGGCCAAGAGAATGGCCGTCCTCGAGGCTCACAGGGCCGGGCGAAAGGATGCCCTGTCTTCCAACCAAGCGTCTGAAGCGGCAGTGAGGAAGATGGCCAACAAGATCTCGGCGGCCCGTCGCATCATGAAAAACTCAGGCCTTATTTTATGACAGACGACAACACCTAACTGCGCATATGGAGACACACCGCAAAACGAATTGTGAGGTGTCTCAATGAAAAATCGGACAGCCGAGCTGACAATTAAGGTATCTAAAACGCCCGCTGGCGCCCCTGAGCGCGAACACGACCTGCCGCTCGCAGTGACGATCCAGCAGGCGCTGGAAATCACGAGCCTCTCGCGCAGCTTCCTTTATAAAAAGTTCGAAACAGGTGAGCTGACGCGCCTCAAGGCTGGCCGGCGCGTGCTCATCATGCGAGATGAATTGCTCTGCTACCTGAGCTCGATCCGCAAGTGAGCGTACTCGCAGCAATGATCCAAATTTCGACAGTGCCTGCTTGCCCAGCGCGCCCGCAGCAGTCCGCCTCCTCACCGTCCCGCGAGAAACCTCCTCCGGAAACGAAAACTGCCAACCCGATCGCCATCAGCGGCGGCATCCGCGCCGCCAGTTTGCAGGCCGGCACCTGCCGATCCAGCCGCTCCCAAAGGGCGTGTCCGTCGCCCTCGAGTCGGCCAGCAGAGGCGACCTTCCACTAACAATTGCGAAAGAGAAAGGCCCCCAGAACGTCGCCGTTCCGGAAGCCTCATCGTTGTGACAGACGCACAGGCACCACCTCCGGACCGCAAAGTCAATAGCGGCGCGCTCACGGCACCAGTCTCTTTGGCCCGAGCCTGAAAGCGAGGTCATGTTCAAGCGATTTGCGGCGGCGTCTGATGGCGCCGCACCCTCTGACACGTCCGAAGTTCTGGACCAGCGCCTCCCCACACAGCGTTCCCGCAGGAACCATCCGGCGATCGCCTTGCCTGGGCGAGGTGGCGGCATGAGCATTACTACCGCTGCCAAGCTACTCGGAGGGAACACTTACAGCCGCGACACGGTCCTTTGCCCCGGACCCGGGCACACGCACGACGATCGGTCGCTGTCGGTCTTGTTCGACCAGAACGCCCCTGACAGCTTTATCGTCTATTCCTTCGCCGGCGACGACTGGCAGGCCTGCCGAGACCACGTCCGCGCGCGGCTCGGGATCCGCGCTTTCGATCCCAAGCGCAAGGACGAGCGCCTCATGCGCGAAATCCCCCAGCAACCCACCCGTCCCATCACCCTCAATCCTGAGGCAGCCTGCAAGCGCGAATATGCTCGGAAGCTTTGGAGCGAGGGGCGGCCGATCGGTGGGACCCGCATTGAGACCTATCTCCGCGGCCGTGCCCTTGTGCTGACGGATGAGGCCTTCACGGGCCACGCGCTCCGCTACCATCCGAAATGCCCATTCCGTCTCGAGAGCGGTGAGACTGTATTTTTGCCAGCGATGCTGGCCGCAATGGTGGGGATCAACGACAACGAGTTCCGCGGCATCCATCGCACGGCAATCGTCCCGGACGGCAGCGGCAAGGCCAAGGTCAGCGGCCTCGGCAATCCCCGCAAGATGCTTGGGGACGCCAGGCGCGCCTGCGTCAAGCTCTGCCGCGACGAGGAAGTGACGCTCGGGCTCGCCATCGCAGAGGGCATTGAAACCGCGCTTGCCGTTATGAGTCTCGGCTACCGGCCGGTATGGGCTGCGCTTTCGGCCGGCACCATGGCTCAGTTTCCGGTTCTGGCGGGGATCGAGACGCTCTCCTTGTTTGTGGACAATGATGCATCGGGGACCGGGCAGAGGGCCGCCGAGGCTTGCGCCGCACGCTGGGTGGCACAGGGTCGCGAATGCGTGGTCCGAACTCCACTCGAAATCGGTTCGGACTTCAACGACCTGGTAGCGTGGGGCAAGCTATGAGTAGCCCCGAGGACAAACTGAAGGCGCTCGGCGTCATCGAACAGTTGAGAGGACCGGTCCCGTCGCATGAAGCTAGCACGGCCGATGCGGCGCAGCGCGAAAAGGAGCACACATCGCCCGCCACGGAAACGGGACTGATTTCTGAGGATCATGCCGCAACAGTTTTCGTCGACGCCTACAGAGATCGCATACGCTACGATCCTGACCGGAAGACGTGGCTGACCTGGAACGGCAGCTACTGGGAGCAAGACTCAACGGGCCGCGTCTTTTCGTGGATACGGGAAGCCGTCCGGGATTATGGGAGCGCCCGCGCCAAATCGCTGTCGGAAGTCGCGAAGGTGGGCAGCGTCAACTTTGCCAAGGGCGTCGAAACCTTTGCCCGCACGACGCAGTCGATCGTCTGCCCATCTGACCGATGGGACGCGAACCCCGACCGGCTTGGGACCCCTTGCGGAACCGTCGACCTCAAAACCGGGCGCCTTCTGCCAGCTGACCTTGCTGACCTCATCAGCATGACGACCACCGTCGCGCCAGCGCCAGCACATACGGATTGCCCGCGCTGGCTGGCGTTCCTGACAGTGGCAACCGGCGGAGATCCCGAGCTGATGGATTTCCTGCAGCGTTGGGCCGGCTACTGCCTGACTGGGCACACGCGGGAGCACACCCTGGTGTTCCTTTACGGTGGCGGCGGCAACGGCAAGAGCGTGCTCGTCAATACTCTGGCGCGCATCATGGGCGATTATGCCCGCACGGCACAGATGGACACCTTCACGGCTTCGCATTTCGACAAAGGCAGCGAGGGGCTCGCTGCACTGCGCGGCGCGCGTCTGGTGACGGCCTCCGAAACAGATGAGGGCCGGCGCTGGGATGAGGCGCGGCTCAAGGCCGTGACGGGCGCCGACACGATCCGGGCGCGGCGGCTCTATGAGAACTCCACAGAATACAAACCAACCTGGAAGCTGACATTCCTCGGCAATCATACCCCCGCGATCCAGAACCTGGACGACGCTTTGCGGCGGCGGATTGTGATGGTTGCGTTCACGCGCAAGCCCTCTGCTCCAGATCCCCAGCTCGAGGAGAAGCTGCAGGTCGAATGGCCGGCCATTCTGCAGTGGATGATCGAAGGGGCCGTGGCCTGGCACCGCGATGGCCTGACACGGCCGAAGGCGGTGGTCGAGGCGACCGCCGAGTATTTCGCGGAACAGGACACGTTCGGCAGCTGGCTGGCCGAGCGGTGCCAGGTCGAGCTCGGATCGGTCACGCTGAAGGAAAAGGCCATATCACTATACGAAGACTGGCGCGCATTCGCCTCGCAGCAAGGCGAAGATCCCGGCTCGATCAAGACCTTTGGTGCCGCTATGCGCAAGCGCGGCTTCCAGAAGAAGCAGGACAGGGCCTGGGGGACAAAGGCCTTTTTCGGAGTTCGGCTCAAACAGCGGTGAGGGGACGGCGAAGAAAGGTTTCCGGTTTCCGAATGTTTCCGGAATTCTTGCAAGTTCCTCTATATATGCGCGCGCGATAGGGACTTTTCACCGGTTTCCGGAAACATTTGGAAACCGGAAACAGACTCCCATCATGCAGGCGCACGATTGTAGCCTCGGCGACCTGGTCGGAGCCAGCACACAAGCCTTCATCCAAACCTTCATCCAAATCCGGTGCATGGTGGCAAGGTGGGCAAAATGTAAGGAAACTGACGCGATGGGCGATTGCCGTCACATTGCATGAAAATTGGACGGGTAATCGCAGGCGAACGGGACAGCAAACGGCGGCTATAGTGGCGACGGTCTTCCGTACAGCCGAGAAGATGCGCGCATGCGGCCTATCAGTTCCCCCGGTGTAGCTGTAGATCGAAAACAGCCGTCCGCTCCTCAATCGGCCTGCGCGGTAGCGCCAACCTCGCCGCACGCGGCCCTAAAGCGCCATGCCAGAAAAGCGCTTTTTACGTCGCCAAGGTCGCCGAGCGCGAGGCGCAAGTTTCGGGGCTGCAGCTGGTACCGGCTCCTGGGAGGGGAGCGGTTCAGGCGGTGGGGTGCGCAGCTTCTGCCAGCGGCGTTTCTGGGCGGCTGCAATGCGGGCGCGGCCCTCGGCCGTCTTTGGGCCCGATGATGACCCGCCATGCAGCCGGCAGCGCGCCTTGCCGGCAACCACAGCCATGGCACAGGGGTGCCCCCGCCGCGTCCGCGCCCCGCATCGGACCCGCTCGCGTTTCGGGACCGGCTCGCCGGTGCCGAGCAGGCCGATGGAGGCCATGCGCTCGCAGCGCAGGCCTTGCTGGCATGTCTCACGCTCGCAGGCGTATCGGCCCTTCTGGCCTGGGCAGACCACATATTCGTAGCGACACCATTTTTCCCAGGTCGACTGGCTGATGCGCTTGTCAGGCGGCCCGCCGGCGATGCGCAGTTCGAGCGCCCGTTCTTCGGCCGCGCGCTCTTCCTCGATCTCCGCTAAAATACGCCGGTGCCAATTCCGCACGCTAACAATCCTCAACAGGCGTATAAGACCCCATAACGAACTCTATGCGCCCCGGCCGTAGCAGTCAAAGGCCCGAGCCATGCCCGTAGGATTCGGGTGAACGCCTCCGGTGTGTGCTCCCGTGCTCGCCGACCAAGGCCTGACCGCGCCTGCCATGACGCGCCATCGCGCTGTGTTGGCTCAAGGCTGTCAGAATGGTTTTCCAAAATGTTGGCAATTGTGAACAGCGCTGTAATACCCCATGACGAAAGTAATCGTAGCTGCCGGGTGCTGTGCCTTATCTGCTGACGTCCGCACCTGACCCGCCGGAGACCTTCAAGCGGCGAATGACCGTTTAGCGCCCATATTGTTGATTTCCACCAGGAACTGACCCGGGATTAGCGGATATTTCCATCGAGAAGTGACCCATGTTTGAACCTTGCCCCGCGTGTTTTCAGCGGGGGCTATGGAGTGATCGACATGGCGTTAT